>NZ_JAVREV010000001.1:0-667737 GCF_031845565.1 Streptomyces johnsoniae | reverse complement strand
GCGCGAATACGGCCAAGTATGAGCTGCGATCCGGTGCCTTGCGATGCACCGCATCTGGGGGCACCTCCCGGACGGAGTCTGGGGGAGCCGCGGGCTGATCCGACAAGATCGACAGGACAGGACCTAGGCGGGGCGCCCACGCGGCGCGCACAGAAAAACCCCGTCGCTGTTTGCGACGAGGTGAAGACCGCGCTAGATTGCTGGATTTGGCAGGCGTTGTATCTGAAGATAAAAGTCTGCTCGCAGAATACATCTTAGCGAATAGAGGAGTTGCGTGTCAACAGGCGGGCGGGCCGGTGACCTGACCGGCGAACAGGCGTATCTGACCAGGCTCTACGGGCGTCTGGACGAGTTGCGCGCCGAGGCCGGCGCGCGGCTCGAAGGGGTGCTCGCGGCCACCGGGCTCGGTCACCAGGGCCTGGCGGAACGGGACGTCGCCGCGGACGAACTGGCCCGGCGCGCGGCCCGGCTCGACGCCGTGGAGAACGGGCTGTGCTTCGGCCGGCTCGACATGGACGACGACGAACGGCGCTACGTCGGGCGCATGGGCATCCTCGACGGCAGCGCCGACTTCGAGCCGCTGCTCATCGACTGGCGCGCCCCGGCGGCCCGGCCGTTCTACGCCGCCACCGCCCGCTCCACCGAGGGCGTGCGGCGGCGCCGGCACATCAGGACCAGCGGCCGGCGCGTGACCGGCGTGCTGGACGAGGAGTTCGACGGGCTCGCGGAGCCCGCCGGGGACGCGGCGCTGCTGGCCGCGGTCGACGCGGCCAGGACCGGCCGCATGAGCGACATCGTCGCCACGATCCAGAAGGAGCAGGACGACATCATCCGCTCCCCCCACACCGGGGTCCTCGTCGTCCAGGGCGGACCCGGCACGGGGAAGACGGCGGTGGCGCTGCACCGCGCCGCGTACCTGCTCTACACGCAGCGCGAACGGCTCGCCAGGAGCGGCGTGCTGATCGTCGGCCCGAACACCACGTTCCTGCGCTACATCGGCGACGTCCTGCCCTCGCTGGGCGAGAGCGGGGTGCTGCTCGCCACGGTCGGGGAGCTGTACCCCGGCGTGCGCGCCCGGCGCCCGGAGGCGCCCGCGGCGGCCGAGGTGAAGGGGCGGGCGGCGATGGCCGACGTGCTGGCCGCCGCCGTGCGCGACCGGCAGGAGGTGCCGGACGCCCCGTTCGACATCGTCTACGACGAGGGCACCGCGCGCCTGGACCCGGGCGACTGCGCCGAGGCGCGCCGGGTGGCCAGGGAGAGCGGACTGCCGCACAACCAGGCGGCGGCCGTCTTCCGAGAGCTGGCCCTGGCCGCGCTGGCCCGCGGCGTGGCCGCGCAGTTCGGCCAGGACGTGCTGGACGGCAGCAGTCTGCTGACCGCGGAGGACCTGGAGATCATCGCGGCGGACCTGGCCGCGTCCCCCGAGGTGTCGGCCGCGCTCGACGCGCTGTGGCCGCGGCTCACGCCGCAGCGGCTGCTGCGGGAGCTGTACGTCTCGCCGGAACGGCTGGCCGCCGCGGCGCCCGGCCTCACCGCGGAGGAACGCGCGGGGCTGCTGCGCCCCCTGGACCGCCTCGGCTGGTCGGTGGCCGACGTGCCGCTCCTCGACGAGGCCGCGGAGCTGCTCGGGGACGATCCGGCCGTGCTGCGCGCGGCCGAGGAGGAGGCGGCAGCGGAGCGTGCGGAGCGGCTCGCGCTGGCCGGGGAGGCGCTGGACATCGCCTACGGCTCGCGCACGACCGACTTCGACGACGGCGAGGAGGCAGAACAGCTCGCCGCCTTCGACCTGATCGACGCGGAACGGCTGGCCGAGCGGCAGGCGGAACGGGACACGCGCGACGCCGCGGAGCGCGCCGCCGCCGACCGCACCTGGGCGTTCGGGCACGTGGTCGTCGACGAGGCGCAGGAGCTGTCCGCGATGGCCTGGCGGGTGCTGATGCGCCGCTGCCCGGCCCGTTCCATGACCGTGGTCGGCGATATCGCGCAGACCGGCGCGCCCGGCGGGTCCCGCGGCTCCTGGGCGGACGTGCTCGGGCCGCACGTCGGCAGCCGGTTCCGGCGGGCCGAGCTGACCGTGAACTACCGCCTCCCCGCCCGGATCGCGGCCGTCGCCGCCGCGGTGCTGCACCGCATCGACCCCGCGGCCAGACCGCCGCGCGCGGTGCGCGACACCCCGGCCGAGCCGTGGCGGCTCGCCGTGCCGCGGGAGGAGCTGGTCGCGGCGGCCGTGCGCCGGGCCGCGCGCGAGTGCGCGGGCTCGCCCGAGGGCCGGGTCGCCGTCCTGGCGCCCGCGGCGCTGGTGCCCGCCCTCGCCGCGGGGGCCGCGGCGGCCGGGCTGGCGGACCGGGTGGACGTGCTGGACGTCGGCCGCGCGAAGGGCCTTGAGTTCGACTCCGTCCTGGTCGCCGACCCCGACGGCATCGCCGCCGCGTCGCCGCGCGGGCTCAACGACCTGTACGTGGCGCTCACCCGCGCCACCCAGCGGCTGGGCGTCCTGCACACCGGCCGCACCCCGCCCGAGCCGCTGGCGCTGCTGCGCCCGCCGGCCGCCGCGGCGGGATGAGGCGGCTCAGCGCTCCGGGTGCCAGACGGGGATGAACGCATGCCTGGGGTCGGGTTCGGGGGCGGGGGCGGGTTCGGGTTCGGGCGCCGTGGGCTCCGCCGGCCAGGACGGCAGTTGCTCGATGTCGCCCCGCTCCCACCACGCGTCGCCCGGCTCGTCCCACCACTCGCGCGGGGCGTACCCGGTGGCCATGACCCCGAGCGTGGTCAGCCCGCGGAGCAGCCAGTGGCGCAGCCCGGTAGGGCGTTTCCCGGCTGAAGCATGTTCGGTCATCGGGTGGCCCTCCTTTCTCATCCGACGGTAATGAGGGGTCAGGAGAAGCTATCTATCGATCCTTGGCTGTTCGTCAAGTAGCGATCGTGACGGCCATGGGCGAACCGGCGTTGATCAGTTCACCTGTCCCTGTCCGATAGGCGGAACACGTGTTGACGCACTCATCCGATTTCCCGGTCGCCATCGTCATGGCCGATGTCGCCCTCGTGCTCATCGTCGGCTCGCTCCTCGCCAGGCAGATGCGCAGGCTGCGCCAGCCCGTCGTCATCGCGGAGATCACGGCGGGCATCGTGCTCGGCCCCAGCGTGCTGGGCCTGCTGCCGGGCGATCTGCCGCAGCTGCTCTTCCCCGAGGCGGCGCGCGAGCAGCTGCTCGCCATCGCCGAAGTCGGCCTGCTGATCTTCATGTTCCTGGTCGGCTGGGAGATGGAGGGCGGCTCGCTGCGCAGACGCCGCGGCACGGTCGTCGCCGTCTCCCTGGGGTCGATGGCGGTCCCGTTCGCCCTGGGCCTCGGCCTGGCCGCCGTGCTGTACTCGCGGCACAGCGAGGTGGACGGCGCAACGGTGCCGCGGCTGTCGTTCCTGCTGTTCCTCGGCACCGCGCTGGCGATCACGGCCTTCCCCGTGCTGGCGCGCATCCTGGTGGAGAACGGGCTCCAGTCCACGCCGGTGGGCGCGTTGGTCATGGCGTGCGCCGCGGTCGCCGACGCGCTGGCCTGGGCGCTGCTCGCCGTGGTGACGGCGGTCGTCACCGCGAGCGGACCGAGCGGCTACCTGTCGATGCTGGCGTGCCTCGCGGCGTTCATGGGGCTGCTCGCCTTCGTCGTACGGCCGTTGCTCGCCCGGTGGCTGGCCGGGGCGCTCGGCCCCGGGCGGTCGGGGGCCGCGGTGCTGACCGTGCTGTTCTCCGGCCTCCTGCTCAGCGGCTGGGCGACCTCGTGGATCGGGATCGACGCGATCTTCGGAGCGTTCGCGTTCGGTCTGGTGACGCCGCGGACGCCGCGGGACGTGCTGGCGCGGCAGGTGCGGGAGCCGTTGCGCAGGACCGGCGGGCTGCTGCTGCCGGTGTTCTTCGTCGTTACCGGCCTGTCCGTCGACCTCGGCGCGCTGGGCGCGGACGGCGCGCTCGAACTGCTGGCGATCATCGGCGTCGCGTGCGTGGGGAAGTTCCTCGGTGCGGGCGTTCCGGCGCGGCTCGCCGGGTGCAGCTGGAGCGAGACGCGGCAGGTCGCCGTGCTGATGAACACGCGCGGTCTCACCGAGCTGGTGATCCTCAAGGTCGGCATGGAGCTGGGCATTCTGGATGACCAGATCTTCACGATGATGGTCGTGATGGCGCTGCTCACGTCGATGATGGCCGGCCCGCTGCTGCCCCGCCCGCCGCAGGACGCGCCGGGCGCGCCCGGCGCGCCCGGCGCTGGGGTCGTCGCCCCCGCGCCCCCGCCGGACGACCGGCGCCCGCCGCCCCGGCACCCGGCGGGGCGGGACGCCAGGACGCGACCGGAGGAAAAGCGGTGAGACCGGTGGTGAATACCGCGCGCCCTTACGCCTCGGAAACTGCGTGAATATAACCTGATAAAGATTGATCGGCGCTTTTGCCGACGGCAACAATGGCCTGCGTGCCCGGATTTGGGCACGTGGGCCATTGTTGTCCCTCCCTTTCCCTGCGCCCGCCCCCGTGCGCGCCCATTCCGCGGCGAAAGGACGTTCCATGACGCCGGCCACCTCCGTGGTAGCCCCGATCGCACACCACGAACTCCTCGTCCTCCTCCTCCAGATAGGCATACTGCTGCTCGCGGCGATCCTCCTCGGCCGCCTGGCCGTCCGGCTCGGCATGCCGGCCATCGTCGGCGAGCTGTCGGCCGGCGTTCTGCTCGGCCCCTCCCTGCTGGCGCAGCTCCTGCCCGGCGTGGGCACGTGGCTGTTCCCGCAGGAGCCGGGCCAGATGCACCTGCTCGACGCGCTCGGGCAGCTCGGCGTGATCCTGCTCGTCGGCTTCACCGGCATGCACGTCGACCTCAAGCTGGTCCGCAGGCAGGGCTCCAGGGCGGCCGGGGTGAGCATCGCCGGGCTCGTGCTGCCGCTCGCGTTCGGCATCTGGATCGGCCTGCTGCTGCCCGACCGGCTGCGGGCGGACGGCGCCGACCAGACGGTCTTCGCCTGCTTCGTGGGCGTCGCGATGTGCGTCAGCGCGATCCCGGTGATCGCCAGGACCCTGATGGACATGCGGCTGATCCACCGCAACATCGGGCAGATGATCCTGGTGGCCGGGACCGTCGACGACGCCGTCGGCTGGGTACTCGTCTCGCTGGTCGCCGCGATGGCCACCACCGCCGGGCTGACCGGCGGCGACGTGCTGACCTCCCTGTCGCACCTGGCTCTGGTCCTGCTGATCGTGCTGACGGTGGGCCGGTTCGTCGTCCGGTGGGTGATGAACGCGGCTCTGCGCTCCGGGGTGCGCGGGATGCCGGTGGTCACGGCGGTCGTGCTGGTGGTGCTGTCGGCCGCGGGCACGCAGGCCCTCGAACTCGAAGCGGTCTTCGGGGCGTTCCTGTGCGGCGTGCTCATCGGGGCCGTCAAGGGCGTCGACATGCGCGCCCTCGAACCGCTGAATACGACGGTCGTCACCGTGCTCGCCCCGCTCTTCTTCGCCACGGCGGGGCTGCGGATGGACCTCACCGCGCTCGGCGATCCCGATATCGCGCTGTGGGCGCTGGCGGTGGTCGGGGTGGCCGTCGCGGGCAAGTTCCTCGGCGCGTTCCTCGGCGGCCTGTTCAGCGGCGTCACCCGGTGGGAGGCGCTGGCCCTGGGCGCCGGGATGAACGCGCGGGGCGTCATCGAAGTGATCATCGCGATGATCGGCGTCAGACTCGGGCTGCTGACCGTCGAGATGTACAGCATCATCGTGCTCGTCGCGGTCCTCACCTCCCTCATGGCACCGCCGCTGCTCAGGCTGGCGATGAGCCGCGTCGAGCACACGGCGGAGGAAGGGCTGCGCGAACGCCGCGTCCTCGAACTGAGCGGTGCCGCGGAGGAACGCGACCCTCCGGCCCCCGGCGAGCCCAGGAGCCCCGCGTAGTGCTCAGCGGGCCGGACCGAACCGCACGCCCGGCGGAAGCGGGAGCCCGAGCTCCGCGAGCCGGCCCGCCACCTCGGCCGGCGTGCGGCCGGTCCGTGCCGCGGCGCGCAGGATGTGACCCGCCGGCACCGGCTTCCCGGCTGCCAGCCACGGGAACTGCCCGTCGAGGTCGGCGCTGAGGACGCGCACGTCGTCGGGCCTGACCTCATCGGGCAGGACCGTGCCCTCGGCGATGGCGTGCCCGAGCACGACGAGGCGGGCGGCCACCTCGGCCGGGGTGCGGGCCGTCTGCTGCGCCGCCCGCAGCACGTGACCGGGCGTGACCGGCTCCTCGGCCGCGAGCCAGGGACGCCTGCCGTCGGCGTTGACGCTCAGGAGGTGGGTGTCGCCGTGGACCGGCGGCTCGGCCATGACCTGCGGGGCGGGCACGCGGTGGCCGAGCGTGACGAGGCGCGCCGCGGTCTCCTGCGGCGTGCGCAGGGTCTGCTCGGCGGCCCGCAGGATGTGGCCGAGCGGGACGGGCCGTTCGGGGCTCCACCAGCGCGGGGCCCCGTCGAGGTCTTCGCTCAGCAGCGGCAGGTCGTCGGGCCCGGCCTGGCGGGGCGGCACCGCGTAGCCGTACGCGGCGAGGCGCGCGACCACGTCTTCCGGCGTGCGGCCGGTCGCGTCCGCCGCCGCGTGCACGTGGCCGGCCGGCACGGGCTTGGCCGGGTCGAGCCACGGGGACTGCGCGTCGAGGTCGATGCTGAGGAGGGTGGCGTCCTCGGGGTGGGGGGTGTCGGGGAGCGGGGGGCCCGTGGGGAGGGTGTGGCCGAGGTGGGTGAGGCGGTCGGCGATGTCGGCGGGTGTGCGGCCGGTCTCCCGTGCCGCGTACAGGAGGTGGCCCGCAGGCACTGGTTCGGCCGGGTCGAGCCACGGGTCCAGCATGTCGGCATTGCGGCTGAGAAGGGTGATGTCGTCGGGGTGGGGGGTGACGGGGAGCGGGGGGCCCGCGGGGAGGGTGTGGCCGAGGTGGGTGAGGCGGTCGGCGATGTCGGCGGGTGTGCGGCCGGTCTCCCGTGCCACGAACATGAGGTGGCCCGGGGGCACCGTTTCGGCCGGGGTGAGCCACGGCTGTCGCTCGTTGGCGCTCCGGCTCAGCAGGGGGAGATCGTCGTCGCGGATCTCGTCCAGGGCCGGGAGGCGCGGGGGGAGGGAGTAGCCGAGGTGGGTGAGGCGGTCGGCGACGTCGGCCGGCGTGCGGCCGGTGTCGCGCGCGGCCCTGAGGATGTGGCCGAGGGGCACGGGCGCGTCGCCTGGCAGCCATTCCGGCACGATCCAGCGGCTGTCCGCCAGGAGTTGCTCGGCGCCCAGGCGCCCCCGCAGGCTGAGCAGCACGGTGTCACTGGGCCGGGCCAGCGCCACCGTCTCCGGCTCGGTCACGGTCACCCCGGGGAAGGCTCCCGCCTTGATCCACGCCAGGGCGCGCCACTGCGGGACGTGCTCGAAAGGGACGCTGAACAGCACCCGCTGGAGCAGCGGCTGATCGCGGGAGAAACGCGTGGCATCGCCCTGGAAGCAGCCCACGGCTGCCGCGTCCACGTCCTGCCCGCCGACCGTCCAGGGGGAGAAGCCCGCCGCGACGGCCCGCGCGAACACCTCGTCCGCGAGCCGCGGGTCCTGAAGCGCCAGGATGGACGCCCACTCGTGGTCGAGGATGCCCGCCCCGGGCGCGAGCAGTGCCGGGATCTGCTCCCGCAGCAGGCGGCCGACGTGGCCCCGGTCGTGCTCCAGCATCTGGTTGCGGTCCACGCTCAGCCGGGGAACGTGCGGACCTTCGAGATTGACCACCGCGCCGAACAGCGGCGCACCGGCCCACAGGCCGTCGGCCAGGATGCCGCCGCCCCGGCCGCACCACCACACCTGCGGGCGGGCGCTGGCGAGGGTCCTGATCTCTCCGCCGCCCCCCGGGGAACCGGGGAAGTGCTCGTCCAGCGGCGCCGCGGGCGACAGCACGCCGGGCCGCCAGCGCTGCGTCTCGGCCCCGTCGGTGGCCGTGACGGTGAACTCCGAGAGCCACAGCAGGCGCCGCAGCAGGCGGACGCACGAGGGGGCACGCTCGGGTGAGCGGAGGTACAGGCGCACCGTCGTGCCCGCGTCGTGCCCGCGGCCGAGCCGCCGGATGCGGAACAGCGCGCCGGGGCCCGCGATATCGACCTGGAGCCGGTCGCCGGGGTGGCCCTCCCGGTCCAGCCGGCAGGTCGTGACCCGGATATCGTCCGCGATCATGAAGTAGCTCAGCACCCCGATGCCGAAGCGGCTGTTGGCGTGCAGATGGATGCCCTCCGCCCGCCACGCCGCCTGCTCCGCCAGGAATTCGGGCAGGTCCGCGAACCGCATGCCGGCCTGCGAGAACACCTCGCACAGCTCCTGCTCGCCCATGCCGATGCCGTTGTCCGTGCACTCGAGGTAGGCGCGCCCGTCCTCCTCGCCCTGGGTGAACGTGATGCGGCCCGACCACGGGGCGGGGGAGATGCCGCGGTGCCGCAGGAACGCGGTGCGGGCCGCGCGGTAGCGGGCGGCGTCGAGGGCGTTCTGGTACAGCTCGCGGATGGCGAGGTCCGGATCGCCGTACAGCTGTTCGCCCATCAGGAGTTCCTGGATGCGGTCGTCGGCCAGGCGGAACCTGAGGTCGGTCGACTCGTAGACAGGTCCCCCCGACACCGCGGTCGCGGCGCGCACGCCGTCGGCGGTCGCGTGGGCGGGCAGGTCCTGCAACGGCCTCCACTGCGGCTCGCTGCCCGCGCGGGTGTCCAGCGACCCCAGCAACTCGTCGAGCGCGGCGGCCTGCTGGCGCAGGGCGAGTTCGACGGCGGGGTGCGTGCAGACGCCGTTGAGCACCCGCGTGCGGCCGTGCGAGTCCCACCGGGCGTTCTCCAGGGTGCGGTGCAGCTCGGCGAGATCCACGGAGTACCAGATGCCGAGGTGGTCGACGACGACCTCGGGCAGCCTCGTCGGATCGATCGCCAGCCGGTGCGCCACCGTCAGCAGGGCGGCGAGCAGCCGTTCCCTGACGCCCTGTTCGAGGACGGAGGCCCCGGCGAGCTGGCGGGCCGGGCCGTCCGGCGCCGATTTGAGCGACATGCGCAGCGCCCGCAGCAGACCGGCCTGCGTCTCCGCGTTCAGCACGTCGGCGATCAGCCGGCGTTCCGACTCCGTCGGGCTGGACCCGGCCGGGGCCGTCTCGCCCGCCGTCAGCTCGCGCAGCGCCGGGTCGTCGCGGTCGAACGGGCGGCGGTGCAGCCACTGGTGGAACAGCCACCAGGCGATGCCGCCCGCGTCCGCGTCCGCCCGGTGCCAGCGGCGCACCAGCCGGGGCCGGCCCTCGAAGAACCGCTCGTACTGGGCCCGTTCCTCGGACGGCTCCCCGGCCCGGCCGAGGTCCTCCGGCGCGGCGCCGAGGGAGCGGACCGCCGTCCGGTCCCGGTGCGCCGCGTGCAGGAACGGCAGGATGGTGAGCAGGGCCGCTTCGGCCGGCGACAGGTCCAGCTTCTCCTGGTTGAGCACCTCGGTGAGCAGCCAGCCGACCCGGTCGGTCATCCGTTCCGCGAAACCGGCGGGGCGCCACGGGTCGGCGGCGAGCAGCCGGGCGTCCGCGTCGGAGCGTTCGGCCAGGCGGGTGACGAAGGCCGCCGCGGCCTCGCGCAGCGCCGCGGTGCCGGGGCCGCCGTCGACCTGCTGCCACACGGGGTGCGTGCGGGCCAGCGCCGTCCAGGGGTGCTCGCCCGGCGTCCCGGCGGCGGCCCGTTCAAGGCGCGGGATCACCAGGCAGGCGTCGATGTCGGTCTCCGCCCTGATCCCGACGCGCTGCCGCGGGAAGCCGTGCTCGGCGGTGAGCGCGTCGAGGCCGTCCTGGAGCGCCTCCTTGAGGCTGCCGAGGGTGCCGGGTCCTTCCTCGTCGGCCACCACGGCGCTGAGCGCGCGCGAGAAGAGGCTGAACGAGCCGGCCGCGGTCGCGGCGTAGCGGGCCCGTTCGCCGGGGGAGCAGGCGTAGACATGGCAGTAGTGCCGGTCCCCGACCCGCCGCACCCGCATACGCGACCAGCCGACGACATCGCCACCGGACGTCTCCTGGAGGGTGATGCCCTCGCGGCAGGCATCGACGAAGACGACGACGTCGCCCGCCCGGCTGCGCGAGACGTGCGCGGAGAAGTCGAGCGGGAGGCAGCGGCTGCGGAAGTCGTGCGCGCGGGTCCGTGCGCCCCGGGGCACCAGGTAGTCGATGCCGTCGTGGTTGACCCCGTGGCCGGAGAGGTAGATCAGCACGGTCTGCCCCTCGGCGGCCTGCTGGAGCACGTCCTCGACCGCCTGGTCGAGGCTGTCGCGGTCCGTCTCCGCGACATCGTGGACATCGACGTCGTAGCCGGTGGCGCGCAGCGCGTCCGCCAGCTCGGCGAGGTCGTCCGCGACGAACGGCAGATCGCCGATCGCCTCGTCCCGGTAGGCGGGCACGCCGATCAGCAGGGCCTTGAACGAAGTACGCGGTGTCGTTCGCACGGTGCCGCTCCCGGCGGGTCAGAAGTTCTGGGCGGAGGACACCTGCGCCTCGCGGAGCCGCTTCCCGCCCTCCGGCGGATCGATCTCGCTCAGCACCTGCTGGAGTCCCTGGACCGTGCGCCCGAGGTCGCGCCGCGGTACGGCGACCGGGATGTCCCGGAGGGCGGTGGCGCTCTCGTCGCGGCGGCGGAGAATCCCCATCTCGCCGCCGGCGCCGGGGTCCTGCGGGTCGTCGCCGGCCGCCACGACGAACGTCAGCGTCTCCGCCGGTGTCCGTGCCGGTGACCGCGTCGGCGCGGTCTGCGCGGACTCCCCGTCCCCCGCCCCCGCCCGGCCGTGGTCCTGAATCACTCGCTCCCCCGGTGCACTTGAGAACTGGCTGCCGCACATCCTAGGGCCGCGCACCCCCGGGGCCGCCGCGGCGCGGGGCCGCCGCGGCGTGGGGCCGGCATGCAGCCGCCCCCGGCAGCCGTGTGCCGGGGGCGGAGTGCTGGGCCGGGGGTCGGTCAGGCCTTCTTGGTCTCCCAGAAGATCTTGTCGACCTGGGCGATGTAGTCCAGAGCCTTCTGGCCCGTGGCCGGGTCGGTGGAGCCCTTCGCGGCGCTCAGGGCCTTCAGGGTGTCGTTCACCAGCTGGTGCAGCTCGGGGTACTTCTCGAAGTGCGGCGGCTTGAAGTAGTCGCTCCACAGCACCGAGACGTGGTGCTTGGCCAGCTCGGCCCGCTCCTCCTTGATGGTCGTGGCGCGGGCGCGGTAGTGCGGGTCGTCGTTGGCCTGGTACTTCTCCTGGATGGCCTTGACGGACTCGGCCTCGATCCTGGCCTGGGCCGGGTCGTACACGCCGCACGGCAGGTCGCAGTGGGCGCTGACTTTGACCTTCGGGGCAAACAGGCGGGAGAGCATGAAGCTGTCCTTCCTCGTGATCGTCTTCTCCTGGCCGACATTACTCCGTGCAGGGCGGGTTTTCTCGGCCGACCCGGGCCGGGTACCCCGGCTTAGGCCAAAAGTCCAATGCTTGACTGGGCCCGAGGGCGGACGATGGCCGCCGACGAGTGGAGGAGCGCGATGAGGCTGGGGCTGGCCGAGGTGTACAACCCCTCGATGCTGCCCACCCTGCGGCCCGGCGATCAGCTGCTGCTGAGTTACGGGTCCCGGGTGCGGCCGGGGGACGTGGTCGTGCTGCGGCACCCGTTCCAGCACGATCTGCTGATCGTCAAGCGCGCGGTCGGCCGCCGCCGCGGCGGCTGGTGGGTGGTCGGGGACAACCCGGAAGTGGTGAACGACAGCCGCGAGTTCGGGGCGGTGCCGGACGGCCTGCTGGTGGCGCGTGCGCTGCTGCGGCTGCGCGCGCCGCTCCGCCGGGGTCAGGTCTCGCTGGTGTCGGCGCTGACCGGGCTGCCGTCGGCGGTGCGCCCGCTGAGCGCCCGTTCGCGGCGCTTGCGCGCCCGGTAGGCGGCCACGTTGGCCCGCGTCGCGCACCGGTCCGAGCAGTAGCGCTTGGAGCGGTTGGTCGACGTGTCGAGGTAGGCGTTGCGGCAGGGCTCGGCCCCGCAGATGCCGAGCCGGTCCACGCCGAGGTCGGTCAGCTGGAACGCGAGGCCCATGCAGGCGGTGGCCGCGTAGCCGGCGGTGGCGCTGGACGGGTGCTCGGCCAGGTGCAGGTGCCAGCGGGGGCGGCCGGCCTCGTCCAGGTAGTCGTGTCCTGAGATCTGCGGGCTGGCCGGGTATTCGAGCAGCAGCGCGTTGAGGAGGTCGACGGCCCGCACCTCGTCGCCCTCCGCCGCGGCCGTGAAGACGGCGCGCAGCCGGGTCCGCACCCCGCGCAGCCGGGTCACGTCGCCCTCGCCGGCCCGCCGGGCGGCCTGCTGGGCCTCGCCGAACAGGCGGCGCACGGCGTCCACCGAGGTCAGCGCGTCCGTACCGCGCAGTGGCTCCTCGGTGTTGATCAGCCGCACGGCGAAGTCCGAGTAATAGGTCAGTTCCAATTGTGTTCCTTACGCGTGCCAGCTATGGTCATCAGCGTACTAGTAAGGGCCGCCTGCCGCAGGTGTCTCTTACCGCAGGTGTGCGTGGAGGAGTGGACATGACCGACTGGCAGCAGTGGCAGGACAGTTGGGACCGGCAGCAGGAGTGGTACCTGCCGGACCGTGAGGAGCGCTTCCGGGCCATGCTGGACGCGGTGGAGGCGCTGGTCGGCGACCGGCCGCGCGTGCTCGACCTGGCCTGCGGCACGGGCAGCATCAGCAGGCGGCTGCTCGCGCGCTTCCCCGGCGCGGTCAGCACCGGCGTCGACCTGGACCCGGCGCTGCTGGCGATCGCGCGCGGCTCGTTCGAGGGGGAGCAGCGGGTGGAGTTCGTCCGCGCGGACCTCACCGCGCCCGACTGGGCCGAGAAGCTGCCGTACGACTCCTACGACGCCGTGCTCACGGCGACGGCCCTGCACTGGCTGCGCGAGGAGCCGCTGCGTGCGCTGTACGGCCGGCTGGCCGGTCTGGTGCGGCCGGGCGGGGTGTTCCTGAACGCGGACCACATGCCGGACGATTCGACCCCGCGGATCAACGCGGCGGAGCGCGCGTTCAGGAAGGCGAGGCAGGAGCGCGAGAAGGCGGCCGGCGTGCAGGACTGGGCGGACTGGTGGGACGCGGTCGCCGCGGCGCCCGAGCTGGCCGAGGAGGCGGCCGAGCGGTTCGCGATCTTCGGCAGGCCCAGGGACGGCGACCACGGCAACGGCGAGTTCGCCACCCTCCAGTGGCACACGGACACGCTGCGCGGGGCGGGCTTCGCCGAGGCCAGGACGGCGTGGAGCTCCCTGACCGACGCGGTGGTCATCGCCCTGAGGTAACGCACCGGCGCGGCACCGGTGCGGTCCCGGCGCGGCCTCCCTGCCGAAGGGAGGCCGCGCCGGGCCGTGGTCTCACGCCCTGGCCACGCCCTCGGCGCGCGCGGCCGCCGCGACCGCCGCGGCGACGGCCGGGGCGACGCGTTCGTCGAAGGGGGAGGGGATGACCCGGGAGGGGCTGAGGTCGTCGGCGACCACGGCCGCGAGGGCCTCGGCCGCGGCCAGCTTCATGCCCTCCGTGATCCGCGTGGCCCGGACCGACAGCGCGCCGGAGAAGATGCCGGGGAAGGCGAGCACGTTGTTGATCTGGTTCGGGTAGTCGCTGCGCCCGGTGGCCACCACCGCGGCGTAGCGGGCCGCGACCTCGGGGTGGATCTCCGGGTCCGGGTTGGCCATGGCGAAGATGAACGCGCCCGGCGCCATCTTGGCGACCGCCGGCTCGGGCACGGTGCCGCCGCTGACGCCGACGAAGACGTCCGCCCCGTCGAGCGCCGCCGCGAGCGAACCGGTCAGGCCGGTGCGGTTGGTCAGCGCGGCCAGCTCCCGCTTGACGTCGGTCAGGTCGGTGCGGTCCGCGGCCACGATGCCCTTGCGGTCGCAGACCACCACGTCCCCGACGCCCGCGCCCAGCAGGATCTTGGCGATGGCGACGCCGGCCGCCCCGGCGCCGGAGATCACCACCCGCAGGTCGGCGAGGTCGCGGCCGGTCAGCCGCGCCGCGTTCCGCAGGGCGGCGAGCGTGACGACGGCCGTGCCGTGCTGGTCGTCGTGGAAGACGGGGATGTTGACCCGCTCCTGGAGCTTGCGTTCGATCTCGAAGCAGCGCGGCGCCGAGATGTCCTCCAGGTTCACTCCGCCGAACGAGGGCGCGAGCCGCGCCACGGTCTCCACGATCTCGTCCGGGTCCCGGCAGTCGAGCGCGACGGGCACCGCGTCCACGCCGCCGAACTGTTTGAAGAGGATGGCCTTCCCCTCCATCACCGGAAGTGACGCCTCCGGACCGATGTCGCCGAGGCCGAGCACGGCGCTGCCGTCCGTGACCACGGCGACGACCTGGGACTTCCAGGTGTACTCGTGGACCAGCTCAGGCTGCTGGGCGATCGCGCCGCACACCCGCGCGACGCCGGGCGTGTAGGCGAGGGACAGGTCGTCCGCGTTCCGCACGGGCACCGTGGCGGCGACCGCCATCTTGCCGCCGCGGTGCAGGGCGAACGCGGGATCGAGCCCCGCGTCCGCAAGCTCGTTCCTCGGATTGACGATCTCCGATGCCACTGATTTGACCCCTTATTCGCATCACAGGTTGAGGGTGGGAGCCGCTCCCAGGTCAGGGGGCGGGCGGGCACCACGTCCGCCTGGGTGAGCGGCGGACGCCGGACGCGTCGCACACGCGCCCTGGTCCCCGGGTGAGGGGTGATAACGATTCGTTCTACCCGATGAAGTCCACCGGCAACGACAGTGTTCGGTAACCGGACGGTGAATGACCGCACTTCGGGCAGTCACCAGTTGCCGCGTATCACTCCCGGTGACCGGTGATCCGTGTCCGTTATCCGATCTTGACGTTCGGGGCGGCCGGGGACGCTGGTTCGGGTGGCAGGATGCCCTGCATCGAAAAACGCACAAGTTCGTGACACTCGAAGACGCGTGCCGCTTCTCGGACCTTCCGCCACCCCAGGAGGATCACGCCATGATCTCCAGTTCCCCCCGCCGTCCGCGCCTTGCCGCGGTCGGCGCGTTCGTCGCGAGTGGCGCGCTGCTGCTCGGCGCCTGCGGAGACCAGACCGATGACGCGGGGAACGAGGGGGGCGACAACGAGAGCGCCCAGGAGTCCTCGGGCGGCGGCGAGGGCAAGGGCGCCGACACGGGCGAGGCGGCCGCGCTGCTGCCGCAGGAGATCCGTGACGCCGGGGAGATCCGCGTCGGCTCGGACATCGCGTACCCGCCGATCGAGTTCTACGACGAGAACGAAGAGGTCTCCGGCATCGACCCGGCCATCGGCGCGGCGCTCGGCGAGGTGCTCGGCGTCGAGTTCGCCTTCGAGAACGGCACGTTCGACGGCCTCATCCTCGGCATGAACAGCGGCCGGTACGACATCATCATGTCGGCGATGACGGACACCAGGGAGCGCCAGGAGGGCGGCACCGACGACGCCCAGGGTGGCACCGACTTCGTCAACTACTTCCAGGCCGGGTCCGCCATCCTGGTGCCCGCGGGCAACCCCGAGGGCATCCAGGGCCCCGACGACCTGTGCGGGCTCGCCGTCGCGGCGCAGCAGGGCACGGCCAACGAAGCGGTCGTGGAGGAGCAGGCGGCCGCCTGCGACGAGCCGATCGAGGACATCATCAGCTCGGTCGACTCCGAGTCGATCACCGCCCTCCAGAGCGGCCGGGCGGACGCGGTGATCACCGACTACCCGGTCGCCCTGTACAACGCGGCGGAGGCGGGCGGCGGCGAGGAGTACGAGGTGGTCGGCGAGCAGATCGACGCCGCGCCCTACGGGATCGCCGTGCCGAAGGACCAGCCGGAGCTGCGGGACGCCATCCAGGCCGCCGTTCAGGAGATCATCGACGACGGGACGTACGCGGAGATCCTGGCCGAGTGGGACGCCGAGGCCGGCGCCGTCGCGGAGGCCACCATCAACGCCGGCAGCTCCGACGGGTGACCGGCGTGCCCGATCTCTCCAAGGAGCCGGGCCGAGAGCCCGACGACGATCAAATGCCGCCCGAGGCCATCGTCGCGATACCCGTGCGCCACTACGGCCGCTGGGTGGGCGCGGTCGCGGTGTGCGCGCTGCTGGCGTGGCTGGCCTGGTCGTTCGTGAACTCCGACATCCACTGGGACGTCGTCGGCGAGTACCTGACCTACGACCGGATCACCGAGGGCGCGGCCAAGACGCTGTGGATCACCGTGCTGTCCATGGCGATCGGCCTGGTACTCGGCCTGCTGCTCGCCGTCATGCGGCTGTCGGACAACGCGGTCCTGTCGAACGTCGCCTGGGGCTACATCTGGTTCTTCCGCGGCACGCCCGTCCTGGTGCAGCTTGTCCTCTGGTACAACCTGTCGTTCATCTTCGACACGATGAACTTCGGCTTCTACAAGGACGAGACGAACGACATCATCACGCCGTTCGTGGCCGCGCTGCTCGGCCTCGGCCTGAACGAGGCCGCCTACATGGCGGAGATCGCCCGCGCCGGCATCCTGTCGGTCGATCCGGGCCAGACGGAGGCGGCGCACGCGCTGGGCATGAACGGTGCCAAGACCACGCGCCGCATCGTGCTGCCGCAGGCCATGCGCGTGATCATCCCGCCCTCGGGCAACGAGTTCATCAACATGCTGAAGACATCGTCCCTGGTGTCCGTCGTCCACTATGAGGAACTTTTCTGGGCCGCCGACATCGTCGGATCGCGCAACACCCGGGTGATGGAGCTGTTCGTCGTGGCGACGGTCTGGTACCTGCTGCTCACGACCATCTTCAGCGTCGGCCAGTACTACCTGGAACGGCACTACGCGAAGGGTTCCGGGCGCACCCAGCCGCCCACGCCGCTGCAACGGCTGCGGGCACAGCTGACGAGCTTCCGCACCAAGAGCCAGGTGGGAGGGACGACGGTATGAGCGGCGGACGCGAACACCCGATGGTGCTGGCCGAGCGCGTGCACAAGGCGTTCGGGTCCGTGGAGGTGCTGCGCGGCATCGACCTGAAGGTCGAGGCGGGCGAGGTGAGTTGCGTCGTCGGCCCGTCCGGCTCGGGCAAGTCGACGTTCCTGCGCTGCATCAACCACCTGGAGAAGATCAGCGCCGGGCGCCTGTGGGTGGACGGCGGCCTGGTCGGCTACCGGCAGAAGGGCGACCGGCTCTACGAGATGAGGGAGCGCGAGGTCGCCGAACAGCGGCGGGACATCGGCATGGTGTTCCAGCGCTTCAATCTCTTCCCGCACATGACCGCCGCCGAGAACGTGATGGAGGCGCCGGTCCAGGTCAAGGGCATCGGCAAGGCCGCGGCGCGGGAGCGGGCCGAGGAGCTGCTGCGCCGCGTCGGCCTCGCCGACCGCATGGAGACCTACCCGGCGCAGCTCTCCGGCGGGCAGCAGCAGCGCGTCGCCATCGCCCGCGCGCTGGCCATGGACCCGAAGCTCATGCTCTTCGACGAGCCGACCTCGGCGCTCGACCCGGAGCTGGTCGGCGAGGTGCTCGACGTGATGCGAGGGCTGGCGGCGGACGGCATGACGATGATCGTCGTCACGCACGAGATGGGCTTCGCCCGGGAGGTCGGCGACTCGCTGGTCTTCATGGACGACGGCGTCGTGGTCGAGTCGGGCCGCCCGCGGGACGTGCTGAACGACCCGCAGCACGCCCGCACTCGCGCGTTCCTGTCCAAAGTGCTGTAGCCGTTCCGTGCGGCTGTCCGTCCGTGCCTGTCCCCGGTCCCGGCGGGACCTGGCCGCCGGGCCGCCATCCGGCTCACTGCCTGGCCCGCGGCCTGGCCCGCTGCCGGCCCGCTACCTGGTCTACTGCCTGGCGCACTACCTGGCCCACGCCTCCAGCGGGGCCTCGCCGCCGTCGCGCGGGGTCAGCTGACCCGCCTTGTTCCAGCCCCAGGACTGATACGCCGCCCGCGCGGGGGTGTTGCCCGGCTGGAGCAGGGCGATGGCCGGGCCGGTGGCGTTGCGGGACAGCAGCTCCTTGTGCAGGCGGGTCGCCAGGTGCGCGCGGCGCCTGTGGCGGGCGACCATCAGCGCGGCGACGACGAACACCTGCCGGGCCGCGGACAGTTCCTCTATCTCGGTCGGCACCGCGGTGAACGTGTCCCACCACCGGCCGTCCCGGTCCGCGCGGAAGCCGTAGGCGCAGCCGACGAGCGCGGGGTCGCCGGCGACCACCATGTCGAACCCGGTCTGCTGCACGTCGTGGTCCACGAACCGGCGCAGGAACGCGTCCCGTTCGAGCGGGCGCACGCCCGGCGCGTCCCGATGCGCGTCGGCGTACAAATCGCCGATGTCCGTCCGTTCGGTCTCGGCCTGCCACCTGCTCAGTCGCCGCAGAAACACCGTGCTCATGCCAACCTCCCCGCGAGCGTCCATCGTCCCACGTCACGCGCGGTTCTGGAATGGAAAGCCCCGCGGCGGCTAGCGTGAGGACATGTTCGCTGCCTATGTCGCCCGCTTCGACCGGGAACAGCCACTGAACGCGCTGGAACTGGGCAACCGGCCGGAGCCGGAAGCCCCGCAGGACTGGACGGTCGTCGAGGTCAGGGCCGCCTCGCTGAACCACCACGACCTGTGGACCCTGCGCGGCGTCGGGATCGGCGCGGAGGCGCTGCCGATGACCCTCGGCTGCGACGCGGCCGGTATCGACGCCGACGGCAACGAAGTGGTGCTCCACTCCGTGATCGGCGCTACCGGACACGGCGTTGGCCCGAACGAAAGGCGCACGCTTCTGACCGAGAAGTACCAGGGAACGTTCGCGCAGCGGGTCGCCGTGCCCAAGTGGAACGTGCTCCCGAAGCCGAAGGAGCTGTCCTTCGAGGAGGCGGCCTGCCTGCCCACCGCCTGGCTGACCGCCTACCGCATGCTGTTCACGAACGCCGGCGTCCGGCCCGGCGACAGCGTCCTGGTGCAGGGCGCCGGCGGCGGCGTCGCGACCGCGGCCATCGCGCTGGGCGCGGCGGCCGGGCTGCGGGTGTTCGTCACCAGCCGCGACGAGGCGAAGCGCAAGCGGGCCGTGGAACTGGGCGCCACGGCGGCGTTCGAGTCCGGCGCCCGGCTGCCGCACCGCGTCGACGCGGTGATCGAGACGGTCGGCGCGGCCACCTGGTCCCACTCGGTGAAGTCGCTGCGGCCCGGCGGCACCCTGGTGATCTCCGGTGCGACCTCCGGCCAGGCGCCCGCGTCCGCCGAGCTGAACCGGATCTTCTTCCTCGAACTGAAGGTCGTCGGCTCCACCATGGGCAGCAAGGAGGAACTGGCCTCGCTGCTCGCCTTCAGCGCGGCCACCGGCGTGCGGCCGGTGATCGACAGCGTGCTGCCGCTGGAGCGGGCCCGCGAGGGCTTCACCAGGATGGCGGGCGGGGACGTCTTCGGGAAGATCGTGTTCAATCCCTGACGGTGTCAGGGTCCGTTGTCGGCGGGAGGCCCGCGTAGTCGTTCCACGGGCCCGCCTCGTTCAGCTCGCGCCAGGTCGGCCACCGCTGCCCGGTCTGCTGCCGCAGCAGCTCGCCGGGCATGCTGAACGGGGGCGCCTTGTGCGGCTTGGCGCGGGCCTGGCCGACGATCGTGTCGTGCAGCACCGCTGCCGCGTGCAGGCGGGGGAGGGCGGTGTGCACGCGGTCCGCGTACCCGGGCGGCAGGACCGGCGGGTCGTCGTCCCCCAGGTCGAGCCCGGCGCCCGCCGAAACCAGCGCGATCTCGGGGCGCTTGCGCTGCGCGAGGTCGAAGCAGAGGTGCAGGGCGATCGCGTCCCACACCACCTCGACCCGGTCGGCCGGCATCCCCATCTCGGTCAGGAAGTTGGCCGCCAGATCGGCGCCGTCCAGGTCGAAGCGCTGGTCGCCGTTGCCCTCGTCACTGAGCCCCGCGTCGTGCAGCACGCAGCCGAGGAACAGCAGTTCGTCGTCGTAGTCACGGTCGGGGCGCAGGCCGCGCCGTTCGCCCGCGGCCCGGCCGTAGAGGTAGGTGCGCAGGCTGTGGTTGAAGATGGCCGGGGCCTCGATGCCCGCGGCGAAGCGGAGGGCGTTCAGCGCCGCATCGGTGCGGGGGAAGGGCAGTTCGGCGTAGGGGATCATCGGCTCGGGCTCCGGGGGTCGGCGGGGGCGGCGGCCGTGGCGTGGGCCGTCGCGATACGGGTGGCGAGGAGGCCGCCGACGCCGGGGAGCAGCGACCAGCGGCGGGCGGGCGGCACGGGCCGGGCGGTCGCGATCACCGCCAGGTAGGCCGTGCCGTGCACGGGTCCTGCCAGTGCGGAGACGGCGTCGGCGTGCACGGTGGCGAGGTTGAGCAGCAGCACGGCCAGGCTCACGGCCTCGGCACCCGCCGCGACGCGCAGCGCGCGCACGGCCGTCACGCGCTGGTCGTGGAGCCGGGGCGGACGATCATCAGCACGACGACCACGGCCCACAGCAGGTTGAACATGCCGGTGAGCATGGTCAGCCGCGCCGCCGTGGCGCGCCGCGGCTCCTCCTCGGCGGGCGGCGTGGCGAGCAGGCGCTGCTGTCCGGGCAGGATGGACAGCGCGAGCAGGCCGGCGGCCAGCGCGGTGAGCAGCAGCGAGGCGATCAGCCAGGCGTCGGTGAGCACGCCGAGCGCGGCGCCGGTCGCGATGCCGAAGACCGGGACCGCGATGCCGACCACCGCGTAGCCGCGGCATATCCGGTGCAGCAACTCCGCGCCGGGGGCGGATCGTTGCGCGTGACGCGGAAACATCGAGGCGGCGACGGCGATCGGACCGACCACCAGGATCGCCGCGAGGACATGCACGGACAGCAGCAGCTTGGTCACCGCGGAACACTCCAACTCGTACGTGGTGCGGGGTGGTGATGTGTTGGCTGCCAATAGGTAGCACAGCTACTGCTTCATTGGGTAGTCTGCCTACTTATGAAGGCAGACGCAGTGCGCGGGCATCTCGACGGGCTGTTGCTGGCCGTGCTGGAGCCGGGGCCCCTGCACGGGTACGCGATCATCACCGCCGTCCAGGACCGCAGCGCCGGCGCGCTCCAGTTGCGCACCGGCACGATCTACCCCGCGCTGAACCGCCTGGAGCGGCTCGGCCTGCTCCGCAGCACCTGGGAGTCCCTCGGCGAACGCCGCCGCCGCTGCTACGAGCTGACCGACGCCGGGCGGCGCGCCCTCGCGGAGGAGCGCACCGCCTGGCGCGCGTTCACCACCGCCATCGGCTCCGTGCTGGACGCCGGCCCCGCCCCGCGGCCCGCGACATGAGCGCCCCCGCGGACAGGCCCGCCGGCCCGGACGAGAACACCGGCCGCGTCGGAGACGCCGGCCCCGTCGGAGACACCGGCCGCGTCGAGGAATATGCGGCGGCGCTCTCCGCCGCGCTGCACGGCCCGCCCCGCGTGAAGGCGCGGATGGTCCAGGAGATCCGCGACGGGCTCGCGGACTCGGTGGCGGCACACGCCGCGCTCGGGCTGCCGTACCGGCGGGCCGCCGAGGAGGCGGTCCGTGAGTTCGGCGCGGTGGACGAGCTCGCGCCCGCCTGCCAGCGTGAGCTGACCATCGCCCAGACCCGGCGGACCGCCGGGGCCGTCGCCGTCACCTCCCCGTTTCTCATTGCCTGCTGGTACCTGATCGTCGGATCGGAACTCCCGCCCGCCGCCCGGCTCACGGCCGCCCTGCTGGCCGCCGTGGCGGCCGGCGCGGCGCTGCTGGCGGCGGGCACGCTGGCGGCCACCGGGGCCCTCGCCCGCCGGCTGCCCACCCCGGACCGGCTGCCGCTCGCCGTCGCCTGGACCGGCACCGTCGCGAGCGTGGCCATGGCGCTGGCGACACTGACGCTCGCCGTGGCCGGTGCGGCGTCGGCCGCCTGGCCGCTGCTCGCCCTCGCCGGAGCGTTCACGGTCACCTCACACGGCCTGGTGGCCGCCTCGGCGCGAGCATGCCGCCGCTGCGCCCGCGCGGTGCCGGGATAGGCCGTCCCGGTCGTGCGTGGGCCGAAGGCGGCGGCGGACCGGGGACCTCGCCGTCGAACGGCCCGGCCCCCGGCCCCCGGCCCCCGGGTCCCGGCCGCGCACGCCCCGCGCGCCGGGCCCGGCGCGAACTCCGGCTGCTCGCCGTGCCGCTCGTGGCGGGCGGCGACCGGCGCGGCCCCCGGGAGCGCCGCCGCACCGGCGGCCGACCCTGCCTCGGGCACGCCCCCGCGGGCCCGAGGCGCCGGGGGAGCGGGAGGGGCGTCCCCGCGCGGCCCGGCGGCGACGTCAGCCGTGCGGCGAGCGGAGCAGCGCGACCAAGTGGGCGGCAGCCGTGGACAGGTGGCGCCTGGCCTCCACGAGGTCGGTCTGCGACACCCCGTGGTCCCTGGCCGCGTCCCGGACGTCGTCGCGGAACTTGTCGAGCAGCCGCTCCAGCTCCCGGACCGGATCGTCCACCGGCTCCGCGCCCGGCCCGTCCTCCTCCACGTCCGGCGGCCCGGCGTCCCAGCCGCCGGGCCAGGGGGCGGAGGGGTGCTCGACGAACCTGGTCCAGCCGCCTATTTCGCTGCTCAGCCCCTCCAGGCCCTCCCGCACCGCACCCGGCCAGTCCCCCGCGTTCGCATGGGACTGCACCCGGTCGTGGATGCGCCGGGCGGCCTCCTCGAAGTGGTGCCGTGCCGCCTCGCTGGCCTGCTGCGCCTGCCTGGCCTCCTGGCGGGCCCGCCGGGACTCTTCCTTGGCCCGGCGTGCCTGCGCCGCCCACGCCGCGCGGCCGGCCGCGGTCTCGGTCGAGGTGCGGGCGGCGGCCGTGGCCTGCCTGACCTCCTGGCGCAGATCCCTGGCCGAGCCGCTGACGTCCTCTCTGATGTCCGCGGCGAGGGCGGCGAGCGACTCGCGGATCTCCCGCTCCAGCTGGGTCAGCTCCTCGTCCCTGGCCGTCAGCTCCCGCTCGCCCTCCGCCGTGAGCGAGTAGATCTTCCGGCCGCCCTCCTCGGTCTGCGTGACCAGGCCCTCGGCCGCCAGCTTGGCCAGCCGCGGGTACACCGTCCCCGCGGAGGGCGCGTACAGGCCCTGGAAGCGCTCTTCCAGCAGCCGGATCACCTCGTAGCCGTGCCGGGGCGCCTCTGCCAGCAGCTTCAGCAGGTAGAGGCGGAGCCGGCCGTGGCCGAAGACGGGGGGCATCTCAGACATCCTTACGCAGTGTGGAGGAGGCGGCGGTGTCGAACTCGGCGGGTGGGCGGCGCAGCAGCGCTATCGCCCCCGACACCGTCGAGCAGTGCACGGCTCCGGAGCCGGAACCGAGCGTCCCCGCCAGCTGTTTGGCCCCCCAGGTGCCGCAGACCGACAGCTCGGGGAAGGCCGAGGAGACCGCGCCGCTCGCCGTACTGGCCGAGACCCGCGCGCTCGCCGGATGCGGCAGCCGGACCGCGACCTCGCCCGAGACGGTGTTGAGCCGGATGTCGGCGGGGCGGTCGCTGTCGGCCAGGTCCACCACCATGTCGCCGCTGACCGAGTCGGCCTTGAGGCCAGGGCCGGCGCTGTCGATCACCGTGAGATTGCCGGAGACCGAATTGAAGGTCAGCTTGCCGCTGAGGGCCTGCGCCTCGATGTCGCCCGAGACGGTGTCCGCGCGCATCCGGCCGCTGAGGCCGACCAGCGTCGTGCTCCCGCTGACGCCCCGCACGTCGGTGCGCCCGGCGATGCCGCTGATCACCGCGGAGGCGCCGACGACGCCCACGGACAGGCGGCTGTGCGAGGGCACGGACACCGAGACGACCGCGGTCCGCCGCCACCCCTTCCGGTCCAGCCACTTCAGGAAGTTGTGCCAGGGCAGGTCGTCGTAGGCGACGGTCAGCCGGCCGCCGTCGAGACGCACGACCAGCGGCGGGCCGGAGATCTCGCTGATCTCTATGCGCGGTGCCGCGTCGTCGGTGCCCACCACATTGACCGCGCCGTTGACGATGCGCACTTCGACCTCGTCGATCTGCCGGTCGCCGAAAGTGAGGGTCTGCGCCTCGGTGACGGACCACTCGGACTTCCCCGCCATGGTGGGACCTCCCCGCTGTACACGCAGCACGCAAAGATATATCGCGTCTTCACCAGACACGATATATCGCGTACCGCGGAAGTCAAGCGCCCATCACCCGCACGAGGTCCTGTCCTGTCGATCTTGTCGGATCAGCCCGCGGCTCCCCCAGGCTCCTCCCCCAGACTTCGTCTGGGAGGTGCCCCCAGGGAGGTGCCCCCAGATGCGGTGCTCCCCCAGGCCCTTGGGGGCCTGGGAGGTGCCCCCATCGGCACCGGATCGCAGCTCGTGCTTGGCCGTATTCGCGCGATTCGGTAGCGCAGCGTGGGGGCACCTCCCAGCCGCCAGGCTGGGGGAGTGCCGTAGCTGGGGGCACCTCCCGGACGGAGTCTGGGGGAGTCGCGGGCCCGGCAAGATCGGCAGGACAGGGCCTAGGGTCACCGCCGCCCGCGCGCCCTCACCCCTCCTCGTCCTCGTCGTCCAGCCGGGCCAGCCACGTCGCCAGCCGTTCCACGGGCACCTCGAAGTCCGGGTTCAGGTCCACGAACACCCTCAGCTGGTCCGCCAGCCACTCGAACGTGACCTCCTCCTCGCCACGCCTTTGTGTCAACTCCTCGATACCGCGGTCAGTGAAGTACACGACGTGCTCCCGGACGCCAGAAGGGGAAGGAAAAAGCCAGGATAGGCAGCTGTCGGTACTGCCGGTTAACCTGCATGCACACAACGCGCGACGGGGGGTCGGATGAGCAGCGGAGTCACCCGGGTCAGCCTGCCGGACGGTACGCCGGTATGGGCCCGCATCTCGGACGTGGAGCAGGTGCTGCCCCCGCCCCGCGCGGGGTCCGGCTACGCGGACACCGGCACCGCGGGCGGCAGCGGCAGCGGCAGCGGCTATGTCGACACCGGGCTGCTCGACCGGGCCGCCGCCCAGGTCGAGAGCCTGCAAGAGCTGATCACGGGGGTCGCCTCCTCCGTGGCCGACGGGCTGCGCGCCGCGCGTCCCGACGAGGTCAGCGTCACGTTCGGCATCGAGTTGACCGCCAAGGCGGGCCGGGTCGTCGGCCTCCTGGCCGACGGTGAGGCCAAGGGCGCCATCACGGTCACGCTCACCTGGCAGGGGGGACCGCCGGAGGAGCTGGGGCAGATTGAATGACATGGGCGGACGGCGGGGGCGCGCAGCCGATGGATGTGGACCCCTTCGAGACTCTGGCGCCGCTCGCTGCCGCGGCCACGGTGCGCATCCATGCGGCGCCCACCGGGTATGACGGGGGCGAGCCGGCTTCCCGGCCGTGGGGCAGTGGATTCTTCGTAGCTCCGAACTGGGTGCTCACCTGCGCCCATGTCGCGCTTCGCGGGGGAAGAGGCGAAGGAGGGCGGCGCGAAGTGGGGCTGACGGTCCGAGGAGTCGAGCGGCCGGTCCGCGGGCGGGTCGAGTGGGCGCGCCCGGCGGAGAATCCGGCGGGTGGCCTGTGGCCCGCGCCCGACCTGGCGCTCGTCCGCGTC
Organism: Streptomyces johnsoniae; assembly: GCF_031845565.1. Classification (NCBI taxonomy): domain Bacteria; kingdom Bacillati; phylum Actinomycetota; class Actinomycetes; order Kitasatosporales; family Streptomycetaceae; genus Streptomyces; species Streptomyces johnsoniae. The sequence continues at coordinate 642,288 of NZ_JAVREV010000001.1, read as the reverse complement.
CTCGACCCCGTACCCCACGCCTGCGTGTGGCTGTCCGAGCGCACGGCCAAGGTGTTCACGCGCAGCGAGGTCGCGTTCTTCGGCTGCCTGGAGACCGAGGACGGCATCGAGGACATCAGCGGCCGGTGCACCATCCGCGGCGAGCTGGGCAGCGAGGGGCTGCTGAAGCTGGGCGGGGAGGATGAGGTGCCCGAGGGCGTCTCCGGCGGCCCCGTCGTGGACCTGGCGCGCGGTGAGGTCATCGGCATCCTCAAGGCGAGGCGTTCCGCCGGGCGCGACGGCGGCCTCGCCACCTCCATCGTTCAGCTGCGCCGCGTGCCGCTGCCGCCCGACCCCGGGCCCGACGACCTGTATCAGCAGGTCCTCGGCGCGCACGACCGCCACCACGCCGACCGCTATCTCGACGTCGCCGACCTGGCCGAGCAGACCTGGACCGACGCGCAGAGCGACGTGCATGCCGCCGTGGGCCGCGCGCTGACCCCAGGGCAGCGCGTCGAGCTGCTCGGGCTGCTCGCGCAGCTGCCGCCGCCGGTGTCCACCAGGCGGCTCGACGAGATGATCACCGCGCTGCGGGGCCGCCCCTACGAGGGCACCCTCCCCGCGCCCCGCGGCTGGCGCGATGGCCTGGGGCTGCTGTACGAGCTGCGGCAGGGCCCGGCGGAGCTGGAGCTGATCCTGCGCTACGCCGTGCACGCCGCCACCGCCGACCGCCCCTATCCGGCCGAGCCTGGGGTGGAGGGACGGCTGCGCGACTGGGCCGGCGCCGCCGCCGCGAACGCCGGGCTCTCCCGCTGGTTCCGCGCCAACCTCCGCATCGAGCAGGACGCGCGCATCCGCGAGCGCGACGCCCGCCGCGCCACCGCCGGCCCCCTGGCTCCCGGTGTCGTCGTCGGCGCCATGCCCCAGGCGGCCGGCGGCGCCCCGGCCGACGCGTGGTATCTCGACGCCGAGCTGTCGGAGCCGGGCCCGAGCCCCGAGCCGTTCGTGCTGCTGGAGATCACTCCGCACGGCTGGGAGCGCGGCCGGTACGACTGGCGCGTGTGCGCCGCCCGCGCCACGGGCGAGTTGACGTCCATCGACGAGGACTACCGCGCCGTCGGCCCCGACCGGCCGCCGGAGCGGCTGTGCGCCGCGCTCGCCGAGGCGTTCCGCCGCGGGGACGAGCCGGACGGCCCTGTGCCGCTCCAGGTCGCCCTGCCGTACTCGCTGCTCGGCTTCCCCGTCGAGGAGTGGCGCCTGGCGCCGGACGGGCCGCAGCTGGGCGAGCAGCGGCCGGTGGTCGTGCGCTGCACCGACCCGGTGCCGGACGCCGAGGACAGCGAGGAGGTGCACGCGCTGCGGCTGGCCCGCTGGACCAAGATCCACGTGGGCCGTATGGCCTCCGACGTGCTGGACTGCGCGGACGGCGCGCCCCGCCCGCTGCCCGCGCCCGCCGCCCTCGTCAGCCGTGACCCCGCGACCGTTCCCGTGCTGTGCCGCACGCCCGCGACCGGCGGCGAGCCGGCCGCCCTGCATCGGGTGATGGCCAGTGGGTACAACGTCATTCTGTGGCGACGCGAGATGAGCGACCGGGACCCGGACTGCGGGGACTTCCACCGCGGCGTCGATCGCACGGTGACCGGCGCCGGGCACGCCGGCAAACTGCCCGGCGCCCTGTGGCAGTTGCGCGCCGCCCTCGGCGGTGGAATGGCCGACGCGCGCTGGGCCAGAGGGCTGGCCCTGCTGTATGCGGACCCCTTGGGGCCCCTGCCGGGCACGGACGATCCCCTGGAGGCGCTGTGAACAGGCCGAAGCGGGTGAAAGCCTCCCGCGGCGCGGGCCCGCCCCGATACGGTCGACAGCGGCGTGCCCGGACGGTGACCGAGCGACGAGGAGCAAGCTGTGGCAGTGACTGACACGTTCCCGGGCCCCGAGGGCGACCCGGCCGCGGGCGGGCCGGCGCCCGCCGCCGACGAGCAGGGCAGGCCGGCGGACGAGTGGCTGATCTACCGCGGCGCGGGCGAGCCGCACGACGGCATCCGCGCGCTGCCCGAGCCGCCGCCCTGGCGCGACTTCGACGGCCGCCCGCTCGTCGCGCCCGGGCCCGACACGGACAGCGCCTCCACCCGCCGCCTCGGCGCCTACCGGCACCTGGCCGAGATGCACCGGCCGAGCGCCGAGGAGCTGGAGATCATAAACGCGGCCCTCTACCTGAGGCGCCCGCTGCTCGTCACCGGCAGTCCCGGCACGGGCAAGAGCACCCTCGCCCACTCCGTGGCCTACGAGCTGGGGCTCGGCCGCGTGCTGCACTGGCCCATCGTCAGCCGCACCGGCCTGGGCGACGGCCTGTACCACTACGACGCCATCGCCCGCCTCCAGGACATGCAGATCGCGGCGAGCAGCCGGGCCGAGGGCCTGCCCGCGGCGACCGTGCCCGGCGGGATCGGCAGCTATCTGCGGCTCGGCCCGCTGGGCACCGCGCTGCTGCCCACGGCCAAGCCCCGGGTGCTGCTCATCGACGAGCTGGACAAGAGCGATATCGACCTCCCCAACGACTTGCTGAACGTGCTGGAGGAGGGCGAGTTCTCCATTCCCGAGCTGGAGCGCATCGCCGAGCGCGAGCCCGAGGTGGAGGTCCTGACGGACGACGGCGCGAAGGTCACCGTCCGCGACGGCCGTATCCGCTGCCACGCGTTCCCCTTCGTCGTCCTCACCAGCAACGGGGAACGGGACTTCCCCGCGCCCCTGCTGCGCCGCTGCATCCACCTGGAGATCGGCAAGCCGGACCACGAGCGGCTGGCGACCGTCGTGCGCGCGCACCTGGGGGACGAGCTGACCCGCGTCGGCGAGGACCTGATCAGCCGCTTCCTCGAACGGTCCCGCACCGAGCAGCTGGCCACCGATCAGCTGCTGAACGCGATCTACCTCACCCACCACGCCGAGCCCCCGACCCGCGACAGGCTGGCCGACATGCTCATCCAGCGCCTCGACCGGCCAAGGTAGGCCGTCATGTCCGATCCGGCAGAAGGGCGGCGCGACGACCTCGCGACCCTCATCGGCGCGCTCCGCGGCGCCGGGCTCGACCCGGACTGGGCCGGCCTCGCCGACGCGCTGTGGCTCGCCCAGTTCTCCCGCCCCTGCGGCCCCGCGGCCCGCGGCGACGGCGCGGACGACCGGCCGGACGGCCACCGCGACGCGGGCGCCGGTCCCGGTCCGGGGCGAGCCCACCGCCCCGCGCCCCCCCCGGCCCCCCGGCGCCCCCCCCGCGGGCACCAGCCCGTGCCCCCCCCCACCCCCCGCCCCGCCCCCCCCCCCCCCCCCCCGCCCCCCCCCGCCCGGCGCGGGGCGCGGAGGCGGGGCCCACGCCGGGCGGGCACGAGCCGGTGCCGCCCCCGTCCCCGGGCCGGGCGCCGCACGCCGCGGACGAGACCGTCCGGCTGTACGCCGACCCGGGCGGCTCGGGGCGGCCCGCCCCCGGGCTGCCGGAGGACGCGCTGCGCGTCGGCGTGCCGGAGGCCAGGGCGCTGCCCAGCCTGCTCGACCTGGAGCGTGCGCTGCGGCCGTTACAGCGTTACCGCCCCCCGGCCCGGCCGCCCCGCCGCCCCGCGGCCGGCGACCTGGACGAACGGGAGACGGTCGACCGCACGGCGCGGGCCGGCGGTCTGCTGACGCCCGCGTTCCGCGAGAGCGCCCGCGGCCACACAGAGCTGCAGCTGCTGATGGACGCGGCCTCGCCGATGCGGGTCTGGCAGCGGATGTTCGGCGAGCTGGCGGAAGTGTTCGGCAGGCTCGGCGCGTTCCGCGACATCCAGGTGCACTATCTGCACGCCTCGCCCGACGGCAGCCCGGCCATCAGCCGCCGCTTCGACCCGGCCGAGGCGCCGCTGCACCCCGCGAGCCAGCTCGCCGACCCCACGGGGCGGCGGCTGACCGTCGTCGTCAGCGACTGCACCGGGCCGCTGTGGCGCACCGGCGCGGCGCATCGGCTGCTGCACCGGCTGACCCGCTACGCCCCGGTCGCCGTCGTGCAGCCCCTGCCACAGCGGCTGTGGGCCCGCACCCGGCTGCCCGTGCGGCAGGGGCTGCTGACGCGGGAGGAGGGGCCCGCGGGTTCCGCCAGGCTGCGGTTCACCCCGGGGGCCGGGCAGCCGGCCGCCCAGCCGCCAGGCGCCGTGCCGGTGCCGGTGCTGCCGCCCGCCCCGGCCTCGCTCGGCGCGTGGGCCGGGCTGCTGTCGGGGCCGGGCGCGGGCGCGGTGCAGGGCGCGGTCGGCTGGCTGCGCGCCGATCAGCCGCCCGCGCCGCCCAGGCGGCCCGGCGGCCTGCCGCGCACCTCGGCCGCGCTGGTGGCGCGGTTCCGTTCCACGGCGTCGCCCGGCGCGGGGCAGCTCGCCGTGTACCTGTCCGCCGCGCCGCTGTACCTGCCGGTGATGCAGCTGATCCAGCGCACCATGCTGCCCGATTCGGGGCCGGCCGAGCTGTCGGAGGTGCTGCTGAGCGGGCTGCTGCGGCGCCTGCCGGGCGCGGCCGACGACGGCCGCTGGTACGAGTTCGCCGACGGCGTGCACGACGAGTTGCTGCGCGAGCTGGGGCACGACGAGGCGCTGCTGGTGCTCAAGCACTGCTCGGGGTACGTCGAGCAGCGCTTCGGCAGGACGGGCCCCAACTTCCCGGCGCTCGCGCTGGCCCAGCTCTCCGGCGAGGACGAGCAGCCGGCGCCCGCGCCGGAGGAGCAGCAGGGCCCCGGGCTGCCGCGGCCGTTCGCCGAGGTGGCGGCGAAGGTGCTGCGCCGCTTCCTGCCCGAGGCGCCGCTGCTCGTGCAGGGGCCGCAGGGCGACGTACACGTGCCCGAGCCCTCGGTGGCCGTCGGGCAGGCCAGGGCGCTGGCCGAGCGGTTCGCCGCGGACGGCAAGGTGCAGCACCGTCTTGACGCGGTGCGGCTGCTGCGGCAGGCCGCGAGCAGTCAGCGTGCCGCGGGGCTCGGCACCGATCCCGAGCTGTGGAGCGAGCTGGCCGAGCAGCTGCTCGGGCTGTGGCGGACCCAGCGCGACGGCGCGCTGCTGAACGAGGCGCAGGACGCGGCGCGGACCGCGGCGACGCATCCGGGTTCGACGGTGGCGCGCGCCGCGCTGGCGCGTGTGCTGCGCGCGATGGCGGGGGAGCGGCGGGCGGCCGGGGACAGCGGCGCCGCGCTGGATCTGTGGCGGCGCGCCGACGCGGAGTTCGCGGCCGTGTGCGCGACGCCGGGTCTCGACCGCGGGGTGGCGGTCGGCCTCACCCTGGAGCGGGTCGAGGTGCTGGCCGAGCAGTGGCGGCTGAGCGAGGACTCGGCGCTGCTCCAGGAGAGCATCGGCATCGTGGAGGCCGTGGCGGACGCCTGGCCCGCCGACGAGCCGGAGCCGAGCGGGCTGCCGCTGGCCCACGGCCGGGCGCTGCTGCGCCTGGCGGTGGCGGCGCCGGACGCGGAGCGGGCCAGGGTGTGGGCCGGGCAGGCCGCGGATTCGCTGCGGCGCGGGTGCTGGGCGCTGGAGGCGGAGAACGCGCCGGTGGTGCCGCGGGCGTGGGCGCTGCTCGACCTCGTCGACGCGCTGCTGCTGACGGAGCACGACTGGCCGCGGGCGGCGGAGGTCATCGACCGGGCGCGGCGGCTGTCCGAGCGGCCGGCTCTCGTGGTGGCGTGCCTGACGCGCGCCGGGCGGCTCGCCGTGCGCCGGTACGACGCGGGCGGCGGCCCGGGAGACCTGGAGGTGGCGGCCCTCAGGTTCGAGGAGGCGGGCCGGATCATGTCCAGGGATCTGGCCGGGTACGGCGATCTGATCGAGGAGTGGGGCGCGGTGCTGCTGCGGCGCGCGTCGCGGCTGGACGGGAGCGCGTTCATCTCGCGGGCCGTGCGAGTGCTGCGGGACTGCCGGATGGAGACCCCGGCCGGGGACCCGCGGCTGCCCGGGCGGCTGCTGATGCTGGGTCAGGCGCTGATCGTCCGTTACCAGGAGGGTGTCGACCTGGTGGATCTGCGGGAGGCCGAGCATCTGTTCACGCGGGCCGCGCACGATGCCCAGACGCCGCTGGTCGAGGCCAGGGCGTGGTTCGAGCTGGGCGAGACGCACCGCAGGGCCTACCGGCACACGCGGCGCACCGAGCGGCTCGACCAGGCGGCGGACGCCTACCGGCGGGCCGCGGCGGTGGCGCGCGTCGCGACGTCGGGGCCGGCGGACCCGGGGGAGCCGGCGCGGCTGGCGGCGATGGCGCTGCACCAGCGGGGCGTGGTGCTGGAGGCGGCGCGCAAGCCGCTGGCGGCGGGGCAGGCGTACCGTTCGGCGCTGAGCCTGTGGAGCCGGCTGCCGGATGAGGAGGCGTCCGGCGCGGCGGACACGACCGCGCGTCTGGACGCGCTGCGGCGCGAGCACTGAGCGCCCGCGGCCCCCGCCGCCCCGCGCCCGTCGGCGGCCCGGGGGTTTTCGCGGTGGCGCGGGCGGGAATCTCCCTTCGGCCCTTGTTGGCGAGCAGTGCCGACGAGCAGTGCCGACGAGCAGTGCCGACGAGAGGCGTTGGCGAGAAGAGCTGGCGAGAAGAGCTGGCGAGGAGTTGGGGAGGGGAGGAGCCGTGAACGATGGGCGCGAGCCGCTGCCGGATCTGCTCGGTCTGAGCCTGGCGGAGCTGCGCGACCTGAATCACCCGGTGCTCAGTCAGGTGCTGGACGAGCTGCGCGAGCGGGTGGTCAGGCAGGGCGAGGGCCTGTGGGGGTTCACGCAGTTCGACAACAATGTCGATCTGTGAGGCGTGCTGCGACGGCGCGAGTAGTCGCTTTCAGACCTGACGCGTCGTGAAACGGACAGAAGTTGACCGATATCGTTTATGGTGCGTCGGTTTCGGAAGACTTCCCCGCGGGGCGGAACGAGACCAGAACAGGGGGACACCCGCGGGACGTGCACGCGACAGCGCAGACGGCCGGTGAAGGACCGCCGACGGCGCCCTTCCAGCAGTTCATCGTGAAGGTCAACAGCCGCTGCAACCTGGCCTGCCGCTACTGCTACATGTACTTCGCCGCCGACACCGGCTGGCGCCGCCAGCCGGTGACCGCCGCACCGGGCATGCTGCACCGCACCGCCCGCCGGATCGGCGAGCACGCGACCGCCCACCGGCTGCGCGCGCTCTCCCTCGTCCTGCACGGCGGCGAACCGCTCCTCACCGACCCGGCCGACCTCGGCGCGTTCGTCCGCGAGGTGCGCCGTCAGGTGCCCGCCGGCTGCACCGTGCACGCCGCCGTGCAGACGAACGGCGTGCTCCTCACCGAGGACCGGCTGACCGCGCTCGCCGCCCACGGCATCCGCATCGGCCTCAGTCTCGACGGCGGCAACGACCACCACAACCGGCAGCGCGTCGACCACGCCGGGCGCCCCGCCTGGCCCGCCGCGCGCCGCGCCGCCCGGCTGCTCGCGCAGCGGCGGCACCGCGACGCCTGGTCCGGGGTGCTGTGCGTCATCGACCTGGACACCGACCCCGTCGAGGTGTACGACTCCCTCGTCCGGCTCGGCCCGCCCGCCGTCGACTTCCTCCTCCCGCACGGCAACTGGACCCGCCCGCCCGCCGGTCTGCCCGCCCCGGCGGCCGCGCCCGCGCCCTACGGCGACTGGCTGTGCGCCGTCTTCGACCGCTGGTGGCAGGCCGAACGGCGCACCGTGCGCGTGCGCCTGTTCCAGGAGTGCATCGCCCTTCTCCTCGGCCTGCCCGCCGCCACCGAAGCGCTCGGCCTCCAGCCGTTCACCGCCGTCGTGATCGAGACCGACGGCAGCATCGAGCAGGTCGACTCCCTCAAGACCGCCTACGAGGGGGCCGCCGCCACCGGCCTCGACGTCCACCGCCACGCCTTCGACGAGGCGCTGGCCCACCCCGGCGTCGCCGCCCGCCAGGCCGGGCGCGCCGCGCTCCCCGTCACCTGCCTGCGCTGCCCGGTGGTCGACGTCTGCGGCGGCGGGCACTACGCGCACCGCTACCGCGAGGGCCACGGCTTCCGCAACCCCTCCGTCTACTGCGCCGACCTGCGCCGCCTCATCCGGCACATCGCCGCCGCCCTGCGCGAGGCGGGCACCCCGTGACCGCCACACTGACGCCGGACGAAGTGCGCGACCTCGGCCACACCGAGGGCGGCAGCGCCACCATCGCCCGCCTCGCCGCCGGCCAGCACACCCGCCGCCTCCTGCTGCTGCGCGTCCTCCTCGACGCCGTGGACGCGACGGACGCGACGGGTGTGGCGAGTGTGGCGGGCGCGGCGGGCGCGGCCCGTGACCACGCCGGGCTGCTCGAAACCGTCGAACGCGCCGCCCCCGCCGCCGCCCGCCAGGTGCTGTTCTACTCCCTCACCGGCCCCTGGGCGGAACGGTGCGTGCAGTGGCTCGAAACCGGCAGCCACCCCGGCGCGCACCCGGGCGCGGCCCGCGACCTCGCGCGCCTGGGCGCGCTCGCCGCCGCGGCGGCGGCCCGTTCCGGCATCGGCTTCGCCACCCGCGTGCCCGTCCACGGCGGGCGCATCACCCTGCCCACCCTCGGCGCGCTCCACTGCGCCGCCCCGGACGGCACGCCCGCGGAGCTCCGTGGCGAGTCCGACCGGCTCGTGCTGCACCCCGCCGGCCGCCCCCCGGCCGAGGTCCACCGCGACGCCACCGGCACCTGGCGCTCCGCGGACCCCGGCTGGCTGCCGCTGCACACCCTCGACGGCGGTCCGCGGCCCGTGCTGCTCGACGACCTCGACCCCGGCCCGTTCGGCATCGGCGCGCGAGCCGCGCTGCGCCCCGAGGAGCGCGCCCGGTGGAGCGAGCTGTGGCACGACGCGCTGCCGCTGCTCGGCCTCGGCGGCGCCGCGCGCTCCGCCGAACTGGCCCTGCTCGACTGCATCGTGCCCACCCTCGGCCCCGCGGCCGACGCCCACGACGGCGCCCACACCAGCGGCACGAGCTCCACCGCGTTCGGCGCCGTCATGGCCAGCCCGCCGCCGGGGCCCGCGCATCTCGCGGCCGGGCTCGCCCACGAACTCCAGCACGCCAAACTCACCGCGCTCAGCGAGCTGGTGCCCCTGCACACCGTGGACGACGAGCCGCGCCACTGGGCCCCCTGGCGCCCGGAGCCGCGGCCGTTCCACAGCCTCCTGCACGGCACGTACGCCCACCTCGCGCTCGCCGGCTTCTGGCAGCGGCTCGCCGTTGCCCTGGACGACGCGGAGATCCGCGACCAGGCGTGGGCCGCCCACGCCCGCTGCCGCACGCAGGTCGGCGCCGTCCTGCCGATGCTGCGCGGCACCCGCAGACTCACCGACGCCGGGCGCGTGTTCGTCGACGCCATGGCCGAGCGGCACGAACGGCTGCGCGCGCCCGCGCCGCCCGCCGGGCACCTGGTGCGCGCCGCGGCCTACGTGGAGACCGCGCGCACCGTGTGGCTGCGCCAGCACCGGCGGTAGGGGCGAGCGTGATTAGGCGAGCGTGATTACCTGTCGTACCCGAGGTGTATGTTCCCAGCATGGACATCTGACGGACCGTCCGTAGCACGGGGGTCCGTCCGCAAGGACGAGGGAGACGGTCGGATGGCCGCAGAGGAGAGTCGCGTGCACAGCCCGCGGGTGACGGTCAGCTTCGCGGGGTTCAACCGGGCCTGGGCCGCCTGGATCGGGGACCGCCTGGAGCGGTTCGGCTGGCAGGTCATCTTCCAGCGGTGGAACCCGCCGGTCGAGGTCCCGCTCGACGTCGCGCTGCGCGACCTGCTGCTCGTCGAGGGCCGCATCCTGGTCGTGCTCAGCGACTGGTACTTCAAGCTCGGCCCGCGCACCGACGCCGAGTGGAATGTGGCGCTCCGCTCCGTCGTCGCCCCCAACGCCCACCGCTTCGCCGCCGTGTCCGTGGCCGCCGAGCCCATGCCCACGGCCGCCGCCGCCTTCGGCGGCACCACCGAGCTGTGGGGGATCGGTGCCAGGGAGGCCGAGCGCCGCCTGATGAACGTGCTGGGGCCCGCCCCCGGCGCCGTCTCCACCGCCACCCTGGGCGGCCGGGGCTCCCCCCGTTACCCGCACGACCAGCCCCACGTGTGGGGCGGCGTCCCCCGGCGCAATATCAGGTTCACCGGCCGCGAGGAGACCCTCCAGCACGTCTACGACCTCTTCCAGCGCGCCGAGCCGGGCGCCGGCGTCGCCACCCTCCTCGGCATGTCCGGCGTCGGCAAGACCCAGATCGCCGCCGAGTACGTCTACCGCTTCGGCTCCGAGTACGACATGGTCTGGTGGGTCCCGGCCGATCAGCGCGGCACCCTGCGGCAGCGCCTGGCCGAGCTGGCGCCCGCCCTCGGCCTCACCACGGGGCCCGAGTACGGCGAGCGGCTGCGCGCCGTGGGCGACGCCCTGCGCCGCGGCGATCCGTACCGCCGCTGGCTGATCGTCCTGGACGGCGCCGACGATCCCGGGCCCATCGCCGACCTGGTGCCCAGCGGCCCGGGCCACGTCATCATCACCTCGCAGAACCGCGAGTGGGCCGAGCACAACACGGCGCTGCACGAGGTCGCGGTCTACGACCGCGACGAGTCCGTCGCGTTCATCCGCCGCCGCGCCCCCCGCATCCCCTCCGACGACGCCGACGCCCTCGCCGCCGCGCTTGGCGACCTGCCGCTCGCCCTGGACCAGACGGCGGGCTGGCTCAGCGATTCGCAGATGTCCGTGGCCGAGTACATCGAGCTGCTGAGCAGCGGTTCCGACCTCGATGTGGGGCTGCGGGTGGCGGCCGACTTCCCGATGACGTACTACACCGCCTTCTCCATACTGCTGAACCGGCTGCGCGAGACGGTTCCCGAGGCGGTCGAGCTGCTGCGGCTCTGCGCCTACTTCGCGCCCGGCGCCATCCCGGTCCAGCTCGTCCGCGGCGTCCCCGCCGCCAGCCTGCCCGAGCAGCTGTCCGGGCTCATGGACGACTCCCTCCGGTGGAACGCGGCGATCAGCAAGCTCGTCCAGTACTCGGTGATCCGCTGGGACACGCCGGACGAGGAGAGCGACCCGGAGAACACCGGCACCATCCACGTGCACCGCATGGTCCACCAGACCGTGCGCGACGGCATGTCGAAGGACGACCAGGAGCTGTTCTCGCGCGCCGTGCGCCGCGCCCTGTCCGCCGCCAACCCGGGGCGGCCCTCCGACACCCGCCGCTGGTCCCGCTTCGCCAAGGTCGTGCCGCATCTGGACGCCTCGGGCGCCCTCACCAGCCGCGACGCGGACATGCACCAGCTGATCTTCCACTGCCTCAGCTACCTCTACCTGGCCGGCGAGTACAGCACCGGCATCCAGCTCGCGGAGCGCACGGAGCGCGCCTGGCGGCAGGTCTTCGGCCCGGACGACCCCCTGGTGTGGGACCTCGCCTCCCAGAAGGCCACGCTGCTGCGCGCCACCGGCGCCTACCGGCAGACGGAGCGCATCGACCGGCAGGTCATCGAGCGCCTCGGCGTCCACCGCAGCCCGCGCGACCTGACCGTGCTGCGGGCCGAGGAGGGCCTGGGCGCCGACCTCAGCGGCCAGGGCCGCTACGACGAGTCCTTGCGCGTCAACCAGCGGGTCTACGACACCTATCTGGAGCTGGTCGGTGAGCACGACCCCAGGACGCTCAACGCCCGGCACAATCTCGCGGCCTCCCTGCGCCTGCTCGGGCACTACGACGAGGCCCTGGCCGCCGACCGGCACAATCTCAGGGCCCGCCGCGAGCTGCACCGGCCCCGGCACACCCTCTCGCTCAACTCCGAGCACGACTACGCCCTCGACCTGCGCCTGCTCGGCCGCTACGGCGAGGCCCTGTCCGTCATGGAGAACAGCGTGCAGACGCACCGCCTCGTCATGGGCCGGGACAATCCGCAGACCATCACCGCCGAGCTGAATCTGGCGATGTGCGTCCTGCGTTCCGGCGACAGGGCCGCGGCCCACGCCCAGCTCTCCGCGCTCCTGGAGCGCGCCGAGCGCGTCCTCGGCGACACCTCGCCGCTCACCCAGGCCGTCGCCACCTGCTGCTCCTTCGTGCAGCGGGCCCACGGGCACCTCGACCTGGCCAGGGCGCTCGGCGAGCGCACCATGGAGCGGTACCGCACGGGCCTCGGCGAGCTGCACCCGTTCACCATCGGCTCCCGTACCAACCACGCGCTGGTGCTGCGCGCCGCCGGCGAGCGGCAGCAGTCGCTGCTGCTGATCGAGGAGTGCCTGGCCGACATGAGCGGCGCGCTCGGCGACGACCACCCCTGGACCCTCGGCATCGCGCTCAACACGGCGGCGGGGCGCAATCTGGAGGGCGACGTGGAGGGCGCCGTGGAGCTGAGCCGCGAGACGGTGCGCCGCGGCGTGGAGCGCCTCGGCCGCAAGCACCCGCTCGTGCTGTCCTCCCAGGTGGGGCTGGCCACCGATCTGCGCGGGCTGCGGCTGCGCGAGGAGGCGGCCAAGGTGGAGGAGGAGGCGCTGTCCGGCCTCATCTCCGGCCTCGGCTCCCAGCACGCGCACACCGTCAGCGCCCGCTCAAGGGTCAGGCCCCACTGGGACTTCGAGCCGCTGCTCACCTAGAAGTCGTCTTCGAGAGACGCACGAACGGGCCGGTGCGGCCTTGAGGCCGCGGCGGCTCAGATGTCGAACACCTCGTCCATCAGCGCCTGCTGCTCGGCCTGGTGACGCTTCGCCGAGCCGACCGCGGGCGAGGACGACGCCGAACGCGACACCCGCCGCAGCTGGTCTGTCCTGCCGAGCTGCTCCGCCAGGTTGAGCGCGATGAAGGGCCACGCGCCCTGGTTCGCCGGCTCCTCCTGCGCCCAGACGTAGGACTCCGCGTTCCCGTAACGGGCCAGCTCGGCCTGGATCTCGTCGGCGGGCAGCGGGTACAGCCGCTCCAGGCGGACCAGCGCCACGTCCTTCCTGCCGAGCTTCTCCCGCTCCGCCGCCAGCTCGTAGTAGACCTTGCCGGAGCACAGCGCGACCCTGCGGACGCCACCCGGGTCGACGGTGGTGTCACCGATGACCGGGCGGAAGCCGCCGGTGGTGAAGTCCTCCGCCGCGGACGTGGCCGCCTTCAGCCGCAGCATCCACTTCGGCGTGAAGACCACCAGCGGCTTGTGGTGCGGGTTGTGCACCTGCCAGCGCAGCAGGTGGAAGTAGTTCGCCGGGGTCGTCGGCATCGACACCGTCATGTTGTTCTGCGCGCACAGCTGGAGGAACCGCTCGATGCGGCCCGAGGAGTGGTCCGGGCCCTGCCCCTCGTAACCGTGCGGCAGCAGCAGCGTGACGCCCGAGGTCTGGCCCCACTTCTGCTCGGCCGAGGAGATGAACTCGTCGATGACGGTGGCCGCGCCGTTCGCGAAGTCGCCGAACTGCGCCTCCCACATCACCAGCGCCTCGGGCCTGGCCAGCGAGTACCCGTACTCGAAGCCCATGGCGGCGAACTCGCTCAGCAGCGAGTCGTACACGTTGAACCGGGCCTGGTCGTCCGACAGGTACAGCAGCGGGGTGTAGTCCTCGCCGGTCTTCCGGTCGATCAGCACCGAGTGGCGCTGCCCGAACGTGCCGCGCCGGGAGTCCTGCCCGGCCAGCCGCACCGGCGTGCCCTCCATCAGCAGGGAACCGATCGCCAGCAGCTCGCCCATCGCCCAGTCGATCGCGCCTTCCTCGACCATCGCGGCCCGCCGCTGGAGCTGCGGCAGCAGCCGCGGGTGCACGGTGATCCGCTCGGGGGTGTTGACCTGGGACTCGGCGATCCGCTTCACGACCTCGGCGCTCACGCCCGTCTCCACCGTCACCGGGAACTCCGGCTTGGGCGCGGTCACTTCGGCGGGAGCCGGGGTCACGGTGGCCTCGCGGACCTCCTTGAACACCTTCTCCAACTGCCCCTGGAAGTCCTGGAGCGCCTGCTCCGCCTCCTCAAGCGTGATGTCGCCGCGCCCGATCAGCGACTCGGTGTACAGCTTGCGCACCGAGCGCTTCTTGTCGATCAGGTCGTACATCAGGGGCTGCGTGAACGACGGGTTGTCCGTCTCGTTGTGCCCGCGGCGCCGGTAGCAGACGAGGTCGATCACGACGTCCTTGTTGAACGCCTGCCGGTACTCGAACGCCAGCCGCGCCACCCGGCACACGGCCTCCGGGTCGTCGCCGTTGACGTGGAAGATCGGCGCCTCGATCATGCGCGCCACGTCGGTGCAGTACGTGGAGGAACGGGCCGCCGCGGCCGTCGCGGTGTACCCCACCTGGTTGTTGATGACGACGTGGACCGTGCCGCCGGTGCGGTAGCCGCGCAGCTGCGACATGTTGAGCGTCTCGGCGACCACGCCCTGCCCGGCGAACGCGGCGTCGCCGTGGATCAGGATCGGCAGCACGGTGAAGTCCTTGCCGCCGCGGCCGATGATGTCCTGCTTGGCGCGGGAGACGCCCTCGACGATCGGGTCGACGGCCTCCAGGTGCGAGGGGTTGGCCGTGAGGGACACCTTGATCTGCTCGCCGGACAGGCCGGTGAACGTGCCCTCGGTGCCCAGGTGGTACTTCACGTCGCCCGAGCCGTGCATCGACTTCGGGTCCAGGTTGCCCTCGAACTCCCGGAAGATCTGGGCGTAGGACTTGCCCACGACGTTGGCCAGCACGTTGAGCCGGCCGCGGTGCGCCATGCCGATGACGACCTCGTCCAGCTTGTCGGCCGCGGCCTCGTCCAGCACCGAGTCGAGCAGCGGAATGACCGTTTCGCCGCCTTCGAGCGAGAAGCGCTTCTGCCCCACGTACTTCGTCTGGAGGAACGTCTCGAACGCCTCCGACGCGTTCAGCCGGCGGAGAATCCGCAGCTGCTCCTCACGCTCGGGCGGGGTGTGCGCGCGCTCCACCCGGTCCTGAATCCACTTCCGCTCCTTCGGGTCCTGGATGTGCATGTACTCGATGCCGGTGGTGCGGCAGTACGAGTCGCGCAGGACGCCCAGGATGTCCCGGAGCTTCAGCATGGACTTGCCCGCGAAGCCGCCGACCGCGAACTCCCGCTCCAGGTCCCACAGGGTGAGCCCGTGCTCCTTGATGTCCAGGTCGGGGTGCTTGCGCTGGCGGTACTCCAGCGGGTCGGTGTCGGCCATCAGGTGGCCGCGCACGCGGTAGGAGTGGATCAGGTCGAAGACGCGGGCGGCCTTGGTGACCTCGTCGTCGTGATTGACGTCGATGTCGCGGTGCCAGCGCACCGGCTCGTAGGGGATGCGCAGCGCCTCGAAGATGGCGTCGTAGAAGCCGTTCTCCCCGAGCAGGAGCTGGCTCATCAGCCGCAGGAACTCGCCCGAGGCCGCGCCCTGGATCACCCGGTGGTCGTAGGTGCTGGTCAGGGTCATGACCTTGGAGATGCCCAACCGGTTCAGCGTCTCCTGCGAGGTGCCCTGGAACTCGGCCGGGTACTCCATGGCGCCGACGCCCAGGATCAGGCCCTGGCCGGGCATCAGGCGCGGCACGGAGTGCACCGTGCCGATGCCGCCCGGGTTGGTCAGCGAGGCGGTGACCCCCGAGAAGTCCTCCATCGTCAGCTTGCCGGTGCGGGCGCGGCGGACGATGTCCTCGTAGGCCTGCCAGAACTCGAAGAAGGTCAGCGTCTCGGCCTTCTTGATGCCGGCGACGACCAGCTGCCTGTCCCCGTTCTCCTTGACCAGGTCGATGGCCAGACCGAGGTTGACGTGGGCCGGCTTGACCAGCGTCGGCTTGCCGTCCTTCTCGGCGAACGAGTGGTTCATCCCCGGCATCGCCTTCAGCGCCTGCACCATGGCGTAGCCGATGAGGTGCGTGAAGGACACCTTGCCGCCGCGGGCGCGCTTGAGGTGGTTGTTGATGACGATGCGGTTGTCGAACAGCAGCTTCACCGGGACCGCGCGGACCGAGGTGGCCGTGGGCAGGTCACGGGAGGCGTTCATATTCTTGGCGACGGCCGCGGCCGGGCCGCGCAGCGTGACCAGCTCGGGGCCCTCCGGAGCCCCGGCCCCGCCGTCGGCCGGCTTGGCGGCCGGCTTCCCGGCGGGCTTCGCGGCAGGCTTGGCCGCGGGCTTGGTCTCCGGCTTGGCCGGGGCCGGCTTCGCGGCCGCGGGAGCGGCTCCGGACGGGGCCCCGTCCGGAGCCTGGGACCTGGTCTCCGCCGGCTTTGCGGCGGTGGGCTTCGCGGCCGACTGTGCGGCGGCGGGCTTTGCGGCCGGCTGCGGCGGAGCCTGGGCGGTCCCGGCCGGGGCGGCGTCCGCGCCGTTCGCCCCCGGCTTCGTCCCGGCCGAGGCGTCGCCGCCCGGCTTGTAGTCGGCGAAGAAGTCCCACCAGGCACGGTCCACGGAGTTCGGGTCCTGGAGGTACTGCTGATAGATCTCGTCGACGAGCCATTCGTTGGCACCGAAACCGGCAGCAGGGTTCTTCCCTGAGCCTTGATCGGTTTCGACACTCGATGTGTTCGGGGACTGTGGCGACACGGCGGCAACCGCCCTCTTCCGCTTCGCAAGGGTCATGGACAGCGGAAATCAAGGCTACGCCCCTCGGGGGGTCCGGCGCAGTCCTCACCCGCCAGTCGTGGCCTACACCACATTCAGAAGGGGGTTTCAGGGCGGGAACCCGCGGGAAACGGATCAAGTTCGGCGCAAAACCGCAACGAAATGGTAATGACGGACCGCAAGGGCCACGGGCATCCGTTCATCTGCGCGGACGGCACGGACGGCCGGGCGGGCAGCACGGAGCAGGGCCGCTCGGGCCCGCCCGCGCCGCGGCGGCGCGGGGTCTCGGGAGCGACCCTACGTCAAATGTTTGCCTGTGCGTTACCTGGAAGGGTGAGCTGGATACGGCAGCCCCGCCGGGATTCGGCCACCCCGATCGTTCCGCCGTGCAGATCCACCGCCCAGCGGGCGATGGCGAGCCCGAGACCGGTGCCGCCGTCACGCGGCGTGACACCGTTCGTCGTGCCCCGGCCGAAGCGCTCGAAGACCAGCTCCCGCTGCGACCGCGGGATGCCGGGGCCCTCGTCGAGGACCTCGAGGACCAGCGCCCCCGGGCAGTGCCCCTGCCGCGCCTTCACGGTGACCTGGCCGCCGCGCGGGCTGTGCTTGACCGCGTTGTCGACGAGGTTGGTGACGACCTGGTCGAGCCGCTCCGGATCGGCGTGCGCGCGCAGCGACCCGGGCAGCACGTCGAGACGGAAGCGCACGTCGGTGCGGGCGTGGCCGCGGCGCAGCGCGACGGTGGCGTCGTTCAGCACGGCCGACAGGTAGGGCTCGACCTGGAAGCCGCGCGGCTGGAGGGGCACCACGCCGTCCTCAAGGCGGGAGAGGTCGAGCAGCTGTTCGACCAGCCGTCCGAGCCGCTCGGTCTGGCGCAGCGCGGTCGTCATCGTCTTCGGATCGGCCTCGGAGACGCCGTCCACCACGTTCTCCAGGACGGCCCGCAGGCCGGCGATCGGGGTGCGCAGCTCGTGGGAGACGTTGGCGACCAGCTCCTTGCGGTGCCGGTCCGCCGCCTGGAGGTCGGCGGCCATGCGGTTGAACGCGAGCGCCAGGTCGCCCAGCTCGTCGCGCCGGGCCACGCGGACCCGGCGCCCGTAGTCGCCGCGTGCCATGGCGCGGGCCGCGGAGGTCATCTCCAGGACCGGCGCCGCGAGGCTGTGCGCGACGAACTGGGTGACCAGCAGCGAGGCGATGATCGCGATGATCGCGATCACCTGGAGTCCGATGTCCGAGCGGTAGGCCATGAGGATCAGCAGCGTCGTGATCGCGACGGAGATGATCACGAGCCAGCCGAGGGCGGCCTTGACCGAACGGAAGGGGTCGAGCGGGCGCAGCACGCGCCACATCGTGGGCCACACCCGACCCCAGGAGGAGTGCCTGACCGGCTCGGACACGCTAGACCTCGTTGGCGGCCTGGGGCCGGGCGGGAGTCTCGCCCGCGAAACCGGGCGGCGTCTCCAGCGCGTACCCCACGCCGTGCACCGTGCGGATGCGCTCGGCGCCGATCTTCCGCCGCAGGGCCTTCACATGGCTGTCCACGGTCCTGGTCCCCGAGGCGTCCGCCCAGTCCCAGACCTCCGCGAGCAGCTGCTCGCGGGTGAGCACCGCGCGGGGCGAGCGGGCGAGGCACATGAGCAGGTCGAACTCGGTGGGGGTGAGGTGGATGTCCTTGCCGGCCGCCCTGACCCGCCGCTGGGTGCGGTCGATCTCCAGGTCCCCGAGCCGGACGCTGCCGGGGCGCGGGGTGGTGGCGGCGACGGCGGCGCGCTCGATCCGCCGCAGCAGCACGTGCGACCTGGCGACCAGCTCCCGCATGGAGAACGGCTTGGTCATGTAGTCGTCGGCGCCGACGCCGAGCCCGACGAGCATGTCGGTCTCGTCGTCGCGGGCGGTCAGCATCAGCACCGGCACCGGGCGCTGGGCCTGCACCCGGCGGCAGACCTCCAGGCCGTCGAAGCCGGGCAGCATGACATCGAGGATGAGCAGGTCGGGGTGCCAGGCGGTGGCGGTCTCGACGGCGGCGGGGCCGTCGGCCGCGGTCTGCACGAGGAAGCCCTCGGCGCGGAGCCGTGCGGCGATCGCCTCGACGATGGTGGGGTCGTCCTCGACCACCAGGACGCGTCGCTGGGCACCCGGGGTGGTCACCGTGGCGCTGTGGTGACCGGGACGCTCGGCCGCCGCGCCCGCCTCGGCGTGGCCGCCCGGCGCCGTTGCGGATGCTTTCTCCTGATGGTTGCGATCCACCGGAGGTGTTCTCATTTCTGTCTGATTCATGTGTCCCGCCCCCGGGATCGGTCCTGGGCCAGTCGGCTGGTTCTGGCCGTCGACGTGCTGATGAGCACTGTCGTCAGGGTAGAGCGCTCAGTCAGCCCGCGGCTACGCGGACTGCCTGGCGAGATGATGGCTGGCGAGAAAGAGCACGTCCGGAACGCCTCGGGCGACCGGCACTTCTCTGGTGCGAACGTTGCCGAACCCGGCATTGCGCAGATGTCGCGGGAAATCATCGGATGGCCGGGCGGACCAGATCGCCAGCACGCCCCCGGGCGCGAGCCGGTCGCGGCAGGCGGCCAGCCCGGCGGGGGAGTAGAGGCCGTCGTTGTCGGGGGTGACGGTCCAGTCCGGGCCGTTGTCGATGTCCAGGCAGAGGGCGTCGTAACGGGGGCCAGGCGCCCGTAGGTAGGACGCCAGTTCGGCGTGCACCAGTTCCGTGCGGGGGTCGTTCCGTGCGGCGTCGGTCAATCCGGCCAGCGGTCCCGCCAGGTGCCAGTCGATGATGGCCTGTTCGCGCTCCACGACGGTGATGCGCCCCCACCGAGGCTCGGCCGCGGCCTCGGCCAGGGAGAAGCCGACGCCGAGGCCGCCGATGAGCAGGGCCGGGGCCGCATGGCCGGCGTGGCCCGCGGGCGGGGGGACGGGCAGCTCGCCGAGGGCGGCGCTCACGAGCAGGCGCTCGGACCGGCCGTCCGAGGTGTCCATCAGGAAACAGCCGTTGGCGATGATCTGGAGCAACGCGCCGTGGCGGCGCAGCACCACCTCGCCGTGCGGCCCTTCCCTGCGGTCGAGCACGACCGGTCGGCTGTCGTCGGGGAACGGTGCGGGGGCCATGCGGGCCATTTTGGCGCATGGTCCCCGCGGACGCGGCGCGGCGGGGCGGTCTCAGCCGTTGGCGAGGGCGACGAGGCGGTCCCGCGCGCCGTTGAACAGATTGTGGTCGCCCACGATCGGGCCGGTGGAGGTGTACTGCCAGAAGGTGCAGAAGCCCCGGCCGTTCGGCAGGGTGCCGGGGGACGAGGCGTACCTGGCCATCCACAGCGGGTGGTTGTTCGCGAAGCCCGCGTAGTTGCCGGCGCAGGTGCGCCACCAGTCGGTGGTGGAGTAGATCACCGCGTGGCGGCCGGTGCGGTCGTGGTAGGTGTCGAGGAAGTCGCGTATCCAGTTGACCATCGCCGACTGGCCGAGTCCGTAACAGGTGGCGCCGCAGGGGTTGTACTCGATGTCGAGCACGCCCGGCAGGGTCTTGCCGTCCCGGGACCAGCCGCCGCCGTTGTCGGCGAAGAAGCTGGCCTGGGCGGCGCCGCTCGAATTGCCGGGCAGGGCGAAGTGGTGGGCCCCGCGGATCATGCCGGTGACGTAGGAGCCGTTGTACTGCTGGGCGAAGTACGGGTTCTCGTACGTGGTGCCCTCGGTGGCTTTGACGTAGGCCCAGCGCACGCCGCTGTTCCACAGGGACGATCAGTTGACGTTTCCCCCTGGTGGCTGGAGACGTCCACGCCCTCGACGGTGGCGAGCGGTGCCGTGTCGGGCCGGCCGCGGTACTCGCGGTCGCCGCCCTCGTGTTCGAGGACGGCGGAGCCCATCCAGGCGGAGCCGATCTCGGGGGTGTCCTCGGCGGCCGCGGCCCCGGGGACGGCCAATCCCCGGAACGGGTGGTGCGGAAGGGGCGAAGGCGCCGCCCTTGGTCGGACCGGTGATACCGGCGAACGCTTGTGCGTGCGGCGGTCGCTGCCGCGTCGCTTTCAGCCCTGAAACCGGGCCGGGCGGCGGCCAGGCCCGCCGGGTCACAGCCGGGCCAGGACCGCCGTCGCGTCGTCGTGGGCCTTGCCGCGCGGGAACGCGGCGCCGTCCGGGTCGGCCGCCTCCGCGGCCCGCACCTGACGGATGGCCTCCCGCGGCCCCGCGTCCGCGAGCAGCGCGAAGAGGTCGGCCCAGCCACCGAGGCGGAACGTTTCGACCCACCGGCCGAGGCCGTCCGTCAGCGCCGCCACCGAACGCACCGCGTCGCGCGCCACCGTGCCGGTGACCGCCAGGTCGGCCACCGCCGGATCGGCGGCGGCGGTGAAGAAACCGCCCTCCGCGTTGCGCAGGCTCTCGATCCACGCCGCCCGCCGCTCGCGCGGCAACCGCCGCGCGGCCGGGCGCAGATCGTCGAGGCGGGTGTCGAGGACGGGGCGCACGGACCCGTCCGCACCCTCGATCAGCAGCACCGAATCGGACAGCACCAGGTACTCGACCTCCCGTGCGTCCCAGCGCGCACACACCACCGTGGCCTGCGGAGTTCGGGGGTGAGAAAGGTCACAGGCCGTCCGATGGGCGTCCGCGGAACGGGAGATGGCGTCGGCGAGGCAGGCGCGCAGCGACGACTCCCGCGCGGTGGCGCACCGTTCGAGCAGTGCCCCGCCCAGGCGTGCGGCAAACCACGCGACGCCGTGCGCGCAGCCGCCGGGCGGGCCCCCGCCCGGTTCTGCGCCCGGGACAGCGCCCGGTTCCGCGCCCGGGGCCGCGTCCGCACCCGGGTCCGCGTCCGCGGCGGGAACCTGAGGGCCCGTCACTCCGTCGAGGAGGACGAGGGCCCCGCCGTCGCCACCCGCGGGCACGGCCAGGGCCGCGAAGTCCTCGTTGGGGCGGCCGGGGACGCCCGGCTCGGTGGCGGCCTGGATGCACATGGTGATCAGTCTGCCGTAGGCTGGTATTTGTCACCGAATGCGGGGGTAACACCGGTTCGACGGCGGGCCGGAAGCGGATCTTGCCAGGAGCCACGGCGGAATTCCAGTCGAATCCGCGACCCCGGAGCGGCGGATTCCGGCCTCGGCTTGTCCGCCAACTCCGGGTGTTGTTCACTCCTTCGGGTGGCCGGTCGGGGGGAACGCCCCCCTGCCCTGTCGGCGCTGGCAAGGTCGGTGCCCACGTGACGAGAATGCGAGCACAGGTGCGGAAGAAGAAACTGCACGGCCCCGCCGACCCGTCTCCTTCCGCACCGTCAGGCTCCCGCGCAGGCTCCCGGGCGCGTGCGGCACGCGGACGGCGCGTGCGGGTGCGCAGCCGGCTGCTCGGCGGGGTGCTGCTGACCGGCATCGCGGTGTCCGCCGCGGGGGCGCCGGCGCTGCACGCCGCCGTCTCGGAGCTGACGAACGCTTCGGAGCTGGTGTCGGATGCCGACCTCGGGCGCCGGGTGGTCTCCCTCTCGCACGTGCTGGCCGACGAGCGCGACGCACTGGTCGTCGCGCTGGCCGCGGGCGATCCGGCGGCGCTGCAAGGGGCGTTGACCGACGACGCCCGCGCCCGCGCGGACCGCGCGGCCGGCTCGCTGCCGGATGACGCGGGCGAGCAGGTGCACCGCGGCCTCGACGCGTTGCCCGCCACCCGCGAGCGCGCCCTGGCCGGGGAGAGCAACCCCGCCGAGACCTTCGCGGACTACACCGCCCTCATCGAGGACCTGGACGCCGTCTTCCGCGACGTCAGCCGCTCGGGCGCAGGCGCGGCGGGCGACCCCGCGGGCGACGCCCTGCCCGACCTGGCCCGCGCCGTTCACTCCTCCTCCGCCGCCCGCGGCCTGCTGCTCGCGGGCCTGTCGGGCGAGGGCGAGCAGGCCGAACTGACGGCGCTGGCCCAGCGCGAGGCCGTGCGCGAGGAGGCCGCGCTCGCCGACTTCGCGGCCACCGCGGGCACCGAGGCCGCGGAGTCCTACGAACGGACCGTCACGGGCCCCGAGGCCGAGGCGGCGGAGGAGTACCTCGCCGTCCTCACCGACGCCCCCGTGCTCACCGAGGAGGACCGCGCGCTCGACCCGGCCGAGGTGCACGACGTCCTGCTCGCGCGCACCGGCCAGCAGCGCGGCGTGCTGTCCTCGCTGGCCGCCGAGCGCGCCGACCACCTGGAGGGGCGGCGCGGCGACAGCCTCACCGACCTTCAGCTGACGGGCGGTCTGGTGGCCGTGGCCCTGCTGCTCGCCACCGTCGTCAGCGTGCACACCGCCAGGTCCCTCACCCGCCCGCTGGCCGCCGTGCGCCTGGGCACGCGCCGGGTGGCCGCCGACCCGGCGGGGCAGGACCCGGTCAAGTTCACCGGGCGGAACGACGAGTTCGCCGAGGTCGTCGCCTCCGTCAACACGCTGCGGGCCCGCACCGTCGCCCTCCAGGAGCAGGCGGTGCGCGCGGCGGACGAGGCGGCGGTGGCCGAGCGCGACAGCGGCGGGCTGCGCGCCGAGCGGGACCGGCTGCTGGCCGAGCAGGGCGAGTTGAACGCACGCCTCGCCGCGCTGCACGGCGCGGTGCACGGGATGTTCGCGCATCACGCGGAGCGGCTGCTCGCGCTGATCGGGGAGCAACTCGCGGTCATCGAGGGCCTGGAGGAGCACGAGACGGACCCGGACCGGCTGGCCGTGCTGTTCTCCCTCGACCACCTCGCCGCGCGCGTGCGGCGGCACGGGGAGAATCTGCTGCTGCTCGCCGGGGCGGAGCCGGTCGTGCAGCTCGGGGACCCGATCCCGCTGATCGACGTGGCGCGGGCGGCCGTCAGCGAAATAGAGCTGTACGAGCTGGTGGAGACCACCCCGCCGCCCCCGCCGGCGCGCCTGGTGGCCGCCGCGGCCCGCGACGTCAGCCACCTGCTCGCCGAGCTGCTGGACAACGCGACCGCGTTCTCCCCGGCCGGGACGCGCGTGCGGCTGACCGCGCGCTGGGCGGAGGGCGAGCTGCTGTTCTCGGTGGAGGACGAGGGTTTCGGCCTGGCCGCCGACCGCGTCGCCGAGCTGAACGCGCGGCTGGCCGACCCGGTCACCCCGCCGCCCGGCGCCGACGGTGCGCACGGCGGGTCGGGCATCGGCATGGGCCTGTACACGGTGGCCAGGCTGGCCGCGCGGCACGGCCTGCGCTGCTGGCTCGCCGCCCGCCCGGGCGGGGGCACGCTCGCACAGGTCGTGGTGCCCGGCACGCTCGTCGAGGCCCTGCCGGAGACGTACGCGGGCGATCCGCAGACCACCGGTTCCTTCCCCCTGTCGCCCGCCGACTCGGGCGCGGTGCCGATGGCCGTACCCGGACCGTTCCCCGAGCACGCGCGGGCGGACGACACCACGCCGCGGACGGACGGGATCACGGACAGCGGCCTGCCGCGGCGCGGGCGCGCCGCGGGACCGGCCGCCGCCGTGCCCGCGCAGGAGCGGGCGCGCGCCGTGGACGCGGAGGAGCTGCGCCGGCGCCTCGGCGGTTTCCAGCGCGGCGCGCGCGACGGGCACCGGGACGCCGCCCAGGCGCCGGGCCACCCGGGCGAGCCAGGAGAGGGGACATGGTCATGACCTCACAGACCCGCACGCCGCCCCCCGGCGCGCCCAGCAGCCAGGGCGGGAACGATCTGCGGTGGCTGCTGTCCCGCCTGGTGGGGGACGTGCCCGGCATGCTGTCGGTCGCCGTCGTCTCGGCGGACGGCCTGCTGCTGCTGTCGTCCGAGCCGGACCGCGCCACGGCGCGCCGCCACCCGGTGAAGGGCCCGATGGGGGCCGCGGCCGACCTGGCCACGGTCGTCTCCGGGCTCGGCAGTCTGACGTCGGGCGCCGCGACGCTGATGGACGGGGGCCGGGTCAGGCAGACGCTGGTCGCCATGGAAACGGGGAACCTGCTGGTCATGTCGATCAGCGACGGTTCGCTGCTCGGCGCGTACACGACGCCGGACGCCGATATCAGCGCGGTGGCCTACCACATGGCGCTGTTCGTCGGCAGGGCCGGTCACCTGCTCACGCCCGAGCTGCGGGCTGAGCTGCGCAGGACGGGCCCGCGCGGCCGGTAACCCTCACCCGGCCGTGGGCTCGGCCGCGGGCGCGGACCTTCGCCCGGCTGCGGTCCCTGACTCGGCCGCGATCCCGGCCGCGGACTCGGGCCCTCACCCGGCCGTGGGCTCGGGCTCCGTCCCGGCCCCGGTCCCGGCCGCCGTCCCGGCCCCGGACCCGAGTTCGGCCTCGGGCTCCGTCCCGGCCCCGGACCCGAGTTCGGCCTCGGGCTCCGTCCCGGCCCCGGACCCGAGTTCGGCCTCGGCCTCGGGCTCCGTCCCGGCCCCGGACCCGTGCTCGGACCCGGGCTCGGGCTCGGGCTCCGGCGTGGGAACGGGGGCCCGGCGGGCGCGTTCCGCCCTCGCCGCCTCCTGCTCGCCCAGCTCCGCCGCCTCCCGCGGGGTGAGCCCGGCCAGCAGTCCGGCGATCTCGTCCAGGCGCCGGTGCGCCTCGTCGCGCTGCCGCCGCCGCTCCGCCGCGGCGGACTGCTCCGCGTCCAGCGCCTCGCGCGCCCGGGTGGCCAGCTCGTCCGCCCGGCGCTCGCCGTCGAGCAGCCGTCGGATGCGCGCCGCCTGCGCCGTCGCCGCGCGCTCCGCCACGGCCTGCGCGTGCAGGTCGCGGGCCGGGTCGTCGCCGAACAGCAGCCGCAGGTGCCCCGGCAGCCGCACACCGCCCTGCCGGTACTGCTCGCGGGCCACCGCGCCCGCGGCGCGTCTGGCCCCGGCGAGGTCGGTGCGGGCCGCGGCGAGGCGTTCGTCCAGCTCGGCGGCCTCGCCACGGCGGTCGCGCAGCCGTTCCTCCGCCGCGTTGTACGCCTCCGCCGCCTCGCCCGTCTCCCGGTAGAGGCCGCGCAGTTCGGCCAGCAGCGCGCCGACGTCCCGGTCGCCGGGATCGGCCGCGGCGGGGGCCGCGCCGCCGGCCGTGAACGCGAGCGCGAGCGCGGTCAGGGCCGCGGTCAGGACATGACGGTTCATCGGCATGCACACCTCTCCTCGGGGCGATGGTGTGCACGGGCCCGCGCCCGGCGCACGCCGGGCGCGGGCGAACGGGTGGTCAGCGCCTGCGGCGGAAGGAACGCGACGGCGTGGCGTCCGGCGCGTAGACGTACACCCAGCCACGCGGCAGCCCCAGCCGCGGCGAGTACCCGGCGGCCTCCCGCCGGTAGACGTGCACGGTGTCAGGACCGTCCGCGCCGCCGGGCACCGGCACCTCGTAGACGCCGGGCGGCTTGCCGGTCGGCCCGACCAGCACCGGCAGGACGCGCCCGTCCAGCGGGCCGCCGACGAACGGCGTCTCCTCGCTCCTCACGGGTCGAGCCCCGCGGCGGCGGGCGTGAGCGCCGTCATCGTGCGCGCGATCAGCGCGTCCACGCGCCCGCCCGCCGGTTCGAGGCGGGCGGCGGCCCGCAGCACGCGGGCGGTCTGCTCGTCGTGCCCCGCCATGACGACGAGCTGGGCGATGAACTGCTCGACCAGCAGGTCCCGCAGCTCCGCGACCGGCGGCTCCTTGTCCTCGTCCAGCCAGATCAGGGAGGCGGCCTCGACGGCGGTGATCCACGTGCGCACCGCCATACGCAGCCGCGGCCCCGGCCGCGTGGCCGCCATGTGCACCAGCACCTGCTGCGCCGCGGCCCGGCGCACGCCGTCGACGATGGCGGTGGTGCGGGACGTCTCGACGACGCTGCCGCCCTTCAACAGCGCGGTGAATCCTTCGCCGTGCTCGTCGACGAAGGCCAGGTAACGGTCGAGGGCGTCGGCGAGCCGCTGGCTGAGCGGACCTTGCGCGGGTACGGCGAAGCACAGTTCGAGGTCGGCGGCGGAGCTGTGCAGCGCGGCCTCGTACAGCTGCTGCTTCCCGCCGGAGAAGTACCGGTACACCAGCGGGCGGGAGACGCCGGCCTCGCGGGCGACGTCGTCGAGGGAGACGCGCTCCGGGGCGTTGTGCGCGAACAGCCGCTGCGCGGTGGCGATCAGCTGGCCCCTGCGCTCCGCCACGCCGAGTCTGCGGTAGGCCGGGCCCGGGGCCCGTGCCGGTCCCGGGGCCGGGCCCGGGGGTTGGCTGCTCATGCCCAGCAGCGTAGTCGGCCGGGCCGCGCGGCGGGGTTCAGGCCAGCAGCCCGGAGCTGCGCCACATGCGGCGACCGACGCCGCGCAGCAGGCCGAGTTCGTCCAGGAAGTCCGTCAGGTGCCGCGCGCCCTCCTGCATCACCGCGCGCCGGTGGGCGCTGGCCCGCACCTGGGCGACGGCCTGGGCGCGGTCGAGGCCGACGTTCGCGTAGACCTGGGGGTTCACGAACGCGACGGAGAAGATGCGGGCGAACTCCCCGCAGGTCACGCGCGTCAGCTCGCGTTCCCAGCGGGGCGCGGTGGCCAGCTGGCGGCGCAGCTCCTCGCGGGCGTACCTGACGTGCCGCGCCTCCTCGACGACGTGGATGCGGGTGACGCCGCGGATCAGCGGCTGGACGCGTTCGTCGGGGAAGGTGAGGCGCTGCATCCAGTCGAGCACTTCCTCGCCGAGCAGCGTCGCGGTGAACGAGCCCGGCGTGGTGGAGACGCTCTTGAAGACGCGGGCGATGTTGTGGTGCCCGCGGCCGGGCGGGTAGGCCGGGGTGCCGGTCTTCCGGATGGCGCGGGCGAACATCATGGAGTGGCGGCACTCGTCGGCTATTTCGGTCAGCGCGTAGCGGACGTGGGCGCTGGTCGTCGGCTTGTCGTAGATGTGCCGGACGAGCAGCTGCATGAGGATCACCTCGAACCAGATGCCGAGCGAGGCCAGGGCGGCCGACTCGTGCCGGGAGAGGTCGATCCGCTGCTCCTGGGACATCTCATACCAGAGCGGGGTGTCGTAGAGGGAGACCAGCTCGGGCGGCCAGTACCAGAGGCCGTCCTGCCAGGGGGCGTCCCAGTCGAGCTCCCGGTCGGGGTCGAAGGAGTGCTTGGCGGAGGCGGCGAGCAGCCGTTCCGCGACGCGTTCGCGGTCCTTGAGGGCCGGTCCTGTGGGTGAGGGTGGAGTCATCTTCTTATGAGACAAGGTGTCAGCAAAGCTTGTCCATCCCCATGACATGCCCGGTTCATCCTGATCGTCACCGCCCAGTTCACCCCGCACGTTCACCTGGCGGCCACGGTCTCCGTGGCCGGCGGTAACCGCGTTGCGGTGTGCTGGGGAACTATGACGCGACGATGGACGGACCGCCTCCCGCGCTGGGGCACCATCCGCGGCCGGGTGGCCATCGTGCTCGCCGTGCCCACGTGCCTCCTGCTGGTGCTGATCGGCACCGGGGTGGCCGACCGGGCGGCGGACTGGTCGGCGGCGCGGCAGAGCGGCGAACGGGTGCAGCTGGCGCTCGACGTGCAGGACCTCGTCCGCGAGCTCCAGCGGGAACACGGCCTGACCAGCGGACTCCTCGTCGGCGCCGGCCAGTACCGGCCCGACCTCGCCGACACGCGCCGCCGCGTCGATGCCATTCGCGGCGAGCTGGCCCGGCGCGTCGACGAGGGCACCGCCCCCGCGTTCGAGGAGGCGCTGGCCGCGCTCGACGACCTGGGCGAGGTCCGCGCCCGCGTCGACGAGGGCTCCATCGGCCGCGCCGAAGACCTGACGTTCTACACCGAGGCCACCACCTCGCTGAACGACGCGCAGCTCGCCGAGGACCCCGCCCACGGCGACCAGCGACTGAGCGACGGCATGGCCGCGTTCCAGGCCCTGTCCCTGGCCACGGAGGCGCTGGCGCAGGAACGCGGGCTGATGAACGGGGTGTTCGTCGCCGGCCACTTCGAGAACACCCAGTACCTGACCTTCGCCGCCACCCGCGCCGACCGCGAGACCGCGCTGCGCACCTACGAGCAGATGGCCACCTCGGAGCAGCGGGCGGCCCTGGACGAGGCGTTCGCCATCGAGGAGGCGATGCTCGTCGCCACCCTGGAGGCGCGCGCCGACGCCCACGCGGACGGTTCCGCGCTGGTCACCGACCCCGAGGAGTGGTGGACCGCCGCCACCGCGCTCACCGACGCCCTCCACGGCGTGCAGCAGCAGGTCGGCCCCGACGTCACCGGCCGCGCCGACGCGCTGCGCACCGCCGCCACTCGGGGGCTCGTCGGCTTCCTCGCGCTCGGCGTGCTCATCCTCGGCGTGGCCGTCGCCCTCGCGCTCCTGGCCGCGCGCGCCATCACCCGGCCCCTCGACGAGCTGACCCGCCAGGCCGAGTCCGTCGCGGGCCACCGCCTGCCCGAAACGGTCCGCACCCTCCAGGAGGCCGACCCCGACGAGGCGGATCGTCTCGAACCGCCCAGCCCCGACCGGCAGTTCGAGCGGGGCGCGGAGGAAGTCACCCGCCTGGCCGCCGCGCTGCACGACGTCGAACGCACCGCCGTCGGCCTCGCCGCCCAGCAGACCGTGCTGCGCCGCAACGGCACCGAGTCGCTGGCCAACCTCGGCCACCGCCACCAGGCGCTGGTGCGCAGGCAGCTGCGGCTGATCACCGCCCTGGAGAGCAAGGAACTGGACCCCGACGCGCTCGCCGAACTCTTCGAGCTCGACCACCTCGCCACCCGGATGCGCCGCAACGCCGACTCGCTGCTGATCCTCACCGGCCAGCAGCTGCCGCCGCGCGTGTGGACCGGGACCGCCGAAGTGGCCGAGGTGGTACGGCTGGCCGTCTCGGAGGTGGAGGACTACCGGCGGGTCACGCTCGTGGAGTCCGAGCCGTGCCAGATCCACGGCTGGGCGGTGTACGAGCTGTCCCACCTGCTCGCCGAGCTGATCGAGAACGCGCTGACCGCGTCGCCCCCCGGCCGCCCGGTCGAGGTGTACGGCTGGTGGGACGGCGCCGAGTACTGCCTGGCCGTCGTGGACCGGGGCAGCGGCATGACCGAGGAGGAGCTGGCCGGCGCCAACGCCCGCCTCGCCGGCCGGGAGACGTTCCTCGTCGCGCCCACGCGGTTCCTCGGCCACTACGTCGTCGGCACGATCTCCGCGCGCCTCGGCGTGCACGTCGAGGTCCGGCACACCCAGAGCGCCCCGACCACCGCGGCGGCGCGCGGTGCCGGCGTCTCCGCCTACGTGGCGCTGCCGCCGCGACTGCTGAACCCGGGCGTCGCGACGCAGGACCGGACGAGCACGCTGTCCGCCTGACCGCCGCCCGTCCGGGGCCGGGGCCGGGGCCTGGTTCGGGGCCGGGGCCCGGTGCGCGTCCGGGAGGCCCGGGGGGTCATCCGCGCGGTCGCCGTCACAGCGTCAGGACCTGGCCCTCCTGGCTGCCGAGCCACAGCCGGTTGACGCCCGAGGCCGTGACCGTGAGTCCGTAGCCCTCGGGGCCGGGCCGGCCCGCGTCGCCCCAGGCCGCGATCAGCGGCGCCCGTTCCGCCCACAGGTTCCGCGGGCCGTCGTACTGGAGGCGCGCGGTGCCGTCGTCGCGCGGCGCCACCCGTGCCCAGGAGCCGGTCCCCGGATGCACCAGGCCGAGCACGGGCCGCCCGTCCGCGTCGATCAGGCACAGCTCCGACACGTCCGGCTGGGCGAGGCCGCCGAGGAACCGTGGCATGTCCGCCGTCGGATCGGCGGCCAGCGGCACGTCGGCCTGCGTGCCGAGCGGTACGAGCAGCGCCGGGATGTACGCCCGCACCGCGGGCTCGACCGCGTCGGTGGCCGGCGCGAGCACCGGAAGGAACCGGCCCGCCGCGCCGCCGTCCCCGCCGGTGCGCAGCACCGCGGTCCCGGTCCCGAGCGCGACCACGACCGTTCCCCCCGGCACCACCTGGCCCGGCCAGGCCGCGGGCACGCGGCGGCCCGCGCCGCGGCCGGCCAGCAGCCCGCCGAAGGGCGCGCGTTCGGGACAGCCGTGCGCGGCCTCGCCCACCAGCAGCTCCGGCGCGTACCCGGCGTGCGCCAGGCGCGTCCTGGCCGCGGCGAGCCGCTCGGGGTCGGCGTCGAGGGAGACCACGCGGGCGGAGCCGAACCGGTGGCTCAGCAGCGCGGCACCGTAACCGGTGCCCGTGCCCACCTCCAGGACGCGTGCCCCGCCCGGCACGTCCAGGGCCTCGCACATCGCGGCCGCGGTGGTCGGCGGCAGACCGCCCGCGACCGCACCGCGGCCCTGGACGTCGGCGGGCAGGAACTTCTCGCGCGGCACGGCGGCGAACGCCGCGCGCCACGGGGCACTGTGCAGGAGGCCGTCGGCGGGTGGGCGGGCCGCGATGGTCATGGAACGTCCTCCGAAACGTCGGCGAAAACGCGGTGGGCTGAACGGGGCGACACGGCGGTGCACCCTGCTCAACGAGCGGCCCCCGCCGGACGTAGTGCGCAAGAAGTTTCCCCGCCTTTCGGAAACTGCTGACGGCCGGCCGACAAGCCCTTGCCCGCCGGTCGTCGCCCGCCGGGCCCCTCCTGGCCCTCCTGGGCCTCCTGGGCCTCCTGGGCCTCCTGGGCGGCCCGGTGGCTGCCGGACCCCGCGGCCCCGTTACCGCCGGCGGCGGGAGGGGGAAGCCCACTGGGCGAGCCGGCACCCGGACGTCATGACTCGTCCTTACCGATCTGGAAGATCTTGTCGATTCCCAGCGTCTCTGCTATTTCGACGGCCTTGTTGGCGGCTCCGACGGCGTTGATCGCGGCCATGACGCACGCCTCCGCTTCTTCCGCCGTGAGCTCGACGCCCTCGGAACGCGCGGTCATCTGGATCTGAAATCTCTCCGTCGCGTACGCGCCGGACAAGGCGAACAGGAAGAAGACGTACAGCATGAAGGGCGAATATTTGAGGCGGTCCTTTTTGATCAGCTCATCCCACTGCTGGCCGGCTTCCAGAGCCGTGGCGAGCACCCCGGGGGCCGTGAGGGCGATAACCGCCTGAATGATTCCGTTGGTTGCCGGGTCGATCCATGCGAGATCATCAGGCTTGTCCAGATCGCCCCGCTGGACTCTTGCCCAAAGCCCCTCGGCATACTTGGTGCCGTGGTCGCGGGCTCTCCGCATGTTGTCCATTGCGTACCGGAGAGCGCGCCCCGTGGTGATACCTTCCAGCTCACGGTTGCGGTGATAGTCCAGTTCGTGGCCGGAGATCAGGAGATCGGCAGCTTCCCTTTCGCGCCGTAGGTCGGCCAGTCTGTCGGCCGGGACTCCATCGCCGAATCTCTTCTGGGCGGCCGTCGGCTTGACGCCCAGGATATCGGCGATTTCCCGCCACGGGACACCGAGGGCCCGCAGTTCGGCCACCACCTCACGGACGGTCGCTTCTGCCGAAGAGCGCAGAGCCCTGGCCGATTTGAGGCAGGCGAGCATCCCGACCCACTCCTGCTTGGGTCGCAGAATGGTGCGCGGCATGTCGACTTTCGTGACGAAGCATAACTGGCGGATGAGATAGCGGGCGACGCTGGTGGGGCTCTGCCCGTCGGACCATTCCGGAGCAAGGCAAGAGACTGTGGAATCGCTCATCCAAAGCCCTGAATAAGCCTTGTGGGCCGCGGTTTTCCCGATGGAGAGGGCCTGGCCGATCACCTTGAACGAGATGCCGCAGGAAACTGCCTCTGCCGCGATGGCATCTTCCTGCTCTCTCACCTCTTTCTGCAACTGCATCGCCGCACGCAGGTACCCGAGGCCCGTCCGACGTCGCAGGTGCGGGTCCGCTGTGTCCTCGGGGGCCGGTTCGGGGAGATCCGGCGCAAGTGCCACGATTCCGTGTCGCACCATGAACGCGTTCAAGTCCACGGTCAATATCCACACCTGGGAGGTGCATGGCGTCCCGGCCCAGCCGGCGTCACCGTCTGCGGTCAGCATCCTCCGACCGTATCCCGGGCTTCCACTGCTGTTCCACCCTCGGTGGACACCTCCACCTTTGGTGAACACTTCCACCTTCGGTGGACGAAGTCGCGGCTTCAGCACGGGACTTCGAGGCGGTGAGCGGCTGGATACCACGTTTCCGCTCGGGTCCCGGAGGCTGATCCCGGCCGGTCCGGCCGCTGATCTGCGGCTATGCCTCGGCTCTTCCGGTCGGCGCCATATAGCCGGTCCCAAAAAGCGTGTCAAGTGCCGCATGCGGGCCGGGTAAGACGTTCCACCTTTGGTGAACGCCTTCGGCATGACCGGCGTTCACTCGGCGATCTACCGTCTCCGGAACGCAGACGACCCGCTTCGGCGACGCGCGGACCAAGCCCTCGCCGAAGGAGCCGTCGTGCGGAGATCACCCCATCCGGGCCACGGATCGAAGGAGACCCCGATTGCAGCCTACCGACGGACCCCAACCCGCGTGGTCGGACACCTCGCGCCGGCCAACGCGCCCCGGAGCAGCTCAGCGGTATGGCCGGCTGGCCGTGCAGTGCTTCCTGCGCGGAGCGGCAACTGCCGCGGGTGGCAGCCTGATCAGCCTGCTCGCGTTCTGGATTCAGCGGCACATGTGACGTGCTGAGGCGTGAAAGTGGCGGCGCCGCCGCGGCGCCGCCACCGTCAGCCCCTGCTCACCCGCTCGGCCCGAGCGGACCCTTGGTGTCACTTTCGCCAGAACAGGTGGTGTGTCACGCCGCTCGGGCTGGGCACGACCTCCAGGTGGAACCGGTCGAGCAGCTCCTCGGGTGACTCCCAGAGCCGCAGGCCGGACCCGAGCTTCACCGGCGAGACCGCCACATGCATCGTGTCGACGAGACCGGCGTCCAGGAACTGCCGGATGGTGGTGACCCCGCCGCCGAGCCGGACGTCCTTGCCCCGCGCCGCCTCCCGCGCCTGATCGAGGACCGTGCCAGGGGCGCCGTCGACGAAGTGGAACGTGGTGTCGCCGAGCGCGAACGAGGGACGCTTGTGGTGGGTCATGACGAACACCGGGGTGTGGAACGGGGGCTCCTCGCCCCACCAGCCGCGCCACTCATGGTCGTGCCAAGGACCGCGCTGGGGCCCGAACTTGTTGCGGCCCATGATCTCGGCGCCGATGTTGTGTGCGAAGTCCCGCGTGAAGTAGTCATCGAGGCCCCGGCTTCCCCCGGGGTCGGTGCGGTTGGGCCAGCTCGCCGTGGCGCCGGCCCAGGCGAACAGCCTCTCGGGACGGTCGACGTGGCCGAACGGCCTTTCGGCGCTCTGGTCCTCGCCGGCCCCGATTCCGTCACTCGAAACGCTGAAGTTCTGGACTCTCAGTAGCTGAGCCACGTTCTCCTCCTTTATCGGCAACAGTGAAGAGACTCTCCGCGCCGGAAGAAGTCATCGCCGCGTCCGGGGAGAAGTGAGCCAGGTCATCCGGCACCCCGATCGGGTGCGCTCATGTCCCCCGTCCCGGGCGTGCCGTCGGCGAGCCCGTAGCGCAGGTACACAGTGCCCTTCGGACCGGCTACCGGCGGTTCGAGAAGGGTGACGTTCGAGGGCACCGCGCCACCGTCGAACACCTTCTTCCCGACGCCGAGCACGATCGGGTGCACCCAGAGGTCGAGACGGTCGAAGAGCTTTTCGCGCAGGAGGGTCTGCACCAGGTTCAGGCTTCCGACGACCTTCACATGCTCGTGCCGGTCACGGATCTCGCGCACCGCGCCGGCCAGGTCGGGGCCGAGCCGCGTGGAGCCGGCCCACGAGAGATCGGGCCTGCCGCGGGAGGCCACATACTTCGGGACGCTGTTGAAGAGCGTGGCGATCTCGTTGTCCTCGCCGCCCTCCTGGTGCGGCCAGTAGGCGGCGAAGATGTCATACGTCCGCCGACCGAGCAGGAGGGCGTCCGTGCCCTCGTAGGCGGCACCGACCTGCGCCCCGGCGACCTCGTCCAGCAGCGGCGCCTGCCAGCCACCGAACGGGAACCCCACCGGGTCCTCGTCCGGGCGGCCGGGCGACTGCCCGACGAGGTCGAGGGTTGCGAACAACTCGATGTGGATGAGTCCCATGCTTTGCTCCCGATGCGTCGGTCGTCCCGGTCGGGAGGTAGACCCGCGGGCGCCGGCGGACTCATCGCCCGGCCGCGGGCCGATCGGGCAGGACCGGCAGGACCGGCAGGACCGGCAGGATTAGTCATCCGGCAGGGCATGACCGGTTTCGAGCAGCGTCTTGAGGCTGGACAACAGATGCGGCCAGCCGCCGCCGATCATCTCCAGCACGGTGCTTCCGGGCTCGAAGCCGTCGTGGACGACCGTCAACTTCACCATCTCGCCGAGCCGTTCGATCTCGAACGTCACCTTTGACCTGCTCTCGTCCGCGATCTTGGCCAGCACGTCGTCACCGACCCCGACGGCCTCCGCCCACTCGGGTGTGAAGGTGTGCCAGGTGTACGACAGCCGGCGGTAGGGGTCGGACTCCAGCACGACCTGCGCGGGGTCGGCGCCCGCCGGGCCCTGCCCCTCCCACACCATGGGCGACCCGGGCCGCCAGTCCGTGTCGAAGGACAGCCCCCAGTAGCGGCGGGTGAACTCCGGGTTGGTCAGGCCCTGCCAGAGCTGCTCGGGGGTGGTCCTGATGTAGGTGGTGTAGACGAAGGCGTTGGTGTCCATGGGCGTCTGCTCCAGTGCTTTCTTCAGGTCGGCGAGTGCGTGCACCCGCTCATGGTCGTAACGGCTGATCCAGCGTTCGGCGATGGCGTTGATCGGCTCGGCGTTGAGGTGGTGCAGCTTCTCCCTGCCGCGCCACCGGGTCGTCACCAGGTTGGCCGCCTCAAGCAGCGCCAGATGCTTGCTGACCGACTGCCGGGTCATGTCGAGACCGGCACACAGCTCGCGCAGGCTCTGCCCGTTGCGCTCGTTGAGACTGTCGAGCAGCCGGCGGCGGCTGGCATCCGCCAGCGCCTTGAACACCTCATCCATCGCCGACCCCTCCACACAGGCAACCGTCTGGTTGCATGTGACGATAGGCAGCTGAACGGCTGCATGTCAAAGGTGAGAATCCGGCCCGCGCCGGTGTCGTCCCGGCGTGCGCGCCGCGCCGCGGCT
Source organism: Streptomyces johnsoniae (assembly GCF_031845565.1). Classification (NCBI taxonomy): domain Bacteria; kingdom Bacillati; phylum Actinomycetota; class Actinomycetes; order Kitasatosporales; family Streptomycetaceae; genus Streptomyces; species Streptomyces johnsoniae. The sequence goes on along the minus strand of NZ_JAVREV010000001.1, from coordinate 606,930 downwards.
CAGCACCGGTCGGGCGGCGGGCCTTTGACGGTGATGCGGTGGGCCGGGGCCCACGCGTAGTGGTCCGTGTGAACCAGGTACCAGGCCGAGTGGCGGGCGCCCTCGGCCGCGCACAGTACGGTGACCCGCCGGCCGCGGTCGACGGTCGCCAGCACCGTGGAGTCGCGCGCCGGGGCCTGCCGCAGGGCGGTGTCCTCGCGGGCGGTGCCGCGGGCGCCGCCGTCGCCCGCGTGATCCGCGTGGCCCGCGTGGCCTGCGTGGCCCGCGTCGCCCGGGGCATCCGCGGCCCAGGGGCCGCCGGCCAGGGCGGCGGCGAGCGCCGCGGCGGCGAACAGCGGCACGGACGGCCTGCCGGGCGGGGACCACGACATGGCGCCTCCTTACTCTCCGCAGTCGATTTCAGGTTAGGTGCGGCCGAATGGGGGTGCAAATCATCCCAAAGGGGTAGCTACGCGCGAAGCGGGGCGGCGGTGGTGGCGTGGGGTATGTCCCGTGTCTTGACAGCGCGGTGGGGCGGGTGGCGTGATGGACGGGTCCATGGGAGCGCTCCCAGTCGGCTCGCTCCGTGGCCAGGTCTCAACCCCCCACCCGCTCGGAGTCCTACGGGACGCGACTCCTTGAGGAGAAGACCTTGACCAAGACCCGCATCGGCGCCCTGCTGGCCGCCGCGGTCGCCGTGCTGCTCGCTTCGCTGCTGGCGGTGCCCGCGGCGTTCGCCGGGCCGCCCGGAACCACCGCGGTCGGGCTGCGCATCAGCGACGGACGTCTGCAGGAGAGCAACGGCAACGACTTCGTCATCCGGGGCGTCAACCACCCCCACGCCTGGTACACCGGCGAGACGCAGTCGTTCGCCGACATCAAGGCGCAGGGCGCCAACACCGTCCGGGTCGTCCTGAGCAGCGGCGACCAGTGGCCGGAGACCGGCGTGGCCGAGGTGGAGAGCATCGTCGCCGAGTGCAAGGCGAACCGCCTCATCTGCGTGCTGGAGGTCCACGACACCACCGGCTACGGCGAGTCGGCCGCGGCGGTGTCCCTCGACGTGGCGGCAGACTACTGGCTGCGCGTCCAGTCCGCGCTGGAGGGCGAGGAGGACCACATCATCGTCAACATCGGCAATGAGCCCTTCGGCAACACCACGTACCAGCAGTGGACGGCTGACACCCAGGCCGCGGTCGGCAAGCTGCGCGACGCGGGCTACGAACACACGATCATGGTGGACGCGCCCAACTGGGGCCAGGACTGGACCCACACCATGCGGGACAACGCCCAGGCGGTCTACGACTCGGACCCGACGGGCAACCTGATCTTCTCGATCCACATGTACGGCGTGTACACCTCCGAGTCGGTGGTGCGCGACTACCTCACCTCGTTCGTGAACGCCGGACTGCCCATCCTGGTCGGCGAGTTCGGGCACAACCACTCGGACGGCGACCCGGACGAGGACGCCATCATGGGCGTCACCACGGAGCTGGGGCTCGGCTACATCGGCTGGTCCTGGAGCGGCAACAGCAGCGAGGTCGCATACCTGGACCTGGTGAACGGCTTCGACCCGGGCTCCCTCACGTCCTGGGGCGAGCGCTTCTTCAACGGGCCCGACGGCATCGCCGAGACCTCCGAGGAGGCCACGATCTACAGCGGTTCCTGACCGCTGCGCCGGCCGCGGGCCGTCCGGGGACTCGCCGCCCCGGGCGGCCCGCTTCGCGTGCCGGCGGCGGCCGGGTCAGGCAGTGAGCAGTGCTTGCAGGGCGGGCCGCAGCAGTTCGGCGAGTTGCTCGGGCGGTGTGTCGCGCAGCGCGTCGAGGCCCAGCAGTTGGTGCCCGATGGTGACGCCGACGATCGTGGAGATCAGCAGGGCGGCGCGGGCGCCGGGGTCGGGGAGGTCGAGGGTGTCGCGGATCTCGTTGATCTGGTGGGTGATGGCCTCGCGGGCGACCTCGCCGGCCTCGGGGTGGGTGAGCATGGAGCGCAGCATGGCGAGGGAGGTGCCGGGGATGGCGTTCAGCTTGGTGCCGAGCAGGGCGAGGAGGGCGTCGACGACCTCGTCCGGGGTCTCCGGGGCCGCCGGGCACGGCGCCGGCTCGCCGGAGTGCGGGTCGGTTCCGGTTTCGGTTTCCGGCCGTTGGTGCCAGGCGGCGCGGGCGAACAGCTTGGACTTGGAGCCGTAGTACTGCATCACCAGGGCGGGGTCGACGGCGGCCGCCGAGGCGACCGCGCGGATGGTGGTGCGTTCGAAACCGTGCTGCGCGAACAGCTCCCTGGCCGCGGCGAGGATGCGTTCCTCGGTCCTGCGGCGGCGTTCTGCCCGGGGGACGCGCGGGGTTTCGCTCATGGGGACGGACTCTACAGCTGTTGACCGAACGGGAAGATGCTCTACACTCGTTGAGTAATTCGTTCAACGAGTGTTGAGCGGAGTTGCGCGCTGTGCGCGAATGGGGAGGGACCATGGAGCCACGTGAGGTGCTCGGCCGCTACCGGCAGGCCATGCTCGACAAATCGCCCGACGACCTGGCGGAGCTGTACGCGGACGACGGCGTGCACGAGTTCCCCTTCCGGTTCCCCGGGGTGCCGAAGCGGTTGGAGGGGCGCGAGGCCGTGCGCGCCGGGTACCGGACGATGTGGGACGCGATGCCCGTACGGGCCACGTCCATCCGCGAGGTCGCCGTGCACGAGACGACCGACCCGCAGGTGATCATCGCCGAGCAGGTCGTCCTGGCCGGGCCCGAGGGGGCGGAGCCCGGCGAGGTGCCCGGGCTGCTCGTCATCCGCGTGCGCGAGGGCCGCATCGTCCACGTCCGTGACTACCTGGACAACTCGGCCGCCGCGGCGCTCACGCACTGAGCCGGCGTTCTCGCGCGATCGCGCGATCGCGCGATCGCGTGGTGCGGGTGCGGGTGCGGGCTGTCGTGCGGAGCTGTGCCGTTCAGGTCCTGGCCGGTTGGCCGGGGCGGGGGCGGGTGGCCATGCGGCGGATGGTGCGGTTGACGTCGGACGGCGAGACGATGCCGACCAGCCGGCCGCCGCGGTCCACCACGAGGACGCGGTGTTCCGCGCCCGGTTCGAGGCGCGGCAGCAGGTCCGCCAGCGCCTCGTCCGGGCCCGCGACGCGCGTCTCCGGCAGGGGGCGCATGATCTCGGCGACCGTCGTCCGCGCGCGCCGCTCCGCGGGAACGCCGCCCGCGCCGTCCAGCGTCACCAGGCCCATGGGGCGCGTCCCGTCGTCGCCCGTCACGGGGAACGCGGTGTGCCGCGGCGTCAGCGACGGGTCGGACAGCAGCTGGTCCACGGTCAGCCGTTCCGGCACCGACACCGGGTCCGGCGTCATGGTGTCCCGCACCGCGACGCCGGCCAACAGCTCCCGCACCCGGGCCTGCCGCCCCTCCTGGCTCGCCGCCATCACCAGGAACCAGCCGATCAGCGCCAGCCACAGGCCGCCGAACCACGTCGTCCACAGGAACTGCCACAGCCCGAGCCCGACCAGCACCCAGCCGAAGACCCGCCCCGCCGTCGCGGCGCCCTCGGTGGCGCGCAGCCGGTCCCCGGTGCGCCGCCACAGGAACGCGCGCAGCAGCCGGCCGCCGTCGAGCGGCGCGGCGGGGATCACGTTGAACGCGGCGAGCAGCAGGTTGATCGCCGCCAGCCAGGCCGTCGACTCCACCAGCAGACCGGCGGCCCCGGTGGTGTCCAGCAGCCACGTCAGCAGCGCGAACGCCACCCCGAGCAGCAGGCTCACCAGCGGCCCTGACCCCGCGATCCGCAGCTCGGCCCGCGGGTCTGGCGCCTCCGTACGCATGCGGGTCGCGCCGCCGAGCAGCCACAGCACGATGTCGTCCACGCCCACCCCGTGCCGCCGCGCCACCACCGCGTGGGCCAGCTCGTGGGCCAGCAGGGACGCGAAGAACACGAGGGCCGCGCCCAGGCCCACCAGGAGGTAAAGCGGCCAGGCCCGGTCCGGGTACGCCTCGGGCAGCCGCCCGGCGGCCAGGCCGGACGCGATCAGCGCGAAGACGAGGGCCACGCTCCAGTTGACCCCGACCCTGACCCCCGCGATCCGCCCCAGCGTGAAGGTCGCCCGCACGGCGCTCACCCCGTTCAGCTCGGCCCCCGCTTCCGTCTTCCGGACGCCCCCGGGTACCCGGGGGCGCGGGCCTCATGCCGCGGGCCTCATGCCGCGGGCGCCGGCTCGCCGGAGTACCGCCCGCTTCCTACAGTGGAGACATGGCCCGGCGGAACGAAGAGGTCGAGGCGCTGCTGCTCGAGTACGCCGACCTCATCGCGATCACCGGCGGCGACGCGTTCAAGCAGCGCGCCTACGAACGGGCGGCGCGCGCGGTCCGCGGTCACGCCGCGGACGTTTCCCGTCTGGGTGCGAAGGATCTGCGCGAGATTCCGGGCGTGGGCAAGTCCATCGCGGACAAGATCGACGAGTATCTGCGCACCGGCCGCCTCGCCGCGCTCGACGAGACCCGCGCCGCCGTGCCGCCCGGGGTGCGGCAGCTGATGTCCGTTCCCTCTCTGGGGCCGAAGAAGGCGATGACCCTCTACCGGGAACGCGGTATCGCGTCTGTCGGCGAACTGGCCGACGCCATCCGCGAGAACCGGCTGAAGGGCCTGGCGGGCTTCGGGCCGAAGACGCAGGAGAACATCCTGCGCGGCATCGAGGTGGCCCGCGGCTCTGGCGGGCGCGTCCTCCTGGACGCGGCCACCGCCCTGGCCGAGGAGGCCGTCGCGGGCGTGGCCGCCGCCCCCGGCTGCGAACGCTGCACCGCCGCCGGGTCGCTGCGGCGCATGCGCGAGACGATCGGCGACATCGACATTCTGGCCGCGGCGCGGGACCCGGAGCCGCTGATGGCCGCGTTCACCGCGCTGCCGCTGGCCGCCGAAGTCGTCGTGCGCGGCCGGAGGAAGACGTCCGTCCGCACCGCCGCGGGCGTCCGACTCGACCTGCGGGTGCTGCCGCCCGAGGCGTGGGGCGCCGGGCTGGTCTACTTCACCGGCTCCCGGCAGCACAACGTCCGCATCCGCGAGATCGCGGTGCAGGCGAAGCTGAAGCTGTCCGAGTACGGCCTCTTCGACGCGGAAACGGGCGACCGGCGGGCGGCCGGGACCGAGGAGGAGGTGTACGCCGGGCTCGGGCTGCCGTGGATTCCGCCCGCGCTGCGCGAGGACCGCGGCGAGGTCGCCGCCGCGCGGCGCGGCGAACTGCCGGAGCCGGTGGCCCTCGACGCCATCCGCGGCGACCTGCACACGCACACCGACCTGACGGACGGCCTCGCGTCCCTGCCCGACATGGTCGGCGCCGCCGCGGCCCGAGGCTACGCGTACTACGCGGTGACCGACCATGCGCCCGACCTGCGGATGCAGCGGATGACGAAGGAGAAGATCCTCGCGCAGCGCGCGGAGGTGCGCGAGCTGGCCGGGCGGCATCCGGGGCTGCGGCTGCTGCACGGCACGGAGCTGAACATCGGCCCGGACGGCGGCGTGGACTGGCCCGGCACCTTCCTCGCCGGATTCGACCTGTGCGTGGCCTCCGTCCACTCCCACTTCCGGCTCGACCGGGACGCGCAGACCCGCCGCCTCATCGCGGCCTGCGAGAACCCGTACGTGAACGTCATCGGGCACCTGACGACGCGCAAGATCGGCTCCAGGGCGGGCATCGACGCGGACCTGGACGCGGTGTTCGCCGCGTGCGCGCGCACCGGTACCGCGGTCGAGGTCAACGGGCATCCCAACCGGCTAGACCTGCGGGACGAGGACATCCTGCGGGCCAGGCGCCACGGGGTGAAGTTCGCCGTGGACAGCGACGCCCACTCCACCGGCGAGCTGGGCAACATGCGGTACGGGGTCGGCACGGCGCAGCGCGGGTGGCTGACCGTGGACGACGTGATCAACACCTGGCCGCCGGAACGGCTGGCCCGTTTCCTGCACGCCCCCGGCCGCACCACCCCGCCCGGCACGCGCCCTTGACCGGCTGACCGGCTGACCGGCATCGGCCCGCCCCGGCCGGGGCCCGGAGCGTCAGGTGTCGCGCGTCAGGTGTCTGAGGAACCAGTCGCGGGCCAGCTCCGCCACTTCCGACAGGGCGCCCGGCTCCTCGAACAGGTGGGTGGCGCCCGGGACCACGGCCAGGTCGTGCTCCGCCGTGCCGAAGGACCGCAGGGCGCCGTGGTTCAGCTCGATGACCCGCGGGTCGTTCCCGCCGACGATCAGCAGCGTGGGAGCCCGCACCGCGGCCAGCCGCTCGCCCGCCAGGTCCGGCCGTCCGCCGCGCGACACCACCGCGGCGATCCCCGAGCCCGGCTCGGCCGCCGCCCACAGCGCGGCGGCCGAGCCGGTGCTCGCGCCGAACCAGCCCACGGGCAACGGAGCGTCCAGTCGGGTGCCGAGCCACTCCGTGGCCGCGGCGAGCCGCCCGGCCAGCAGCCCCACGTCGAACACATTGGCCCGGTCGGCCTCCTCCTCGTCCGTCAGCAGGTCGAACAGCAGGGTGCCGAGGCCCGCCCCGTTCAGCGCGTCGGCCACGAACCGGTTCCGCGGGCTGTGCCTGCTGCTGCCGCTGCCGTGCGCGAACACCACCACGCCCACCGCGTCCGCCGGCAGCGTCAGCTCCCCGCCGAGCCGCACCTGACCGGCCTCGACCGTCACCTCCCTGCTGTTCCCCCGGCGCAGACAGGCCACGACCTCCTCGTCCGTGGTCTGCCCGAAGTCGCGGTAGAACTGGCCGACCGCCATGAACTCCGCGGGCCGCTCCGGGCATACGAACGCGTCCGCCTCCGCGACCACCTCCTCGATCCCCTCGCCCGGTGCCACCGGCACCGCCAGAATCACCCGCTCGGCGTGCCGCCGCCGCGCCGAACGGCACGCGGCGCGCGCCGTGGCGCCGGTGGCGATGCCGTCGTCCACGATCACCACCGTACGGCCCGCCACCGACAGCGGCGGCCGGCCGCCGCGGTACTCCCTGGCCCGGCGCGTCAGCTCCGTGCGCTCCGTGGCCTCCACGGCGGCCAGGTCGTGCTCGCCGGTCCGCGTCGCGCGCAGCACCCGTTCGTTGAGCACGCGGGCGCCCTCGTCCTCCGCGATGGCGCCCATCGCCACCTCGGGCTGGAACGGCGCGCCCAGCTTCCTGACGACCTCCACGTCCAGCGGGGCGCGCAGCGCCGAGGCCACCTCGGCGGCCACCGGAACGCCGCCCCTGGGCAGGCCGAGCACCACCGCGTCCCGGCCGCGCAGGTCCCGCAGCTCGTGCGCGAGGCGCCGCCCCGCGTCGGCACGGTCGGCGTAGATCATGGGCACCTCCGTCTCGTGCGCCCCCCTTCCGGCCTCCGCCCCTCTTCCATCGAACCGCGTTCCGCCCGCCGCCGCGCGCGGGCGGCGGCCCTCATCCCGCGGACGGCGGCGCGGCGACTTCGAGCGCCAGGTCGTTGTCGACCGTGTAGTACGGCCGGTAGGTGGCGCCCTCCACCGTGGTGGCGGGGTAGACGAACACCGGCTTCCGGTCGGCCACGTCGTCCAGCAGCCGGGCGACGCGGACGCGTCGGGACTTCACCGAGGGCTTCACGAAGACGTCCCACACCGCGGGTGTCGCCGGGTCCTGCCCGGGCGGCAGCTCGGCGTACTCGGCGGTGAACGAGAACGCGCCGTCGCCCTCGTCGTGCAGCGGCGCCTTGACGGTGGTGCCGCCCGAGCCGCGCAGCCGGAACACCGCGGTGCCGCCGAGGCCGGGGCGCGCGCCGAGCAGCCGGCCGCGCACGGTCAGGCCGCGGGCGGCCACCTTCAGGTCGCCCGCCTCGGCGTGCGCGGGGCGCAGCCAGGCGCGGATGGCGAAGTAGCCGTCCTTGGTGGCGTAGGGCAGGCGCACGGCCAGCGGGTCGGCCGCGGGCGTGCGCTCCCCGGGCGCCAGGGCGCGCAGGTCCCGCAGCCCCGGCACGACGCGCTGGCGCGCCGCGTCGGGCCCGTTCAGCACGAACACGTCCCAGCGGCCCTCTTCGAGCGGCGGCTCCGCGGGCAGCTCGGCGCGCCAGCGCCCCGGCGTGCCCGGCGTGCCCGGAGCGGTCTCCGCCGGCTCCAGCGGAACGGTGCGCGCGGTGGTCTCCTCCTCGCCCTTCTTGGGGCGCAGGGCCAGGCACAGCACGGGCTCGCGAGCCTCCCGCAGCCCGCCGAGCTCGACCGTGAGACGGCCGTCGGCATCCATCGTGCAGTCCGCGCGCGGCAGCTTGTCCTTGGGGATGGTGCCGGTGCTCATCGCTTGCCCTTCCTCATGCTCCGCAGCGTGGTGACGCCCAGCGCCAGCGTGGCGTCCTTCACGGCGTGCCCGCTGCTGACGACCGCGGCGGCCAGCCGCCGCCCCGCCGCCGCGCCGGACCGGCCGCGCCGGGTGCGCTTGGCCTCGGCCAGGCCGGCGAACAGCGCCTCCGCCTGCTCGACGACGGGCACCGGATCGTAGCGGCGCGCGGCTGCGAGCGCGGCGCGGCTCATGCGCAGCCGCAGCTCGTCGTCGCGGATCAGGTCGAGCAGCGCCGCGGTCAGGGCGTCCCGGTCGCCGACCGGCACCAGCCGGCCGTCCACGCCGTCGTCGATGATCTCCGCGGGCCCGTACGGGCAGTTGGTGGACACCACGGGCAGGCCGCAGCGCATCGCCTCCACGATCGTCATGCCGAACGGCTCGAAGCTGGAGGTGACCGCGGCGATGGAGCCCTTGACCCACTCCGCCTCGATGGGGGAGGCGGCGCCCATCAGGAACACGTTGTTGTACAGGCCGAGATCGTCGATCAGGCGGCGCAGCCGGTCCTGTTCCTCGCCCTTGCCGTAGATGCGCAGCCGCCAGTCGGGCCGTTCCGCGGCGACGCCCGCGAAGGCGCGGATCAGCAGGTCGTGGCGCTTGGACCGGACGAGACGACCGGCGGCCACCACGATCCGCCCGCTGCCGTCGGCCGGCGGAAGCGCGGGCTCGGGAACGCTGTTGGGCAGGGCGGCGATCCGCACGCCCGGCAGCCGCATCTTGCGCCGGTACGCCTCGGCGTCGGCGTGGGTGACGGTGGTCAGCGCGTCCAGGCGCGGGTACACGCGGCGCAGTTCGCCGCGCAGCGCGGGCGGGTGGTTGTCCAGCGTCAGGTGTTCCTGGCCGACGAGCACGGCGTGGCTTGGCCCCTGGCGCGCGAGGTGCACGTTCAGTCCGGGGCGCGTGCCGACGACGACGTCGGAGTCGAGTCCGGCGAGGCACTCCGCGATCCGTTCGTCCGTCAGCTCGCTGTACTGGCCGTAGCGGTACTCGGAGGCGGGGAAGACCCGGGCGGGGCGCTGGTGCGCCGGGTGGTCCTTTTCGGTCCGCAGGTCCACCAGATGCCGCAGTCGCACCTGCGCGCCCAGGAGGAAATTCGGTTCCTCCCGGTGCCGGTGCACGGAGACGATCTCCACCTCGTGCCGCTCGGCCAGGGCCTGCGCGAGATTGAAGGTGGTTTTGATCGTCCCCCCGATCCCGTACCCGTTGTGGAGGAGGAAGGAAATCTTCATGCGGACATAGACCTCATGTGACAAGCGCGCGGTTGCCCGGCGGCGGGTGGGATTGTTCACTCGGGTTGTTCACTCTTCGAGCGGCCGCTCCAGCGCCTCTTCCAGGGTGCGGATCTGCTGCTTGAGGTCCGCGGAATGCCGCTCCCTGTCCTCGACGGTGGCCGGGGGGCGCGCCGTGATCACGAAGGTAGCGCAGCGGAGCAGGAAGTATCCCGGAACGGTCACCGGCCAGGCAAGTCCGAAGAGCAGCGCGGTCACCGCGGCGGAGGAACTGTCGTGGTGCTCGAAGCTGTCCACCGGGTCACCCACGTGCCACAGTTCCTCCTGCCGGATCAGCCGCGCCCGCTGCGCCCCATAGGCGGCGCGTGCCGTCAGCAGCGTGATGAGCAGATAGCCGAGCGAGCCTGCCAGCAGGCCCAAGACGAGCATGAGAGACGGTCCTTTCTCTGCGTGCCCCTCGCGGACCCCTTCCGGCCCCGGCGGAAGGGTCAGTTGCGTGCGCCCCAGCTCCAGTCCGCCACCTCCGGCAGGTCGGTCCCGTGCTCGCGAATCCACCCGTCGTGCCGGTAGCGGGTGTCGGACATGTGCTGACGCACGTGCGCGGCACGGACGGCGAGGCCGGGGACGCGGTCGATGACGTCCATGACGAGCCGGTAGCGATCCAGGTTGTTGCGCACCACCATGTCGAAGGGCGTGGTGGTGGTGCCTTCCTCCACGTAGCCGCGCACGTGCAGGTCCGCGTGGTTGGCCCGGCGGTAGGTCAGGCGGTGAATCAGCCACGGGTACCCGTGATAGGCGAAAATCACCGGCCGGTCGCGGGTGAACAGGGCGTCGTAGTCGCGGTCCGACAGGCCGTGCGGGTGTTCCTCGGTGGGCATCAGCCGGGCGATGTCCACGACGTTGACGATGCGGACGGCCAGCTCCGGCAGGTGCCGCCGCATCAGGTCGGCCGCCGCGAGCACCTCCTGGGTCGGCACGTCGCCCGCGCAGGCCAGGACCACGTCCGGCTCCCGGTTGTCGGCCTCCGTGCCCGCCCACTCCCAGATCCCGGCGCCGCGGGCGCAGTGCGCCTGCGCGTCGGCGAGGCCCAGCCAGTCGAAGCACGGCTGCTTGCCCGCGACGATCACGTTCACGTAGTCCCGGCTGCGCAGCGTGTGGTCCGCGACCGCGAGCAGCGTGTTCGCGTCCGGCGGCAGGTAGACGCGCACCACCTCGGGGCTCTTGTTCAGCACGTGGTCGACGAAGCCCGGGTCCTGGTGCGAGAAGCCGTTGTGGTCCTGCCGCCACACGTGCGACGTCAGCAGGTACGTCAGCGACGCGACCGGCCGCCGCCACGGCAGCCGGCGCGAGGTGCGCAGCCATTTGATGTGCTGGTTGGCCATCGAGTCGACGATGTGCACGAACGCCTCGTAGCTGGAGAACAGCCCGTGCCTGCCGGTGAGGAGGTACCCCTCCAGCCAGCCCTGGCACAGATGTTCCGACAGCACCTCCATCACCCGGCCGCCGCGCCCGAGATGCTCGTCGACGGGCAGCGTCTCCGCGTCCCACGCCTTGTCGGTCGCCTCGTACACGGCCTGGAGCCGGTTGGACGCCGTCTCGTCGGGGCCCACCAGCCGGAAATCACGGCGGTCGGCCGTCGCGGCCATCAGCTTCCGCAGCAACTCGCCCAGCACCTGCGTCGGTTCGTGCTGCGTCGCGCCCGGCGCGTCGACCTGCACCGCGCTGTCCGCGAGCGGCGGCACCGGCAGCTCACGCAGCAGCAGCCCGCCGTTGGCGTGCGGGTTGGCGCCGAGCCGCCGCGGCCCCGACGGCATGTGGGCCAGCACGCGGGCGGTAGGGCGGCCGCCCGCGTCGAACAGCTCCTCGGGCCGGTACGAACGCAGCCACCGCTCCAACTGGTGCAGGTGATCGGGGTTGGTGCGGGCGGCGCTCAACGGAATCTGGTGCGAACGCCAGGTGCCCGCCACCGGCAGCCCGTCCACCTCCGCCGGCCCCGTCCACCCCTTCGGGGTGCGCAGCACGATCACCGGCCACCGCGGCCGGTGCGTCGCGCCCTCGCGCCTGGCCGCCTGCTGGATCGCGCCGATGCGCGCCAGCGCCGTCTCCATCGCCCAGGCCAGCTCCCTGTGCACCTCCGCGGGTTTCTCGCCCGACACGTGCAGCGGGTGGTGGCCGTAGCCGCGCAGCAGGTCGTCGAGCTCCGACTCGGGCAGCCGGGCCAGCACCGCCGGGTTGGCGATCTTGTAGCCGTTGAGGTGCAGAATCGGCAGAACCGCCCCGTCGTGCACGGGGTCGGCGAACTTGTTCGCGTGCCAGGACCCGGCCAGCGGGCCGGTCTCCGCCTCGCCGTCGCCGATGACGCAGGCCACCAGCAGGTCCGGGTTGTCGAACGCGGCGCCGTAGGCGTGCGCGAGCGAGTAGCCCAGCTCGCCGCCCTCGTGGATCGAGCCCGGCGTCTCCGGGGCGACATGGCTGGGAATCCCGCCGGGGAACGAGAACTGCCGGAACAGCCGCGCCATGCCGGCCGCGTCCCGGGTGACGTCCGGGTAGGTGTCGGTGTAGCTGCCGTCCAGCCAGGAGTTCGCCACCACCGCAGGACCGCCGTGCCCCGGCCCCCACACGCACATCGCGTCCAGGTCGTGCGCGGCGATCAGCCGGTTCAGGTGCGCGTGCACCAGGTTGAGGCCGGGTGAGGTGCCCCAGTGGCCCAGGAGCCGCGGCTTCACGTGCTGCGGGCGCAGCGGCTCGGTCAGCAGCGGGTTGTCCAGCAGGTAGATCTGGCCCGCGGACAGGTAGTTCGCCGCCCGCCACTGGGCGTCGAGCGCCGCGGTCTCCTGGTCCCCGAGGCTGAAGGAACGGTCGTGCTGATGGTGCTGGTGGTTGTGGTCCCGCGACATCGGCGACGGCCCCTTCTCTGTCTCGCTGTTCTCGCTGTTCTCGCTGTTTCTCCGTGCTGCCCGCCGGACGGCGGCCGCTCAGCCCCCCTCGTGCGTGGTCGAGTGCGCCGCGCCGACGGGCTTGGACTCCGGCGAACCGCGCTGCACCAGCCAGACGGTGGCGAAGATGTACAGGAAGAACTGGAGGTACTCCGACTGCCAGTTCTCCGTCACATCCACGGCGAAGTCCGCGGAGGTCAGGTAGGCGGGGAACGAGACCGCCGGGCCCCGTCCGTCCGCCGTTCCTCGTTGAACTCCGCGTGCCCGGCCACCGCCTGGCCGACCAGCGCGAGCAGGAACGCCAGCGCGAACGCCAGCGTCAGCCCGTTGTCCCGCAGGAAGCGGCGCACCGTCGGGCCCTCATCCCTTGCGCGCCTCGCGCGTCTGCGCACGGTTGGCCTTACGAACGGCCGACAGCAGCTCCGAGCGGCTCATCCGGGAGCGGCCGTCGACACCGAGCCGCTTCGCGACCTGGTACAGGTGTTCCTTCGTGGCCTGCTCGTCCACGCCCTCACCGCTGCGACCGCCCCGCTGACGCGGCCGGGCCGACTGCGGATCGGAGGGCCCCTTGCGCCGGCTCTCCTTGCGCTCCCAGTGGTCGCCGACCTTCTCGTGGGTGTGCTTCAGCGCCCCGTAGGCCACGCGGTGGGCGCGCTGGCCCTCGCCGTACTCCTGCACGGCGGAGTCGTGCGCCTTGATCCACGTGCGCTGCGCGTCGCGCGGCGAACGTTCCAGCGTGGAGGGCAGTTCCTGGCGTCCGGGCATGGTTCTCACCTCCATGTCGCACAAGCTCCATGGCCGGACTGCGTCGAGTACCCGCCCGAAGCCCCGGAAAACCGCCCCCGAATCACCCCACCCGCTCCGGCCGCCCCTCGACCAGCCCGGCCCCCTCAAGACACCCGAGCCCTTCGGCGACAGCACGTGAGACGGAGTTCAGGATGGACGTCCGGGCGTCGTGGCTGGTCATCGGGCCGGAATGAGTGTAGAGGCGGGCAGAGACGAAGTCCTCCGGCATGTTTCTGATGCCGCAAGGGAAGTAGAGGCTCGCCATGCGTGTATCGGCGTAGGCGAAATCCCCGGTCGCGTACGCGGCCTCATCACCGGCCGGTTCGAAATCGGTGGGAGTGGATTCCCGCCAGCCGAACGCAAGGCTCAGCGTAGCCCGGTCGTCATCCGCCCGGTAGATGAAGCAAAAATCCTCATGGCCGGCTGTCGACGCCCTCAGGACGTCGAGGAATTCCTCCAGGTCGGCAGGCGGTACCGAGGGAACCGTCGTCTCCTTGAACGTGTCCTCCGCGGTGAGTGCTTCCAGGTCTTCGGCGGCGGACGCGGTGAGAGTGCCGTCACAGATCCGCGTGGCCGGCTCCAGGCCGACCTCCGGGGCTCGGTCGTCGTCGCTGTCCCCCGAGCAGGACGTCACCGTGAGAAGCAGTGCGCAAATCCCGATGAGGCGGGAGTACGGCCTCACTCTTCCCGACGCGCTAGCCACCGTATCTCCCGCCTGTCATGGCACCATGGTCATATCCTTCCAGCGTGGCCCGGTGCGCGTTGTCAGCGAAATCATTCGCAAAATGTCTGAGTGACTCGCTTTCGTAGTGCTCTGCCACACTGCCCAGTTGCGCGCCCGAGTCCTGGTGAAGATTCCCGGTGAGCTGCAGCTGTTCGGCCGGGTTCGGCTGGCTGCCGTGGGCGCCGTCGATCTGCTGGCCGAGGAACTCTCCGAGGAAGACGCCCGCGGCCGGGGCGGCGAGGGGGATGACCACGGCGGCGGGGCCCGCGGCGCCGGTCGCGGCGACGGCGGCTGCTCCCGCGCCGACGCCGATGAGGGAATTGCTCCCCGCTTTCCACCAGCTCGACGCCTCGGAGGCCGCCCGCTGCGCGCCGGCCGCATCGTCTCCGAAGTCCGCCTCGATCTGGTGGGTCCTCGCCTCGTCGAGGATTCCGCGTGCCGTCGCGCCCGCTCGCAGGGCCTGCTCGCCGTGCGCGAAGGCGTTCTCGTCCACGGGCTCGAAGAGATCGAGGGCACTGAGCGTGTAAATGTGCTGGGTCTGACTCAGTGTGGTGTGTGCCTCCTCGTACCTGCCCAGCTCGTACAGGAATTGGGTGACGGCACGGTTGGTGTTGTCGAGCCGGTCGCCGTAGGGAGAGACGAACGTGGTCTCCGCGATGTCGGGCATGCCGGTGTCGAACGTCCCCGAGACCACGTAGTTGATGTCGTCGATGTAGGCGCTGGCCATATGGCTCAGCCGCTCCGCCATCTGCGGCTGCTCCGCGAGCAGCCCGGGCTCGTGCGTGCCGTACAGGTGCACCACTTGCTCCATGACGGCGGACGTCTCGGGTGTGCGCAGGTCGGAGATGAGAGAGTCGCGCATGCCCTCGCTGTCCAGGGTGTCCGCGGCGTGCCCGGTCGTCGCCGCGAGGAGGGCGTCGCCGAGGGAGGGGTGTACGGTGAGCGACTCGGGCGGCCCGCGGTGATCGACGCTGCTCCACCACTCCCGCTCGGTCGCGAGATAGGCCATGTGGTCGTTCAGCCGGTCGCGGCTCGCCTCGGCGGACTCCGTGTCGAACGGGTCCACGTGGGCGGTGGGGTCGAAGTCGTCGGGTGGCGCGAAGAAGGCGGTGGCCGCCTCCGGGGCGCTCCCCAGCGCGGTGAGGAAGCCGGTGACGGGGTCGCGTCCCGCGTTCCCGCCCGGGGGCTGGCCGTCGGGGTCGCCGTCCCCGGCGTCGTCCGTCATGAAGTTGAGATTCAGGAACGGATCGGAGTCCCACAGTCGCGGCGCGGGCCGCCCGGCCTCCCGCTCGAAGGTGAGCAGGGCTTCGCCGTAGCCAACGAGGAACTCCGGCTCGTAGGCCCCCGCGTTCATCAGCGCGCTCATCGCCTGGAAGCCGTACGGGCCGTCCACGCCGCCTACGCGCTCGTCGCCGAGGGCGATCATGTCGCGCTCCCAGCGCTCCATCGCGTCCGAGTCGGACCGTGTGGCGACGCCGAGGACCGTTCCGAGGTTTTCCTGGAGGCCGGCGAACCTGTCCCACTGATCGGAACCGTCGTCGATGTCGCGGGAGTTCGTGACGTCCCGCCAGAAGTCCACGACACCCTGCGGCCCGAGGCCGGTGGCGACCAGCTCGGCGAAGACGGGGTCATCGGCGTGCCGTGACAGGACGTTGGAGAGGTAGTCGACCTCCTCGTCCGTCAGTTCGTCGCCCCGGTCCATGAGGTCCCGCGCCGTTTCGGCGTGCCGGCAGGCGACGGCGGCGGCGCCGACCGAGTCGTACGCGACCGGGTTGAAGCGGTGGGGGTCGGTGCCCATGGTGTCGCGGAGGGCTTGGGCGATGACCTCGTCGTGGTCGTTGGCGCGGCGCAGGACGTCCTCGATCCGGTTGGAGATCCGGATGACCGCGTCCTGCCGCTCGCGCCGGGTTTCCCCGTCGAGTCCGTCCAGGTCCGTGTTCACCCGGCCGGACGCGCTGACGTGGACGCCCGCCGCGGGTGCCTCCGTCTCGACGATCCGCGTCAGTTCGTCCTGGCAGCCCTTGAGGCGCTGGTAGGCGTCGCCGCAGACGTCGCGCAGGGAGGTGGCCTGCCGCAGCGCGGCGTCGAACTGGTCGGCCTGGCGGACGACGTGCGGTACCGTCACGGCCGCGTTCTCGCCCGACCAGTTGGCCGTGCGCGCGCTCCGCGCCATGCCCTGGGCGGAATGGTCCCCGCTCGGCTCGATCATCTCGGTCAGCCGGTTGACCTGCGTCTCCCAGTCACCGACTGCTTCGTTCAACGGCTCGAGCCGGGCGTGGAAGACGTCCTCGAATCGCAGCACGAGCCCCCTCACAGAGCCGAGAGGCGTGGATTGTCCGTGCCCGCGCCTGACTGGTGGAGCGAGGCGATGGTGTCCTGCTCGGCCGCCGCGTGCAGCGTCGTCGTGTCGCGGAGGTGGCTTGCGATGTCCGCGCAGACGTTCCTGAGCGTGTCGGCCTGGGTCCGCCAGCGGTCGGCCACGTCGGCCAGCGCCGATCCGGTCCCGAAGCCCGGTGTCCGCAGCAGCGTGCCGGCGCGGCTCGTACTGTCCTCCGCCTCGTGGCCGGAACGGTCCAGGGCGTCGGCCAGGAAGCTCGCGCCCCGCTGAACCGCGGCCAACTCCGCCTCGTGCAGCTCCAGGTCGGGCGCGGCGGCGCCGCCCTCGGTGCTGTTCAGCCGGGTGTGCGTGGTGTGGTCGTGCGCTGTGGCCCGCAGCCCGGCCCACTCCTCGTCGAATGACGGCATGGCGCCCCTCCCCTTTTGATCCATGCCTTTCGTGACCAGCGGTCAACTCATCGTAGCGGCGCGGTCCGGCGGGGAGGGGTCGGTCCGGCTGCCGGCTATACCGTCACTTCCGTAATGAGCCGCAGGTCGCGGCTCGAACGGCCCGCGTGCAGGTGGTAGGTGCCGGGTGGGGTGTGCCAGGCGTCGGTCGCCGGGTTCCACACCTGGAAGGCGCGGGCCGGAACGGTGACCGTCACCTCGGCGGTGCCGCCCGCGGGCACCTGCGCGCCTGCGAACCCGGCGAGTGCGAGCCGCGGCCGGGGCGGTCCTTCCTGCGGCGCCCGGAGGTAGACCTGCACGACTTCGCGGCCGGGCCGCGGGCCGGTGTTGGTGACGCGGACGGTCAGCCGCAGCCCTTCGTCGCCGGTCCCGGGGACCGCCGGGCCGGTGAAGGACTCGTAGTGCCAGGTCGTCCAGCCGAGGCCGTGGCCGAAGGGGAACGCCGGGGTGGCGCCGGTCCGTTCCCAGCCGCGGTAGCCGATGTCCAGGCCCTCGGTGTAGGTGACGACGCCGTTCTCCGGCCTGGCGTGCGGCACCGGCACGTCCTCGGCGCGGGCGGGCAGGGTGCAGGGCAGGCGGCCGGCGGGCTCGGCGCGGCCGAACAGCACGTCGGCCAGGGCGTGTCCGGCCTCCTGTCCTGGCAGCCACAGCCACAGCAGCGCGGGCACTTCGGCCTCCGACCAGGGCAGCAGAACCGGCGCGCCCGCGTTGACGGCGACGACCGTCCTGGGGTTGGCGGCGGCGACGCGGCGCACCAGTTCCTCCTGGTGGCCCGGCAGGGCGAGGCCGGTGCGGTCCCAGCCCTCTGACTCGACTTCCTCGTTGGTGCCGACGACGACGACGGCGGCGTCGGCCCGCAGGGCGGCGGCCACCGCCTCCTCGATCTCCTCCTCGGGGCCTGGCCCTGGCGGCCGGTGCCGCAGGTGGGCGGTGACCAGGCGGCCGTAGCCCTCGGCGTCGACCACGGTCAGGTCGATGACGAGGCCGACGCGGCGCGGGGTGTCCCCGACGGCCAGCTCGACGCGGTTGCCCGCCGGGTGGTGGTGGCTGGAGTCGAGGACGAGGCCGACGCCGCGGTCGTCGTCGCCCGAGGCGGTCACGTCGCCGTCGACCCGGATCTCGTAGCGGCCCACGGCGCCGATCTCCAGCCGGTGCGTGCCCGGTTCGGCGAGGGTGAGTTCGGTGCTCAGCACGACGCGGTGGGTGCCGGCGGGGAAGTCGTGGTGGTCGCCCCAGTCGCCGGTGGGCCGCAGATCGCCGCCGAGGCGGGTGCCGGCGGCGTCCAGGTAGTCGGCGCGGACGCCGTCGCCGAGCAGCGCCGGGTCGATGAACGGGGGGTGGCGGCGGGCGTCGCCGCCGCGGTGCACGGTGAGTTCGGTCCCGGCGGGCAGCGCGGCGCGCAGGCCCTCCTCGAAGCCGATGGTGCGCACGGCGGGGACGAACGCGCTGCCGCCGCCCTGGAAGTAGGGTGCGACCGCGTTGGGGCCGATGAGCGCGACGCGGCGCAGGCCGCCCGGGGCGAGCGGCAGCAGGTGGTCGCGGTCGCGCAGCAGGACGGTGGAGCGGGCGGCGACCTGCCGCAGCAGCGTGAACTCGGCCTCGGTGGGCCCGGCGGGGGCGGGCGGCCGCGCGCAGTCGGCCCAGGGCTCGGTGAGCCGGCCGACGTGCCGGGCGAGCCGCAGCAGCCGCAGCACCTTGTCGTCGACGACGGATTCGGGCACGTCCCCTGACCGTACGGCGGCGACGAGCGCCGCGCCCCACGGCCCGTCGGGGCCCGGCATCACGAGGTCGAGGCCGCCGACGGCGGAGGCGGCGGTGGTGCGGGCGGCCGCCCAGTCGCTGACGACGGGGCCGGTGAAGTGCCATTCGCCCTTGAGCACGCCCCGCAGCAGCCCGGCGTGCTCGCTCATCGGCGCGGTCGCGGTGCCGTCGTCCACGCCGGAGTAGGCGGCCATGACGCTCCACGCACCGGCCTCCTCCAGGACGGTGCGGAACGGGGCGAGGTAGACCTCGCGCAGGGTGCGCGCGTCCACGCGGGAGACGTAGCGGGTGCGTTCCGTCTCGGAGTCGTTGGCGACGAAGTGCTTGGGGCAGGCGGCCACGCCGCCGTCCTGGAGGCCGCGTACGAGGCCGGCCGCGAGCCGTCCGGTGAGCAGCGGGTCCTCGGCGAAGTACTCGAAGTGGCGGCCCGCGACCGGGGTGCGCTGAAGGTTGATCGCGGGGGCGAGCACGACATCGGCCGCGCGGCGCCGCGCCTCGGTGGCGAACAGCGCGCCGAGCCGTTCGGCCAGGTGGATGTCCCAGGTGGCGCCGAGCGCGCTGGGCGCGGGGGCGAGCAGCCCGGTGGCGCCGGGCACGTCTCCTGTGCCGCGAACGCCCTGGGGCCCGTCGGACATGACGACGGGGTGCAGGCCGAGCCGGGGCTCCGCGGGCATGGCCCACAGCGTCGCGCCGGTCAGCAGCCGCACCTTCGACTCCAGGTCGATGCCGCTGACCCGGCGGGCCAGTTCGGCGTCGTCCGGTGCCGCCGCGGAGGCGGCGGCAGGGGTGGAGAGGGATGTCATCTAATTCCTTTCGCCCGGTACGCTCAGATGAAAGCAGACCTACTGAGTGCTCAGTAAGGTGTCCCCGGTTCCGGAACCTGATCCGGAACCTGATCCGGAACCCAATCCGGAACGAGGCGTGGACGTCCGCCGCCGGAGCCAGCGAAAGCGAAGCGGTATGACCAGACCGGAAACGAGCAGACCGGAAACGAGCAGATCGGACGGCGGCCGGCCCTCCGCGGCGGAGCGGCGCGAGGAGATCCTGCGCATCGCGATGGAGACCTTCGCGACCCGCGGCTACCACAACGCCTCGCTGGCGGAGATCGCGGAGCGCTCCGGCCTGACGCAGGCGGGCGTCCTGCACCACTTCAGGTCGAAGGCGGGGCTGCTGACCGGCGTGCTCGACCTGCGCGACCAGTCGGACCTGGCGCAGCTGGCGCAGCTGGGCGAGGAGCGCCCGCGCGGGCTGGCGTTCCTCGCGCACCTGGTGGAGACGGCGCGGCGGAACGCGGAGCGGGAGGGCATCGTGCGGCTGTACGCGGTGCTGTCGGCGGAGAGCGTGACGTCGGGTCACCCGGCGCAGGAGTACTTCCGCGCCCGGTACGCGGGGCTGCGGGCGATGGTGGTGGAGGCGATCGGCGAGGCCGCGGACGCGGGCGAGGTCCCGGCGGGGCTCGACCCGCGGGCCGCGGCCAGCGCCGTGCTGGCGGTGATGGACGGGCTGCGGGTGCAGTGGCTGCTGGCGCCGGAGGCGGTCGACATGGCGGCCACGACCGACCTGGTCATCGGCGCGCTGCTCGGGCGGCCGGTGCCGGGGGGCGGCTGACCGTCGCCGCCCCGGATTCCCACGTGACCGCACGCGACTGCACGCGACCCCACGTGACTGAACTTTGTCCCTTCGGAGGAAGAAGTTCGCGCTTCTTGTTTCAAAGGGGTTTCCACTGAGGGAGAAAGTCGTTACCGTCCCTGTTGTGTACCGGTCACTTCCGGATCACGTGACCTCCCCTCGTCCCTCGGTCGCGTAGTTCCCCGGCGCGGCGGCGCGCGCCTGTGCGAAGGACTTGAACCCCCCACCCCGTGCTCAACGGAGGACGCGCGTGCACAGGAGAACAAGAAGAGTTTTCGCCGCCCTGACAGGCAGCGTGCTCGCCATCGCGGGCACGATCACGCTGGCCACCACCCAGTCGACCGCGGCCGCGGCCCCGGGCGAGGACCCGGCCCCCACGGCCGAGTTCCAGCAGGTGACCCTCGCCAAGGGGGAGCCCGAGATGGGCGAGCCGATGTCGCTTGCCGTGCTGCCGGACCGTTCCGTGCTGCACACCGCCAGGGACGGCACGGTCAGGATCACCGACGCGGACGGCACCACGAGCGT
Source organism: Streptomyces johnsoniae (assembly GCF_031845565.1). Classification (NCBI taxonomy): domain Bacteria; kingdom Bacillati; phylum Actinomycetota; class Actinomycetes; order Kitasatosporales; family Streptomycetaceae; genus Streptomyces; species Streptomyces johnsoniae. The sequence continues at coordinate 586,278 of NZ_JAVREV010000001.1, read as the reverse complement.
CGCGGGCACGCTGGACGTGTACGCCCACGACGAGGAGGGCCTCCAGGGCGTCGGCGTCGACCCGGACTTCGAGAACAACCGGTTCATCTACCTCTACTACGCCCCGCCGCTCGACACCCCGGGCGGGGACGCGCCAGGCGAGGGCGCGGCGGGCGACTTCGCGCCGTTCGACGGCGTCAACCGGCTCTCGCGCTTCGTGCTGAACGAGAGCAACCAGCTCGACCTCGGCACCGAGACGCAGATCCTCGACGTGCCCGCCAGCCGCGGCCAGTGCTGCCACGTCGGCGGCGACATCGACTTCGACGCCGAGGGCAACCTGTACCTGTCCACCGGCGACGACACCAACCCGTTCGCCTCCGACGGGTACACCCCGATCGACGAACGGGCCGACCGCAACCCGGCCTTCGACGCGCAGCGGTCCTCGGCCAACACCAACGACCTGCGCGGCAAGGTGCTGCGGATCACCGTCAACGACGACGGCAGCTACTCCGTCCCCGAGGGCAACCTCTTCGCCGAGGGCACCGAGGGCACCCGCCCCGAGATCTACGCCATGGGCTTCCGCAACCCCTTCCGGATGAGCGTCGACCAGGAGACCGGCATCGTCTACGTCGGCGACTACGGCCCCGACGCCGGCACCGCCTCCGACAGCCGCGGCCCCGGCGGGCAGGTCGAGTTCAACCGCATCACGGCCCCGGGCAACTTCGGCTGGCCGTACTGCACCGGGGACAACGACGCCTACGTCGACTACGACTTCGGCAGCGGGGCCTCCGGCGCCACGTTCGACTGCGATGCCCCGGTGAACGAGTCCCCCCACAACACCGGGCTGACCGAGCTGCCGCCCGCGCAGCCCGCCTGGATTCCCTACGACGGCGATTCGGTGCCCGAGTTCGGCAACGGCTCGGAGTCCCCGATGGCCGGGCCGGTCTACCACTTCGACCCGGACCTCGAATCGTCCGTGAAGTTCCCCGAGGAGTACGACGGCAACTTCTTCGCCACCGAGTACGGCAGGCGCTGGATCAGGGCCATCGATCTGGAGGCCGACGGCACCGTCAACTCGATCAGCGAGTTCCCCTGGAGCGGCACCCAGGTCATGGACAGCGCCTTCGGCCCCGACGGCGCCCTGTACGTGCTGGACTACGGCACCGGCTACTTCAACGGCGACGAGAACAGCGCGCTGTACCGCATCGAGAACGTGACCGGCGGCCGTTCGCCCATCGCCGAGGCGTCCGGCACCCCCACCTCGGGACCCGCGCCGCTGGCCGTGACCTTCTCCGCCGAGGGCAGCAACGACCCCGACGGCGACGAGATCAGCTACAGCTGGGACTTCGGCGACGGCAGCACCTCCACCGAGCCGAACCCGTCGCACACCTACGAGGAGGACGGCACCTACACCGCGGAACTGACGGTGACCGACGCGGACGGACTCACCGGCTCGGCCTCGGTGCCGATCAACGTCGGCAACACCGCGCCCACCGTGGAGCTGATCCTCCCGGCCGACGGCCAGCTCGTCGACTTCGGCGACGCGGTGCCGTTCGAGATCGAGGTGTCCGACCCCGAGGACGGCGAGATCGACTGCTCGCAGGTCACCCTCAGCTTCGTCCTCGGCCACGACAGCCACGGGCACAAACTGACCGACACCACCGGCTGCTCCGGCACCATCCAGACCCTGGCGGACGGCGAACACGACCCGAACGCCAACATCTTCGGGATCTTCGACGCCGAGTACACCGACGCGGGCGGCCTGACCACGCACGACCAGGTCACCACGCAGACCCGCACCCGCCAGGCCGAGCACTTCGGCGACAGCAGCGGCGTCGAGATCACCGAATACGCGACGGCGCACGGCGGCCGGGCGGTCGGGTTCGTCGACAACGGCGACTGGATCTCGTTCACGCCCTACCTGCTGGCCGACGCAACCGAGTTCACCGCACGCGTCGCATCCGGCGGGGCAGGCGGCACCATAGAGGTACGCGCCGACTCGCCCACCGGAACCGTGCTCGGCTCCGTGGACGTGGCCCCCACCGGCGGCTGGGACGTCTACCAGGACGTCACGACGTCCCTGACCGATCTTCCCGCCGGAACGACCACGCTCCACCTGGTCTTCACCGGTTCCACCGGCGGCGGCGGACTGTTCGACATCGACGACTTCACCTTCGGCACCGGGAGTCAGTGATGCACCAACGGACCAAGCAACCCAAACGGCTGGCCCGCCTGGCCGTCTGCGGCGTGATCTGCGCCGCGGCCCTGCCCACCGCCGCCGCGGCGGCGGCCCCGGACGATCCGGCGGCCGCGCCCGACGACCCCGCCTACGACCTGCTGGTCTTCTCCAAGACGGCCGGGTTCCGGCACGACTCGATCGAGGACGGGATCGCCGCGATCACCGCCCTGGGCGCGGAGAACAACTTCTCGGTCACCGCGACCGAGGACTCGACCACGTTCACCGCCGACAACCTCGCCCAGTACGAGGCGGTGGTCTTCCTCTCCACCACGGGCGATGTGCTCGACGAGGCCCAGCAGACCGCGTTCGAGGGCTACATCAACGACGGCGGCGCCTACGTGGGTGTCCACGCCGCCGCCGACACCGAGTACGACTGGGAGTGGTACAACGGGCTCGCGGGCGCGCTGTTCCAGTCGCATCCGCACATTCAGGAAGCCACGGTGCACGTCGAGGACCGTGCGCACGACGCCACCGCCCACCTGGGCGAGACCTGGCAGCGCACCGACGAGTGGTACAACTACCGCACCAACCCGCGGGAGTCCGCGCGCGTGCTGGCCTCGCTCGACGAGTCCAGCTACACCGGCGGCGAGATGGACGGCGACCACCCGATCGCCTGGTGCAAGGAGTACGAGGGCGGCCGGGCGTTCTACACCGGCGGCGGCCACACCGCGGAGTCCTTCACGGAGCCGGAGTTCGTGCGCCACCTGCTCGGCGGCATCCGCTGGGCGGCCGGCGTCACCGAGGCCGACTGCCGTCCGGAGACCGGCTACACCTCGCTGTTCGACGGCACCGGCACCGACGGCTGGTCGCAGGCGGGCCCCGGCCAGTTCGCGCTGGCCGACGACGGCACCCTCACCACCGAGGGCGGCATGGGCATGCTGTGGTACGAGGCCCAGGAGTTCGCCTCCTACTCGCTGAAGCTGGACTGGCGGCTGGAGGGCGACGACAACTCCGGCATCTTCATCGGCTTCCCGCCATCCGACGACCCGTGGTCCGCCGTGGACAACGGCTACGAGATCCAGATCGACGCCACGGACGCGCCCGAACGCACCACCGGGTCCGTCTACACCTTCCAGTCCGCCGACATCGAGGCCCGCGACGCGGCCCTCAACCCGCCGGGGGAGTGGAACACCTACGAACTGCGGGTCGAAGGCGAGCGACTTCAGATCTTCCTCAACGGCACCCTGATCAACGACTTCACCAATACCGATCCCGCACGTAGCCTGACGCAGGGCCACGTCGGCCTCCAGAACCACGGTGAGGAAGACACCGTTAGCTTCCGCAACGTCCGCATACAGGAACTGCCCTGAGCAGTGCGAGTTCCCCCTAGAACCGTCCCCTAGACCCGTCTCCGCCGCGAGGGGCGGCGGCGACGGACCCGGCCCCCACGGCCGGTGACGGTGGCGCGGTGGTGACGCCGAACCCCACCCCGCCGTCGCAACCCCCCGGTGCCCGACCGCGCCGAACCCGGCCGGGCACCGGGGCCCCCTTTCGTCGCACCCGAAAACGAAGGAGGAGGGCCACCCCCGTGACAACCGCATCCACCGCGCGCGTCGGCCTCTGGCTCATCGGCGCGCGCGGCTCCGTCGCCACCACGACCATCGCCGGGCGGGCCGCCCTTGCGGCCGGACTCACCCCGCCCACCGGCATGGTCACCGCCCTGCCACCGTTCGCCGACAGCGCGCTGCCCGACCTCGACCACCTGGTCGTCGGCGGCCACGACGTCGTCGACATCCCCGTCCCCAAACGCGCGGAACAGCTCGTCGCCGCCGGCGTCCTGCCGCACGGGCTGCCCGCCGCCATCGCCGCGGAACTGGCCGCCGCCGACGCCGAGATCAGGCACCCGGGCGCCGACCCGGCCGCCGACATCGCCGACTTCACCCGCCGCCACGACCTGGAACGCACCGTGGTCGTCAACGTGGCCAGCACCGAGACCGACCCCGCGATCAGCACCGGCTACGCCGCCGCGGCCATCGCCGCGGGCTGCTCCTACGTCAACTTCACGCCCGCGACCGGCATGCGCGGCCCCGGTCTCGCCGAACGGGCCCTCGCCGCCGGTCTGCCGCACGCCGGGCGGGACGGCAAGACCGGCCAGACGCTGCTGCGCGCCGCCCTGGCCCCGATGTTCGCCCAGCGCGCCCTGGACGTGCGGTCCTGGTCCGGCACCAACCTGCTCGGCGGCGGCGACGGCGCCGCCCTCGCCGACCCGGCCGCCGCCGCGGCCAAGAACGCGGGGAAGGAACGCGTCCTCGCCGACACCCTCGGGGACCTGCCCGAGGGCACCGTGCACATCGACAACGTGCCCGCCCTCGGCGACTGGAAGACCGCCTGGGACCACGTCGCGTTCGACGGCTTCCTCGGCGCCCGCATGGTGCTCCAGACCATCTGGCAGGGCTGCGACTCCGCGCTCGCCGCGCCGCTGGTGCTCGACCTGGCCCGCCTGGTCGCGCGCGCCCACGCCACCGGCATGTCAGGACCCGTGCCGGGGCTCGGCTTCTTCTTCAAGGACCCCGACACCGGCCCGGCCGCGCTCGGCGAGCAGTACGAGGAACTGCTGACCCTCGCGCAGACGCTGCGGGCCAGGCCGTGAACCGCGCCTGGATCGAGCTGGTCCGCGGCCCGGCCGCGCTGACCGTCCCCGGCGACATCGTGGCCGGTGCCGCCGCCGCGGGCGGCGCGCCGCTGAAGCGGACGGCCCTGGCCGCCGGTTCCTCCCTGTGCCTGTACTGGTCGGGGATGGCGCTCAACGACTGGGCCGACCGCGACACCGACGCGCGCGAACGGCCCACGCGCCCCCTCCCCTCCGGCCGCATCCGCCCGGCCGCCGCCCTCGCGGCGGCGGCCGGGCTCACCGCCGCCGGGCTCACCCTCGCCGCCGTCCACTCCCGGCCCGCCCTCGCCGCGGCCGGGGCGCTGGCCGCCACCGCCTGGGCCTACGACCTGGGCGTCAAGCACACCCAGGCCGGGCCCGCCGCGATGGGCGCGGCCCGTTCCCTCAACGTCGTCCTCGGCGCGTGCGCGGGCCGCGCGCCCCACCGCGCGCTGCCCGCGGCGGGCGTCGTCGGCGCCCACACCGCCGCCGTGACGGCGCTGTCCCGGCACGAGGCGTTCGGCGGGCCGCGGTCCGCGCCGCTGGTCACGCTGGCCGCCGCCCTCGGCACCGCCGCGGCCGTCGCCGCCCCCGGGCGCACGCCCGCGCCCCGGGCGGAACGTGCCGGATCGGTCGCCGGCTCGGTCGCCTACCTGCTGACCGCCGCGCCACCGCTGCTGCGCGCCGCCCGGGAGCCCACCGGCGCCCGGGTGCGGCAGGGCGTCGTCGGCGGGCTGACCGCCCTGATGCCGCTCCAGGCGGCACTGGCCGCCCGCGCGGGCCGGCCGCAGGCCGTGCCCGTGCTGCTCGGGGCGCTGGCCGCCGCCCGGCGCCTGTCCAGGAAGGTCACCCCCACATGACCGGTCCACGCCGGCCCCGTTTCGCCTACGGCACCAACGGCCTGACCGACCTGCGCCTGTCCGACGCCCTCGCCCTGCTGGCCGACCTCGGCTACCAGGGCGTGGCGCTGACGCTCGACCACATGCACCTCGACCCCTGCGCCCCCGATCTTGCGCGCCGCACCGCGCAGGTCGCGCGCCGGCTCGACCGCCTCGGCCTCGCCGTCGCGGTCGAGACCGGCGCCAGGTACGTACTCGACCCCACCGCCAAGCACGGCCCCAGCCTCCTCGACCCCGACCCGGCCGCCCGCGAGCGCCGCACCGGGCTGCTCCTCGACGCGGTGCGCGTCGGCCGCGACCTCGGCGCGACCGCGGTGCACTGCTTCAGCGGCCGGGTGCCGCGCGACACTCCGGAGGCCGAGGCGTGGAAGCGGCTCGCCGGAGCCCTCGCCCCGGTCCTCGACCTCGCCACCGAGGCCGGGGTGCCGCTGGCCGTCGAGCCGGAGCCCGGCATGCTGCTCGACACCCTCGCCGCGTTCCACCGGCTGCGCCGCGACCTCGACGGCGTCCGCCTCACCCTCGACCTCGGGCACTGCCACTGCCTCGAACCCGTGCCCGTCCCGGACTGCGTCACCGCCGCCGCGCCCTGGACCGCCCACGTGCAGATCGAGGACATGCGGCGCGGCGTCCACGAACATCTGCCGCTGGGCGAGGGCGAGATCAACTTTCCGCCCGTGCTCGCCGCCCTCGCCGCCACCGGATACGGCGGCCTGGTCTCCGTCGAGCTGCCGCGCCACTCCCACGCCGGACCCGAACTCGCCCGCAGGTCCCTCGACTTCCTGACCACCGCGCACCGGGAGGCCGGCTAAGTGCTGACCGAGACCAGTCTCACCCCCGCCGCTCGCGCCTGGCTCGACGGCGTGCTGGGCACCGACGCCTGGGAGGCCGCGTTCACCTCCGCGGGCCGCCACGTCGGCCGCGCCGCCGCGGACGCCGTCCGGGTGGCGCTGCTGCGCGCCGCGGGCGCCGACGCCGCCACCGCCGCCCGCCTCTACCGGCACGGCGACGGGGCGGAGCGCCGCGCCGTGCTGCGCGCCCTGCCGCACCTGCCGGTCGGCGCCGACGCGCTGCCGCTCGTCGAGGACGCGCTGCGCACCAACGACCCGCGGCTGATCGCCGCCGCCGTCGGCCCCTACGCCGCCCGCCACCTCGACCAGCACCTGTGGCGGCACGCCGTCCTCAAGTGCGTCTTCACCGACGTCCCCGTGACCGAGGTCGCCGGCCTCGCCGACCGTGCCGACCCCGAACTCAGCCGGATGCTCACCGACTTCGCCGCGGAACGCACGGCCGCCGGGCGGCCCGTGCCCGCCGACGTGCGGCACGCCCTGGCCCTCTCCCCGCCGCCCGCACCCGCCCCGGAGGCATGATGCGCATCTTCGATCCCCACATCCACATGACCTCCCGCACGACCGACGACTACGAGCGGATGCGCGCGGCCGGGGTGGCGGCCGTCGTGGAGCCCTCGTTCTGGCTGGGCCAGCCCCGCACCTCGGCCGCCAGCTTCCTGGACTACTTCGACTCGCTGCTCGGCTGGGAGCCCTACCGGGCCGCCCAGTACGGCATCGCCCACCACTGCACGCTCGCCCTCAACCCCAAGGAGGCGAACGACCCGCGCTGCACGCCCGTGCTCCAGGAGCTGCCGCGCTACCTGGAGAAGGACAACGTGGTGGCCGTCGGCGAGATCGGCTACGACTCGCTGACCCCGGCCGAGGACGACGCGCTGGCCGCCCAGCTCGAACTGGCCGCGCGCCACGGCCTGCCCGCCCTCGTCCACACGCCGCACCGCGACAAGGCCGCGGGCCTGGAACGCACCCTGTCCGTGCTCGCCGAGTCCGAACTGCCGCCCGAGCGCGTGGTGCTCGACCACCTGAACGAGACGACCGTCGACCGCGCCGCGGACAGCGGCTGCTGGATGGCGTTCTCCGTCTACCCGGACACCAAGATGGACGAGCGGCGCACCGTCGAGGTGCTCCGCCGCCTCGGCCTCGACCGGATGCTGGTCAACTCGGCCGCGGACTGGGGCCGCAGCGACCCGCTGAAGACGCGCCGCGTCGCCGACGCCATGCTGGCCGCCGGGTTCACCGACGACGACGTGGACCGGGTGCTGTGGCGCAATCCGGTGGAGTTCTACGGCCAGAGCGGCCGTCTTGAGCTGGACGGACGCGAGCAGCCGGAGAGTTTCGAGGGCAACTCGATCCTGCGCGGCGCCCCGGCCGGGCGGTGAGGCGCCGTGCGCTTCCAGCACCCCGACGGCTCGGTCGTCCACCTCGCCTACTGCACGAACGTCCACCCCGCGGAGACGCTCGACGGCGTCCTCGCGCAGCTGCGCGACTACTGTGAGCCGGTCCGGCGGCGCCTCGGCCGCGCCCGCCTGGGCATCGGCCTGTGGCTGGCCCGTGACGCGGCCCGCACCCTGGTGGCGGACGCGGGCGCCCGCCGCACCCTGCGCGAGGCCCTGGAGCGCCACGGCCTCGAAGTCGTCACGCTGAACGGGTTCCCCTACCGCGGGTTCGGCGGCGAACGCGTCAAGTACGCCGTCTACACGCCCGACTGGACCAGCCGCGAACGCCTGGACCACACCGCCGACCTGGCCGGCCTCCTCGCCGAGCTGCTGCCAGGGGACGAGCCGGAGGGCACCATCTCGACGCTGCCGCTGGCCTGGCGCACCCCGTTCACACCGCAGGACCAGGAACGGGCGCTGGCGCACCTCACCGAGCTGGCCGAACGGCTCGACGCGCTCGCGGAGCGCACCGGCCGCTCCATCAGGCTCGCCCTGGAGCCCGAGCCCGGCTGCATCGTGGAGACCACGGGGCAGGCCGCCGAGGTGCTGACGGCCCCCGGGGCGCCGCCGAGCAGCCGGGTCGGGGTCTGCCTGGACACCTGCCACCTGGCCACCGCCTTCGAGGACCCGGACCGCGCCATCGCGGGTCTGACCGCGCGCGGCGTGCCCGTCGTGAAGGCGCAGCTGTCGGCGGCCCTGCACGCCGAGCACCCGGGGGAGCCCGCGGTGCGCGCGGCGCTCGCCGACTTCGCCGAGCCCCGCTTCCTGCACCAGACGCGGGAGCGCGCGCCGGGCGGCGTCCTGGGCAACGACGACCTGGACACCGCCCTGTTCGGGCCCGAGCCGCTGCCGGGACGCGACCCCTGGCGCGTCCACCTGCACATACCGCTGCACGCCCGCCCGCACCCGCCGCTGACCTCGACGCTGCCGCACCTCACGCAGGCCCTCACCCGCCTGGTCGGCGGCGAACGGGCCCTCACCCGCCACCTGGAGGTGGAGACCTACACCTGGCAGGTGCTGCCGCCGGCCCTGCGGCCCCGCACGCCCGAGGGGCTCGCGGACGGCATCGCCGCCGAACTGTCCCTCGCCCGCGACCTGCTGACCGGACTCGGACTCAAGGAGCTGTCATGACCCGCCCGGTCGTCGTGCTGAACGTGGTCGGCCTCACCCCGGCCCTGCTCGACCATCTGCCGCGCCTCGCCGCGCTCGCCCGCGGCGGTTCGCGCGCGCCGCTCGGCACGGTGCTGCCCGCCGTGACCTGCTCCGCGCAGGCCACGTTCCTCACCGGCGCGCCGCCCGCCGAACACGGCATCGTGGGCAACGGCTGGTACTTCCGCGGCGTCGGCGACGTGCTGCTGTGGCGGCAGCACAACGCGCTCGTCGGCGGCGAGAAGATCTGGGACGCCGCGCGCCGCGTGCGGCCCGGCTACACCGTCGCGAACGTCTGCTGGTGGTACGCGATGGGCGCGGACACCGACTTCACCATCACCCCGCGGCCCATCTACTACGCCGACGGCCGCAAGGACCCCGACTGCTACACCAGGCCGCCCGAGCTGCACGACGAACTGACCAGCCGCTACGGCCCGTTCCCCCTGTTCAACTACTGGGGGCCCACCGCGTCCATCGCCTCGTCCCGCTGGATCGCCGCCGCGGCCAGGCACCTGCTGCGCACGCAGCGGCCCGACCTGACGCTGGTCTACCTGCCGCACCTGGACTACGACCTCCAGCGCTTCGGCCCCGACAGCCCGCAGGCGCGGGCCGCCGCGGGCGAGCTGGACGCCGAGATCGGGCCGCTGCTCGACGCGGCGCAGGCCGCGGACGCCACGGTCGTGGTGCTGTCCGAGTACGGCATCACGCCCGTGGACCGGCCCGTCGACATCAACCGCGCGCTGCGCCGCGCCGGGCTGCTTGAGGTGTACACGCAGGCCGGGATGGAGTACCTGGACCCGTGGGTGTCCCGCGCCTTCGCCGTCGCCGACCACCAGGTGGCGCACGTGTACGTGCGGCGCCCCGAGGACCTGGAGCGCACGCGGGAGGTGCTGGCCGGGCTGCCCGGTGTCGCCGAGGTGCTGGACGAGCCGGGCAAGAAGCGGCACGGCCTCGACCACGGGCGCGCCGGCGAACTGGTCGCGGTGGCCGATCCCGGCGCGTGGTTCACGTACTACTACTGGCTGGACGACGCGGCCGCGCCGGACTGGGCGGCCATCGTGGACATCCACCGCAAGCCGGGCTACGACCCGGCGGAGCTGTTCTTCGACCCGGCGGACCGGTTCGCCAAGGCCAGGGCCGCCGCGGCCCTGGCCCGCAAGAAGCTGGGCCTGCGCTACCGGATGAACGTGGTGCCGCTCGACCCGTCGTGCGTCCGCGGCAGCCACGGCCGCCTGCCCGAGGACGAGAAGGACCGGCCGGTCCTGCTGTGTTCCGACCCCGACGCGCTGGACGGCGGGGAGGTCGCGGCCACGGCGGTCAAGTCGTTCCTGCTCGGGCTCCAGGGCCTTCAGGAGCCCAGGTAGCGCAGCACGGCAAGGACCCGGCGGCTGTAGCCGCCGGGTCCCGGCAGCTGAAGCTTGTCGAAGATCGCGTTGACGTGTTTCTCCACCGCGCTGCGCGAGACCCACAGGTGTTCGGCGATCGTCGCGTTCGTGTGGCCCTGCGCCATCTCGTGCAGCACCTCGCGTTCGCGCGGCGTGAGGCGGGCGAGGGGATCGGTGTGCGAACTGCGCGCCAGCAGCCGCCGCACCACCTCGGGGTCGAACGCGGTACGGCCGGCCGCGACGCGCTCCAGCGCGTCGAGAAACTCGTCGATCTCCACCACGCGGTCCTTCAGCAGGTAGCCGACGCCCGCCGGCTCCCCGGTCAGCAGCTCCGTCGCGTAGCGGCCCTCGACGTACTGCGACAGCACCAGCACCCCCACCGCCGGCCACCGGCGGCGGATGTCGAGGGCCGCGCGCAGCCCTTCGTCGCTGTGCGTCGGCGGCATCCGCACGTCGATCACGGCGACGTCCGGCGGTTCGCGGTCCACCGCGGCCAGCAGCGCCGCGGCGTCGCCGACCGCCGCGGTCACCTCGTGGCCCTCCTCGGTGAGCAGCCGCACCAGGCCCTCGCGCAGCAGCGTCGAATCGTCCGCCAGGATCACGCGCACGGCAGCTCCGCGGTGATCACGGTGGGCCCGCCGGCCGGGCTGGCCACGTGCAGCCGCCCGTCGAGCGCGGCGGCGCGTCTGGCCAGCCCGAGCAGCCCGCCGCCCGCCGGGTCGGCGCCGCCCCGGCCGTCGTCCGTGACGCGCACGGTCAGCGCGGGCCCCTCGTCGGCCAGGCGGACGGCGACGGCGGCGGCGCCCGAGTGCTTCACGGCGTTGGTGACGGCCTCGGACACCACGAAGTAGGCGACGGCCGCCACCGGCCGGTCCGGCTCGGCCGCCAGCCGGTAGTCCAGGCGCACCGGCAGCGGGGAACGTTCGGCGACCGCTTCGAGGGCCGCCCGCAGCCCGGCCTCGTCCAGCACCGTCGGGTACACCCGCCAGGCCACCTCCCGCAGCTCCGCGAGCGCCTGCCGCGCCTGCTGGTGGGCCTGCGCCAGCAGCTCGCCGGTGTCGCCCCTGCGCCGGGCGCGGCCCAGCAGCATGCCGAGCGCCACCAGGCGCTGCTGCACGCCGTCGTGCAGGTCGCGTTCGATCCGGCGGCGCTCCTCGTGCACGGCGGCCACCACCCCGGCCCGGCTCTCCGCCAGTTCCTCGATGCGCCGCTCAAGCGCCTCCTGTCGGGTCGGGCCGAGGAAGCGCCGCACGAGGGCGGCCTCCAGGGCGGCGACGGCCTGCACGGCGTAGGCGGCGAGGAAGAGCAGGAACAGGCCGCCGACGCCGGAGAACACGTTGGCCCAGAAGTGGTCGGCCCAGAACCACAGCCACAGCAGCGTCGAGGCGTAGGCGGCGCCGACCAGCGCCGCGAGCAGCACGAGACCGGCCAGCAGGCCGACCGGCAGGCGCGCGGCCAGGTAGGCCAGGGCGGCGCGCGGCTCGGGCGGTGCGGTGGCTGCCGGGACGTCGCCGAGCAGGCGCGTCACCCTGGCCCGTTCCCACCCGGCCAGCCGCACCGCGGGCGGATCGCCGCGCCGCCGCGGCAGCAGCGCGGCGTACAGGACGAGGAGGTCCGGCAGCACGGTCGCGGCGCCCATGGCGAGCCCGGTGGCCATCCGCAGCCAGCGGCGCAGGGCTTTCTTCACGTCGCCGACGCTATCCGAACGGGCCGCGGGCGCGGACTGAGGTTTTCCGCAGGGTTGCCGTGAGGCATCCCCCATCGTTCCGGCGCCGGGGGACTTTGTAGCGTTCGGGGTGTGACCTCATCCTCCGTTCCCGTTCACCTGGCCGAGTCCTCCGAAGATCCCGGCGGCATCGCCGGGTGGGCCACCGACCTCATGGAAACCCTCGGCGCGCCAGGCGCCGGCGCGGCCATCGCTCTGGAGAACCTGTTCCCGCCGCTGCCCAGCGAGGTGATCCTGCCGCTGGCCGGCTTCACCGCGAGCCGCGGCGACATGAGCCTGTGGGCGGCGCTGCTGTGGACCACCATCGGGTCGGTCGTCGGCGCGATCGCGCTGTACTGGGTGGGTGCGCTGCTCGGCCGGGAGCGGCTGATCGCGATCGCGGCGAAGCTTCCGCTGGTGAAAGTGGCGGATATCGAGAAGACGGAGGCGTGGTTCGCCAAGCACGGCGCGAAAGCGGTGTTCTTCGGCCGGATGATTCCCATTTTCCGAAGTCTGATCTCGATTCCGGCGGGCGTGGAACGCATGCCGGTGAGCACGTTCCTGCTGCTCACGACGCTGGGCAGCGCCATCTGGAACACCCTCTTCGTGCTGGCCGGCTACCGCCTGGGCGAGGACTGGGAACGGGTGACGGACCTGGTCTCCGTGTACTCCAAGGTCGTGCTCGTGGTGGTCGTCCTCGCGGTGCTCGCGTTCGTCGTCTTTCGCGTCACCCGCGCCGGAGGGGGCAAGCGCCGCGCCTCCTGAACGATCCCCCGCCTGCACTGTGTGACGGTCTGTTCACCCTATGGAGTGGAATAGTCGGCCGTCGGCCATCCGGTGTCCACGGCTGTGCTCTCATGGATGCGCAGCCCGGGTGATCATCCTCAACTCCTCGGAATGCCCAGCCAGTTGTTCCTTCTGCGCGGTCCATCGGGCCGCGCCGTTCCGTGGAGTCACCCGTGCCCGCGACCCGTTGCCCCGCCCCCCGGCGTGATCCGCGCCCCCCCGGACCCCGGGGGTCGGCCCTCACCACCGTCGTCGAAGCCGCCGCGGCGGACCTCCTCGCCCGCCGCGCGCCGGAAGGCCACTGGCGCGGCGGCTGCCGCGGCCGCCTGCTCGAAGCCGCGCTCGCCGTGCGCCTGCTGCGCGACACGGGCGCCGCGCCCCACGCGCGGCGGGCCGTCGAGCGGTTCTGCGCCCGCGAGCTGGCCGCGCCGCCCGCCGCGCACACCGACCCGTTCGACCGCCTGCTCTCCCGCTACCTCGCCACCGCCGCACTCGGCCGCCCCGAGCCGCCGGGCGGCGCGGCGCGGCTGCGCGCCGCGCTGGCCGGGCACCGCGCCGTCGCGAGCCTGCGCAAGCGGGCCCTGCTCGGCGCGCTGCTGACCCTGCTGCGCCCAGGCGAGGCGTGGGACGTGCCGGACGTGCCGCCCGACCCGCTGGCGGCGGGCGGCGGCGGCTGGCTGCGGCCGACCCTGGCCGCGGTGCGGCTGCTGACCGGGCGGCACGGCCGCGGCGCGGCGCGGGCCGATCTCGCGCTGCTGCGGGAGAGCCAGTCCTGCGACGGCGGTTGGGACCAGTACGTGCTGGGCACCGTGACGATTCTGCTCGTGCTGCGCGAACGGGGCCTGGCGCCCGACATGGTGGCGCGCGGCGTCGACTTCGTGGTGGCGCAGATCAGGGCGGACGGCGGGGTGCCGTTCATCAGCAGCCAGGACGTCTGGCTGACCTGCCTGGCCTCGCTGACGCTCGCGGAGAGCGGCGTCGGCGAGGACCGGCTGGCCGCCTCGGCCGACTACCTGTGCCACGCCCAGCTGCCGGACGGCGGCTGGGGCTACGCGCCGGGCGTGACGCACGCAGACGCCGACGACACCGCCGTGGCCGTGACGTTTCTCCGGCGCTGCGCCGCGCCCCAGGCCCGGGACGCCGCCGCGGCGGGCGCCGCCTGGCTGCGCCGCGCGCAGAATGCGGATGGCGGCTTCAACACCTATACGGGCGGCTCCCGTTCGGAGGCGGAGATCACCGCCAAGGCGGTGCTCGCGCTGCTGGCCGGGCAGCCGGGCCCGGCCGAGCGCGCCGCCGCGGCCCGCGGCTGGAGCTGGCTCGCCGCGCGGCAGCGCCTCGACGGCGGCTACCCGTACGAGTGGACGCGTTCCGCGGCCTTCCCCCTGCTGCACGTGATGCGCGCCGCGCGCGCCGTCGCCGCCCACGAGCTGGGCGGCACCGGCCGCGTCGTGGCCCGCGCCGCGGCGTGCCTGCGGCAGGGCGCGGCCGGTCCGCTCGGCACCGCCTACGCCGTCGGCGCGCTGGCCGCGGCGGGCCGGGAGGCGGCGGCCCTGGCCGCGGGCGTGCGGCTGCTGACGGCGACGGGCCCCGAGGCCGCGGTGCCGCCGGACGCGCTCGGCCCGCGCCCGTTCGTCTACGACGTCCCGCTGCTGTACCCGGTCTACCGGCTCGGCGGCCTCGCCGCGGCCCGCGATCTGGCCGCGGCGTGCCACGGGCCCGCCGCGGGCAGCCCGCGGACCGGCCCGACGAACAGCCCGAGGAACAGCCCGAGGAACAGGAGGAAGCCATGTCATTCGACGATCTGAAGGCCGCTCTCGTCTCCATGGGGGTGCCCGAGGAGGAGATCACCGAGCAGGCGGGCCGGGAGGAGGCGGGTCTTGACTCACTCGGCATCGCCGAGCTGGTGCTGATCCTCAAGCAGCGGCACGGGCTGACCGTCACCGAGGAGGAGCTGCACGAGGCCAGGACCGTGGGCGACGTGCTCGGCATCATCGCCGGGCACGCCGCGGCCGGCGCGTGAGCGCGCGGGTGAGCGGGCGGGTGAGCGGGCGCGGCGCCGTGTGCGTCACCGGAGTCGGCACGGTGACGCCCGCGGGCGACGGCCGGGACGCCACGTGGAAACGCGTCTGCCAGGGCCTGCCGACCGCGGCCCTCGACGACGAGGAGCAGCCGCCGCGCCTGGCCTGCCGGGTGCCGCCGTTCGGCCCGGGGCGGCTGAACGGCCTGCTGGCGCGCAAGCCGGACCGCTGCGTGCAACTGGCGCTGCTCGCCGCCCGAGAGGCCGTGGCCGACGCCGGACTCGACCCCGGCGGCTGGGACGGCGCGCGGGTCGCGGTCGTCGCGGGGGCGGGCTGCTGCGGCGCCCAGACCTACGAGGCGCAGCACCGGGTCCTGCTGGACGCCGGGCAGCACGGCATGTCCGCGTTCTCCGTGCCCGGCGCGCTGGGCAACGCGCTCGCGGCGCAGCTGGCCATGGACCTGCACGCGACCGGTCCAGGACTGACGGTCAACACCGCGTGCGCCTCGGGCGCGACGGCGATCTGCACCGCGCTCGACCTGCTGGCCCTTGACCGGTGCGATATCGCGGTGGCGGGCGGCGCGGAGGCGCCGCTCACGCCGTTCTTCCAGGCGGGCTTCGACCGGATGCACGCCCTGTCCAGCCGGTTCGGCGATCCGGCGGGCGCGCTGCGGCCGTTCGACGCGGACCGGGACGGATTCGTGATGGGGGAGGGCGCGGGCATGCTCGTGCTGGAACGGGAGCGCGACGCCCGCGCGCGCGGCGCGCGCCCCAGGGCGCGCGTCGCGGGTCAGGGCGCCACCTCGGACGCGCACCACATCGTCAAACCGGACCCGGGCGGGCGCGGTCTCGCCGCGGCCCTGCGGCAGGCGCTGGCCGCGGCGGGCGCCGCACCGGCCGACGTGGCCCACGTCAACGCGCACGGCACGGGCACCCCGCTGGGCGACCGGGTGGAGGCCGGGGTGCTCGCCGAGGTGCTGCCGCACCGGCCGCCGGTCACCTCGACCAAGGCCGTGACGGGGCATCTGCTGGGCGCGGCGGGCGCGGTGGAGGCCGCGCTGACGGTGCTCGCGGTGGAACGGCGGCTGATCCCGCCGACCGCCAACCTGGCCGCGCCCTCGCCCGGCATCGATCTGGACCTGGTCACCACGCCGCGCCCGCGGCGGCTGCCGCTCGCCCTGTCGGTGTCCACCGGCTTCGGCGGGCACAACGTGGCCCTGGCTTTCGCGGAGGCATCATGAGCACCCCGGCCGCAACGGTCGCGCAGACCACGCTGGACCGCATCTTCATGGACTTCGCGCGCCGCGAGGGGGAACGGGACTGGCAGATCGGCGCGCTGCTGACGTTCCCGGGACCCGCTCCCACGGTGGCCGAGGTGGTGGCGCACCTCGCCGAACGCCTGCCGCACGCACCGGAGCTGACGTACCGTCCTACGGGTGCCGGGCGGCGGGCGCACTGGGCGGCCGACCCGGACTTCGACGTCGCACGCCACGTGCAGGTGTTCGACCTGCCGCCGGGCGAGGGGGCGCTCGCCGACCGGATGCTCACCGCACTGCTCGGCCGGCCGCCGGCCGCGGACCGCCCGCTGTGGGACGTGTGGGTGATCCGCGACGACCGCGGCTTCGGCCTGTGCTACCGGGCGCACCACGCGTTCCAGGACGGTCTGGCCGTGGCCCGTACCGTGGAGCTGCTCTTCGGCAGGCAGCCGAGGCCCGCGCCGACCGCGCCCGCTGACCCCCCGCCGGGGCCCGGGGCGGCCCGCCGCCTGGCCGCCCTGCGGCACGTGCTGCCGCTGCCGCGCCGCAGGGCCCGCTGGTCCGCGCTCGACCTGCCGCGTTCGGACCGGCGGGCGGCGAGCACCGCCGAGACGGAGCTGCCGCGGCTGTACGCGATCGGCCGCGCGACCGGGGCGGGCGTCACGCAGGTGTGCCTCGCGGCGGCGACGGCCGTGCTGCGGGAGGCGTACGCGGCGGACTTCCCTGGCCCCGAGGACGGGGTGTACGCGTCGCTCGGGATCACCGCGCGCCGGCCGGCCGAGCCGTTCCCGCGCCTGGGGAACCGGGCCGCGGGCGCGACGCTGCCGCTGCCCTGCGGCGAGCCCTCGGCGGCGCGGCGGCTGCAACTGGTCGCGCGGGACACGGCGTTCGCGCGGCTGGCGGAGATGGCGCAGGAGGACGGGGCGCTGCTGCGGCTGCCGCACCGGCTGGCGCAGCGCGGCATGGACCGCTGGCTGGACGCGCGGTTCGTGCCGCTGGCGGTGGCGGACGTGCGCACCCGCGGGCCGCTCGCGTTCCGCGGCACCCCGGCGGCGGCGCTGCACCCGCTGCCGATCGGCTCGCCGCGCACCCGGCTGTTCATCGCGTGGACGGCGTACCGCGGCCGGCTGCACGTGACGTTCCTCGGCGACGCGGCGCTGCCGGGCCTGGCGGACCTGCCGGACCGCTGGCACCGGGCCGTCGACGCACTGGCACGCGCCGTTCCGTGACGAGCCGTTCTGGGCACGCGGGGGCGGCTGGCATAGTTGCCCTGTGGGGGACAGCAATTGGTGGATCGGCCTCATCACCGGCGCGACGGCGGTGGTCGCGAGCTGGGTCGCCGGCCGGGGCGCCACCAGGTCCGCGCGAGTGCAGGCCGAGGTCACCGCGCACGCGGCCCAGGTCGCGGAGGCGCGCAGCCGGCGGCGCGACGCCTACCGGGAGATGAGCGCGGCCGCGCACGGGCTGTCGGAGGTCTTCTGGCGCATCGAGGAGGCGGACGCCGTCCCGCCCGGCGAGCCGCGGGCCGCCGTACTCGCGCAGTTGCGCACCGACGGCCGCGCGGCGCTCAACGAGGTGACCAGAGCCAGCCGGGAGGTCGTGCTCGAAGGGCCGGCGCCGGTCGCCGGGGCCGCGCAGACGCTGCGCCTCCGGGCGATCACGACGAGCCGCCTGCTCACCCGGCTCGCGACGGGCGACGAGGATGCGGAGCGCGCCCGGTTCGACGCCGCGTACCGGGACTTCCGCGAGGAGCACCTGACCTTCCTCGAACTGGCCAGGGCGGCGCTCGACGTCGGGTGAGGGCATCCGGGCGGCCGGGCTCACCCGGTCGGCCGCTGTCACCGCGTGGGAGGACTCGGCAGGCCGGGAACGGGGGAGCGACAGTCATGGCAGACCGTTTCCCGGTGCGAAAGGCGTTCCCGATGACCCTGACCCTGTCCCACGGCCCCCTGTCCGCGGCGCCGCCGCCGACCGTCAACTACCGGCTGACCGGCCCGGCCCACCGGCTGTTCTGGCACCCGTTCCCGCGGCGCGTCCGCGCGCTCGTCGGCGGCGAGACGGTGCTGGACACGCGCAACGGGCGGCTGCTGCACGAAACCGGCCTGCTGCCGCAGCTGTACGTCCCGGCGGACGACGTCAGGACCCACCTGCTCCGGCCGAGCGACCACACGACCGAATGCCCGTTCAAGGGCCAGGCCGCGTACTGGTCGGTCGACGCGGGCGGGCGGCGGGTGCCGAACGGTGTGTGGGCCTACCCGGAGCCCATCGCGGGCGCCGAGTGGCTGGCCGGCTGGTACGCGCTGTACTGGGCCGCCGCCGACGCGTGGTTCGACGAGGAGGAAGAGGTCCACGGCCACCTGCGCGACCCGTACCACCGCGTCGACGCGCGGCGCAGCGGCAGCACCGTGCGGGTGCTGCTGGACGGCACGACGCTGGCCGAGACGGCGCGGCCGGTGCTGCTGTCGGAGACCGGCCTGCCCAACCGCTGGTACGTCCCGCCGGAGGACGTGCGCCGCGACCTGCTGGCGGAGAGCGCCACCCGCACGGTCTGCCCGTACAAGGGCACCGCGCACTACTGGTCGTTCACCGGCGGCGGCGAGCCGGTCGCGGACGTGGCGTGGTCGTACCCGGAGCCCCTGGAGGAGGCCACCCGCGCGGGCGGGTTCCTGTGCTTCGACCACGAACGGATCACCACCGAGGTCGGGTAGCCGCGGCGGCGGCTGCGTATCCTGTCCCGGCACGCGCGCCGGGCCGGGCCCGGGGGGACGGGCGGGGGAGGGAGCGCGAGGTGTCCGCTGACGAGGACCCGGTGCGGGCCCGTTACCTGGCCGGCTGGGCGGCCATCCTGGCCGAGGTCTCGCGGACCGGCCGCCGCCTCGACCGCGACGAGATCCGCGGCCGCCGCGAGCTGGGGGAGCGGGCCGCGCGCGAGGGGATCGGCCTGCGGGAGCTGGTCCGCGGCCATCTGGCCGCCACGCGGGCCGCGTTCCGCGACCTGCCGGGCGTGGCCGCCGCGCCGGGGGCGCGGCAGGTCCGCTCCGCCGCGGAGAGCGTGCTCGCCGCGGCGGAGCAGGCGGTCGACGCGCTGGCCGAGGGGTACGGGCGGGCCCAGCTGCTCGCGGTGCGGCGCGACGAGGCGGCCAGGCGCGAGTTCATCGACGACCTGTTGCACGGCCGCGGCGACCCGGGCGACCTGTCGGCCCGCGCGCTGCGCTTCGGCCTGCACCTGGCGCACAGTCATTCGGTGGCGGTGGCCTGCGGCCCGCAGCCGTACGACGACACGCACGCGGTGACACGGCGGGCGGCGGACATGCTGGAAGGGCGGTTCGGGGGGCAGCTGATCCTGCTGGCCACGAAGGACGGGCGGCTGGTGTGCATCGCGCCGGGCAGCAGGCCGGAGA
The DNA here is from genome assembly GCF_031845565.1 of Streptomyces johnsoniae. Lineage (NCBI taxonomy): Bacteria > Bacillati > Actinomycetota > Actinomycetes > Kitasatosporales > Streptomycetaceae > Streptomyces > Streptomyces johnsoniae. The sequence continues at coordinate 566,591 of NZ_JAVREV010000001.1, read as the reverse complement.
TCGGCGAATACTTCGCCACGACGGCCAGGGCATCGGACGGCACTCCCGAACAGTGGCGGGTCGCGCTCGGCCGCCCGCGCTCCGGGCCCGGCGGGATCGTCGAATCCTACGAGGAGGCGCGCGCCGCGCTCGAACTCGCCGCGCGCATGCGGCTGTCCACGCCGGTGCTGCGCGCGGCCGAGCTGCTGGTGTTCCCGGTACTGACCCGCGACCGGCAGGCCATGGCGGACCTGGTGCGTTCCGTGCTCGGCCCGCTCGCCGGGGCGCGTGGCGGCGCCGCGCCGCTGGTGGACACGCTGGACGCGTACTTCGACGCCGGCTGCGTCGCGGCGGAGGCGGCGCGCCGCATGTCGCTGAGCGTGCGGGCGCTGACCTACCGGCTGGCCCGCATTCACCGCCTGACCGGCGCGGACCCGGCCGACCCCCTCCAGCGCTACACCTTGCAGACGGCGGTGATCGGCGCCCGCCTGCTCGGCTGGCCCGAGCAGGAGATCTGAACGGTCCCTGCCCGGCCGCCGGGGCTCAGTTCGCGGCGAGCCAGTGGTCGAGGGTGGTCATGAAGGCGTCGAAGTCGTCGCGGTGCATCGTGTGGCCGGTGCCGGGCAGGGTGGCGGTGGTGAAGCCGCGTTTCCGCAGCCGGGCCGCGTGGTCGGGGGTGACCAGGCCGCCGTCGCCCGGTACCTGTACCAGGGACGGGACGCGGGGGGCGTCCGGGGTGAAGTCCTCGTGCGCCAGCCGGCTCAGGCCGAACGCGGTGCGCGAGTCCCACCGGGCGAGCGTCGCCACCTCGGTGTCGACATCGGCGGCCTCCCACCGCGGGTTCCCCGCGGCGATGGCCTCGCGCGTGGCGTCCTTGGCGGAGATCAGCGCCACCGGGTCGTGGCGGCGGCCGTCGAAGAGACGCCAGGCCGGGTCGGCGTACACGGCGCGGGCCGGGCGCAGCCGTTCCGCGGCCAGGGCCAGGGCGAGACCGCCGAGCGAGTGCCCGAGGGCGAGGGCGGCCCCGGTGGGCAGGGTTTCGGCGAGGTCGTCGGCGAAGTCCGCCGGGGCGTAACGGCCGCGCCCGCTGAGCCCGTGGCCGCGCAGGTCGACGGCGATGGTGCGGAAGCCGCGGTCCGCGAGCGCCGGGCCGACCCGCCGCCAGGTGCGGTGGTCGGCCATGATGCCGTGGACGAGGAGCGCCACCCGGTCGCCCTCGCCCCACGTGCGGGTATGCAACTGCACGGTCGTCTCCGTCCTTTCGCGAGCGGCGGCGGCAGGAGTGCGGGGATGCCGGGACCGGGAAGCCGGTCCACCGCGCTCGTCCCCCGTGGCCGCCCCCTCGCTGGTGATGACATGTTCCCATCCGGAACGGGGCTCCCGCATTGCCGGATTCCGGCAGTCTTAACGCGTTCTTGATGCCTGCCTCGGGCGAATCACCCGCTCCGCGTCAACTCCCGTTCGGCCACTGCCCGGAAGCTGCGCGGCGGGCGGCCGGTGAGGCGCCGGACGGTGTCGGTGGTGCGGTCCTCGGCCCCGCCGGCGATGGCCAGGTCCAGGTCGGCCAGCAGCGCGGCGAAGTCCCGCGGCATGGTTGCCGCGAGGCGGTCGCGCAGCTGTCCGGCGGGGAGGTGGCGGTGGGCCACGGGCCGGCCGGTGACCTCCGTGACGATCGTGGCGACATCGTCGTGACTGAGCGCCTCCGGGCCGGTCAGGACCAGATCGGTGCGGGGCGCGCGGTCGTCGGTCAGGGCGTGCACGGCGACGGCGGCGATGTCGTCGGCGTCGACGAAGCCGACGCGGCCGGTCCCGGTCGCGGTCAGGATGACGCCGTCGTCCCTGATGCTGTGGGCGTGGGGGTGCGTGCCGGTGAAGTTCTGCATGAACCAGGAGGGCCGCAGTACCGCCCACGCGTCGAACAGGCCGGGCAGGGCGCGGTGCACCGCGCCCACCGCCGGGCCCCCTTCCGGTACGGCCGAGGAGCTGAGCAGCACCGCGCGGTGCACGCCGGTGTCGCGGGCCTGTCGGAGGAAGGGCAGCATGACGGCGGCCGGGTCCGAGTCGCCCGGCGGCGGGACGAGGTAGACGCGGTCGGTCCCGGCGATGGCCTCGCCGAAGGTGGCGGGGTCGTACCAGTCGAAGCGGACCGCTTCCGCGCCGGGGACCGGGGCGGCGCGGCGTCCTGCGGCCCTGACGCGGTGGCCGGCCGCGACCAGCCGCGCGGTGGTGCGGCTGCCGGTGGTGCCGTTGGCGCCGATGACCAGGGTGGTGCCGGCGGCGGTCATCGGCCGCTCCTGGTGAAGTCGGCGCCCGGCTCCTGGGCGACGAGGGGGTTCCAGTAGTCGCGGCAGGAGGTGATGAGCCCGTCCCGAACGGCCACGACCGCGATGTAGTTCGCGTCGAAGGGGCTGTCGGTCTCCACCAGGCGGCCCACGCCGCGCATCTCGACGACGATGGTCCCGGGTTCGGCGGTCCGGTGGACCCGCACGTCCGTGAACTCGTGCAGGTCGATGTGGTCGGGGTAGTGGCGCATGTAGGCGGCGATGGCTTTCTTGCCCGCCAGCCGCCGGGGCCAGTCCCGGGGCGCGAAGGGGAACTCCAGGACGCCGTCGTCGGCCCACAGGCCGACCCAGGCGGGTATGTCCTTGGCCAGCAGGAGTCGCAGGCTGTGGTGATAGAGGTCCGCCGGTGAGGTGGTTTCGGGCATGAGCTTCTCCGTCCCGTAAGATGTGGACCCGAGGTCCGCTTTTCGGAACGATACGGACCGCGGGTCCGCATTGCAAGTGGAGGAGGCGCGCATGACCGAGCGCAAACCACGCAAGGACGCCGTCCGCAACCGGGCGGCCACCCTCGCGGCCGCCGACGCGCTCTTCGCCGGCTGCCGGAGCCCGGAGGAGGTCACCATGGCCGATATCGCGGCCGCGGCCGGCGTCGGCAAGGGAACGCTCTTCCGCGCCTTCGGTGACCGCACCGGGCTGATCCGCGCGCTGCACGAAGCGCGGCTCGAACCGATCAGGAAAGCCGTCGAAGCGGGGCCACCGCCGCTCGGGCCCGCCACCCCACCGCTCCAGCGCGTACCCGCCCTGCTCGACGCCGTACTGACCTTCAAGCTCGACAACCGCCACCTCGCGCTGGCCCTGGAGGGGACCGGCGACGACAGCCCCTACCGGGCGGAGCACTACGAGCGATGGCACGCCCTGCTCCGGGACCTGCTGGCGCGGATTCCCGGCCTCACCGGCAGTGACTTCACCGCCCACGCGCTGCTCGCCGCCACCCGCGCCGATCTCGTCGAACACCTGGCCGGGCACAAGGGCGTGCCGCGCGAAGACCTGCGGCGGCAGCTGGCCGGCTTCACCGCGACCGTCCTGGCCGCGGCACAAGGCCAGACCGCAGGAGGCTGACGGGCCGGGCCGCCCACGCCGGGCGAGCCGGGCCGACCCGGGAGCCACCACCGGCCGGGGGGCCGGTCCAGCCCGCCCGCCGGCCGGGCCCGGCGCGTTCCCGGCCCGGTGGATCAGGTGGCGGTCAGTGGTCGGGGCGGGCCCGTTCGGCAGCCGGTCCTGCGTGCCGTGCCTGCGGTCTCAGGCCCGGTGGGCCAGGCGGTGTGGCGGGGGCGTGCGGCGGCGCCGCGGTCACCCGCGGGAGCGGCGCGCCGTCCAGATCTCCTCGCTCGGCCATCGGTGTGCCCAGTCCGCGGAGACCTCCCCGTACTCGCGGTCCGCGGGACGCGGGGCCTGTATCTCGATCAGGTCCTCGACCACGAATCCGGCGGCGCGCAGCAGCCGGATCATCTCGCCGTGCGGCAGGACGAACTCCACCCGCTGCCCCCAGTCCAGCCGGCCGAGGCCGAACTGGTCGCGCACCAGCGCCGCGGACGCCTGCCCCTCGGGCGGCGCGCACAGCGCGAACAGCGGCGAGTAGCGCATGAACACCAGCCGCCCCCCGGGCACGAGCAGCCGCGCGGCCTCGGGAATCCACCGGTGGGGATCGCACCACAGCGACGCGCCGAACTCGCTGATGGCCAGGTCGAACGACCCGTCCTCGTACGGGACCTGCTCCGCGTTCCCCAGGACGAGCGGGAAATCGAGGCCGAACTCGCCCTGCATCGCGCGGGCGGTGGCGAGCTGCCGCTCCGACAGGTCGATGCCGACGGGGCGGGCGCCCGCCCGCGCGAGCCACGCGGAGACGTAGGCGGTCCCGCAGCCCAGCTCGATCGCCCGGACTCCCGCCAGGTCCTCGGGCAGCACCCGGACCCGCGACTCCGGGGTGGCCCACAGTCCCCAGCGCGGCTCCGGCCGCGACCACTGGGCGCGGGCGAGCGGCCCGTGCGCCGCGTTCCCCTGGCCGTCCCAGTAGCGCCGGTTCCGTTCGAGGTGCGCGTCGGGGGCTTCCGTTCCGGCTCCTGTCATGCCCCGCATTCGACCGGAGCCACGCCCTGGGCCGCAACGCAATAACCGGCCCGTGTTATGCATGTCCCATGAGCCTGACCGTCAGGGGGATTTCCTACGTCACCGGCGAGACGGATGACGAGGCGCTGGCCCGCGACCTGCGCGCGATCCGGGCGGACTTGCACTGCACGGCCGTGCAACTGATCGGCACCGACATCGAGTCGCAGCTCCGGGCGGCCCGTGCCGCCCTGGACGAGGGACTCGACGTCTACGTGCGGCCGTACCTGGCCGACCGGCCGCGCGCCGAACTGCTGGCCCACCTGGCGGAGATGGCCGCCGGCGCCGAGGAGCTGCGCGCGCGGTACCCGGGCCGGGTGACGCTGCTGGTCGGCAGCGAGTTCTCGCTGACGCAGGGCGGCATGCTGCCGGGCCCCAAGGTCTTCGTCCGGCTGCAATTCCTGCTGCGCTGGCGGCGGTTGTTCGACCGCCGCATCACCCGCAAGCTGCGCCGCCTGCTCGCCGAGACCCTGGCGACCGCCCGCGGCGCCTTCCACGGCCCGGTCACCTACGCCGCCGGTTACTGGGAGCAGGTCGACTGGTCGGACTTCGACATCGTCGGCGTCAACCTCTACCGGTTCGGCGACGACCCGGCGGCCTACGAGCGGGGTCTCGATGCCCTGCTCGGGCAGGCGGAGGCGGCGGGGAAGCCCGTGGTCATCACGGAGTTCGGCTGCGGCGCCTTCCGAGGTGCGGAACGGCGGGGGCCCGGCTCGTTCCGCATCGTGCGGTGGTTCGCCGAGCCGCCCCGCATCAAGCCGGGGCACGAGCGGGACGAGGGCACCCAGGCGGCCTACCTCGGGGAGCTGATCGGTCTTTACGCGGCCCGCGACGTGCACGGCTGCTTCGCGTACACCTTCGCCATGCGGGACTTCCCGCACCACGACGACGACCCGTCCCTGGACCTGGACATGGCCGGCTTCGGGGTGGTGAAGGTGCCCCACGACGACCTGTCGGCGTGGCGGCCGAAGGAGGCGTTCGCCGAGGTGGCCCGCCGGTACGCGTGAGGGCGCGTTCCGTCGCGTTCCGTCCCGTCGCGTCCCGTCGCCGGGCTCAGGCGGCCCTGGTCATCTCGGGCTTCAGCAGCACCTTCGTCCAGCCGTCCACGCGCTTGTCGAAGCGGTCGTACGCCTCGGGGGCCTCTTCGAGGGGGAGGCGGTGGGAGACGACGAAGCCGGGCTGGGCGCGGCCGGCGATGATCAGGTCGCGCAGGTAGCGGTTGTACGCCTTGACGTTGGCCTGGCCGGTGCCCATGCGCTGGCCCTTCTCGAAGAACCGGCCCATTTTGAACAGCAGTTCGCCTTGCCGCGCGGCCTCGCTCGGACCGCCGGGGTCGCCCGGCACGTAGAGGCCGACGACGCCGAGCGCGCCGGTGGGGCGGACTGATTCGACGAGCGAGTTGAGCACGATGGCGGGCTGCTCGTCGCCCTCCTTGACGGTGGCCTGGTAGCCGACGGCGTCGATGCCCTTGTCGGCGCCCTCGCCGCCGGTGAGGTCCTTGATCTGCTCGGCCGCGTCGCCCTTGGAGTAGTCGATCGGCGTGGCACCGATACGTGTCGCGAGCTGGAGCCGGTCGGGCTGGCGGTCGACGACGAAGACGCGTGCGGCGCCCCTGATGAACGCGGAGTAGGCGGCCATCAGTCCGACGGGCCCGGCGCCGAAGACGCACACGCTCTCGCCGGGGCCGACGCCGGCCAGCTCGGTGGCGTGGTACCCGGTGGGGAAGATGTCGGCGAGCAGCGCGAAGTCGTCCTCGTGCTCCTCGCCCTTGGGCAGCTGGAGACAGTTGAAGTCGGCGAACGGCACTCGCAGGTACTCGGCCTGCCCGCCGCGGTAGGGGCCCATGGAGACGTAGCCGTAGGCGCCGCCGGCGAAGCCGTGGTTGACGGTGAGGCAGAAGCCGGTGCGGCCGGCCAGGCAGTTCTTGCAGAAGCCGCAGGCCACGTTGAACGGCATGACGACCCGGTCGCCGGGCTTGACGCTCGCGACGCCGCGGCCGGTCTCCTCGACGATGCCCATGTTCTCGTGGCCGAAGACGATGCCGGGCTCGGCGCCGGTCCTCCCCTCGTACATGTGCAGGTCCGAGCCGCAGATGGCCGAGGTGGTGATCCGCACGACGACATCCGTGGGGTCCTCGATGCGGGGATCGGACACGTCCTGCACCGCCACCGAGTAGGGCTCCTGGTAAACGACCGCCCGCATGGCTGCCTCCCGTGCTGTCGTCCTGGTATCGCCGGATTGCCGAGAAATGGCTGCTTCAGCCCACTTTAGTGGCGGGGGTGGCGGGTCGCGACCGGGCGGAACGGTCGGCTTCCCGGGTGCATCTGGTGGGCCGTTCCGGTGGTGGCCGGGGGCGTGGCCGGGCCGGTCTGCTCGCACCGCATAAGTATGACTATCGGATCTTATGCACTTTCTGTGTCTGATCCCTCACTTATGTCCCCTGCGTACCGCGGAGAACCCCGTGCTCCCTTCCTTCCCTCGCCCGCCCGCCCGCCCCGCCGTCACCGCGCTGCTGCTCGGCGCGCTCCTCACCGCCTGCGGCGGCGGCACGCCGTCCGCGCCCGAGACCGCGAAGGAGCCCGCCGCCGCGTCTGACCGCGCCGCGGAGGGCTTCACGCTGGTCGCCACCGGCGACCTCCTCGTGCACGACTCCGTCATCCGCCAGGCCAGTGCGGACGCCGGCGGCACGGGCCACGACTTCCGGCGCATGCTCGCCGCCGCGGAGCCCACGGTGGCGGGCGCCGACCTCGCGCTGTGCCATATGGAGACCGTCTACGGCGCCGACGGCGGGCCGTTCACCGGCTACCCCGCGTTCAAGACCCCGCCGCAGCTCGCCGATGCGGTGGCCTCGCTCGGCTACGACTCCTGCTCCACCGCCTCCAACCACACTCTCGACGCGGGGGCCGAGGGCGTCGTCCGCACCCTCGACGCCATGGACCGCGCCGGGCTGCGGCACGCCGGGTCCGCCCGCACCGCGGAGGAACGCGACACCCCGGCGATCCTCGACGCGGGCGGCGCGAAGGTCGCCCACCTCGCCTACACCTACGGCACCAACGGCATCCCGGTGCCCGAGGGCGAACCCTGGCTCGTCAACCTCATCGACCCGCGGCAGATCGTCGAGGACGCGCGCACGGCCCGCGGCGCGGGGGCGGACGTGGTCGTCGTCAGCATGCACTGGGGCACCGAGTGGCAGGAGGAGCCGGACACCGCGCAGCTGAAGCTGGCCGAGGAGCTGACCGCGTCGGCGACCGGCGGCCGCAAGGACATCGACCTCATCCTCGGCACACACGCCCACGTGCCGCAGGCGTACGAGAAGGTGAACGGCACCTGGGTCGTCTACGGCATGGGCGACCAGATCGCGGGCGTGATGAACGACCCGCGCGGACAGCTGGGTTCGGCCGCCCGCTTCACCTTCGCCCCGCCCCGGGCGGACGGCGGGGACTGGACGGTGGAGAAGGCCGAGTACGTGCCGCACTCCGTCGACAACGACCCGATCACCCTGGTCAACCTGCCGCGCGCGCTGGCCGAGAACCCGGATCACGCCGCGCACCGGGCGGCCATGACGGCCATCGACGGCGCGGTCCTCAGCCGCGGCGCGGACGCGGACGGCCTGACGCGCGGCCGGTAGCGGCCAGTGGCAGGGGCGGAAACTGTGCGCGCGGCGCGGCAACCCCCAGGGCCCGCGGCGGCAACCACCGGGTGCACCCTGCCCTGTCGTCTGCCGCAGTCCATCAGGAAGGCCGTCCGCCGTGCGCATCCTCACGCTGCCCGCCGCCGTGCTGCTCGCCCTCGCCCTGGCCCAGCCGAACGCCACCGCCGAGCCTGCCGCCCCCGCCGCCGCCCCCGCCGCCGCCCCCGCCGCCGGGCCCGTGGGGTGGGCGGCGGTCGGGGAGGGCACCACCGGGGGCGCGGGCGCCGACGAGGACAGCACCTACGTCGTGGCGACCCGGGCCGAACTGGCCGCCGCGCTGGAGAACGGCGGCAACCCGGACGAACCGAAGATCATTCACGTCGTCGGCGCGATCGACGGCAACGAGGCGCCCGACGGGAGCCTGCTCGACGACCAGGACTACGCGCCCGGCTGGGACCTGGACCGCTACATGGCCTGCTTCGGGCCGGACGGCACCGAGTGGAGCGACGACCACCACCCCTGGTGCGACGCGCAGTCCCGCCTGCGCACCACGGGCTCTGGCGCGCAGAAGCAGCAGATCCAGCTGACCGTGCCCTCGAACACCACCCTGGTGGGCCGGGGCGCCGACGCCTGGCTGCGCGGCATCTACCTGTCGGTGCGGCTCGGCGAGAACATCGTGGTGCGCAACCTCCACCTGGAGGCGCCCGTCGACCACTTCCCCTCCTGGGACCCCTGGGACGGCGACAACGGCTCCTGGAACGCCAGGTTCGATGCCATGTCCGTCGTGACGGGCTCCCGCATCTGGATCGACCACTGCACCTTCACGGATGGCCGCTACCCCAACAGCGGTGCGCGGGAAGGCTTCCACGGCGAGCCCGTCGAGCATCACGACGGCCTCCTGGACCTGGAGGACGGCACCGACTTCGTCACCATCTCCGGCAGCCACTTCGCCGACCACGCCAAGACGCTGCTCATCAGCTCGGGCGACGGCCAGGGCGACAGCGACCGCGGCCGGCTGCGCATCACCCTGCACGGCAACCTCTTCGAGGATTCCCAGCAGCGCAGCCCTCGCGTCCGCTTCGGCCGGGTCCACACGTTCAACAACTACTTCACCGGCAGCACCGACGACCCCGACTACCCGATGACGGGCGAGAACGCGGGCGGCTCGGACTACTTCCTCGGCGTGGGGGTGGAGTCGCTGATGATGTCGGAGTACAACGCGTTCGACGTCACCGGTCCTGGCGCGTCCGCTGATCTGCTGGTCGCCAACTATGGCGGGCACCAGTTCCTCGACCGCGGCTCCTGGTTCGCCGGGCGCCCCGTGGACCTGAACGCCCTGGCCGAGCGGAAGTTCGACGCCGCGGCGGCCGAGGCACGTGCCGAGGCCGAGGAGGCCGGCACGGAGCCGCCGGCCTGGGCGCTGCTCACCTTCACCACCGACGTCGGCTGGGACCCGGCGGACGCCTACTCCTACACGCCGCTGCGGGACCCGGCCGAGGTGCGGGACACCGTCCTGGCCCGGGCCGGCGCGGGGCGCGCGCCCACGGCCTGAACGCGCGTCAGCCGCAGACCTGTTCCAGTGCCGGAACGTGCGGGGGCTGGTCCTGGATCAGCTGGATCTCCGCCAGCAGGCCCTCGGGGTCCTGGAGCGGGTCGGCCAGGAATTCGAGCACCTTCTCGTAGAAGAGGCGGCCGACGGTCGGCGGCATCACGTCGGAGGCGTCCAGGCACAGCCGTTCCGCGCCGTGCAGCTGCTCGGCGATGCGGCGGCTGACGCCGGCCGGGTAGTGCGCGGGCAGCACCTCGTCGTGCGCGGAGAACAGCGGCCACTCCGGGCCCTGCCCCGGCCCCGGGTCCGCGGCGGCGCCCGCCCGCGCCGTCTGGGTCTCCACGTCGGCGAGGAAGGCCAGCAGCGTCTCGGCGTCCTCGTTCTCCCGGAACAGCGCGGCGAAGTCCGCCGACACCTCCACCTCGCGGCCCGCGTCGGGGGCGGCGCCTGGCAGCAGCCGCGCGGAGGGCGTGAAGTCCAGCCGCCGCGCGTCCTCGGCGCCGTACAGGCTCCGGGCGAAGCTGCCCTGGTGTTCGAGCGTGCAGCCGTCCGGGCCGCTCCCGCCGTCGAGCAGCAGGCCGCCGCGGCCGTCCCGGCCGCGGTGGTCGGTGCGCAGCGCCGCGTCCGCCGCCTCCTCGTCCCCGGCCATGAACGCGCCCCACGTCTCCCAGGCGGCCGCCACCGCCTCGTCGGTCCACGGGAGTTGGCCGGTGGCCCACGCGTTGTAGACGTCCGCGCCCGACTGCTGGAGCAGGATGTCCTCGATCCAGTCGGTGCCGGGCCAGCCCGAGGTGGCGTCGGACAGCATGCCGAGGCACCACTCCGCCACCCCGTGCGGCCCGCCGCGCGCCGGGTCGAGGCCCGCCTCGTGCCACACCATGCTCTTCAGGTCCACCTTGACCGGCACCCAGTACCGTTCCTCGTCAGGACCCGCGGGCCGCGCCAGCCACGGGGCGTCGAACGCGCCGGGCGGAACGGCGTCCCCTGGCAGCGGGTACAGCAGGCCGCGGGCCGCGTAGTCGGCCAGGTCGCCGAGGCCGGGCAGGATCGCGATATCGGGCGGATCGCCGGACTGCACGCCCGACAGCAGCACTTCGCGGGTCGCGGTGGTCCCCTGGTAGGCGACGTCGATGCCGTAGGTCTCCTCGAACGACGCCAGTTGCCGTTCGAAGTCGCGTTCCTCCGCGCCTGTCCACGGGCCGAGGACCGCAAGCGGCGGGTCCTGGGTGCCGCCGCCGAGGCCGCAGGCCGTCGCGGGCAGCAGCAGCGCCAGGGCGGTCATGAGGCGGCGCGCGGGCCGCGGGGATGACGTCACGACTGGAACCTCTCGTAGTCGCGCAGGCGCAGGAACAGGCCGCCGGTGCACAGCACGGCGACCGCGGCGCCGCCGGCGGCGATGGCGGGCAGCGCCGCCGCGGCGGGCGCGGGGCGGTCCGTGCCCGACTCCACGCCGTCGGACGCGGCGGTGGTCCGCGTCTGCACGGCCGCGAGCCAGTCGGCCCACTCCGCCGCCTCCCGGTCGTCGGTCGTGGCGTCGCGCTGCATGGCGACCAGCCCGGTCAGCCCGCCGGCCGCCGCGTCGAGCCGGTCGTGCGCGGCCCGCGCGGGCAGCAGGGGCAGCCAGGCGGCGAGCACGAGCAGGCAGGCGGCGAGGAGGAACGGGTCCAGGCGGGCGGGGAAGCGCCGCGCCAGCTGCCGCAGCGTCACGGCGAGCAGCGCCGCGAGCGCCAGGGCCGCCGCCGCGGCCAGCAGCCACACGGCGCGCCGCCCGGTGGAGAGTTCGGTCTCCTGTGCGAGGCGCGCGAGCTGGCGGTCCTGCAACTCCTGGAGTCTGGCCAGGATTCCGGTGCCCTCCCGGTTGAGGAGGGCGTCGGCGCTGAGGAACCAGGCGCCGCGCACCGGCTCGTTGTCCTCGTGCGCGACGGCCAGGCCCATGGCCCTGTCGTACGCCATGAGCAGCGCGTTGACGGTGTCCCGCAGCTCGCCGGCGCCGACGAGCCCCGCCGGGTCGGCGGACTGGGCGAGGCTCTGGGTGGCCGCGGCGAGCTGCGCGCGGTACTCCTCGCCGGAGCCGACGACGCCGCTGACGCCGCGGCTGAGCTCGCGGTCCGCGGCCAGGTGGCCGGTCATGAGCGCGGTGCGGGCGGCGGTCACCTCCAGGATCGCGGGCGCGATCCGGTCGCGTACCGCGCCGGGCCTGCGCTGCTGGTCGGCGTAGGCCGCGAACAGCAGCGCGGTGGCGGTGGCGGTCAGCACGAGCAGCGCGGCGAGCCGCCGCCACAGCAGTCCCCTGGTCCCGCTCATGCGCCGCCCTCCCAGGCCGTTCCGCAGGCGTTGCAGAACCGGCCGGGCGGCACCGGCGCACCGCAGACAGGGCAGCGCCGTGCCAGGCCGCCGCTCTGCGCGGCGCTGTCGGCGGCGACGCCGGGCGCGGGGTTGCGCACGTGGCTGGAGCGCGCCACTTCGGTCTGGAGGTCGCCGCGGCTGAGGTCAGGACGCAGCCGGACCCGGCCGGTGTCCGGGGCGTCGATGAGCACCAGGTCCCGCAGTTGGGCCAGGCGCACCTCGTTGCCGTTCTCGTGGGCGATGCGGACGGCCCGCCCGAAGTGCCGTTCGGCCGCGGCGGTGTCGCCTTCCTCGACGGCCCTGGCGCCGCGGCGGGCCGCCTCGTTCATCTCGGCCTGGCGGGCGAAGTGTTCGGCGGCGCCGCCCGGGTTGGTCAGGGGCGGGTCCTCGTCCGTCCAGCGCACGGCGATGTCCAGGGCGGGGGGCAGCGCGAGGCCGTCGGCGGCGAGCCCGACGGTGGCGACATGCGCGGCGGCGCGGCGGGCCGCCGCGAACCGCGGGTCGGTGGCGTCGGCGTGCAGCCGCAGCCGGTACCAGCGGGTCTCGTCGGCCCAGGCGCCGGTGGGGATGGCGATGTCGCCCCCGCGGTCGCGGGCCCGCGCGGTCAGGTCGAGGTCGACGGGGGTCAGCTGCCTGAAGCCGCCGAAGGACAGCCAGGGCTCCGGGCGGACGCATATGGTGAGTTCGCGCAGTTTGCGCGCGGCGGAGGCGTGCACGAAGCCCTCGAACAGTTCGGTGACCTGCTCGCGCAGCGGCGGGGCGCCGCCGTCCGCGCCCGGCCTGGCGACGCCGTGCGCCAGGCCGTTCAGCCGCCCGGTGATCCGGGTCAGCTCCTCGGCGTCCCACAGGTCGCCGATGCCCAGCGCGTCGCCGCGGAACTGCCCGGCGCACGCGTGCAGGACGCGGCTCAACTCGGCTTCCGCACCCGGCCGGTTCCGGCCGTCGGTGAGGAGAAGCGCGTGGCGGAACGCCGCGTCCTGGCGGGTGGCGAGCAGGTCGTGGGCGGTGTCGAGCCAGGCGTCGATGCGGGTGCCGCCGTGCGCGGTGAGGCCGAGCGCGGTGCGGATCGCCTCCTCGCGGGTCCGCGCGGTGACCGGGACGGTGCCGCGCGGCTCGTGCCAGGGGTAGACGACCTGCGCGGTGCCCGTTCCCTTCACCAGCGCGAAGTGCACGCCCTCGGGCAGCGCGGCCACGGCCGCGGCGGCGGCCCGGCGGGCGACGGCGATCTTGTGCAGGGAGGGGCGGGCCATGGAGCCGGAACAGTCGATGACGATGACTTCCGAACGGTGCTCGGGGGGCGGGCCCGCGACGGCGGCGAGGCCGCTGACGGTGACGCCCACCAGCACGCCAACCGCGCGGTCGTCGGCGTGCGCGTACTGGTCGCGCTCGTACGCGGTGGTCAGTTCGGCGCGCGGCCCCCCGTCCGGCGTGGTCATCGCCGCCTCCGTGCCGCCCGGCCCGCCCGGCCGGGCCCGCCGCTGCGGAACCACACGCGGGGGGCGACCGCGTGCGACAGGTCGAGCAGCCGCGCGTGCAGCGCCCGGTCGGTGCTCTGGGGCGCGAGGTCGCGGAACGACTGGGCGAGCGCCGTGCGCAGCGCCTGCTCCGTGGGCGGCTCCTGCGGTCCTGGCCCGCCGGTGCCGCGACGGCCGGTGCCGCGACGGCCGGTGCCGCGCCCGCAGAACAGCTCGCTCGCCAGCTCGGGCAGCCGTTCCCGGTCGGCCGCGCGCGCCGGGTCGCGCCGTACGCACCGCAGCCAGTCGAGCGCCCATTCCCGTAACTCGGCGGTGAGCCGGGCGTGTTCCTGCCCGGCCCCGGCCCCCGCTCCGGCGCCGCCGTCGAGGGCGGGTGCGGCCTGCGGCAGGTCGCGCAGCACCGTGAGCAGGCTGTCCGGGTCCGGCAGCCCCTCGGGCCCCGGCGACAGGCGGGCGGCGCGGATGCGGAGCGCCGCGATGCGGGCGGCGTCGCTGTGCAGCGACATGGCGGGCACCAGGCCGAGCACGCGGGCCGCCTCGTCGCGGTCGCCGCGGGCCAGATGGATGCGCGCCAGGCCGAAGGCGGCGCTGTCCGGCTGCGGGTCGCAGGCCCACACCGCCCGGTAGAGGCGTTCCGAATCGGCGAGGGCGTCGCGCTGCTCGGCGCAGTAGCCGAGGGCCAGCTTCGGCGCGTACTCGCCGGGCAACGCGGCGTGGACGCGGCCGAACTCGCGTTCCGCCGCGGCCGTGTCGTGCGCGGCCAGGTGGCACAGGCCGGTGTGCCAGGCGATGCGCCAGTCGTGGGCGGCGCCGCCGGGCACGCGGGCGTCCAGCGCCTCGGCGGCCCGCGCCAGCCGGGCGGCGGCGCGCTCCCGCTCGACGGCGCGGGCGGCGTCCCCGGCCGGCAGGCTGTCGCCCGTCCTCAGATGCGCGCGGCACAGGTGCAGCAGAACCTCGACGCTGCCGTGACCGGACTCCTCCGCGGGCCCGAGCAGGCTCTCCAGCTGCCGCACCGCGCCGCGCGCGTCGCGCGGGGTGAGGGTCCGCAGGGCGGCGGCGGCCGGGTCGGCGCGGTGCGGCACGGGCACGGGGAGGCCGACGGCGACGCGGAACGGCTCCGGGCGGCCGTGCCGGAGCACGGGGCTGACGGGTCCCGGGTCGCGGTACTGCGCGCGTTCCCTGTGCTGCCAGTGGGCGAGCCCCGGCACGGCCCCGAGCCCGTCGTCGAGGAGCACCGGGGTCGGGGTGAACACCCGCGAGGGCGCGGGGTGGCGGTGGCCGGTGCTGGCGGCGGCCAGCTCCCGCAGCACGCCGTCGAGTTGTCCGGCCATCTCGGCGGCGCTGGTGAACCGTTCGCGGGGCTGGTCCGCGGTGGCGCGTTCCAGCAGCCGCCGCAGGGAGGTCGGGCCGAGTCCCGCGGCGGGCGGCTCGGCGACGGCGTCGACCAGCTCGGCGAGGGTCCTGCCGACGGTGAACACGTCGTGCGCGACGGTCGGCGGGCCGCCGTCCACGGCGACCTCGGGGCTGGCGTACCGGGGCGTGATGACCGGCGGCCGTGCCGTGTCGCCGGCCCGCTGCACCCCGCCGAGGTCGATCAGCACGACGCGGCTGCCGTGATGGATGACGTTGTCCGGCTTCATGTCGGAGTAGACCAGGCCGCGGTCGTGCAGCGCCTGGAGCGCGGACAGCACCTGCCCGCCGTACAGCGCGACGTGGTCGAGGGTGAGGGCGGGTCCCCGCGGGCCGAACGGCCGCCCGCCCGGCCCGCTTTCGGCGACGACCTCGCGCAGGGAGCGGCCGCCGACGAACTCCATGACGATGTAGTCGACGGGCTGTTCGCCGGGGTGCGTGACGTAGTCGAGGATGCGGACGACCGAGTCGTGCGTGACGGCGATCATCCGGTCGCGTTCCTCCAGCATCGCCGCCCTGGCCCGGGCGTCGTGCGGGTTGAGCACGCCCTTGAGCGCGATCGGCCGGTTCTTCAGCCGGGTGTCCTCGGCGAGGTAGACCCAGCCGAGGCCGCCGTGCGCGACGCAGCCAAGCACGCGGTAACGGCCGTTGTCCAGCTGCTCGTCGACCTTCAGCTGGGGCCGCAGCGAGTAGCGGGTCCCGCAGTTGCGGCAGAAGCCGGTGAGCCGGGTCGGGGCACCGGGGAACGGCGCGCCGACCTGCCAGCCGCACTGCGGGTTGCCGCAGCGCAGGCCGTTCCGCGGCGGCTGCGGGTCGGGGTCGAGCAGGGAACGCGGGTCGGGCACGGACAGCGCGGGCAGGGTGGGCAGCGGGTACGCGCCGAGGTGGTCGGGCAGCGGTTCGCTCACGGTTTCCGGTCCTCCTTCCGCTCGCCGTCGGCCGGCGGCAGGCCGAGCAGCCGCCGCACGGCCGCCACGTAGGCGGCCAGCGCGGGGCCGGCCGTTCCGGGGTCGAAGTACCCCCACAGCGCGCCGAACGCGGCATCGTGTTCCGCGGTGACCTGCTCCTCCAGGTCCTCGCCGTCGTGGCCGTCGTGCCCGTCGTGCCCGTCGTGCCCGCCGCCGCCGCGTGCTCCGGTGGCGGCGGCGAACGCGAGGAGGCCGCGGTAGGTGTCGAACTCCTCCCGCAGGGCGTCGCGCCGTCGCCGCCGCCGTTCCGCCTCGGCCTCCCCGGCCGCGACGGCCCGCGCGGCGCGGCGGATACCGGAGTCGAGCCGGTCGACCGCGGCGGTCAGCCCGTCCGGGGCCGCGCCGGGGCCCGCGGTGGCGCGCATGCGGCCGATGACGGCGTAGTCGAGGTGCAGCCCGGTCAGGGCGTCGTCCTGCGGAACGACTCCGGCGAGGCGCTGCGCGGCCTCGTTCAGCTGGGCGGCGCGTACGTCGAGCGCGTCGAGGTCGGCGGCGAGGCGGGCGATGCGCTGCCGCAGCGCGATCATGGCGCCCGCGTCCCGTTCCGCGCGGGTGCGGCGGCCGTAGTGGACGAGCAGCAGGCGGCAGCCGTTCTCGGCCAATTCGCCGCAGAGTTCGGCGACGTCGGCGGGCTCGGCGGCGCGGTTGAGGCCGAGGAACGCGATGGTGCGCGCGAGGCGGGCGCGCCGCAGGAGCGCGCGGGCGCTGCCGTGCCCGGGGACGGTGAGGTTCATGCGGTCGGCGATTCCGGCGGCGATCTGTTCCGCGGTTCTGCCGGTGACGTCGATGGCGAGGTCGAGGGAGCCGATGGGCGGCACGGTGGCGGCGGGGGAGGCGGACAGCGCGTCGGGCCGCGGGTGCACCAGTTCGCGGTCGGCGAGGGCGAGGGCGCGGCGCAGCGTGTGGTCGCGCGGGCTGCCTTCCTCGACCTCGGTGGTGCGGACGGGCGGGCCGCCGCGGTCGGTCAGCCACCGCGCGAGCCGTTCCGCGTAGTCGGCGAGCAGGCTGCTGCCGGGGGAAGCACGGGAGGTGAGGGCCGGTTCGACGCCGCGGCGTCCTGCCGCCCACTTCTCGGCGAAGGGCAGGTGCCGCAGGAGGGTGTCGACGGGGATCATGCGGGCGAACGCGGCCCCGGCCCGCGCCCCGGCTCCCGCCCCGGCCGCGGCGGGGCGGAGGCCGAGGATGACGCCGAGTACGCGGGGCGGGTCGTGGTGGTCGAGCACCGGGGCGCCGTGGCAGCCGTGTTCCGGCAGGTCCTGGTACGCGGCGGGGGCGAGCCGGATGTCCTCGCCCCAGGTGTGGTCCACGTCCGCCGCGATGGTCAGCGGCCCGCCGTCGTGGGTTTCGGCCCAGCCGCGGATGACGACGGGGGTGCCGAGCGGGGGCGCGGCGCGCCGCAGCGCGGCGGGGGCGGCGCCGGGCGGTGTGCGGTCCAGGGCGAGTACGGCGAGGCCCGCGGCGCCGGAGCCGGGCGTTCCGTGGCGGGGGTGGGCGCGGCCGGTGGCGGGGGCGGCGCCGCGTACGCCGGGGAAGTCGACGGTGACCTGCGCTTCGGGGTGCGGCAGGACGGTGGCGCAGGTCAGGGCCAGGCGGTCGCCGAGCAGCACGCCCGTGCCGACGACCCGCCGCGTGTCCCGGGCGCGTATCCGCAGCAGCCAGGAGTCCCCGTCGGCGCGCACCTCACTGCCGTGTTTCATCGGTGTGACGCCCCTCCCCATGCGTCAGCAGGATACGCACGGCCGGTCTCGCTCTGTAGCGTCCTGACGTTCCCAACAGAAAGGCACGGGAAGCGACTTGATCCGTACTTTGGTCTAGACATGGGTCTAGACATGCTCATGGCAGGCGACTTACGCTCCGTCTACTCCGTTCCGCCCCCGTTCCGGTTGAGCGACAGAAGGAGAACCCCCCATGAGACGCACCTCCCGCCTGCGCCTGCGCGTATGGGCCTCGGCCCTGCTCCTCGTCGGCGCGCTCGGCGCCACGGAAGCCGCCGCGGCGCCCGCCCCCGCCGAGCCGCCCGCCGCGCCGGGCCTCGTCGAGGCGATGCAGCGCGACCTGGGCCTGACGGAAGACCAGGCCCTGGACCGGATCGCCGACGAGGCCGCCGCCGCCGAGGCGCAGCCGGCGGCCACGAGCGCCGCGGGCGACGCGTTCGCCGGTGCCTGGTTCGACCCGGCCGCCGGCGCGCTCGTCGTCGCCGTGGCCGACTC
Organism: Streptomyces johnsoniae; assembly: GCF_031845565.1. NCBI lineage: Bacteria > Bacillati > Actinomycetota > Actinomycetes > Kitasatosporales > Streptomycetaceae > Streptomyces > Streptomyces johnsoniae. The sequence continues at coordinate 548,578 of NZ_JAVREV010000001.1, read as the reverse complement.
GGATGCCGTCGACGCGGTGCGCGACGCGGGCGCCGAGGCCCTGGTCGTCGAGCACTCCGCCGCCGAACTCGACGCCGTCGTCACCGGACTCGGCGCGGCCGACGCGCCCGAGGGCGTCGTCGGCTGGCACGCCGACGCGCAGGCCAACACCGTCGTGGTGGAGGTGGTCCGCGGTGCCGCGGACGAGCCCGCCGTCGCCGCGTTCCTGGACGAGGCGCGCGCCACGGGTCCGGTCGCCGTCCGCGCGGTCGCGAACGAGGCGCCCGCCCCGTTCGCCGCGGGCACCGTCGGCGGTGATCCCTACTACACGGGCAACGTCCGCTGTTCCATCGGCTTCTCCGTGCACGGCGGCTTCGTCACCGCCGGCCACTGCGGGCAGCCGGGCGCGGACGTCTTCGGCTGGGACCGTTCCCGGCTGGGCACCTTCCAGGCCGCCTCCTGGCCCGGTAACGACTACGGCTGGGTCAGCGTCGGCCACGGCTGGTGGACCGAGCCCGTCGTGCTCGGCTGGGGCACCGTCTCCGACGCGCTGGTCCGCGGCTCGTCCGAGGCGCCCATCGGCGCGTCCGTCTGCCGCTCCGGCTCCACCACGGGCTGGCACTGCGGCACGGTGCTCGGCAAGAACGAGACGGTCCGGTACGTCGACGGCGAGGTCGTGAACGGGCTGACCAGGACCAGCGTGTGCGCGCAGCCGGGCGACTCCGGCGGCTCCTACATCAGCGGCGACCAGGCCCAGGGCGTGACCTCCGGCGGCTGGGGCGACTGCAACAGCGGCGGCGAGACCTGGCACCAGCCGGTGAACGAGATCCTGTCGGCGTACGGGCTGACCCTGCACACCGCATGACGCCACTCCGCATGACGCCACTCCGCATGACGCACCCCGCATGACCTTTCCGCAGGGCCGTCGCCGCACGTTCGCGTGTGGCGGCGGCCCTGCGGCGTGCGAGCGGCGTGGTTCGGCGCCGCCGGAACGCGTGCGCGTTCGCCTGCCGGCCGCGGATGCGAGGGTGTCCCCATGACACACTCCGCCTCCGTTCCCCCGCCCGCTGCCGCCCCCCTGGTGGCGACGCCCGACGCGCCGCGCGTGTCCGTGCGCGGCTCGGCCCGGCTCGAAGTCGACCCGGAGATCGCCCGCATCGGCGTGGTCGTGACCGCCCGCGGCGCCGACCGCGCCGCCGCGCTGACCGACCTGACCCGGCGCAACGGCGCCGCGCTCGGGCTGCTCTCGTCGTATGGCGAGGCGATAGAGAGCACCGCGACGGGCAGCTTCTCGATCACCCCGGAACTGACCCGCCGCGGGCGCGGCGAGCACGTCCGTACTTACCACGGGCACGTCCACATCCAGGCGACCGTGGGCGACTTCACCATGCTGGGCGAGCTGACCACGCGCCTGGCCGATCTCGAACTGACCCGCGTCGACGGGCCGTGGTGGGCGCTGCGCCCCTCCTCGCCCGTCCACCGCGAGGCCCGCAGGCAGGCCGTGCGGGAGGCGGTCACCCGCGCCCGCGAGTACGCCGCCGCCCTCGGGTCCGACCTGGCCGCACTGGTCGAACTCGCCGACATCGGCGTCGACTCCGAGCCGCACGCCATCTACGCGGGCGCGGCGGCCCGCGGCGCGGCGCCGGGCGGCGCGGCGGAGTCGGGAGTGCCCTCGCTCGACCTCGAACCGCGCCGCCAGACGGTACACGCGCACATCAACGCGCGGTTCACCATCACCCCGCCCGTCCTCTGAGCCGCATCGCGGAGCACATCGACAGGTCGCCTGTAAATCCCCTCGCGGGTGAACGCGTTCATTGTCCTGTTGACCCAATTCATCCTTACGTGTGGCACTTCATCTGATCAGTGATGAATCGTCGGGGCTCCGGGCAGCGTCTGCTTTGACGCGGCGCGTCAAGTGCGCGCCAGAGATGCCTATATGGAGGCACGATGTCCGTTCAGGCCAGCACCCGCATCTCCCCAGTCCTCGCCGGGTCGGCGGAGCGTTCCGCCATGACCTCGCTGATCTCCGAGCCCGAGGCCCCCGTCAGCGGCGCTCCCGTCTACTCGCCCGAGGCAGCCGGCGTTCTCCTGCTCCTGATCCTGCTGTCCCCGAAGCAGCCCTCGGAGCCGCGCAAGTAACCCTCGGTCCGGGGGCGTTGCCCCGCCGTACACCAGCGCTCGTCACTGCTGACAGAAGCTGACAGAAGGTGAGTCACCGATGTCATATCCGGACCCGTCGCCGCATGCGGTCTATGCCGCCGCGGTGGAGAGTCTGGCCGGGCGCGTCCTGGGTGCCCTCACGGGCACCCAGGGTCCGGCGGGGCCCGCGCGCCACGTCGAGGAAGCCGGGGACCCGAAGGCGGCGCTGGCCGCCGTGCGGGTCCTCGGCCCCGACGTCTTCGCCCCGGCCCTGCTGGCTGGGGCGCCCTTCGGCCCGGCCGACCGCGAGGCGGTGACCGAGGCGTTCCGCGTCTTCCCGCCGGGCCCCGACGACCCGCCCGAGACGGTGTGGCGCGACCGCGCCACCGCCGCGCTCCTCACCCGGCACGGCGGCGACCCGGTGGCCCCCGGCGCCCAACCCGTCAGCCGCACGCCCCGCCACCGCTGGCGGATCTGGGCCGGGTGGATGGCCCGGCTGTCCCCGCTCGCGCTGCCCGGCGTGACGGGCCCGCTGCCCGATCCTGACGCCCGCGCCGCCCAGGCCCTCGCCATGGGCACCACCCGCGCGCTGCTCCGCCGCGACCACCCGACGGCGGCCCGCCTCGCGCGCTGGGCCGCGTACGCCGACGGCCGGGGCGTGCCGTGCACCCTCGACCTCGGCGCCGTGCTCGACCACATCGAGCTGTGCGGCAGCGGCACCGCGCGCACCGCGCTCGACACCGCGATCGCCCGCCGGCTGGCGGCCGGATCAGAAAGGCGGACCGCATGACCGCGCCGTCCCCTTCGCCCGCGGCCGTGCGCAGGACCGCGCACACGCTGGCCACCGGTGCCGTCGGCTGGCTCCACCGGCACCGCGAGCTGGGCTCGCTGCCGCCCGACACCTCAGGCGAGCTGACCGACCCGGACAGCGTGTACAAGCCGCTGGGCGAGTCGGCGCTCGCCGCCTCCCTCGTGCTGCGCGAGGGCATCGCCTCCCCGGCCGACCGGCGGGCCGCCGAGGAGATCCTGGACTTCGCCTGGGCGCAGCTGCGCGAGGGCGACCTGCTGTACGAGCGGCAGCTGCGGTACATGATGATGACCGACCCGCTGGAGCTGTACACGCACTTCGCGCGCGCCGGCTACCGGCACGAGCGGCTGCACGGCCTGTTCAACCACCTGGGACGCCTGGTCTCGCGCGACGGCGCCGAGCAACTGCCCAACCGCCGCCTCGCCGTGGCCAACGCGGCGCGCGTGGCGGGCCTGGACCGGGAGCCGGACTGGCGGGTCCTCACGGACGCCACGTGGCTCGGGCACACCCCCGAGCCCTGGGCGATCGACTGGATGACCGCCTACTGCGTGACCCACACGGTCTTCCACGTCACCGACTGGGGCGGCAGGCCGCAGGGGCTCTCCGAGGAGATCCAGGACTACCTGGCGCGGTGGCTGCCGGTCTGGATGGACGTGTGGCAGGAGATCCAGGAGTGGGACCTGCTGGCCGAGCTGCTGATCGTCGACTCCTGCCTCGCCGAGCCGCGTTCCGCCCCCGAGGTGTGGGAGGTGCTGGCCGGGGCGCAGCGGCCGGACGGTCTCGTGCCGCGGAACGGTGAGCCCGTGTCGGACGACCCGGAGGAGGCGTTCCGCGAGCATCACCACACCACGGTGGTCGCCGCCGTCGCGGGCACCCTGGCCCTCTCGCGCCACCGCGGCGCCCCCGCCCTCGTGTGACGCCGGTGGACGGACTGGGGCGGCAGCTGGCCGCCGTCGCGGACACCGTGGGGCCCCGCACCGGCCTCGTCGTGGCCGCGGAGACGCCGGGCGGCGCCGCGGCCCTGTGCCGCGGCGCCGCCGACCGCGCCGGTGCCACGCCGGTGACCGACCGCACGCGGTTCGAGATCGGTTCCGTCACCAAGACGTTCACCGTGCTGCTGCTGGCCGAGATGGCCGCGCGCGGCGAGGTCGCGCTGGGCGACCCGGCCGGGGCCCGCGGCCGGCCCATCACCCTGGAGCACCTGGCGACCCACACCTCGGGGCTGCCACGCCTGCCGCGCGGCCTGCTGCGCACGGCCCTGCCCGGCTGGTTCACCAACCCCTACGCCCGCTACCCGCCGGAACGGCTGCTGCCCGCGCTGGCCCGCACCCGGGTCAGGCGCACGCCCGGCACGCGCGTGCGGTACTCCAACTTCGGCGTCGGCCTGCTCGGCCGGCTCCTCGCCGAGGAAGCGGGCACGGACTACGCCGCGCTGCTCGACGCCCGGCTGCTCGGCCCGCTCGGTCTCGGCGACACCACCACCGACCCGACGCTGCCGCAGGCCACGGGCCACTGGCGCGGCCGGCCGCTGCCGCCCTGGCGGATTCCGGCGCTGCCGGGCGCCGGGGCCCTGCGGTCGAGCGCCGCCGACCTACTGCGTTTCCTCGGTGCGCACACCGCTCCTGACGCGTTCGGCGCGCCCGACGCGGCCGCGCCGAACGGCCCGCTGCACGCGGCGCTGCGCGAGGTGCTGCGCCCGCGCAGCCCGGGGCCCGGCGGGCCCGAGCTGCCGCTGGCCTGGAGCCGCAGGGCGCGCCCAGGCCACGCGCTGTACTTCCACTCCGGCGGCACGCGCGGCACGTCCGCGTTCGTCGGCTTCTGCCCGGCGCCGCGCGTCCACGTCGTGGCCCTGGCCGCGACGGCCCCGACCCTGCGCGGGCGGTTCATCCAGGAGGCGTACCTGCTGCTGCGCGCGCTGGCCGCCGCGGCGGTGACGTCCCCGGCGGACCCGTCCTGACCGTCCTGACCCGTCCTGACCCGTCTGACCCGTCCTGACCCGTCTGACCTGCGGCGCGGCCCGGTCGCGCGGGGTGGCGCATCATGGGAGGCATGCCCGAGGGAGACACCGTCAGCCAGGCCGCGGCGCGGCTGCACGAGGCGCTGGCCGGGCGGCGTCTGGTGCGGGCGGACCTGCGCGTTCCCCGGCTGGCGACCGCCGATCTGCGGGGCCGCACCGTGCGGGAGGTCGTGGCCCGCGGCAAGCATCTGCTCGCGCGCCTCGACGGCGGCCTGACGCTCCACTCGCATCTGCGGATGGACGGCTCCTGGCGGGTGTTCCCGGCCGGCCGGCGCTGGAGCGGCGGCCCGGCCCACCAGATCCGGGCGGTGCTGGACACCGGGCGGCTCGTGGCCGTGGGCTACCGCCTCCAGGTGCTGGATCTGCTGCGCACCGCGGAGGAGCACCGCGTCGTCGGCCACCTGGGGCCCGATCTGCTCGGCCCCGACTGGGACGCGGCCGAGGCGCTGCGGCGGCTCGCCGCCGATCCGGCCCGACCGCTGGGCGCGGCCCTGCTCGACCAGCGGAATCTCGCGGGCCTCGGCAACGTGTACATGGCGGAGCTGTGCTTCCTGGCCGGGGTCACGCCGTGGCTGCCGGTGGGGGAGCTGGCCGATCCGGGCCGTCTCGTCGGCGAGGCGAGACGGCTGCTCCTGGCCAACCGCGACCGCCCCGACCGCACCACGACCACGGCCACCCACCCGCGCGAGCGCGGCGTGCGGGGCCGGGCCGCGCCGCGGCTGTACGTGTACGGGCGGGCGGGGCGTTCGTGCCTGCGGTGCGGGACGCCCGTCCGCATGGCGGCCACGGCGCACGGGGAGCCCGGCCGGGAGCGCCCCGCCTACTGGTGCCCGCACTGCCAGCGCGGTCCGGTCCCGCCGGGCTGAACGGGCGGCGGCGAGGACTGTGCCGCCGGAAGATGGGCACTCGGAGATCACTCACGCACGGAAAGGGCAAAAAAGTGGAGATCTCCGGAATTATCAGCGCCATCGTGATCGGGCTGATCATCGGGGCGCTGGCCCGGCTGGTCCTGCCCGGCCGGCAGCGCATCGGCATCCTGTGGACGATGGCCGTGGGCATCGTCGCCGCGCTCATCGGCACCGCCATCGCCGCGGGCCTCGGCGTGGGCGACACCGACGGGGTCGACTGGATCGAGTGGCTCATCCAGATCGCACTGGCCGCGGCGGGCGTGGCGGCCCTCGACCGCGTGAAGGCCCACCGCTGACGTAGCGCACCGATCACGGCACGTACCGTCGCACCACGGGACGCCGTGCCGCCGACCGGTCACCCGGGCCGCCCCGCGGCCCGGGAAAACCGGTCGACGCGGGGCCGCGCCCCCGCGACAATCCCGCCCATGGACTCCGCCGCCGCCCGCATCCCCGTGCTGTGGGTGTGCGGGCCGCCCGGGGTGGGCAAGACGACGGTCGCCTGGGAGATCCACTCCCGGCTCAAGCGGGCCGGGATCGCCGCCGGTTACGCCGACATCGACCAACTGGGCATCTGCTATCCGGAGCCCGCGTCCGATCCGGGGCGGCACCGGATGCAGGCGGACAACCTCGGCGCGGTGGTGTCCGCCTACCGGGCCGCGGGCGCCCGGTGCGTCGTCGTGTCCGGCGTCGTGGACGCCGCCCGCGGGGTGCACACCGACCGGATTCCGCACGCCGCGCTGACGGTGTGCCGACTGCGCGCCGAACGGGACGTGCTGGAACGGCGGTTCACCGCCAGGGACGGTGCGGGCGCCGACGCGGTGGCGGATGTGCTCCGGGAGGCCGACGCCCTGGACGCGGGCGGCATCGGCGACGTGTGTGTCGACACCACCGGCCTGCCGGTGGCCGAGGTGGCGCGGCGCGTGCGGGCGAGCACCGGCGGGTGGCCCGGCACGGACCTGCCCGCGGCGCGGCAGGTGCCGGACGTGCCCGCGGCGGCCGGCGCCGACGGGCCGGTGCTGTGGCTGTGCGGGGCGGCCGGTGTCGGCAAGTCGACGGTGGGCTTCGCCCTCTACCTGCGGCTGCTACGGGCCGGGCTCACCGCGGCCTACCTCGATCTCGAACAGATCGGCTTCCTGCGCCCCGCCCCGCCCGACGACCCGGGCAACCACCGGGTGAAGGCCCGCAACCTGGCGGCCGTGTGGCGGACATACCGCGCCGCCGGAGCCCGGTGCCTCACGGTGTCGGGCCCGATGGAGGACGCGGCCACGCTCGCGGCGTACACCAAGGCGCTGCCCGCGGCGACGTTCACGGTGTGCCGCCTCCACGCCGGGCGCGAGCAGCTGACGAGCCGGATCATGTCCCGCGGGCAGGGCGGCAGTTGGGCGCAGCCGGGGGACCCGTTGCGGGGCCGGTCCACAGCGCGCCTGCTCGGCGTCGCCGACGCGGCGGCGGCACAGGCCCGGGCCCTGGAACGTTCCGCGGTCGGCGACCTGCGCATCGACACCGACACGTACACGGCCGAGGAGGCCGCCGGGACGATCCTTACCCGGACCGGATGGCCCGCGCGGTAGGCCGGTCAGAACCTGCCCAGGTGGATCACGCCGACCTGCTCCTGCTGGTCGTCGATCCCGGACATCACGCGGTAGGCCGCGACGTGGACGCGTAGAGGTCGGCGCTGCCGAAGGCGCCGTCGGGACGGGGATCGCCGGCGAGGCGGTCGACCGCTGTGAAGACCTGCCGTACTCCGTGCGGGTCCGTCTTGGCGAACCACTCGGCCCGGGTGAGAGCTTCGGGCTCCCAGACGACCTGGTAGCTCACGCCTCGTCTCCGCCGAAGATGCGGCGGAACGCCTCGTCGTGGGGGATACCGGCGGATTCTCCGCGGGCCTGCCGCTCGCGGTAGGCGGCCAGGGCCCGCATCTCCTCCAGCTCCAGGGCGTCGGCCGGGCTGATCAGTATGGCGATGGTGTGTCCGTGATCGGTGATGGCCACCGGCTCGCGGGTGGTGCCGACTTCACGGGCGATGGCGCCGAGCCGTGCCCGCGCCTCCACGATCGAGTAACTCGCCTCCGTCATACCACTACATTACAGAAGTGTCCCCTTGCCGGCCCGGAGTGTGATGTCGCCCCGGGCCGGTGTGCGTTCACCGTTCCTGCTGGGCGTAGACCGCGGTGACGGTCAGCAGGCCGGTGTCCGGGTCGGTGCAGCCGGTGATGCCGTCCAGTGGCAGGTACTGGCCGCCGGCCGCCTCGGCCGCCTCGGGGGCCTGGACCCGCAGGCCGGGGGCGGGGGTGGGGGAGCAGTCGGCCTCGGGGTAGTTCTCGGCCCGCGCGATCCGCAGGTCGGCCTGCGCGGTGCCGCCGGGCGCGAGCTCGACGGCGGCGGCCGCGCCACGTTCCCGGCCCGGCGCGGCCGGGCTGCCGATCGGCTCCCCGCCTTCGCCGGACACGAGCGCGACGCCGGGGAACCCGAGCACCGCGCACGGCTCTGTGCCGTTGTTGGTGAACGTGAGCACGTAGGTCACGGACCCGGCGGCCCCGCCCGGGCGCCCGAGCGAGACGCCGAGCCGGCCGGCGTCGCAGTCCGGTGGCCCGATGCCCGCCGCGCCGGGCCCGTCGCCGCCTTCGGTTTCCCCGGTACCGCCGCTGCCGTCCTCCTGCCCGCCGTCCCCGGTGCCGTCGGTGGGGCCGGTGCCGCCGGGGTCGTCCGGCTCGGGCGACGTGCCGGTGTCCTGGCCGTCCTCGGCGGGGCGTTCCCGTCCGTCGTCCTCCTCGGCCTCGGGCGCGGCGGAGGACCGTTCCGGGCCGGGCGGCGCCGGGTCCTGGGCCGAGGGCCCGGCGGTCACGGGCCCGTCGTCGCCCGGCCGCGCCATCGCGACGACGACGGTGGCTCCGGCGAGGCATACGGCGACGCCGGTGCCCACGGCCAGCACGCGGCGCCGCCGCCGCGCCGCGGCCCGGCGGCGCACGGCCGCGAACGCGCCGGGCGGCGGCGCGAGCCGCACCTCCTGCGTCCGGAACGCGTCGGTCAGCTCCGATGGTTCGCCCGGTCCGCCCGGTTCGTTCGGTTCGTTCGGCCCGTCGGTGGGATCGGGTGGCTGGTGCGCGTCATGTGGTGGTGTCATGCAGTCCCCTCAGTGCGATCCGCAGCCGTTGCCGGGCGCGGTGAAGGTCACTCTTGACCGTGCCCGGCCGGCGCCGCAGCGCCGTGGCTATCTCGTTCACCGGCAGACCGGCGTAGTAGTACAGCAGCACCGGCGCGCGCAGGCGGTCGGGCAGGTCCTCGACGAGGCTGCGCACGTCGAATCCGTCGTCGGCGGCGGGGGAGTGCTCTTTGGCCGCGGCGCTCAGGTGCCGGGTGGCGCGGCGTTCGCGGTCCCGGCCGCGCCAGTGGTCCTTGACGAGGTTGGCGGCCACGCCGAAGAGGTACGCCTCGGGCCGCTCGACGCTGGACCAGCGCGACCACAGGCGGGTGAACGCCTCGGACGCGATGTCGTGCGCCGCCGCGTCGGATTCGACCAGTCCGCGGCACCAGCCCGCCAGCCGCGGGTAGAAGTCCTCGAACAGCGCCTCGGCCTCGTCGGCCCCGCTCACGTCTCCGCCCTCACAACCGGCCCGTCTTTCCCTCGCCCGTGTGCTCACCGCCGCTCGTGCCGCCGGTGCTTTTCGTCTCGCGTCAACCCGTTACCACCCTCCCCCATCCGTTCGGGGGAGCTTGCCCCACCCCCAGGCTTGTGAGGTTGTCCAGGACCTGCGGGCGCTGCGCCTCCAGCCAGTCGCAGAGCTGCCGGAACGACACGAAGCGCACGTCGTCGTACGTGGCCATTTCGCGCAGCGCGTCCTCGACCGCGTCCATGTAGATGCCGCCGTTCCACTGCTCGAAGTGGTTGCCGAGGAACAGCGGCGCCCGGTTGGTGCCGTAGGCGCGCTCGAAGCCGGCGAGGAACGCGCCGGTGGCCTGCTCCTGCCAGGTCGCGTACTGGGCCGGGTCGCCGTCGGTGTCGCCGCCGGACTGGTTGGCCAGCATGCTGTAGTCCATCGTCAGCACCTCGAAGCCGTGCCCGGGGAACGGCACCGACTGGAGCGGGAAGTCCCATATCCCGCTGTCGGTGCGGGCGGGCCACTGCTGGAGCCCGCCGGGGGAGCTGGCGTCGTAGCGCCAGCCGAGTTCGGCGGCGACGGGCAGCAGGTTCTGCTGCCCGAGCAGGCACGGGGTCCGGCCGCCGACGAGTTCCTTGCGGTAGTCGAACGGCAGCGGCTCCAGGTCGTCGAACCCGGTGTTGGCCCGCCACTGGGTGACGAACGCGTGGGCCTGCTCGATCTCGCTGTGCCAGTCCGCCCGGTCCCAGTGCTCGACGGAGCCGGTCCCGCCGCAGAAGTGCCCGTTGAAGTGGGTGCCTATCTCGTGCCCTTCGAGCCAGGAGGCGCGCAGCTGCCGCAGCGTCTCCCGGATGTGGCCGTCGTCGAGGTAGCCGACGTCGGAGGCGCCGGGCGCGTTGCGGGGCGGCAGGTAGCGGTCCTTCTGCGCCTCGGGCAGCAGGTACAGGCCGGTGAGGAAGAACGTCATGCCGGCGCCCAGTTCGCCCGCGAGACCGCGGAACCGGTCGAAGAGGCCGTCGTCCAGCGAGGCGGCGCCGTCCCAGGAGACGACGACGAACTGCGGGGGGCGCTCCCCGGGGTCGAGGGCCCGCGCCTCGGGCTGGCCGGGCTGCGGGCCGGTGTCGGCGGTGGAGCCGTCGCCGATGAGCCGCGGGTTCTCCACGCTCGGCCCTTCCGGTGTTTCGCCGCCGGAGCCGTCTCCGTCGCCCGGTGTCGGGAAGTGTTCGAGCGCACTGGCCGTTCCCGACCCGGTGGAGCCGTACCGGGCCGCCGCGTAGCCGCCGGCGCCGAGGACGCCGGCGGTGACGCCGAACCCGAGCAGGCTCCTGCGGCGCGGCCCGGACGGTGACGGTTCCTGCTGCTGCTGTTGCTGCCGGTGGCTGCCCATGTGCGGCTCGCTCTCTGTTGCCCCCGTCGCGATGTCCCGCGACACCGCGTCGACCCCGCAGGCGGCGGCGCGGTTGTCACAGGTCCGCAACAAGCGTTCGAACGCAGTGGGCGGCCGGGCGGGGCGGGTAGGGCAGAAGTGTCCGAGATGTGGGGGGATCATGGTTCGCTTATCCGCATACACCAACTGGTGGGACACGCTGTGGAAAAAGCTGGGAGAGTTCGTCGCGACGCTGGCGGCGAGCGGGGCGATCGTGTGGCTCGCACTCACGCTGTCCGACGGGGCCCCGGTGCACTACTTCGGCGCGAAGGACGCGACGGTCACGAGCAGCGGTCAATGCTCCGACGGCGAGGGGCACACGAGCCCGCCCGCGTCCTGCCACGTGAGCTGGCGGTTCGCGGACGGCACCGCGGGGGACGGCCGGATCGACGCCACGTACGACGAGGTGCCCGAGGGGTCCACGGTCCACGTGGCCGGTGACCAGGGGTACGCCTCCGAGGGCGATCTCGTCCTCGCCGCGCTCCTCTTCGGCATCCCCGTGGCCATGATGCTCCTCTGGACCCTCGTCCTCTTCCCGATGGCGGCCGTCCGCGACATCCTGCGCGCCCGCCGCCGTTCCGCCGTGCGCTTCCCCGGCTGAGACCGCCCTCTGACCGTTGGTCCGAGTTTCCTCGGAGCAGGTCATGCAACCAATCGGCGACGGTGAGTGTCGTAGAAGTCGGCGACTTCGGCTACGGGGTGGGGGCGACATGATGGTCATCAATGGGCTCGGTTCGCGGGAGGACCGGCCCCGGGGGCTGATCGCGGCGTTATGCAACGCCAGTGGCCTGGGCGCGGGTTACCTCTACCTGCGGTTGTGGGGCAGGGCGGTGGGGTCGTGGATCGTGACGCTGCTGCTGGTGGTGCTGGCCAACGCGCTCAACGCCAGTGACACGCCCCTGTTCTGGGGCGTGGTCTACGTGCTGTGGCTGGCCGTCATGGTCGCCGACGCCCGGCTACTCGGCCGGCACGTGGGCCGGCGCGGCCCCGAGGCGCCCTCTCGCGCGTGGCTGCCGGTGGCGGTCGGCGCGGCCCTGTTCGCCCTGGTCGCGGCCGGCCTCGTGATCTACCGCGGCGCGCCGGCGGACGAGTTGGCGAAGGCGGAGGACGCTCATGCGGCCGGGGACTGCGAACAGGCCCAGGTGCACTACGACCGGGCGGCGGCGAGCCGCTACGAGTTCACGCTCAGTCCGGCGGTGGCCGACGCCCGCGCCGGCCGCATCTCCTGCCGCCTCCTGCTCAACGGCGAGGAAGCGGCGGAGCAGGGCGCCCTGTCGCAGGCGATCTCCGACTACACCATCTACCTGAACCGTCACGACGGCGAGCCGCCCTGGCCCTCGGCCGAGGACCGGCTGGCCGAACTGCGCCTGGACCACGCCGCCATGCTGCTGGACCAGGGGACCGCCGATGGGCAGGTCGGCCGCTATCAGGAGGCGTTCGAGCAGTACATGACGGTCCGGGACGAACACCCGGACACCCCGGCGGCCGAGGAGGTCCCCGGCCGGCTGAACGCCATGTTCGACACGGCCACCATGCCCATGGCCGACGGGCGCCCGTGCGAGACGCTGACCGCCCTCGAAGGTCTGACCTCCCTGCCGGACCGGAGGGCGGGGCCGGAGGCGGACGAGCTGGCCGGGCGCGCCGAGGGCGTGCTGCCCGATGCGCTGTTCGCGTGCGGGGAGGCCCGTTACGAAGGAGAGGAGTACGCCGAAGCCCGGGAGGCCCTTGAGGAGTTGGTGACCTACCACCCGGACGACGCGCGCACCGACCGGGCCTCGGACCTGCTCGTCGCCATCGAGATCGACGAGATCCAGGCGGGCGCAGCCGGTGAACTCCCCCCGCCCACGGAGGCGGGCAGCACCTCGGGCGGCTCGGTCACGGTGGAGATCATCAACGATTCGCCCGAGGCGCTGGAAGTGCTCTACAGCGGTGCGGAGACCGGCACACAGCGGGTCAGCCCCTGCGAGGGCTGCACCACACACAACGACCTCCTGGGCGGCTACGGCGGCTCGGCGTGCGCCTCGGACACCGACCGTCCCACCCTGACGCTGGAGCTGCCGGCCGGCTCGTACGAGGTCGTGGTCCGCGCGCCATCGGACGGGTCGGTCTCGCCGTTCTACGGCAGCTGGGACCTGACCGCCGGTACGGCGTACAGCGACTGCTACTACATCTCCGAATCCCAGTGGGGCTTCTGACCCACCCTGCACCCGCGCACGCTCACACCGGTGCCCCGGAATGGCGGCCGTTCCCGAGGCACGGATCAGCCGCCGCCAACGGCGCCGTCGATCGAGTTCACGAAGTCGATCAAGGCGCGGTGAGCGGTCCGCCTGTCCGGATCGGGGAAGCGGACGTTGTGCCGGAAGTAGCGGTGGAAAGCGATGATTAAGGCGGCGTGCTCGATCTCCACGGGCAGCGTGGCGGCGTCCTGGTCGGTCAGGGGAATGACGGAGCAGTAGCCGTCGACCAGGGCTCGCACCCGCGTGGGAACAAGCATGTTGTGCTCCTGGGCGAGGCCGACGGCGGCCATACCCAGGTCGAGAAGCGGGTCGTCGAGGGACACCGTTTCCCAATCCAGGATCGTCAGCCGGGAGTTCTCGCTGACCACGAGGTTGTCGGCGAACAGATCGCCGTGAACGATTCTGGGCTGCCGTCGGGCCCCGCCCTCGGCGGCACGGACGCGGGCCAGACCGGTGGTCAGCCAGTCGGCGAAGGCGCGGTCTTCGAACTGCGGGATGCGTTCCAGGTGAGCCGGGGAGAGGCGCCGGGTGGCGATCGGGACTTCTTCGAGGCCGGACGAAGCGGGGTCAAGGAGGTGGAGCTGCGCGAGGGCGCGGCCGGCCTCCGGAAGCAGCGTCAACGGCAGCGGTTCGATCACCTCACCGGCCACCCACCTCTTCAGTATCGCCGTGGAGTTGCCCAAGGGAACGGTCAGCGACCCGTCGCGGGCGGGCACGACCTCGGTGGTGGGGATGCCCAGACGGAACAGCGCCTGGGTGTGTTCGGCCAGTCGCTGAGCGCTGTGGGCATCGTGGTTGTCCAGGACGGTGAGGACGAACTCCCCGCTCGGGCTGGAGACGTGGAAGCTGGAGTTGGCGGCGCCGCCGGTCAGACCCGTCAGCTTCGGTTGCTCGATGCCGTAGCGACCGGCCAGCACGGGCACGTCGATCTGGTCGAGCGTGGTGTAGTGCGCCACGGGGTCAATCTCCTCTGATCGCAGCGATTTCCCGCTGCCGGTCGGCGACGAGTGCCGTCCATCGGGCTTGGGTCTGCTGCCTGCCGTCCAGCCACTGTGCGGCGGGCAGCCCGGGGGGCGGCGGGTCTCCTGCCATGAGGTGGGCCAGCTCAAGCAGGTAGGCGAACTCCTCGCCCTGCACCGAGGTGCGTAGCCGGTCCCGTGCCTCCGCCAGCAGGGCGGGCGAGCCGAGGACCGCGGCGTGGAAGCAGCCGGCGAGGTGCGCGTAGGCGACGGAGGAGCTGAGCCCGGCTTCCTGGGCCAGGGCGGCTACCTGCTCGGCGCGTTCCGGCAGATCCGGTGCCATGCCCGCATCCCGCACCAGCTCGGCGATCCGCACCTGGATCTCCGCCCAGCGTATGGTTGCCTGTCCCAGCAACTCGTGTGCCCGACTGATCTGTTCCGCGGCCCGTGGCCGGTCCTGGAAGGCAGCGGCAAAGGCCAGGCACGCCTGCGACAGCGCCGCCTCGCCGGGCTGTCCCGTGCTCAAGGCCTCGTCCCGGCCGGCGGCATAGGAGGAGCAGGCCGGTGCGATGGCGCCCTGGCTCCACCACAGGTCGCCCAGAACGCGGTCGCGCCGCCCCTCGGCGCCCAGTGTCTCGGCCGCATCGCGGACCTGCGGGAATCGCCCCACCCGGCGGGCGAGGTGGGCCTGCCCACGGGCGGCCGTCGCGGCCAGGCGGCCCCCGACACCGATGACCTGCTGCATGCCGGCCAGGGAATCCTGGAAGTTGCCCAGGTCCCGGTCACACTCCGCGATGAAATATTGCGGCAGTTCGCGTAGTACCGGAGGTAGTTGGCCGGAGGCGAGGACCGCCCGCAGCGTCTCGGCGGTCAGGCTGCGGTGCCGGCGCTGCCGGTCGGCGATGGCGACCAGCGTCACCGACAGCGCGTGAGCCGGGGTGGTGATCGAGGCCGAGTCGTTCACATCGGTCCCCGCCGCACCGAGGGGCTCCCAGAGGGAGTCCGCCACGTACTGGAAAGCGGCCTCTTCCAGCCAGCCGAGGTCGAGGCGGTACTCGTTCGCCAGCCGCAGCCCTTGGCGGAGAGAGGCCACCAGCCGGGTGCGGTCCCGGTCGGCCTCGCCACCCAGGGCCTGGAACGCGCGTAAGGCTGCCCGCTGCCAGTCGGCGTCGCTCCAGCGGTCCTCGCTGGTGGAGTCCGCCTCCCGGACGCTCTCGCGGATCAGGTCGTGCAGCCGGAATGGCCAGGGGGCGGCCGGGTCGGCGTCGACGAAGGGGCGCTCGACCAGGTCCATCGCGGGCGCATCGTGGTCCAGGCCGGAGGCGGCGGTGGCCAGACTGATCGAGAAGGAGTCGAGCAAGCTCACCGAGCGAAGGGCCCGTCGTGTCTCGGGCGGCAGGTCGCGGAAGGTGCGGACGACCAGGGCGGGGAAGTCGAGGTCGAGTTCGTGCGCCGCGGGTGTGCGTCCGTTGCGGCGGTACAGGTCCAGGAACCGCATCACGGCGAGGTCGAGGTAGAGCGGCAGGCCATAGGAGTTCCGGGTGATCAAGTGGCGCGAACGGTCGTCCAGCAGCGGCTCCCCGCCGATGGTCAGCCGCTCGCGCAGGTAGATCTCGCAGTCCTCGGCGGACAGGTAACCGACCGTGTGCTGCCGGGGTTCCTCGTGGACGCCGCCGACGAGCTGCGGCCAGTACTCCGGGCCCGCCCAGTCCAGCTGCCCCTCGAAGGCCGCGTCGGCCCACTGAAGCCGGTTCCGGCCGGTGATGACGAACAACGCGTTCGGCATCAGCCACACGACGCGCTGGATCAGCTTCTCCAGATCCCGGTGGCCCCGGTGGCCGACATCCTCGAACGTGTCCAGCAGAACGACCGGCGTGACGCGGTGCTCCTCCGGGAGCTGCGACAGATCCCAGGCGAGCAGGTGAGCGAAGTAGCTGAGCGTGTCCTGACTGGGCTCGGCCTCCAGCAGGTCGGCCAGCCGCCGGCAGCCGGCCAGCGCCCGCACGCGGTGGCGCCGATCGCGCAGTGCACCCACCAGCGACCGCAGGCCGAGACCGACCAGCGATCCGGTGGTGCCGGGGAAGGCAATGGCCGCGGCGGCGTCGGCGAGCACCGACTGCATCTGCTGGGACAAGGTGCCGGAGCCGGGCAGCCGGCTGAACCACGTCCGGCGCCGCAGGTATTCGTCCAGCGGCTCGCCCGGGTGTGTGGCGTCCCAGTAGCGCTGGAAAGCGACGTCGAAGGCCGGCATCGCACGGCCCAGCTCCGCCACCGCCAGCCGCAGAGCCAGCATCAACGACTCCAGGTCCGCCCCGGTCTCGCGGGAGAGGTCGATGCGGAGGGGCAGCACGCGGCCCACGCCCGGGTCGAGCGGCGGCCAGTCCTTCCGGCCGGTCGTCTCGTCCGCGAGCCGGTCGGCCACGCCACGGGACAGCGTCGACTTGCCGATGCCGCCGACGCCGTAGAAAACGAGAACGTTGCGGCGTGGGGCCTCCAGATCCTCGACATCGAACCCGGGCGCACGCACCCGTTCGGCATGACGCACCAGGCTCTCCGCGACAGACGCCCACTCGCCCTGCCGGTCGGCGAAGAAGTCGACCGCCTTCAGCACGCGGTCGTTGGACCGGAACAGCGCACGCAGATCAGACCCGGACACCCAGCACCCCATCCCACGAAAACAGACCCGTCCAGCTCAACAGCCTGCCTGATGGAACGTCAAGAAGGCACACGCCGCTGAACAAGCGTGTGACCGCCGCTCGGGTCCCAGCGTTTTGTGCCTGGTCCGTCACGATTCCTCTCGCGAGGGGTGGCGGCGGACGGTGGGGAGAGAGACTGGGAAGACGGCGTCCGAAGCTTGGGGGGGGGCAGGACATGTCGCACAGGGAATTTCCGGCGGTGCCGGGGGCGGAGCCGTCCGCCTGGACGTCGACGCTGCGGCGGGTGCTGGGTGGATGGTTCATAGGGTTTGGCGCTTTCGCTCCATTAACGCTCATTCTGCTCGCGATATTTGACTGGGCCCCGGTGTACTACTTCAGCGCCGAGGAGGCGCAGGTGATCGGCCTCAGCCAGTGCGCCGAAGGCCAAGGGATGGTGACGGGCGGCTCGTCCTGTGTCGTCGACTGGCGGCTGCCGGACGGTACCGAAGGCGAGGGCCGGATCGGTGGTTCGCGGGGCGATCTGTCCATCGGGTCAACTGTCCACGTGGCCGGTGACCATGGCTACGCCTCCCGGGGCTACCTCATCGGTGCCGCGGCCTTCTCCGGCGTCTTAGCTGCTGCCATGGTCCTCTGGGTTTTCGTCATCTCCCCGGTCTTATGCGTCCGCGAGTTCAAGCGCGCCCGCAGGCGCGCCCGCTTCATGCCGTAGGCCCGGGGAGGCGGCGGCGCCTGAGGCGGGGGTCGACTCGGCGGGCGGCCCACAGGACGGTGGTCCGGAGCATTATCAGTGACTCGCCCGACGCGAACTGGAGCCGCCGTGCGCCGCCGCGCATCGCGGCCATGTCCAGCACGGTGAACACCTGGCCGCCCAGCATGATCTGGTCGCCGCGCCGCACAGTCCCGGCGTCGACCTCCACGGACACCAGCACGCCGTTCTCTCCCGGGGTCACCGCCGGTTGCCTTTCACCACGGCGAAAAGCTGCAGCATGCCGCACAGGCTGCGCTTCAGAACGCAGACGTGGTACGTCAGCTCGTCGGGCGTGGCCAGCGGGAGCGCCAGGGCCTCGGCCTCCGCGAGGGTCTGGCGCGCGACGATCACCACCGCCTGTTCGAGTCCGGCCCGTGTCGGCCGCGCCGCGGTGACGCAGTCCTGGCAGAGCCCGGAGTACGGCACCGACGGCAGAATCGCGCCATATTCTCCGGGCGCCGCGCACAGCCGGCAGCACGGCCGGGCCGGAGCGGCCACAGCCTCGACGAGGGGGGTCATCGGATTTTCCTCCTTGAGGTGGGTTGCCCAACTACTTGACGTGTCTCTAGCGTTACGCAGTGGGAAAGCCCCTGGACAGGAGGGGTGGGTCCCGACAGGTTTGATGGGACGGGGAGGCATATGACATTCGAGCCCGGCGAGCTGACGCCGGACCGCTCCGCGCGGCATTTCTACGGAGCGGACCTGCGTAGGCATCGCATGAACGCCGATTTTTCGCTGGCCGCGCTGGCCGGAGAAGTGCCCTGTAGCAAGAGCCAGTTGGCGCGGATCGAGACGGCCGAGTCAATACCGCCTCCAGGCCTGTCCGAAGAGTTTGACCGGGTGTTCGACACGGATGGTCACTTCACCCGGCTCTACGGACTGGTCAGCCGCGAAATCCATCCGGAGCAGTACCGCCGCCACATGGAGATCGAGTCCCGTGCGCGCACTATCCGCGAGTACGCCTGTCTGCTGGTTCCAGGCATGCTCCAGACCCGCGACTATGTCCACGCCCTCTTCCGCGCGCGTTGGCCGAAGGACAGCGAGGAGGATGTACGGCAGAAGGTGGACGCGCGGCTGAGCCGACAGCGCCTGCTCCTCACCAATAATCCGCCCGACCACTCGGTGATCCTGGACGAGGCGGTGCTCCGGCGCGCCATCGGCGGCTCGGCGGTGATGCGCGCCCAACTATCGGCCCTGATCGATTCGGTGAACACTCCGACCACGGTGGTGCAGGTTCTGCCCTTTAATCATGGCGAACACGCCCTGCTCGGGGGCACACTGAGACTGCTGACGCTCAAGGACGGTACGACCTTCGCCTACGAGGAGAGCATCGCCAGTGGGACTCTGATGGAGGACCGGGAGCGCGTGAACGAGAGGCTGGACGCGTACGACCTGCTCCGGTCGCATGCGCTGCCGCCGAGTGAGACCGCAGCATTCATCCGATCAGTAATGGAGGCACTGCCCGAATGAGCACCCCCCCTGCCCTCTCCGCCTTTGAGTGGGTCAAGTCGAGTTACAGCAACCCGGACGGTGGCGCGTGCGTCGAGTGGGCGCCGGGGGTTGCCGCGGTCACTGGAGTCGTGCCTGTCCGTGATTCGAAGGTGACGGATGGCCCGACCCTTGCCGTTTCGCCGGATGCCTGGGAGGCGTTGGTTCGGCATGTTGGACGTTGAGTGGGTCAAGTCGAGTTACAGCAACGGGGGCGGCGGTGGGTGCGTCGAGTGGGCGCCGGGGATCGCTGCGGCCACCGGGGTCGTGCCGGTCCGTGATTCGAAGGTGGTGGATGGGCCGGTGCTGTCCGTTCCGTCCGATGCCTGGGACGCGTTGATCCGGCACGTCGCCGTGTGAGTGCGGGTGGCGGTGGCCTCCGTGGTCGCCGCCACCTGTTCGGAACGTGTTCCGAACAGCGGGAAGGCTGTCCAGTGCCGTGGCCGGGTCCAAGAATGATGCGTGGCTCTCGCCACCATCACTCGGAGGATCTGTGTCAGCACAAAAGTGGGCGTTCGCTCTCGTCTGTCTCGTCGCCATGGCAGGTATCGGGGGCACCACACCCGCGACGGCTGCCGCCGGGACGACCTACTACGTGGACGTCCGCGCGGGGGCGGACGGCAACGACGGGACGCGTGCGGACGCGCCCTGGCGCACGCTGGACAAGGTCAACGACGCGGAGTTCGCGCCCGGCGACACGATCGCCTTCCGCCGTGGCCAGGACTGGAACGGCGCGCTGCGCCTGTCGGACAGCGGCACCGCCGCCGCGCCCATCACCGTGACCGCCTACGGCGACGACCAGGCGGCCCCGCCCGCCATCGGGGACCCGGCGGCCACCGAGTGCGTGCTCATCGAGGGGGCCCACTGGCACCTCACCGGGCTGCGGGCCACCGGCTGTGCCTGGTCCGGGTTCGAAGTAAGGGGAAGTCACAACACCCTGGCCGCCGTGCACGCCGACGGCAACGCCGCCGGGGTCGTCGTCGGCGAAGGGGCCGCGTTCAACACCATCCGGGACAGCACGTTCGCCGACAACGACAAGATGAGCGTCAACACCCCCGGCGGCTCCGACGACTCCGGCGCGTTCGGCATCCTCATCAACGGGGACGACAACACCGTGACGCGCAACGTCATCACCGGGAGCCGGGCCGAAAGCCACGACTACGGCTACGACGGCGCCGCCGTCGAGATCTTCGACGGCGACCGCAACCGCGTCGAGTACACCATCGCGCGCGACAACCTGACCTTCGCGGAACTCGGTCGCGGCCCTGGCGCGACGGCCGACGACAACCTGTTCGCCTACAACCTCGTCACCTCCCGCCACGAGGGCGGGGCGTTCCTGGTGACCAGGGGGGCCGAGGACGTCAACGGCCCGGTGCGCGGCACCACGGCGGTCAACAACTCCGTCAGCCTGCCGGGCCGGGACACGGAGGGCTGGGTCTGCTACGCCGGATGCGCCCCCGACATCCTGACCCTGCGCAACAACATCGTGTCGGTGGGCGGCCAGACCGGCTTCGAGGACGGCGAGGGCGCCGACGAGGACCACGGCATCTACCACGGCCCCCGGGCCCAGTTCGAGCCCGGCCCGCACTCCCGTCACGCCGATCCGCTGTTCGTCAGCGACACCGACCCGCGCCTGCGGCCGGGCAGCCCCGCCATCGGCGCCGGTACCCCCGCCGGTTACACCTGCGACCTCGCCGGCCGTCCGGTCCCCGCCGCCGGGCCGGACGCCGGGGCGTATCAGTACCAGCCCTGACGACCGGCCAGGCGCACGAGGATCAGCTCGTGCGGTAGGCGTCGATGACGGTCACGGTGGACGTGGTGCCGTCCGTGCCGGACACGGAGCCGCGCAGCGACACCGTTCCGCCGGCCGGCGGGTTCTCCACCGTGAACGCGCCGTCCGCGACGGGCGCGTCCTGCCAGGTCGTTCCGCCGTCGAACGAGACCTCGGCCGACACGTCACCGTCGGCCGGGCCCTGGACGGCGACCGGAACGGTCAGGGCCGCGCCGCCCGGTGCGGTGCCGTCCGGCGCCACCTCGGGCGTGAACCGCACGACCGACAGCGGGAGCCGTTCCGCCCCCTCCTCCGACACGTGCGCGGAGTCGAAGCCGAACGACACGCTCACCTCACTGCTCAGCGGTCCCGCCCGGCCGGCCGTCATGGACAGCTCGTACCGGCCGCTCTCCGCGGGCAGCCCCGCCATCTCGAAGTACCCGGCGTCCTCGAACCGGGCGATCTCCTCGCCGTCGAGGGTGAGCGTCGTCAGGCCCGAGGTGAGGACGGACTCGCCCGTACTGCCCGCGGCGTCGGTGAACAGGCCCACCGAGCCCCACAGCACATCACCCCGCCGGTAGAACCCGTCCCAGTAGCCCAGGCCCGGGCCGAAGACCGGCACGTTGATGGCGGCCTGGGTGTGCTCGCCCGCTCGGTACGTGCGGGGCTCGCTGTTGTAGTACTCGTACCCGTTGGGGCTGCCGTCCAGCGAGAGGCTGAACGACCACGGGACGTCGCCGCCGGTGATGTAGACGTCCGTCGTCGCGGGCAGGGGGCGCGAAACGGAGTTCGAACCGTAAGCCTCGGCGTTGAGCCACAGCGATCCGCTGGTGCCCTCGGTCACCGCGTTCTGCGTCAGTTCGACGCGGGCGAGGTCGGACTCCGCCACCCGTTCGGTCAGGCCGGTGAACCCGGTGCCCTCGCGGCGGAACGCGGAGTGGTACTCGGTGTCATCGCCGCTGTGCCAGCTCTGGTACGCGGCGGCGACCAGGGCGTCCGCGGGCAGGTCGGGGCCGATGTGCCGGGTGCGGATCAGCGGGCGGTCGATGTCGCTGCCGATCTCCATGACGGTCGGCGTCCTGACGTTGAACGCCTGACCGCCCGGTTCCGCGCCCTCGTCGAAGACGGTCAGGTCGATCGGCTCCGCCTCCCGGTTGTCCAACTCGACCGTCGTGTCCGCGCCGACATCCGGCAGGGCCACGGTGTGGCGGACCCGCTCGATCACCTCCTCGCCGTCCGGCGACCACTTGGCCTGTCCGACGACGAGCGCGTAGGTGCCGGGGGTGGCCATGACCTCCGCGGGGGAGTTGCCGCCCTCGCCGAGCCAGTAGACGTCGCCCGTGTCCAGGTTTTCGGCGAACGCCGACCACACGTCGACGGGGTTGCCGTCGTCGCCGGTGATCTCCACGGCCAGCCGGTAGACCTCTTCCGCGCGTTCCACCGCGCCCGCGGTGCGGATCTCGGTGCCCGCGCCGGTGCCCGCGCCCGTGGCCGCGCCCGTGGCCGTGACGGTCAGCGAGAAGTGGCCGGTGGCCTCGCCGCCGACGCGCGTGTCGGCCGTGACCGGCACGGTGGCGGTGCCGCCCGCGGGAACGGTGACCTCGTCCGCGCCGAGCGTGAACATGCCCTCGGGTGCGGAGGTCGAGAGCGTCAGGCCGAGCGTGACGTCCTGCTCGCCGACGTTGCGGTAGGTCAGGTCGCGGACGGCCGGCTCGTCGTCCTCGTGCGGCCAGGCGGCGGTGCCGAAGTCCAGCGACACCGGTTCGGCGACGACGGTCTGCTCGATGGCGCGGGCCACGTCAAGGCGGCCGGTGCCCTGCTGCATCTCGGTCGCGGCGTCGTCGGCCGGGTCGGTGGCCGAGCCGACCAGCGCGGCCTTCAGCCGTTCACCGTCCCAGTCCGGGTGCGCCTGCGCCAGCAGCGCCGCCGCGCCCGCGACATGCGGCGTGGCCATGGACGTTCCGGAGATCGCCACGTAGCCGTCGGCGACCGGCTCGCCCTCCTCCGCCACCGCGCTGCCCTCGGCGGCTGCCGCGCCGATGCCGACGCCGGGGGCCGTCAGGTCCGGCTTGACCAGCCCGCCGCCGCCCGCGACCGGGCCGGCCGAGGAGAACTCGGCGAGCGCGTCGGCGTCGTCGACCGCGCCGACCGCGAGGGCGGCCTCGGCGGTGGCCGGGCTCGACACCGTGCCGGGCTGGTTCCCGCTGTTGCCCGCGGCGACGACGAACAGGGTGCTGGTCTCGGCCGACAGCCGGTTGACGGCCTCCTCCAGCAGGTCGACCCCGGGGGCGTCCGCACCGCCGAGACTCAGGTTGACGACGTCGGCGTCCTGTTCGACGGCCCACTCCATGCCCGCGAGGATGCCCGATTCCAGGCCGAAACCGTCGTCGTCGAGGACCTTCGCGTTCAGCAGCTCGGCGCCGGGCGCCACGCCGGTGAAGGCGCCGCCGGAGTGTGCGCCCGTTCCGGCGGCGATGGACGCCACGTGCGTGCCGTGGCCCTGGCGGTCCGCGAGGTCGGCGGCCGCCGAGAAGTTCTCCTCGGCGACGACCTTGCCGCCCGCCAGGTCCGGGTGCGAGGTGTCGATGCCGGTGTCCAGGATCGCGATGCGGGTGCCCGTTCCGTCGAACCCGGCCTCCCAGGCCGCGGGGGCGCCCACCTGCGGAACGCTCGTGTCCAGCAGGGCCTGCCGGACGGCGTCCAGCGCGATACCCGCCACCCCGTCGTTCTCGTCGTTCTCGTCGTTCCCGTCGTTCCCGGCGGCCCGCGGGTTCGTGAGGGAGGCCCAGGTCTCGGCGGCGGTCGTCTCGTCCAGGACCCGCGCCCGGCCGTCGACGGCGGTCAGGTCGGCGCGGGCCTCGGCCGCGGCGGCGGCGTTCTCGTAGGTGACGATGACCGGCAGCCCGCCGTCCGCCAGGCGGTCGTACTCCGGCCGGTTCAGCTCTGTGACGTCGAACAACTGCCGTTCGACGACGCCGCTTTCGACCAGGTTCCGCGCGTCGTCCGGCACGACGAACAGGTGGTCGCCGTCCCGGTGCGCCGTCGCGCCGATGCCCTCCCGGCCCTCCGCAGGAAGGAACCGCGCGAAATCGCCGTTCGCGTCGAGGCGGACCCGGTCCCCGGTGACCAGCAGCACCGTGTCCCCGGTGCCGCCCGCCGCGCCGGTGGTGGCGGTGGTGCCGGTGCCGGTGCCGGTGCCGGTGGCCGCGGCGGGCGGCGCTCCGAGCGCCACCCCCGCCAGTACCACGGTTAAGGCCGCGGCGGCCCCGGCCGGTATTCGTTTGTGAAGCGTCATCCAAACTCCCCTGCGCGTACGGACGTTGAAGAGCCCACCACGGAGGGGATGAGGGGACAAGTGCGCGGTTGAACGGGTGGGTGCCGCCGGTCGGGTGGCTTCACGGGGTGGCGGGATGATCCCGTCCGTCTCGTAGGTTGGGGGGAGCGCAAATTCTTCTACAGCGTGGAGATGGGTGACATGCCACTCAACGGCGAGTACGAGCCGAGCACGGTTCAGCTGATCCGGGACCAGGTCGAGCAGTACGAGAGCTCCGGCGGCACCGAGGGCACGACGCTGCGCAATATGGTCGGTCCGGACGACGAGAAGCGGCGGGACATGCCCGTCGTCATCCTGACGACCCTGGGCGCGAAGAGCGGCAAGATCCGCAAGTCCCCGCTCATGCGGGTGGAGCACGACGGGGCCTACGCCGTGGTCGCCTCCCTGGGCGGCGCCCCCAAGCACCCGGTCTGGTACCACAACGTGGTGGCCGACCCGCGGGTCGAGCTCCAGGACGGCCCCGTGCGCCAGGACATGGTGGCGCGCGAGGTGACCGGGGAGGAGAAGGCCGTGTGGTGGGACCGGGCCGTCGAGGCGTTCCCGGACTACGCCGACTACCAGGAGAAGACGGACCGCGAGATCCCGGTCTTCGTGCTGGAGCCGGCGGCCGAGCCGCACTGACGCCCGGCGCGGGGGAACTGGTGGCCGCGGCGCCCGGCGCCGCGGCCACCGGTGCGTCCGCCGCCAACGGACGGGCTGAACTGGACAGATCAGCCGCGGCTGGGTAGACAATCACACGAGCTTCTGGTGCGGCGCATGATCCGGTCGTCCGGTCGTGAGGCCGCCGCGTTCGGCGGGGGCCGCCTCGTCCCGGCCCGGGGACCCCAGCACGAAAGGCCGCAATGACCCTTGCCGACGTCATCCGGTCAGTGCCGAGTCAGGAAGGTTCCGCAGCCGTGGAGGCAGAAGCATCCGGTCCTCCGACCTGGGTCGCCGTGCTCCTGATCGCCGCCATGCTCGCCCTGTTCGTCGTGCTGCCGCTCGTTTTTCTTTACCGGCAGCGCCGCGCACGGGCCACGGCACAGGCCCCCACCGTCACCGCGCCGCAGCCGCAGCCGCAGCCGCCGCCGCCGCCGTACGCCCGGCCGCACGCGTCGTCGGCGCGGACCGCGACCGTGCCGGACGCGGGGGCCGTCACCTTGCCGGCGGGCCGGTTCACGCTGCTGGAAGAGCTCGGCCGCGGCGGCATGGGCGTGGTCTGGCGGGCGAAGGACAACGTGCTGGGCCGCCACGTGGCGATCAAACAGCTCCTCCCGCCCACCACGCTGTCCTCCGACGCGCGCGGACACCTGCGGGCCCGCATGCTCCGCGAGGCCAGGGCCGCCGCGCAGATCGACCACGGGAACGCCGTGACCGTTCATGACGTGCTCGTGGACCAGGACTCGGTCCTCATCGTGATGGAGCTGGTCAAGGCCGCGACGCTGGACAGCACGGTGCAAAGCGGCGGCCCGCTGCCGCCCGCACGCGTCGCCGCCATCGGCCTCGGCATGCTCGACGTGCTGACGGAGGCGCATCGGCTCGGAGTCGTTCACCGCGACGTCAAGCCCGCGAACGTCCTCGTCCGGCCCGATGGTTCGATCAAGCTCGCCGACTTCGGCATCGCCCGCTTCGAGGGCGACCCGACGCTCACCGAAGCGGGCGCCATCATCGGCACCCCTGCCTCCATGGCCCCCGAACAAATCCGCGGTCTGGAAAGCACCCCCGCCACCGACCTGTGGGGCCTGGGCATCACGCTCTTCTACGCCGTCGAAGGACAGCCCGCCTTCGCCGGGCCGAGCCCGACCGCGGCCATGGCCGCGGTCCTCACCGACCCGCCCCGCACCCCGCGGCGCGCGGGCTCCGCCCTGGAACCGCTGCTCGTCGGCCTGCTCGCGAAGGAACCGAAGGACAGGCCGACGGCGGCCCGGGTGCGGGCCGAACTCGCCGACCTCACGCGAAACCCCTGACCCCGGCCCCGCCGGGCGCCCCGGTGCGCCGGGGATGTGAGAGGGTCCGACCGAACGGACCGGGCATACCGGGTGAACGAGGCGGGCGCGTGTGGTGGAGCTGAGGCAGCTGCGGTACTTCCTCGCCGTGGCGGAGGAGCTGAGCGTGACGGCGGCGGCCCGCCGGTTCCACATGGCGCAGCCCGCCCTCAGCCAGGCCATCACCAAGCTCGAACGGCAGCTCGGCGCCGCTCTGTTCGACCGCGCGGGCGGGCGGCTGCGCCTGACGGCCGCCGGGCGGCTGCTGATGCCGGAGGCGCGCGCCCTGCTGGAGCGCGCGCGGGAGATCACCGACCTGGTGCCGCACGCGCAGAGCCCGGAACGCACGGTCCTGCGGATCGGCTCGATCGCCTCGGCCGTCTCCGGGCTGCTGCCGCGCGTGCTGCCCGCGTTCCTCGCCCGGCACCCGTGGGTGCTGCCGCGCGTGTACGAGATGGGGCAGCGCAGGCAGGTCGAGGCGGTGCGGGCCGGGGACATCGACATCGGCGTCTGCCGCCTGCCGCGCGTGACGGACGACGGCGCGGCGGTGCGGGTGCTGCCGCTGGGCGACGAGCGGCTGTGCTGCGCCGTTCCCGAGGGGCACCCGCCGGCCGCCGGGCCCGTTCCGCTGCGGACGCTCGCGGACCGGGACCTGATCGGTTTCCCGCGGTCGCTCGCGCCGGTGGCCTACGACACGATCGTGGCGGTGTGCATGCGGGCCGGTTTCTCGCCGCGCTTCAGCCAGGAGGCGCACAACGACCAGGCCATTCTTGGCCTGGTCGCCTGCGGTCTCGGTCTCGCCCTGGTCCCGGACATGACGACGCGGGTCGCGGTCCGCGGCGTGTCCTACCTGCCGCTCGCCGAACCGTACGCGGTCACCCCGCTGTCGGTGATCGTCCACGCGGCCAGCCCGCCGGAACCGGCCCTCCTGCTGCGCGACGCCCTCCACGCCGTCCGCCCGTCCCGTTGAGGCCGGGCCGGGCCTGATGGTCAGGCCGCGGGGGCGGGGAAGCGGGTGGCGGACATGGAGGTCAGGTCGAGGTCCGTGCCGCCGTGGAGGGCGAGTTCCGCGGCGATCCGGCCGAAGGCCGGGGCCATCTTGAAGCCGTGGCCGGAGAAGCCCGCCAGCACCAGCGCGCGGTCGGTGCCCGGGAGGCGGTCGACCACCGCGGTCCTGTCGGGGGTGTAGCCCTCCATGTACACCGCGTACCGCAGCGGGTCGGGGTGCAGCCCCGGGAGGAAGCGGCGGACGGCCTCGCCGACGGGGCGCAGCCGCCGTTCGTCCAGGTCCCGCGTGTACGCCTCGGCGTCGGGCAGGTCGCCGAACACGTCGGCGAACCCGGTCTTGACGGACATCCCGTCCAGCACCGGCACGCCGAAGAGGTGCACGCCCTCGGTGTCGCGGATGAACGCGGGGAAGCGGTCCTCGGCGTAGTCCGCCGGGTCGCCGGCCGGGGCGAACCAGGTCAGGACCAGCGGCCGGACGGTCAGGTGCGGGGCGAGGTCCGGGAGCAGCTGCTCGCTCCACGGGCCCGCGGTGAAGATGACGGTGCGGGCGGTGTACTCGGTGCCGCCCGCCGTGATCCGCACCCGGTCGTCCTCGTACCGCACGGCCGTCACGCGGGTGCGCGGCAGCAGCCTCGCGCCGTGTTCGCGCGCCTGTGCGCAGGCGGCGAGGACGGCCGGCTCGGGGCGCAGGACGCCGCCGCCGCTGTCGAGGATGCCGATTTCGCCGTCGTGGACGAGGTGCTGCGGGTAGCGGGCCGCCAGCTGCTCCGGGTCCAGGACCTCGTGGTCGAGGCCGTGTTCGTCGACGGAGGCGAGGACGTTGCGCATCTGCGGCAGTTCCGGCCGCCCGATCGACAGGCAGCCGGTGGGGTGGAACAGCCGCTGCCCGGACAGTTCCGACAGGTCCTGCCACAGCTCGCGGGCCCGGCGCAGCAGCGGAACGTACGCGGCGCCCTCGTGGTAGGCCATGCGGAACAGCCGGGACTCGCCGGCCGAGGCGCCCCGGTCGTGCCCCAGGCCGTACTGTTCGAAGCCGATGACGGACGCGCCCGCGCGGGCGAGCTGCCAGGCGGTCATGGAGCCCATGGCGCCCAGGCCGATGACTGCGAAGTCGGCATCCATGCGTGAAGGTCCTTTCGGATCGGTCCTGATCAGGAATGTTCGGGCGAGGGCCGCCGGGTGCCGCGGGCCAGGAGCAGCGCGAGGGCGGTGAGGAGCAGGCCGAGCGCCGTATAGCTGCCGGCCAGGGCCCAGACGGCGCCCGCCGCGATGATGGTGGGCGTGAGGGTGACGGTCAGCGTCTCCAGCGGCGCGAGCGGCAGGTAGGCGAGGCCGAACTCGTCGAGCGTGCCGGTCTTCAGCTTCGGGTCGCTCATGCGGAGCAGGGCCACGCCGGTGGACACCGAGCCGGTCGCCCAGCCCCAGGTGAACAGCGCCTTCTCGAACCAGCCCGCGTCGAACACGCGGGGCGCGACGACGAGGAACAGCACGAGACAGACCGCCAGTCCCAGCGCGAACAGCAGGAGCAGCGGCGTCAGGTAGTCGGCGACGAAACTCGGCACGATGGAGGCGATACCGCACACGATGAGCACGTCCGTGGCCGATCCGGACACGCTTTTGATCGTCTGCGGGTCCACATAGCCCCAGGCCGGGGTACGGCCGACCAGCAGGCGCAGCAGCAGGCCGACGAGGAACGCGACGGCGAACACCGGCACCGCGAAGTCGGGCCACAGGTCGCCGATCCACTCCGACAGCCCGTAGGCCGCCGCCGAGACCGCGGCCACCAGCGAGACCTGGAGGGCCAGCGGCTCGATCGACACCGCGGAGGTGGTGGCCGTGCCGGTGGAGGTGCGGTCGTTCTTCTCCCGGATCAGGCCGGAGCGCAGCTCGTCCGGCAGGTCGCGGAACGGGCCGATGCCGCCCGCGTGTCCGCGGCGCGCGCCCCAGTTGGTGATGATGATGCCGCCGACGATCCCGACCAGCATGCCGACGGTCGCGGCGGTGAAGCCGAGGGACGTCGCCTCCTGCCAGCCGTCCTCCTCGAACGCCGTGCCCAGCGCGGCGGCGGTGCCGAAGCCGCCCGCCCAGCCGGCGAACAGCAGCGTGCCGAACGCGTCGGGGGTGTCCCACACCGGGCCGAGGAGAAGCAGCGCGAAAGCCACGCCGATGCCGACCTGCACGGTATACATGCCGATCGAATAGAGCGAGAAATTGCCGGTCGACCGGCCGAATCCACTGAAGCCCGATTCATTGGAGAGCGCGAGACAGGCGAATACGACCACGATGAGAACGGACGCGTACGTGCCCAACTGGTCGGAGAACGGCAGTACATCGAGCACTTCAGGGCCGAGCAGCAGCCCGAGAAAGCCCGCGATGACGCTGGATGGAAGCATCAGCCGCTGCACGATCCCCAGGTGGGCGCGGGCCAGCGCCCCCACGACGAGCAGGGCCGCGATGAGCCCCGCGTCACTCAGAAGTGACCAGGGGGTGTATTCCATCCGAACGCCTCCTCAATCGCAGTCAACGCCGGTTTTCTATCACCGGCGAACAACCTGCGAACAGAGGCAAAGCCATACGAAGAAGAGATGGAGCCATACACGTCGGATATGGCTCGGAAATCGACCCCGAACGGAAGAATAATGCCGCCCACGGCCGGCCCGCACCGTACCCCCGCACCCCCACCGCCCGCGTCCCCGGCGCCCTGCGCCTACGCTCGTGGGCGTTCGGCCGGGGGCGGGTCCGTCCCCGGCGTCACCGAGAAAGGAACCACGCGCCCATGCCAGTCTTCGCGGTCACCTACACCTACGTCGACGACGCCGCTGCCCTCGACCGGCACCGCCCCGTGCACCGCGACTACCTGCGCGGCCTCGTCGAGCGCGGCGTCAACCTGTCCTCGGGACCGTGGGGCGCGGACGAGCGGCCCGGCGCCCTGCTCCTCATCCGCGCGGACACCAAGGACGCGGCCCTCGCGTGCACAGAACAGGACCCGTTCCGCGTGGCGGGGCTGGTCGCCGAGGTCACCGCGACCGAATGGCGCCCGGTGATGGGCCGCCTCGCCGAGGACGCCGACTGAGCCGAGGACGCCGGGCTGACCCCCTCTGACGTGCTGTTTTGTGCATGGTTTTTTTAGGGGGCCCTAAGGGGTACCTGCGCATGCGGCGGCTTCCCTAGCGTGGCGCCATGGCGTATCAGCTCTTCACCTCCGAGTCGGTCACCGAGGGCCACCCGGACAAGATGGCGGACCAGATCAGCGACACGATCCTCGACGCGCTGCTCGCCGCTGACCCCGCCTCCCGGGTCGCCGTGGAGACCCTGATCACCACCGGACTCGTCCACGTCGCGGGCGAGGTCACCACCAGGGGATACGCCGACATACCCACCCTCGTGCGCCAGTGCGTCCTCGGCATCGGCTACGACTCCTCCGCCAAGGGCTTCGACGGCGCCTCCTGCGGCGTCGAGGTGTCCATCGGCGCGCAGTCCCCGGACATCGCACAGGGCGTCGACACCGCCTACGAGAACCGGGTCGAGGGCGACGAGGACGAGCTGGACCGGCAGGGCGCCGGCGACCAGGGCCTGATGTTCGGCTACGCGTGCGACGAGACGCCCGAGCTGATGCCGCTGCCCATCCACCTCGCGCACCGGCTCTCCCGCCGCCTGTCCGAGGTGCGCAAGGACAGCACGATCCCCTACCTGCGCCCCGACGGGAAGACGCAGGTCACCATCCAGTACGACGGGCCCAAGGCCGTGCGCCTCGACACCGTCGTCGTCTCCAGCCAGCACGCGAGCGACATCGACCTCACCACGCGCCTCGCCCCCGACGTGCGGCGGTACGTCGTCGACGAGGTGCTGTCCGGCCTGGAGCGCGACGGCGTGAAGCTGGAGACGGACGGGTACCGGCTGCTGGTCAACCCGACCGGGCGGTTCGAGATCGGCGGGCCGATGGGCGACGCGGGGCTCACCGGCCGGAAGATCATCATCGACACCTACGGGGGCATGGCGCGGCACGGCGGCGGGGCGTTCTCCGGCAAGGACCCCTCGAAGGTGGACCGTTCCGCCGCGTACGCGATGCGCTGGGTCGCCAAGAACGTGGTGGCCGCCGGGCTCGCCGCCCGCTGCGAGGTGCAGGTCGCCTACGCCATCGGCAAGGCCGAGCCGGTCGGCCTCTTCGTGGAGACCTTCGGCACCGCCACCGTCCCGGCCGACCGCATCGAGCGGGCCATCTCGCAGGTCTTCGACCTGCGCCCGGCCGCCATCATCCGCGACCTGGACCTGCTGCGCCCCATCTACGCACAGACCGCGGCCTACGGCCACTTCGGCCGCGAACTGCCCGACCTCACCTGGGAACGCACCGACCGCGTCGACGCCCTGCGCACCGCCGCGGGCGTCTGACCACAACGGGGGGAACACCGCCATGAGCACCGTCCGGGACGTCCTGGCCGCGCCGGGCCGCTGCTACTCCTTCGAGTTCTTCCCGCCGAAGACCGATGCGGGCGAACACACCCTGTGGCGGACCATCCGCCGCGTCGAGGCACTGGCCCCCGCGTTCGTGTCCGTCACCTACGGCGCGGGCGGCAGCTCCCGCAGCAGGACCGTCTCCGTCCTGCACCGCATCATCGGCGAGACGACGCTGCGCACCGTAGGACACCTGACCGCCGTCGGCCACTCCGTCGCCCAACTCCGCAACATCATCGGTCAGTTCGCCGATGCCGGCATCCGCGACATCCTCGCGCTGCGCGGCGACCCGCCCGGCGACCCGCGCGCCACCTGGGTGCCGCACCCGCAGGGCTTCACGCACGCCCACGAACTGGTGCGGCTCGTGCGCGCCTCCGGCGACTTCGGCGTCGGCGTCGCCGCGTTCCCCGAACGGCACCCGCGCTCCCCGGACTGGGACAGCGACATCGCGCACTTCGTCGCCAAGTGCCGCGCCGGCGCCGACTTCGCCGTCACCCAGATGTTCTTCCACCCCGAGCACTACCTCCGGCTGCGCGACCGGGTCGCCGCGGCGGGCTGCGACACCCCGATCATCCCGGCCATCATGCCCGCCACCCACGCCCGCCAGATCCGCACGTTCGCCGAGCTGAGCAACGCCTCGTTCCCCGCCGAACTCGCCCGGCGGCTCGCCGAGGCGGGCGACGACGCGGACGCAGCACACCGCATCGGCGTCGACCACGCCACCGAACTGGCGCAGCGGCTCCTCGACGAGGGCGCCCCCGGGCTGCACTACCTCACCCTCAACAAGTCGGCGGCGACCGTCGAGATTCACCGCAACCTGCTCGGCGCCGGCACCCTGGCCGCGCCCGCCGGGTAATCGGGAACGGCCGGTCGCCCCGACGGCGTCACCCAGGCTGACAGCGCCGTCAGCACCCGCGGTCCCGTACCGTCAGCGTCGGCACCACCGGCAGCAACACCGGTCAACAGCAGAAGGATTCGCTTTTCATGACTTCAGTATCCAGCACCCAGGAGACGTGGCTGCGCCGCTTCCAGAAGGCGACGCCCGGCGCGCTGACGCTCGTCTGCCTGCCGCACGCCGGCGGCTCGGCGCCGTACTTCCTGCCCCTCGCCCGCGCGCTGGCGCCCGCCGTCGACGTCGTCTCCGTCCAGTACCCCGGCCGCCAGGACCGCCGCAGGGAGCCGGCGCCGGAGAGCCTCGACATCCTCGCCGACCAGCTCTTCGACGTGCTGGACGCCAAACCCGGCACGCCGCTGGTCCTGTTCGGGCACAGCATGGGCGCCATCCTCGCCTACGAGGTGGCGCGCCGCATGGAACGCGAGGCCGACGACGTGCCGCTTGGCGTCATCGTCTCCGGCCGGCGCTCGCCCTCCCGGCACCGCGACGAGTCCGTGCACCGGCGCGACGACAAGGGAATCATCGCGGAAATGCAGGAGCTGAGCGGCACCGACCCCGGCATTTTCGCCGACGAAGAACTCATGCAGCTCGTCCTGCCCACGCTGCGCGCCGACTACCGCGCCGTCGAAACGTACCGGCACCGGTCGGGCACCCCGCTGCGCGCCCCGGTCAGCGTGCTCACCGGCGCAAGTGACCCGCGGGTCACGGAAGAAGAGGCACGTGCCTGGGAAGAAGTGACCACCGGTGCGTTCTCGCTGCGGATCTTTCCCGGCGGGCACTTCTACCTCAACAGCAAGCAGCAGGAAGTGACCGCGGCCATCAAGGAAAGCATCGCCGCATTCAAGTCCGCCGCCGGGTGAAGGACCGAGCCATCCGGAGCCATCCGGAGCCAGGGCCCCCTACCGGAGAGGGAAACAGGGTTAAGGGTGGTTAAGGGTGTGACCCGGGCCACTGCCTCGGTAGCGTGACAAGTGAATCGACCGATTGATGCAATTGATGCATCTTTCGCACTTTCGAATGGCGGAGGATCTGCTTCATGAGCGAGCTTTCCGGCACGTCGAGCACCATCGAGGCCGTTCTCCAGGGCGGCCCGGCCACCCTGCCGCCCGAGCGCCGCTCGGTGCGGATCACCGGCACCCAGCACGTCGTCAAGGTCCAGCACTACGGCGGCTACGAACACTTCGTCCGCAGCGACCGCGGTGACCGCGGCGACCAGACCCGCGGCAGCGGGGCCGCCGTGCCCATCGTCTTCCGCTGGGTCGGCCGCACCCGCATCGCCGAATAGCGCAACGGCCCGCCACCGGCGGGCCGTTGTCCGTTTCCGCCTGTCTGTTTCCCCTGTTCGTTCCCGCCTGTTCGTTCCGCCGCGCGTGCTGCCGGCCGCTAACGCGCCAGCGCCCGGTCGACCAGCACCCCGGCCGCGCCCGTGTAGTCCGCCGGATCGCACAGCCGCGCCAACTCCTCCGCGCCGAACTCCCCGGCCAGCTCCGGCACCTGCGCCAGCACCTCGTGCAGCGGGCGCCCCTCCGCGGCGGCCCGCTCCGTCGCCCCGGTCAGCAGCCGCTTCGCCGCGGCCTTCCCCACCCGGGGCGCCAACTCGGCCGCCAGCCGCTCCGACACCAGCGCACTGCCGGTCAGCGCCACGTTCTCCCGCATCCGGCCCGGCCGCACCTCAAGACCCGCCGCCAGCTCGACGGCCGTGTGCGCGGCGCCGCCCGCCAGCCGCAGGCACTCCCGCAGCAGCTCCCACTCCGCGTGCCACGCGCCGCCGGACCGTTCGTCCTCCGTGACCAGGCACTGCGTCAGCCCCGCCGCGAGCACCGGCACCTGGAGCGCCGCGGTGCGCAGCAGCGTCGCCAGCACCGGGTTCCGCTTCTGCGGCATCGCCGAGGACGCCCCGCGGCCCGCCACCGAAGGCTCCGCGACCTCCCCGACCTCCGTGCGCGTCAGCGACTGCACATCTGCCGCGATCTTGCCCAGCGCCCCCGCGGTGAACGCCAGCACCGCCGCCAGATCCGCCATCGGCGTGCGCAGCGTGTGCCACGGCAGCGCGGGCCGCGCGAGGCCGGTCTCCGCGGCGAACGCCTCGAACAGCGCCGCCACGTACGCCTCGTCGCCCGCCCCCGGATGCGCCGCGAACCAGCCGTCGATCCGCGCGTACGCGAGATAGCCGGACAGGGTGCCCGCCGCGCCGCCCAGCGAGATCGGCAGCCCCTCGTCGAGCACCCGCCCCAGCCGCGCGTCCGCGTCGAGCAGCAACTGCCGCCAGCCCGCGGCCTTCAGCCCGAACGTCGTCGGCACGGCGTGCATCGTCAGCGTCCGCCCCGCGATCAGCGTGTCGCGGTGCGCCTGGGCCAGCTCCGCGAACGACGCCGCGGCGCGCGCCAGATCGGCACGGATGATCCGCAGCGTCCGCGCCGCCACCAGCATCGCGCCCGTGTCCAGTACGTCCTGGCTCGTCGAGCCGCGGTGCACGTACTCGGCCGCCGCCCGGTCCTCGGCCGCGACCACGCGGCTGAGCGCCGCGACCAGGCCGACGACCGGGTTCGCCGTCTCCCGCGCGCCCGTCGCGATCGCCCGCACGTCGAGCAGCTCGGCGCGGGCCAGCCGCGTGATGGTCGCGGCGGCGTCCGCCGGCACCAGACCGAGACCGGCCTGCGCCCGCGTCAGCGCCGCCTCCGCGTCCAGCATGGCCTGGAGCCACGCCGCATCGCGGGTCGCGGCCTCCGCGGGAGTCCCGGCCCGCACCGGGGACAGCAGCCCCGTATCGGCCGGGGACGCCGCCTCGCTCATACGATCACTCCGGTGAGGTCCGTGTCGGTGGACTGCTGACGCACCGAACTCGGCACGTGGGCCACCGGCGGCAGCGCCAGCATCGCCCGCGCTATCGCGTCCGAGTCGCCGACCGTCACCGAGTCCACACCCGGCCTGATCCCCGCCGCCGTCACCCAGTGCACCGACTCCGTCGGCACCCCGAAGGCGAACCGCCGCGGATGCGACCGGCCGCGCGCGTCCAGCAGATGATACGGGCGCTCGGTGACCGCGAGCCCGCCCGTCTCGTACGTCGTCCCGCACGCGCCGGGAATCCGGTAGGGACCGGCCTGTTCCGTCGCCAGCAGGTGCCGCAGCAGCGGATCGTCCGTGCGGCGCAGGTCCGGCTCCTGGAGCCTGGCCTCGATCAGCGCCCTGCTACGGATCGGCGGCCCGAACACCAGCGCCGACTCCGCGACGAACGACGGGTCCGCCGTGTCGAACCTGATCTCCGTGCCGGGACCCGTCAGTTCCAGCACGCCCGCCTCGATCAGCGCGATCATCTCCGCGATCCGCGACGCGGGCGGCCCGATGGACAGGAACGCGTTCAGCGGCGTGTACCAGCCCTCCAGATCGTCCCGGTGCGAATTCCCCTCAAGACCGCCGTGATCCACGGCCAGCCGGATCTCGTTCCGCAGGTCGCGCAGCACGTCGAGCGCCGCCTTCAGCGGCCCCGTCACGTTCCCCGCCCGCGCCTCGCTCAGGTCGTTCCGCAGGTGGTCGAGCAGCCAGCCGCGGAACTCCTCGCGGTCCGCGAACCGCTCCAGGTGCGCCGGGCGCGCGATCCGCTCCCAGTCCCACCGGTCCGCCGCCGCGATCGCGAACGCGTCAAGCACCGCCGAGGCGTCCTCGTCCGCGGGCACGGCGAGGAACCGTTCCGCGAACGCCGCCCGCTCCGCGCCCCGGCCCCGCGCGGCGAGCAGCGCCTCGTAGTAGACGCTCTCCACCTCCCGGCAGATCAGCGGCCACAGGTCCGTCGAGAAGTGCACCCGCTCGCCGTCAGCACCGCGCTCCCGCAGCGCCGCCACCTGCTCCTGCGTCAGCAGCCGCGGGAAGTAGCGCCCGAACGGGCCCTTCTCGTTCTCCCCGCGCGCATGATGCGGAACGCCGCGCCGCGAACTCGCGTACAGCACCGGCTCCTGCCCCGACGGCCGGTACACCAGCCGCCCATCCACCGAGTCGAACGAGCCGCCGCGGCCGACGGTGAGCAGCGCCATGTAGTCGAAGAAGTTGAGCCCGAGACCCCGCAGCAGCACCGGTTCACCCGGCCGGATCGCGCTCAGGTCCACGTCCGCCGGGTTCGACGGCGTCACATACGTCAGGTAGTGGATGCGGGCCAGCGTCGCGGTGCGCTCCTGCCGCGGCGTCAGCCGGCTCGGCACGTGGCCCTGCGCCAGCACGATGGCGTCCAGGTTGTTCAGCCGTGTCCCCGAGGCCAGCCGCACGCCCTGCGGCCCGCCGGTCACGCCGTGCGTGTCGGCCATCGCGACCACCCGCGACTCGTGCACCCGCACCGTCACGTGCTCCGGCGCGCCGGACACGATGCGGCGGTAGCAGTCGTTGAGGTAGTGGCCGTAGAACGCCCGCGTCGGATACGAGTCGGGGCCCAGGGACTTCGCCTCGTCGAGGGTTTCCCCGTCGTACGGGTCGTGGTCCTCCAGCGGCCCGAGCAGCGCCACTTGCTTCGCCCACTCGTACAGGCTCGGCCCCGACTCGATCGGCCCCTCGATCCGGTTGCTTTCGTCGGAATAGATCGTCACCTGCGACGCCACGGTGTTCATCAGCAGATGCCGCGACTGCTCCGACCGCCACACCTGCCCGGCGCCGGGCGGCCACGGGTCGACGAGGTGCACGAGCAACTCGGAGCAGGAGGGGGCGGCCCGCTCGTTCGCGCACAGCCGCTCCAGCACGGACAATCCACGTGGGCCCGCGCCGACGATGCAGACCTCGACGTTGCTGCTGCTCATGCGGATACTCCATTCCGGTTCCCATAATTGCCGGCCGCGTGAATAGTCGCGGCCCCCGGGGGAACCGGTCAACGCGGGCACCGGGTGTCCGTCAAGTCGCCCCGCACCCGGGACGGCCCCATGGCACTCACCTGAGCCGGCAGAGCCGTGCCCCCTAACCGGCCCCTAAAGTCCGCCCCGGAACTTGAAAGACGTGCGCCCGGCCTGGCCCGAACGCCGAACGGGCCTGTCACCAGTCCTGCGGGGACAGTTGCTGGTCGGGGTCGGGACCGCCACGGGCGGGTGGCCGCATCTTCCGCACATTTCTGGTCAGGTGCGGTGCGCTCCCGTCTCCCGGGTACCTCAAGCACATCATTCCCCGGCGCCGCACTTTAGGGGTGCCCAACGGGCCCGGGTTTCGACCATAATTCGTGGAGCGGCTGACAACGGGCTCGAATAGCGGTGGTTCCGCACCACCCACCGGAAGCACGGCCTGAGGAATTGCATTAATAGCGGGAGCGCTTTATCGAAGTGACGATGGGGGACCCGGCCGCCATCGCCGAGTGGTTGGCCGCAGACGTTCGCTGAAGGTTGGGAGACGGGGAGGGCCCGGCTTGGCTTCGTTGCAGACATCCGGCACGGACCCCGGTGGCGAGCCCGACATCGCCTCCTATCCCTTCCTCGCCGGCCGCCCCGCGCACCAGCAGCCGGAGTGGACGGACGTGGAGTCCGTGGCCGCGGCCAGGAAGGAACTGGCCGCACTGCCGCCGCTCGTGTCCTTCGCCGACACGGCGCGGCTGCGCGCCAGGCTGGCCGACGTGGCGCACGGCAGGGCCTACGTCATCCAGGCCGGCGACTGCGCCGAGGACCCGGGGGAGAGCACCGGCGGCTATGTCGCCCGCAAGGCCGGCCTGGTGGAGATGCTGGCCGGCCGCATGAAGATGCTCACCCACAAGCCGGTGCTGCGCGTCGGCCGCATCGCAGGCCAGTACGCCAAGCCGCGCTCCCGCCCCACCGAGCGCGTCGACGGGCAGGAACTGCCCGTCTACCGCGGCCACATGGTCAACAGCCCCGAACCCGATCCGGCGCTGCGAAGACCAGACGCGTCGCGGCTGCTGCTGTGCTACCGGGCCGCCTCCGAGGTCATGGCCCATCTCGGCTGGTCGGGGAACCCGGCAGGACCGCCAGACCCGGGCTCCACCCTGTGGACCAGCCACGAGGCGCTGCTGCTCGACTACGAGGTGCCGCTGACCCGCCGCGCCGAGGACGGGCGGCTGTACCTGGCGTCCACCCACTGGCCGTGGATCGGGGAGCGCACGCGGCAGCCGGACGGGGCGCACGTCGCGCTGCTCGCCGCCGTGGCCAACCCGGTGGCCTGCAAGGTCGGCCCCGGCATGACCGCGCGGGACCTGCTGGCGCTGTGCGAACGGCTCGACCCGGACCGCGAGCCCGGCCGCCTGACGCTCATCTCCCGCATGGGGGCCGACGCCGTCGCCCACCGGCTGCCGCCGCTGGTGCGCGCCGTCCGCGCCGCGGGGCACCCGGCGGTCTGGCTGTGCGACCCGATGCACGGCAACACGCTGACCGCGCCGAACAAGCTGAAGACCCGTCTGGTGGAGACCGTGCTGCGGGAGACGGAGGACTTCCAGTGCGCCGTCCGCGACTCCGGCGGCACCGCCGCCGGACTCCACCTGGAGATCACCCCCGAGGACGTCACCGAATGCGTGCTCAACGAGTCCTCACTCGACCACGTAGGGAAGAAGTACACGACGCTATGCGATCCACGTCTCGACCCGCGGCAGGCCGACCGCATCGTCACCGCCTGGCGCTGAGCACCCTCCCGCGCGAAGAGCGCGGCGCGCCGCACAGCCAACGGAGGTCCGCACGATGGAGGTTCGCCCGATGAATGGAAAGGTCGCGCTCGTGACCGGTGCGGCCGGGGGCATCGGCGCCGCGGTGGTCCGTGCGATAGCGGAACGCGGCGGTGTGCCCGCGGCCGTGGACGCCGACGGCGTCGCGCTGAAGGAACGGATCGAGACGCTGGCCACCGAGGGGCTGCGCGTAGAGGGCTTCACCGCCGACGTGACCCGCCGCGACGAGGCCGACACCACGGTCGCCGCCGTGGAGGCGCGGCTCGGCCCCGTGGACTACCTGGTCAACGCGGCGGGCATCCTCCGCCTCGCCGAGGCCAGGCGCGTGTCCGACACGGACTGGGCCGACACCCTCGCCGTGAACGCCACCGGCGTCTTCCACATGTCCCAGGCCGTCGTCAACCGGATGGTGCCGCGCCGCTCCGGCGCGGTCGTCACCGTGGCCTCCAACGCGGCCGGCACCCCAAGGAAGCACATGGCCGCCTACGCCGCCTCCAAGGCGGCGGCCTCCATGTTCACCAAGTGCCTCGGACTTGAGGTCGCCGAGTACGGCATCCGCTGCAACCTGGTGGCGCCCGGCTCCACCGACACGCCGATGCTCAACTCCATGTGGCACGACGACAGCGGCCGGGAAGCCACCATCCGGGGGGACCTGGCGGCGTACAAGGTGGGCATTCCGCTCGGCAAGCTGGCCACCCCGCAGGACGTGGCCGACGCGGTCGTCTTCCTGCTCTCCGAAGAAGCCGCCCACATCACCATGCACGCGCTCACGGTCGACGGCGGGGCCACCCTCGGCGTCTGAACACCCAGGACCGCGCGGTCCCTGCCGGTGACGTTCGGTGACGTTCTTCGGTGCTGGCCCAGCGTCACGTCGAATTCGTCCAGGACTCCAGGACTCCAGGACACCAGAAGAGGAACTGCCATGTCAGGCATACCGCCTATCGAACCGTACTCCCTCCCGACCCGGGAGGAACTGCCCGCCAACACCGCGCGCTGGGCGCCCGACGCGGAGCGCGCCGCGCTCCTCGTGCACGACATGCAGCGGTTCTTTCTCGCGCCGCTGCCCGCCGACACCCTGCGCGGCGACCTGATCACCAACGTGGCGCGGCTGCGCGACCACTGTGCCGCGCTGGACCTGCCGGTCGCCTACACCGCGCAGCCCGGCGGCATGACGCCGGAACAGCGCGGCCTCCTCGCGGACTTCTGGGGTCCTGGCATGTCGCCCGAGCCCGAGCACCGGCAGATCGACGACAGCCTGTCGCCCGCGCTCGGCGACCGCGTCTTCACCAAGTGGCGCTACAGCGCGTTCCACCAGTCCGGCCTGCTGGAGTGGCTGCGGGAGCAGGGCCGCGACCAGCTCATCATCTGCGGCGTGTACGCGCACGTCGGGGTGCTGATGACGGCGGTGGACGCGTTCAGCCACGGTATCCAGCCGTTCCTCGTCGCCGACGCGACCGCGGACTTCTCCGCCGCCTACCACCACTCGGCCCTCCAGTACGCCGCCGAACGATGCGCCGTCGTCCTCACCGGCGCCGACGTCCGTGCCGCGCTCGGGCGCCCGGGCCGCCGCCCGGTGACCGCCGGCGGACCCGCCCGTTCCGGCGGTGCCGCATGACAGGCGCGGACGGCGCCGCCGGGGCCGCGGCCGGGCTGCTCGGCCGCGTCCTGGCCGCCGAACCGCCCCCGTTCGCGCTGCTGCACCGGCCCGCCGAAACCGGGCCCGACGCGCTGGACGTCCTCGTCGGCGAGGTCGGCACCTACGAGGCGCTGGCCGACCTGCCGGTGTCCTCGGCCCCTTCCACCGTCGGCGGCCCGCGGCAGGAAGTGCTCGCGCTGATCCCCTACCGGCAGATCGCCGAACGCGGCTTCGCCTGCGTCGACGACGGCGCGCCGCTGCTGGCGATGACCGTGGCGGAGCACGCCACCGTGCCGGTCGCCGACGTCATGGCGGCGATCCCCGACGTGGCGGTGCGCATCACCGGCGGCCACTTCGACATCGACGACGACACCTACGCGGGCATCGTGCGGCGCATCATCGACACGGAGATCGGCGAGGGCACCGGCGCCAACTTCGTGATCAAGCGTTCGTTCGTCGCCGACATCACCGACTACTCGGTGCACAGCGCGCTCGTCGTACTGCGCCGCCTGCTGCGCCGCGAGTCCGGCGCCTACTGGACGTTCCTGGTGCACACCGGCGAGCGCACGTTCGTCGGCGCCACCCCGGAACGGCACATCACGCTGCGGGAGAGCACCGCCGTGATGAACCCCATCAGCGGCACCTACCGCTACCCGCCCGCCGGGCCCAACCTGCCGGACGTCATGGACTTCATCTCCAACAGGAAGGAGACGGAGGAGCTTTACATGGTCCTCGACGAAGAACTCAAGATGATGGCCCGCATCTGCGAACGCGGCGGCTGGGTCACCGGGCCGCACCTGCGGGAGATGGCGCAGCTGGCCCACACCGAGTACTTCATCCAGGGCACGACCAGCCGCGACGTCCGCGAGATCCTGCGCGAGACGATGTTCGCGCCCACCGTCACCGGCAGCCCGCTGGAGAGCGCCGCCCGCGTCATCAGCGCCTTCGAACGGGAGGGCCGCGGCTACTACAGCGGCGTCGTCGCCCTCATCGGCCGCGACCGGTACGGCGAGCAGACGCTGGACTCCTCCATCCTCATCCGCACCGCCGACATCGACAGCTCCGGCACCGCGCGCATCGCCACCGGTGCCACCCTCGTGCGCCACTCCGACCCGGCGGGCGAGGTCGCCGAGACCAGGGCGAAGGCATCCGCGCTGATCGGGGCACTGACCGGCGCCGAGGGCGGATTCGCCGAACACCCCGACGTGCGGGCCGCGATGGAGCGGCGCAACGGGACCATCGCGGACTTCTGGCTGCGCCCCGACACCGAACGGACGCGGACCGACCCGGCACTGGCCGGCCGCCGCGTGCTCGTCGTCGACGCGGAGGACAACTTCACCTCGATGCTCGGACAGCAGCTGCGCTCGCTCGGCCTGTCCGTCTCGGTGCGCCGCTTCGACGAGCCCTACTCGTTCGACGGGCAGGACCTCGTGGTGATGGGGCCTGGGCCAGGCGATCCGCTCGACACCGGCAACGGCAAGATCGCGCACCTGCACGCGACGACGGCGCGGCTGCTGCGCGAACGCCGCCCGTTCCTCGCGGTCTGCCTCAGCCACCAGGTCCTCAGCCTGCGGCTCGGCTTCGACGTGCGGCGCCGTGCCGTGCCCAACCAGGGCACGCAGCACGAGATCGACTTCTTCGGCGCCGCGCGGCACGTCGGCTTCTACAACACGTTCGCCGCCCACAGCCGGGAGGACAAGGTCGAATGCGCCGGAACGGGTGTGGTGGAGGTCAGTCGCGACCGGCAGACGGGCGAGGTGCACGCGCTGCGCGGGCCGCACTTCGCGTCGCTCCAGTTCCACGCCGAGTCGGTGCTGACCCGCGGCGGCGAGGACATACTCGGCGGGGTCGTGGCGGAGCTGCTGCGGACATGAGCGAGCCGGGCCGGGCGGCCTGTTGGGCCGCCCGGCCCGGCTGCGACACCGGGGGACCGACGGAAAGCGAGCGGACTCTCCGCCGTCACACCGCTTCCGACGACGCGTCGCGCGTCTCTTCGGCATATGCGACGAGCTCGGCCGGGAGGTCGACCCGGCGCTTCACCCCGAGCTTGCGGTACACCCGTGTCAGGTGCTGCTCCACGGTGCTCACGGTGATGAACAGCTTGTTCGATATCTGCCGGTTGGTGTCGCCGAGGGTCGCGAGGGACGCCACCCTCAACTCGGCCTCGCTCAGCCCGTGCCCGCCCTGCGGCACCTCCTGCTGCACCACCAGCCCCTCCGCCGAGCCGCTGCGCATCAGCCGGTCCGTCAGCGATTCCGCCCCCGACTCCAGCGCCAGCTGGTAGGCGCGGCGGATCAGCATGTGCGGGCGCCCCGAATCCCCCGAACGGTGCAGCGCGTGCCCGAGGTCGCTCAGCGCACGGGCCAGCTCAACCTTGTCACCCGACGCCTGCAACACGTCGACGGCCTCGGAGAGGAGCCTCTTCTTGCGGTCGGACACCGCCGTCCTGGCCATTAATCGCAACGCCCTGCCGCGGGTGCGGTCATCGACGCGCCGTTCGCCCGAGGTCTCCTCGTGCAGCAGCCGCGCCGCCTCCGCCCTGTTGTCGAGCGCGAGGTGCACCTGCGCCAGTTCGAGCCGCCAGGCCACCAGCCCCGCCAGGTCGAGACGCCACTTCTCCATCAGCTCCGCGCACTGCTGGAGATCGTCGCGCGCCGCGTGCGGCCGGCCGGCCGCCAGGTGGTAGCGGCCGCGGGCGACCAGGTAGTGCAGACCCAGCGGCGTCTGGAACATGCTCGCCGGCGTCGGATACGCCAGCCAGGTGTCCGCCTCGTGGTGCCGCCCCGCCTCGGTCGCGCACGTGATGAGCGTGCCGAGCGGCCCGGCCACCGCGACGCCCCACGCCTGCGGGGTGATCGACTCCAGCGCCGATCGCGCGTGCTGCTCGCTGCCGCGCAGGTCGCCAAGGCGCAGCAGCGCCTCGGCTCTGATGCCTTCGAGGATCGCCTGCCAGATCGGGGCGTGCCGCACTGTGGAGTGGTGCAGCAGCGTGTCCGTCCAGGCCGCGACCCGGTCGGAACGTCCCACGTACAGCATCCCCAGCAGCGGGCCCGCCAGCAGTCCTGGCGCCCCGACCTCGCTGTTGTGCCGCCGGATGATCTGTTCCGCGCGGGCCACCACGTCGTAGTCCGGGGTGGGGAAGAGCGCCTTGTGGAGAACGGTCAGCGCCTCCAGATGCGGGCTCACCACCGGATTGCGCGCGGGGCCGCCGTACGCGTCGCTCGTGGAGTGCGCGTCGGTCAGGGACTCGGGACGGCACAGCGACACCAGCATGTGCATGACGCGCAGCTCGGCCGCGGCGGCCGTGTCCCGTTCGTCGTCGAGCTCGAACTGCGCCAGCAGGTGGCCGGCCTCTCCCGACCTGCCCTGCCACAGCAGCGAGGGCACCGCCGCGACCACGCCCGGCACCGAGGCGCCCCGCTGCCTGATCGTGTCCAGCAGGTCCGGCAGGTGGGCCTCCGCCGACAGCGGGTTGACCTGCCAGCGCGCCTTGACCAGCAGCGCCTTGATGTCGGCCCGCTGCGACTCGTCGGTCTCCGCCCGCCACGCCTGCCGCAGGCAGGCCCCGGCGAACTCCGGCCGTCCCAGCGACAGCGCGTGCGCCGCGGCCTCCTGGAGCACCGGCACCGCCCAGGCGTCCTCCGTCCAGTCGGCCGCCACCAGGTGGTCGGCGACGACCGTCGGCTCGGCCCCGTGGTTGTGCAGTGCCTCGGCCGCCCGCGAGTGGAGCGAGCGGCGGCTCTCGGCGGACAGGTCCCCGAGCACCGAGCGGGTGATCCGCGGGTGCCGCAGCTCGTTGCCCTCCACCAGACCCGATATCCGCAGGATGTGCACGGCGCGCACCGCGGACTCGTGGGTGA
Organism: Streptomyces johnsoniae; assembly: GCF_031845565.1. Lineage (NCBI taxonomy): Bacteria > Bacillati > Actinomycetota > Actinomycetes > Kitasatosporales > Streptomycetaceae > Streptomyces > Streptomyces johnsoniae. The sequence goes on along the minus strand of NZ_JAVREV010000001.1, from coordinate 504,066 downwards.
TGTCGAGCACCTGGTCCAGGATGTCGACGGACGTCTTGCGCCCCAGGACGGCCAGGGCCTGCGCGACCTGCCGCACCTCGGGCTCGTGCCGGTAGAGACAGCCGAGCACCGCCTGGTCGAACGGTCCGCCGCCCCCCGGCGGCGTCGCGTACTCCGGCTCCGTCAGCTGGGCCAGCGGGTCGTCCATCAGCGCCTGGGCGAGCAGCGGGCTGCCGCCGGTGATGGCCCGCGCCCGCTCCGCCATCTTCCGCGCCACGGACGGGTCGAGGCTGCGGCCGACGAGCCGCGTCAGCGAATCGCGGGTCAGCGGCTGGAGGGCGATGCGCGAGAAGTGCGGCTGGCTGAGCAGCTCCGCACGGAAGTGCGGGTGCGGCAGCCGCAGCATGGGCGCCTCGGTCATCAGCACCATCATCGGCGCGTGCCGCAGCCGGCGGATGACGTAGAGGAGACAGTGGAGCGAAGCGGAGTCGGCGTGCTGGACGTCGTCAAGGGCAAGAACGAGCGGCCCGCTCTGCGCCATCTCGCTGAGGGACGTGAACAACTGGTGCAGCACCGCGGCTTGATGACGGCCTTCCAGCGGCGGCCCCGGCCCGGCCGCTTGCCCCCCGACGGCAGGAGCCGCCGGCGCGTGCTCGGGAAGCAGTCCTTCCACGAGGCGTCGTGTCTTGTCCGGGAACGGTGCGCCGTGCAGCAGCTGTCCGATGATGCCAAGCGGAATATCCCGTTCGGACTGTGAACCAACGGCGCGCAGTACGCGACCGCCCTCCTCGGTGAAGTACTCGTTGAGCGATTCGAGCAGCGAGGTCTTACCGCTGCCGACGGCGCCTGAGATGAGGACGGCGTGACCTCGTCGTTTCCCGCGGCAGTCGTCAAATGCCATCCGGATCTGCATGAATTGTTCTTCGCGCTGCACCAACACCACTCGATGAGCCTCCTCGTGTGCAACAGTCGGGCAATTGGGATATTGCGACGCAAAGCTGTCCTGCGTGAGGCGTGGGGAAAGCATGTGGACTATCGACCTGCGGGGAGCGGTGACAGGGGCGCCGGGGGGATCGGCGGCAGTTTACGATTGCCGTATCCCCCTGCTGCTGCGCGCGGATCGGCGCGATACCCGTGTCCCCGGGCGCATCTCTGATGGCGATCCGCGTCGTGCGGGTGGCCTGAGTCGCCGCCACGGTGTTGTTGATGCATCCCCGTTCCCCCTGAACGTCGGACTGTCGCGGGGGCACTGCACGAGACCGCCCGGTCAAGGCGGCAGTCGTGATTGTCCCCGTGTGTCCCAACGCGAAGCCACGCGGCCGGTGCGGTCGCCGTGCGTGGTCAGGGCACGGAAAAGCCCGCACCGGGACGATCCGGCGCGGATGGTACGCGGGCGCGTGTATAGTTATGCGCCGCGCGAACTCTCGCCGGGTTTGTAGCGGTTCGATGCTCCCGCGTTGGCCCCGTGCTGGAGATCACTGCCCAATGAGTGTGGCATATGTTCAACGCGCCCGTTACCCCAATGATGTGTCGGCACGACGTGACGATTTACGGGCGCCTAGGGGGTTGACACAGTGTGCGGACAAACACTAACGAACGTTGTCGACGCGCAGCCGTGCGGCCGGGCCGCGGGCCGATTCGGTAACCAGATGTTTGCTTCCGAGAAGGTTTGAGGGGCGCTCTTGCATTTCCCGTCGGGTCCGGAGCGAGCCATCGTGGCAGGCGGCCGTGTGGTGCCCGTTCGTGCCGCTCCGCGGAATTCGACCCTCCGGTAACAGGTGCGGCGGACGACGGTCGAGCCGCCGGAAGCCCATCGGGAAGCCGCGGGAATACGTTCGAGTATTCCCGGGCTGCCGGAGAACCTCGCCCAGGGAAACAGACGGGAAAGACATCGGCTCACGAAGCTCGTTCGAAGTGCCTCGCGGTCGGCCGGGACAGGGCGGCCACCGCATGAGCGGCCGAGGCGAGCGTGATGTGCCGGTGCCAGCCGGTGAACGAACGGCCCACGAAGTCACGGATGCCGACCCGGTCGCCGATCTCGGCGAAATCCCGGCCGACGCGCTGCATCAGCCGCGAAAGCTGCACCAGAGCGGCCGGGGGCACCGATACCGCGTCCGTCAGCCACAGCTCGGCCGGCCACTGCTGACCGGCTTCTGCCACGCCGAGCAGCAGCAACTCCCCGCCCTGCGGCCCGCCCGCCGCCCCGGCCGCGGGCGTAGGCACCCGCACCCGGACCGCGGCCAGCGTGCCCCTCCGCACGCCAGGCGAGGCGTCCGGCGCGCGCCACAGACACGGCCGTCGCATGCGGGCCGCGACACGCATGATCTCCTCGGCCGACAACTGCCCGCCGTTGTGTGCGCGCAGTGCCTCGTCGGCGACCGTGAGCCGCAGCCGCCCGTCCACCCGCAGCAACTGGGGCAGTCCCGCCTTCCGCAACCCCCCGAGTACGGCCGGCGCGTCCATCTCCCTGGCGTCCACGAGCAAGGGCCGGGCCGGCAGCCGCCAGCCGCGCGCCACCCGCAGGCTTGCCTCCACCGCGCACGTCCCCAGCGTCTCGGGATGCGTCCGCTCCGGAATACACGCCTGCTCGCGGCGCAGCGGGTCCTCCACCCACGAGCGGGACAACAGGAGCCGCCAGTTGACCGGGCACGCCATGTGCTCCGACGCCAGCCACACGCCGACTGCCCGCTGTGTGTAGGAGGTTGGCGAGGCGCGGCGTTCCACCCCGACCGAGCTGTCCCCCGATTTCGGGATGACCAGTGGGTGCACCACCCAGGCGAGCGGTGGCGCCGCAGCGGTCATGTATCGTGCCAGCGCCTCGCGTATCGGGTCCCACTGCCACGTGGAATCGCACACGAAGTGGTGGAGGCTCTGCTCAACCGCCTGTCCGCCGCCGAGCAGGGAGGCGATGTTGCGGATCGATTTGCGCCCCTCCACGTGGACCAATCCGCGGATGTAGTCCATGCCACGCCGCCGCTGGTCGCTGCGTTGAAGGGAAGCGAACAGCACGTGGCAGAGGTCGCGCAGCGCCTCGCTACTGCACTCGACGCTCCATGCCGCGAACTCGCCGGGCGCGTTACGCGTCAGTCCGACATCGGCTTCCACGATCATGTTCCCCCATCTCCACCGAGTGTCCGTGATCGCTCGGCGTTTGCTTCGGATCGGCTGCTCGGGCGGACATCGTTCCGAGGGGCGCGTGGTGGGCGGTCAGCGTGCCGCGACCACGGCGATCGCCGCGTCCGACGTGTCGGCCGGCGTCGCGTGCGTGTCGTTACCTGACTCGGTCATCATCTGAAGCAACTCCGAAACGTCAAGGCATTGCCGCACGCGCGCAGTCGTACCGCCGCATTGCCGCAACGCCACTCGTTTCCGAGCAGGCAGAATTGTCCCCCGAAAGACGGTTCGGCTTTTTCGCGACGTGACGCAGTCGTGCCGGTATTCGGCATGCACGCAGTGAGGTTTCCCCGGTCAATTGGCGAGAGCGAGATTACTTGCGGCAGCCCCCGCCGTCAGCCCCTAGCCGTCCCCTACGCGCCGGTCCCGCCGCACGGCGGCACCCGGCGGGATAACGCGCCGGGCGGCGGCGGGAAACGGAGGCAAAGCCGCACGTCGCGGCCCTTCCGGCCGGTCGGCGAACCATGCGCGAGGCGTTCACGGCAAGGGCGGGCAGAATTCCGCATAACCGTCCGGGGAGACTAGGTCCTGTCCTGTCGATCTTGTCGGAGCAGCCCGCGGCGTCAGATGCGGTGCATCGCAAGGCGGAGGATCGCAGCTCGTACTTGGCCGTACTCGCGCGATGCGACAACGCAGCGAGGTGCCGTAGCTGGCGTCGCGGGCCCGGCAAGATCGGCAGGACAGGGCCTAGACGTTAGCCACGCGGGCCGCGGGTGCCAACCCTTATTCGCACCCCTAGCGAGCGGGAGCGGCGCCCGCCGGCTGGAGAACGACGCGCCGCGCGTTCAGCTCGCCGCGCTCCATGCGGCGGTGCACCTCGCCCGCGGCGGCGAGCGGCAGGACCTCCGTGGCCCGCGGGCGCAGCAGGCCCCCGGCGAGCAGGGTGTTGATGACATCCGCGGCCTCGGCCAGCTCCGCCACGCGGGCGCGGGAGATGACGAAGCCGATGACGGAGCCGTCCTTCATGTACAGCTCGCCCGCCGGCAGCGTGGGCCGCGACGCCGACCCGGCCAGCACGACGATGCGCCCGCGCACGGCCAGCGTCCCGACCGCCCGCTCCAGATCGTTGCGGCCCGAGGTGTCGGTGTACACGTCGACGCCGTCCGGGGCGGCGGCGCGGATGCGTTCCCACTGGTCCTCCGCCCGGTAGTCCACGACCTCGGCCGCGCCGAGGGCGCGGCAGTGCTCGAAGTCGGCGGGCCTGGCCGTCGCGATGACGCGGGCCCCGGCCCAGGCGGCCAGGGCGACCAGCGCGCCCCCGACGTTGCCCGCGCCGCCCGCCACGACGACGGTCTCACCGGCCCGCAGCCGGCCGTGCGTGAACAGCCCCAGGTAGGCCGTCGCGGCCGGGTGCACGACGGCGACCGCGGTACGCGGGTCCACGCCGTCGGGCAGCGGGTACAGCCGGTCCGCGGGCACCACGGCCCGCTCGGCCGCCGCGCCCTGCCGCCCGCCGTGGCCGAGGCTGTTGCACCACACGCGCTGCCCCGGCGCGAAGCCCCGCACGTCGCCGCCGGTCTCCGCGACCGTGCCCACGAGGTCACGGCTGATGACGAACGGGAAGTCGAGCGGGGTGCGGAACACACCCGACCGCACGAACGTGTCCACCGGGTTGACCGTCGTCGCCGCCACGTCCACGAGCACGTCCGAGGGCCCGGGCCGCGGCGCGGGCAGCTCGCCGTAGCGGATGACGTCCGGGGAGCCGAGCTGCTCGATGAAGGCTGCGTGCATGACGCCATCGTCGCGCATCCGCCCGCCCGTCCGCGGGAGCCGCGCATTGTCTGTCAACTCCCGCCGCCCGCGGCCGGCCACCCGCGGCGACTTGACGAATTTACCGGCCGCGCCTTGAAGGGCGGGAACGGGCGCTGCCAGGCTGTGGGGCCGTATAGGTCGAGCTGCCCGGCGCGTGTTCTCATTTCGCATCTCTTCCTCCCTTTGTGTCGTGGAGCCGCTCCGTACAGGTGTTGCCGACGTACGCCCCGAAATCTATTGGTGAGAGCGTGAAAGCATGATTCTGCAACGCATAGCAAACCGTGGTTTCCGGCTGGGGTCACTGTTCGAGCGCGCAGCGGCACGTCATCCTTCCAACATCATCATCCTGGACCACGACCTCGACATTGCGCCGCAGCTCGGGCGCCGCGCCACCGTAGCCGAAATAGCCGAGACCGTCGCCGATATGGCGTCGCGGCTGTGGGCCGCGAAGGTCAGGCCGGGCGAACGAGTCGTCATCTACAAGTCGAACGCCTTCGACATCGTGCTGCTCGCGTGCGCCGTCGCGCGGGTCGGCGCGGTGCCGGTGCTGCTGTCGCCGAAGCTCGACGGGGAGACCGTCGCCGAACTGGTGCGCCGGACGGACCGGCCGCACCTGGTCACCGACCAGGCCAAGATCGAACAGGAACTGCCGGAAAGCATCTTCGAGCTGAGCGAGCGGGTGCTGCTGACCTCCGGCAGCCACGCGGACGCCACGGACCTGCACGCGCTGGCCGGTGCCGAGCGCGTCGAGGGCCTGACGATGCCGCCAGAACACCCCACGCTGATCACCCACACCTCCGGCACCACCGGCACGCCGAAGCTGGCCGTCCACACCGGCCGCACTCTCCAGGCGCGCTACCGGCCACAGGTGTCCGCGCTCTCGCCGATCGTCCGCGGGCGCGAAACGATCGCCATGCACGTGTCGTTCGTGCACTCCCGGATCTTCACCGCGCTGGCCATCTCCCTCTTCCGCGGCTTCCCGATCGTGATGCTGGTCGAGTCGGAGGCGAAACACGTCGCCGACCTGTTCGCGCAGCTGCGGCCCGGCATCCTGGAGGCGCACCCCAACTCGTTCATGCAATGGGAGGAGCTGGCCGACGACCCGCGCGGCCCGCTGCGCAACGTGAAGCTGTTCAGCAGCACGTTCGACGCCATCCACCCGCGCACCGTGCACCGGCTGCTGCACGCGACGCGCCGCCGCGCGCCGCTGTTCGCGCAGCTGTACGGGCAGAGCGAGGTGGGCCCCGCGGTGGCCCGCGCGTTCTCCAAGCGGCGCGCGCTCGAAGCGGACGGCCGCTGCGTCGGCATGGCCATCCCCGGCATGACCGAGGTCAGGGTCGTCAGCCGCAACGGGAAGCCGCCGTCCGAGCAGCACCCCGGGTACATCGAGGTCCGCAGCGACGGCCGGATCGTCACCTACCTCGGCGAGCAGGAACGCTACGACGCGCAGGTCACCGACGGCTGGTGGCGGATGGGCGACGTCGGGTACCGCACGAAGTGGGGCTGCGTGCACCTGCTGGACCGCGAGGTCGACCTCATCGAGGACTTCGGCAGCACCCTGGCCGTGGAGGACCAGCTGTTCGGCAAGCTGGACAACCTCGTCGAGGTCGTCATCGTGCCGGACGAGAACAACGTGGCCACGCCCATCGTCTGCACCCGGGACGACGAGCCGCTGGACCTGGCCGCCTGGCGCTCCGCGGTCGCGGGCCTGCCGAAGATGGCCGAGCCGGTGCAGTGGAAGCACGAGGACCTGCCGCAGACCGCCACCACGAAGATCAAGCGCCTCGAACTGGCCAGGATTCTCGCCGAACGTGCCGCCTGACCCTTCCCGGCGGCCGGCGGGCCCGGCCACCTCGCGGTGGCCGGGCCCGCAGCACGTCAGCGTTCCCCCGGCACCTCGCGCGCGAAGTGCAGCGCGGATATCGACATGCGCCACGCGTGGTAGAAGCGGTGCGCCCCGTGGTTCGCGGTGCCCGAGTCCAGCTCGACCCTGACGCACCCGGCCCGCGCGGCCCGGGCCGCCAGCTCGTCCATCAGCAGCCGCCCGACTCCGCGGGAACGGCGCTCCCGCTCCGTCACCAGATCGTCCACGAACAGCAGCCTGCCCCGGCTGGTCGCCAGCACCCGGTGCGAGGCCACCCCGGGACAGCGGCCCTCCCGGTCATAGGCCGCGGTGAACACGAGCCCCTGCCGGTGCGCCTCCCCGGCGAACGCGGAGAACGCCTCGGCAGTCAGCCCCGGCCGCAAGACCCGGATCAAAGGCGCCACATCCCGCTCAAGCCGGTCATCCCCCGGCGCTATATCAGCGAACTCCAGCCGCACGCCGGCCATCCTAGGCTCCGCCCGGTTCGGTCGAACCCCCTTCCCCTTCGCTACCATTGAGTGCATGGATGACTACGCTCCGCTCGAAGGGCTGCACAAGCTGGGCCCCTGGGACGCCATCCCCATTTCCGCGGCCGACGGGCAGTTGCGGGTGCTCGCCCGCAGGGTGGCCGATTCCCGGGAAGAGATCGCGCTGACCGACGAGAACGGGAAGATCGTCGCCGTCGTCATGAGCGTGGCCAAGCTCGAAGACCTCGAAGACGATCTCGCCATCGCCCGCAATGAGATTGACCGGCGGGATGGCAAGGAGCCGATCTCACACGAGGAGTTGGTGGCCAAGCTGAGGCGTGGCGAATGAGCCGGGGACGTGTGCAGTACACCCCGGAGGCGGAACGCTCGCTGACTCGGTTACGCAAAGCCGACCCGGAAGGCGTCGACCAGGTTCTGGACAGCATCAACCTTCTGCTCAGGAACCCGCGCCCCTCGGGTGCACACTCCTACGGAGGTGACCAGTTCCGCATGCGCATCTGCTTCTACCGAGTGCTCTACACGATCGTGAGCAGTAAGCCGCTGGTCATCAGCGTCGATCATGTAGGCAGAGGCCGAACCCCCTGACGTGCGTTCCCCGTCCCGGGCCCGTCGCCCTGTGCGGGGCGTCGGGCCCGGGACGGTTGGTGTAGGGGCTTTTCAGGAAAGCAGCGTTGCCAGAAAGTCGCCGTTCGCGCCGAGGTCATGTCCGAGGACGATGGTGTGCTGGGGAAGCCGGGTGAGCAGCGCGGTGACGGCCTGGCGGCTCTCCTCCCGCCCGCCGCCGTCCACTCCGGCCGCGAGTTCGAAGACGTCGGGGTAGCGGTCTTCCGTTGCTCCGGTCATGAAGTCGCGCTCGGTCAGGGGTCGGCACACCTCGGCCGGGGCGGGCGTGGTGTCCGGGGCGACCTGGGGGAACAGCAGTCCTGCGGCCTGGCCGTTGGTGGCGAGATCGACTCCGAACCAGTGGGGGAACTGGTCGGGGAAGATCTGTGCTTTCAGCTCCCGCTTGCCGTTCCACAGCGGCTGCCGATGGCCGGCCAGGAGGGCATCGGTCACCCGCTGGTCCTGGGTGGGGTGGAGGGCTTCCCCGGCGTGGGCGCCGCCCATCCGGACGTCTGCGGCTTGGGTGTTGGTGAAGCGGGCCCGGGGGCGACGACGGCCTGGCAGTTCGCCATGGTGACGGGACGAGCGGCGTAGGGGCGGACCGGGGAAGCGAAGGCCGTTCCCATGTCTTCCAGATCGGCCACGAGAGCGCTGGTCTGCTCCGTCGTCCGGGATGCCACGAGGACTTCCGAGAACAGGCCGCAGATGACCAGCGCGCCGGCAACAGCTTGCCCTACCGCCCCGGCTCCGATGAGTCCGACCGCCTGAAACGGGGGCGCCGGGCGCGTCATGACGCCATCGCCGCGGCCCGGTCGATCATCCGCTCCCACGCCTGGTGCGGCTCCGCTCCGGTCACCAGGTCGGCGCTCACCGACTCGGCAAGGTTGCTCACCTCGACAGCGCGTTGCACCAGCCTGGCGGCCTGGGGCGGCAGGGGAAGTGAAGCGGGGGCGGAGAGGTAGGTGCTGAGGACGTTCACCGTGTCCATCAGCCACAGCACAAGCAGCTGGTGCAGCCACACCCGTCGCGACCGCGAGGACAACCCGACGGGCCGCTGCCGCCGTCGGTGGTGGGTGGGCCAGTAGCGTGGTGCGCATGCGCCTGCTGCTGACTTCGGACACCCACGTGCCGAAGCGCGCCCGGCAGTTGCCGGCGGAGCTGCTGGCCGAGGTGGCGCGCGCCGATGCCGTGATCCACGCTGGGGACTGGGTCGACACCGCGACTCTCGACCTGCTGCTCGCCCGCTCGCGCCGCCTCATCGGCGTGTACGGGAACAACGACGGTCCGGCGCTGCGCGCCCGCCTTCCGCGGGAGGCGTTTGCCGAACTGGGCGGGCTGCGGTTCGGCGTCGTGCACGAGACCGGACCGGCGCGCGGCCGGGAGGCGCGCTGCGCGGCGCGGTACCCGGGTCTCGACGTGCTGGTGTTCGGCCACAGCCACATCCCGTGGGACACCACGGCCGCCGGTGGGCTGCGCCTGCTCAACCCCGGCTCGCCGACCGACCGGCGGCGTCAGCCGTGGCACACCTACCTGACGGCCACGGCCTCGGGTGGGCGCCTCGGCGAGGTGACGCTGCGTCGCCTGCCGCCCCGCGGCTGAACGGCGCCGGGCGGTCCCGATTACCCCGCTGTGACCGGGCGGTTGACCCGTTTCCCTACGGTTTCCCTCGGTTCGGTGCGGCGATGGGAACGCCGAGATCTGCGCGGCGGTCGGCCGCGGTGCCACCCGGCGAAACCCTAGGAGAGTTCCGTGCGAGTCTTGTTCACCGTCTGGCCGGCGGCGGCACACCTCTACCCGAGCGTGCCCCTGGCCTGGGCCCTCCAGGCGGCGGGGCACGAGGTGTGCGTGGCGTCCCGGCCGGCCCTGGCGGACGCGGTCGGGGGTGTCGGCCTGTCCGCGGCGGCGCTCGTCGACGAGGCGGAGCTGCCGCGTTCCGTCGGCGCGAGTAATCCGGCGTCCGAGGAGTCGCGGCGGACCCTGGAACGCATCACCGAGGCCATGGCCGTCGGCCGGGACGACCCGGTCGGCTTCCACGTCTGGCGCTGCCACCGGGACTACGCCGTTCCCGCGGTCGACGATCTCCAGCCGATCGGCGCCGACCCCGCCGCGCCTCAGCCGGTACTGGACGCGCTGGTGGCGTTCTGCCGCGACTGGCGGCCGGATCTGGTGCTGTGGGACCCCACGACCCCGGTCGGTGCCGTCGCGGCGAGGGTCGTGGGCGCCGCGCAGGCCCGCTTCCTGTGGGGGCTCGATCACATCGGCTGGTCGATGGACCGCTTCGCCCGCCGCAAGCGGGAGTTGGGCGGCGCGCTGAAGGACGAGGACCCGATCGTCGAGGCGGTGCGGCCGATGGCAGAACGGTACGGGTTCGAACTCGACGACGAACTGCTGCGCGGCCAGTGGACGGTGGACCCCATGCCGGCCGGCATGCGGCTCCCCACCGACGGGCGCGTCGTGCCGATGAGCTGGGTCCCCTACACCGGCTCCGGCGTGCTGCCCGACTGGCTGCACGCCTCGTCCGGACGGCCGCGCGTGGCGCTGACCCTGGGCGCGTCGATGCGCGCCTTCGGCAAGGACAGCAAGCCGCTCATCGCCGACCTGCTCGAAGCGCTCGGCGCGATGGACGTGGAGGTGGTCGCGACGCTCAACGCGGCGCAGCTCGACGGCATCGCGCACCTGCCGGGCAACGTGCGGGCCGTCGATTACATTCCGCTCACGCAGCTGCTGCCGACGTGCTCCGCGGTGATCCACCACGGCGGCTACGGCACGGTGTGCGCGGCCGCCGCGGCCGGCGTTCCGCAGATCGTCGCCATCGACGGCGACAACGTCATGGAGGGGCCGGTCAGCGGACACTACCTGACCGGCGCGGGCGCGGGCCTGCTGCTGCGGCACGAGGAGTCGTCGGTGGCCGACATCCGCGCGATGACGTCCCGGCTGCTCGCCGACCCCTCCTTCCGGGCGGGCGCCGCGGCGCTGCGCAGCGACCTGCTCGGCGCCCCGGGGCCCGCCGAAGTGGTCCCCGTGCTCGAACGGTTGACGGCGCATCACCGCGCCGTCGACTGATGCCAAATCAACTACCTGCGGCGCATGGCTAATTAGAGTGCTCGATCCAGCTCCCGTGTTAGCCTCCCTTTCAATAGAGCGATCCATCCAGTGAGTCAGAGCAAGGGGTTCTCATGTCGAAGCAGCCGGTCACGGTCATCGGGCTGGGCCCGATGGGGCACGCCATGGCCAGCACGTTCGTGGACAACGGCCACGCGGTGACCGTCTGGAACCGGACGGCGAGCAAGGCCGACGGCCTGGTGGCCAAGGGCGCCACGCTCGCCCAGAGCCCCGCGGCCGCGCTGTCCGCGAGCGAGCTGGTCATCCTGAGCCTGACCGACTACGACGCGATGTACGCGATCCTGGGGGACGCGACCGACGCGCTCCGCGGGCGGACCCTCGTCAACCTCAGCTCGGACACGCCGGACAAGGCCCGCGCTGCGGCGGCCTGGGCGGCCGAGCACGGTGCGCAGTACCTCACGGGCGGTGTGCAGGCATCGCCCGTCGGCATCGGCGACCCGAAGACGTTCACCTTCTACAGCGGCCCGGCGTCCGTCTTCGAGGCGAACAAGGGCGTGCTGGAGCTGCTCACCGGCACCGACTACCGCGGCGAGGACCCGGGCCTGGCGGCGCTGTACTACCAGCTCCAGCTCGACGTCTTCTGGACGACCGCGCTCGCCTGGCTGCACGCCCTTGCCGTGGCGAACGCCAACGGCATCTCCGCGCAGGACATGCTGCCCTACGTCTCCGGCACGGTCGCCGGGATGCCCGACTTCTTCGGCTTCTACACCGCGCGCATCGACGCGGGCGAGCACCCGGGCGACGTCGACCGGCTCGCGATGGGCGTGGCCAGCGTCGACCACGTCGTGCAGACCGCCAGGGACGCGGGCATCGACGCCACGCTGCCCGCCGCCGTGCTGGAGGTCTTCGAGCGCGGCATCGCCGCGGGGCGTGCCGACGACAGCTTCACCAGCCTGATCGAGAGCCTCAAAAAGCCCTCGGCCTGACCCCGGCTCTTGTCCGGCGCGTCGCCCGGGCACCGGCCGCGCGCACGGCCCGGCCGGTCGCTCAGCGGTAACTCGCGATCAGCCGGGCCAGGTGGGCGCCGGCCGCGTTCAGGGGATCGTCGGCCCGCGAGACCTGGGCGGTCAGCTCGGCGCCCTGCACCGTGCTGATCACGGTATGGGCCAGGGCCCGTGCGTCGTCCTCGGCAAAGCCCGTGGCGCACAGCTTGTCGTGGACCAGCGCGCGCCAGCGCGCGAACGCCTCGGCCGCCGCCGCCTGGAGCTCGGGGAACCGGCCGTAGGTGCCCAGCGCGGTGGTGGTGACGGGGCAGCCGTCTAGCCAGTCGGAGGCCCGCAGCCCTTCGGCCAGGATGCGGGTGAACACCACGAGGCCCCTGGCCGGGTCCTCCTCGGCGGCGAACACGGTGCTCAGCTCGTCGATGAACTCCTGGCTGCCGCGGCGGATCACCCCGATCGCCAGCTGCTGCTTTCCGCCCGGGAAGAAGTGGTAGACGGAGCCGAGCGTCGCGTCGGCCTCCTGGGAGATCTGCTTGATGCCGGTGCCGTCGTACCCCTGCTGCTGCATCAGTCGCGAGGCGGCCCGGAGGATGCGCTCACGAGTGGCGACAACGGGTGCGGCGGCCGCCGCCGGCCGTTTCGGGGCACGCAGTGGCGTTCTCTCCATCCCATGAGGTTATCAGCCGCCGCCTCCGTTATGGAGGGCCCCGACGGGCGTCCGCCCGGCCCTGCCAAGGGAGTTACCGGCCAATGAGCGGCATTTCGTTAGCCTTCTCAGGCCCGTTCACGTCATAACTGGCCCCCGCACATGGAACGTCACGTAGGGAGATCGGAATGGCCTCCGCCGAAGCGGATTTGCTGGTGGTACTTGAGGCGGTGCGGAAAATTGCACCGGCGCTCAGAAGCAACGCCCTGCGTGCCGAGAACGAGAACTGGATTCCCGACGAGAACATAGCACTGCTCGAAGAGGCGGGCGTTTTCTCCGTCGCCGTACCGGAAAGATTCGGGGGCTTGGACCTGCCCGTGGACCGGCAGGCGGCGCTGCTCGCCGAGATCGCGCGCTACTGCGGCTCCACGGGGTGGGTCGCCATGGTCTGGGTGACCACCGCCTGGATGGCGAGCCTCTACCCGGACCGCGCCCAGGCCGAAGTGTTCGCCGGAGGGAGCGTGCGCGTCTCCGGCGGCTTCACCCCATCCGGCACCCTGGTGCCGACCGAGGGCGGCTACCTGCTCACCGGCACCTGGCGGTTCAACACCGGTGTCAAAGGCGCGGAATGGAACGTGTGCGCGGCGGTCGCCGAGTACCAGGACGGGCGGACCGAGGAGCTGTTCCCGCTGGTCCCCACATCAGCATTGTCCACGGGCGACGACTGGGACGTCTTCGGCGCGGCCGGCACCGGCAGCGTCACCTCCACGGCGAAGGACGTCTTCGTGCCGGCCCACCGCGTCGTTGATGCCGCGGTGTACGAGGCGGCCACCGGCAACCGCTGGAACGCGGAGGTGCACGGCCGGAACTACCACCTGCTCAGCTACATTCTGGCGGGCGGGGCCTCGGTGTTCACCGGTCTCGGCCGGGCCGCCCTCGACGCGTTCACCCAGGCGCTTCCCGGGAAGGGCATCACCTACACGAACTGGGCGGAGCAGAACCAGCATCCGCACATCCAGATCCAGGTGGCGGTCGCCGCCAACAAGATCGCCTCGTGCGAGGCGCTTCAGGAGTCGTTCCTGCGGCCGATCCAGGGGCGCGCTGACCGCGGCGAGCCCCTGACGCTGGCGGAACGGGCCACGGTACGCGGCCAAGTGGCCCACATCGTGCAGACGACGAAGGAGGCGGTCGGCGAACTCGCCGCGCTGAGCCCGGCCTCGGCCATTTCGCGGAGCAAGGAGTTCCAGCGCATTCACCGGGACATCCTGGCGCTTTCGCTGCACGGGCTGCTCGCCCCCATCGGCTCGCTGGAAGTTCAGGGGCGCGTCCTCCTCGGACTCGAACCCGGGACCGATTACCTGTGAGGCTCATGACCGCAGGCTGAAAGGGGTCCCGTTCGGTCATGGTGCCGTTCGCGCGGAACACGGCAAGGAGCCGCCGCCGCACGAACGGTGTCATGTCCGCCGAGGCGGTATCCCATGCCGACCACGACGGCCACACCCTCCTGTGAGGGTTCCCTCACATCGGGAACCAGCGCTCCCAACCGGGCCTCTACTCATAGGAGTTGAATGATCTACCCGACACCGCGCGGAGGGGAGCGCGGCGTTCGGACCGATTGCGCCGGACAGCGAAGGCGCCGTCCATGGCCGTTCGCTGAAAGGCAGCCGACCAACAAGGAACTTTCGTGAACTCTCGTGCATCAAGACCTGCAACCCAATGGCGCATCGGGCGACGCTCGCTGCTGAAGGCGGCCGGTGCGACCGCCGCCGCCACGGCAGCCTCCGGAATGACCGCCGGAATCGCCCGAGCCGCAACGAAGAGGAATGCGGCGGGGGACGAGATAGCGGACGCCATCATCATAGGCGCAGGCTATGCAGGTGGAACAGTGGCTCGTGAGCTGTCTGCCCAGGGAATGAGCTCCATAATCCTCGAAGCACGCGACCGGATCGGCGGCCGTATCTGGACCGACACCTTCGCCGGTGCACAGGTCGAGGTCGGCGGCGGCTGGGTGGGAGCCCAGCAGGTGCTGGTTCAGCGGGAGCTGAGCCGCTACGGCATCACCACGGAAATCGACGTGGCCCCCGAGCGGATGATGCTGCCGTCCGAGAACGGCTTCGAGAGCATGACGCCGGCGGAAGCCCTCGCCGTCCTCAGCCCGCTGTGGGCCGAGTTCTACGCCGGCGCGGACGACTACTTCGAGCGCCCCTCCGAGCCCCTGTACCGCAGGGACCTGCTGGAGGGCGTCGACTGGAAGTCCCTGGCCGACCGGCTCGACGAAATCGCGCTCTCGCCCACCGAGTTCATGCGGCTCAACGGCGAGACCTCGATGTACTCGGGCGGCCCGAGCACCATCGGCGCACTCACCGGTATGGCGCAGTGGTTCCAACTCGCCGGCGGCACCTACGGCAGCTTCCTGTCGACGGCCGACAAGCCGGCGGGCGGCATGATCGCGTTGCTCGACGCCATGCTCGACGACGCGCAGGCCGACGTGCGCTTTGACTCCCCGGTCACCAGTATTACCGAGTCCGGTGGGCAGGTGACCGTGGAGACCACCGGCGGTGCCACCTTCGCCGCGCCGGTGGTCGTCGTGGCCACGCCGACCAACGTGTGGAAGCACATCTCCTTCCAGCCGGGGCTGCCCCCGGCGCAAGCGGCTGCGGCCGGCGACGGCATCGGCGTTCCGCACTCCAAAAAGATGTGGCTCCACGTGAGCAACAAGGAGGCTGTGACGGTCCAGGCCGAGGAGGGCGCGCCGATCGCGATGCTGATGGCCGCCCAGGAGCTGGAGGAAGGGCGCCTGATGGTGGCCTTCCCCGGCCCTTCGCTCGACACGAGCGACGCGGCTGCCGTGCGGCAGGCCGTACAGCAGCTGCTGCCGGACACCTCCGTCCTGGAGTACCGCTCGCAGGACTGGGGGCGTGACCCCTGGTCCCGCGGCGGCTGGGGCTTGCGCAGGCCCAACCAACTGCTCGACCTGTTCCCGCAGATCGAGGAGCCGCACGGGCGCATCCTGTTCGCCGGCGCCGACATCGCGCAGGGCTGGCACGGTGCCTACATCGAGGGCGCCGTCGAGTCCGGGCTACGCGCGGCACAGCAGGCGCTGTCCCTGGCATGACACCCGGCCGTCCCCGGCCGCCCCCGTGGGCGGCCGTGGGCGGCCGCGGGCGGCCGGTCCGCGTCGCGCCGGGGCGGTGCCGTAATTTGGGGAGCAGTCCTGTCCGGTGCCGGGCCCGTCCGGCACCCAGAGCCCAAGGAGACCTCATGGCCGTATCGCTGTCCAAAGGCGGAAACGTCTCGCTCACCAAGGAGGCCCCCGGCCTGACCGCCGTCGTCGTCGGCCTCGGCTGGGACGTGCGCGTCACCACGGGCACCGACTTCGACCTGGACGCCAGCGCCATCGCCGTGAACGCGAACGGCAAGGTGTACTCGGACAGCCACTTCGTGTTCTTCAACAACAAGCAGACGCCGGACCAGACGATCGTCCACGCCGGCGACAACCGCACCGGCGAGGGCCAGGGCGACGACGAGCAGATCAACGTCAACCTGGCCGCGCTCCCCGCGGACATCGACAAGATCGTCTTCCCGGTGTCGATCTACGACGCCGACTCCCGCAAGCAGAACTTCGGCCAGGTGCGGAACGCCTACATCCGCATCGTCAACCAGGCCGGCGGCACCGAGATCGCCCGCTACGACCTCAGCGAGGACGCCGCCACCGAGACCGCCATGGTCTTCGGCGAGCTGTACCGCAGCGGCGCGGACTGGAAGTTCCGCGCCGTCGGCCAGGGCTACGCCGCCGGGCTCGCGGGCATCGCGCAGGATTTCGGCGTCGCGCTCTGACGCCCGCCGCGCGCCGCCCGCCCCGGTCGGCGCGCGGCTCACTCCGGCAGGTCGGAACAGCTGGCCGCCGGCGGCGGCTCCGCCGCGAGGAACACCGTCTGCGCCATCATCCGGAAGCCCGACATCCGTTCACGGAAGATCTCGATGGACTCCTCCGGGTGCACCGAGTCGATCACCGCGTGCTCGCCGACGGCGTTGAACTGGTGGCTGACGCCCCGCGGTATCTGCACGTCGACGAAGGAACAGGGCGGCACCACGAGGTTGTACCGGGTGCGCGCGGCCCCGGGCGGGGCGTCGGGCAGCGCGTCCTCGAACGTGCGGGGAAGAAAAGGCGTCACCCCGGGAACGTTCCGCACATCGAACGGCGAAAGACTGCTCACCCGGATTCTCGTATCAGGGCCCGTCATCATGCGCACGAAGCGCAAACCGGTGTGGACGTGCATGCGCGAACACAAGTCCCGTTCCGCCACATCGTAGAAATCCATGAGGTAGCGATCCGCGAAGAAGCCGTCGAAAGGCGCCTCCAGCATGTAGACGTCGCCCTCCTCGAACGTCTGGGAGCGCACGATCCCGTCGCCGTCCGGAGTCGTGGCCGCGGCACTTGACTTCGCGTTCCGCACCAGCCGCGCGAACGCGCCGACGACGACGAGCGCCGCGTCCGCCGGGAGTTCGAGCACCGGCGTCACGACGCACCGCGCGGCATCGGTGAAACGCGCGACGTCGTGCACCTCGTTCTCCGCGTCGGCGCTGACTTTCATTCGCTCATTCGACAAAACGGCCAACTCCCCGGGCGATAAGGCGCGGTCACGGCGCGGCGGAATTACTCCCGGATGCTAACAGCGCGGTTGTCGGGCCCCGCGGGCATCTCCCGCGCCGCGCGGTGCTCGTGTACGATCGCCCCGGCACATCGCGGAACAAGGGGGGACCGCATGATCTGCCCGCGCTGCAACACGGAGCTGAAACGCACCGAGCGCACCGACCGGACGTGCTCGTCCTGCCAGCGGCCGTTCGCGCTCGAACCCAAGGAAAACGTGCTGCGGCTCCATGACGTCCGCGTGCACCGGCTCGCCGGGCGGCTCGGGGCGGAGGGGCGGCACACCTACACCGTTCCGCAGCTCTGGTACGCCGCGGCGCGCGGGCGCATACCCGCGGTGGACCACGACTACGAGGGCTGTCTGCCGGTCGCGACCGGCATGCTCACCGTCGCCGTGCTGATCACCGGCGCCGCCACCGACTTCGGCTCCGACGCGTTCGTCATCGCCCTCCTCATCGCCCTGGCGCTGCTCCTGCTTGCCGTGATCTCGGTCGTGACCGGCCGCCGGAAGGCCAGGCGCTGGGGGCGGGTCGAGGTGCCGATGCAGCTCCACGACTTCCGCGGCACCGAACTGGTGCGGTGGCAGCAGGTCTACGGCGCGCTGCCGGCCGGCTGCGTGGACGAGACCCGGGTCACGCCCGCTCCCGTCCGGGAGCCCGCACTCGCGCTGCTGTGCCCCGACCGCGCGGTGCTGGCCTGCCTCGCCGCGAACGGCGTTCAGGAGCGGCACCGCATGGCCCTGGCCGCCCGCCTCGACGAGGTCCCGCGGGACGTTCCCGTGCTCGTGCTGCACGACGCGGGCGCCGACGGGCTCGCCCTCTTCGGCGCGGCCCGTGCCGCGCTGGGCGAACGGGCCCAGGGTGTCGGCCTGTTGCCGCGTTCCGTGATGCACAGGGACCGGGCCAAGGCCGTCCTGCTGCGCACCAGGCCCCTGCGCGACGCCGAGTTGGCGGCCCAGATCCAGGCCCTGCGCACCTCGCCCGCGCGGCTGACGGAGGCGGAGGTGGCGTGGGCAGCCGACGGCTGGTGGTCGCCGGTGGCCGCGGTGCCGCCCGCCAAGCTGCTCGCCGCCGTGGACCGCGCGGCCGGGCGCGCGGCGGAGCGTGCGGCGGAAGCCGCCGACCCGGCCCGGCGCGAGGCCAGGCAACTCGGCTTCCTCACCTGGCCGGAGGCAGCGTGAGCCCGTGGCACGCCCTGTTTGAGCGCGCGCTGCGCGCCGCCGCCGAGCGGGCCGCGGACCCCGGCGGCCTCCGGTTCACCGAGCGCCAGCTGTACTACGAGCTGTGCCGCGGCCTGCGCCCCTGGCACCGCGCGCCGCGCCGCCCTCCGTTCAGCACCGGACCGCCCGTACGCACCGCCGCGTTCTCGGCCGCGCTGCGCCGCGCCGGGGACCTGCCGGGGCTGCTGCCGCCCGCCGCACCGCCCACCCGCCGGCCGGCCGGGCGCCACACGCCGGAGCCCGACCTGTTCGACTACGGGCTGCCGCGGCTGCTGGTGTGCGAGTCGGACGACATCGCCCGCATGCTGCGCGCCAACGGGCTGCCGATGGAGTCCGCCTGCCCCGTCTACGGCGCGGGCGAACTGCCTCTCGACGCAGGCGTGTTCACGATGCTCACCCAGGCCGAACGGGCCACGGTGTACGTGCTGCACGACGCCTCGCCCGCCGGGCTCGCCTTCGCCGCGCGCGTCGCCGGCCTCGCCGGAGTCCCCGACGGGGTCGGGGTCGTCCCGATCGGGCTGCGCCCGCGGCAGGCCGGCGCGCTGCACCTGCCGCACCGCCCGCGCGGTCCCGCCGCGGCCGGTGCCGCCGGTGCGGACGCCGGAGCCCCGGCCGACCCGTGGGAGCGCCGCTGGCTCGGCCGCGGGCGTGCTGTCGAGGTGGCCGCGGTCCGCCCGGCGGCCCTGCTGCGCACCGTTCACCGGCTGGTCCGTGAGGTCAGGCGCAGGCCGCCGCCCGCCGGGCTGCGCCGCGCGCGCGAGGCGGGCTTCCTCAGCTGGCCCGCCGCATGAACAGCCGCATGAACAACCGCACGAGCAACCGCATGAGCAACCGCATGAGCAACGCCGGGCCCGCACCACGCACACCACTCACACCACTCACCTGAAGAAACGGACTGAGAGGCAGTGTCGCAGCCGCACACGCAGGAGACGACCTACACGGACGAACTGCTGGCCGACCGTTCCGTGCACCGCCGGTACTCCGACGGCCGTCAGGAGTGGCGCAGCCGCGGCAGCCGCGGCGAGGTGAGGTGGCGCGACGACAGGGGCGACGCGGGCACCGACGAGCCGCTCGGCCGTGATCTCGTCAAACGGACCTTCGACGACGGCCGGGTGCTGTACGGCCGGGAGGGCGGCTACGGCCGCACGCTGTGGAGCAACGGTGTGCTGACGGTGAACAGGACGTCGCTGGGCGGGCGTATGGGCACCGTGCTCGCCGCCGTCGCGGGCGGCGCCCTGGTCGGCGCGGTCCTCGCGCCGCCGGCCGTCCTCTCGCCGGACGAGGAGGAGGAACTCCGGCGGGAGGCCGAGGCGCAGGCGGGCGCCGGGGGCGGCGGGGGTGGTGGCGAGGGCGGCGAGGACGCCGGTTACGGCGACTGGGGCGACGCGGGCGGCGCCGAGGACGACTTCGGCTGAGGGGGAGGGGAGAGGGGAACGTGGCGCGATGGGGTGCCTGCCTGGCCGCGGAGGGCGCGGCCGGGCTGCTCGCCGCGGCGGGCGGCCGTTCCGTGACGGCCGTCGGGCGGCAGGCGCTTGGGCTGCTCGACGGTCCCGGCACGGCCACCGGCCCCTTCCGGGCGGCGGGGCTGACGGCGGTGGGCGAGGTCACGCTGTTCAACGCGCCGGAGCTGCGCGCCCGGCTCGGCGCGGGCGCCGTGCCGCGGGACTGCCCGGACGGCGAACTGCTGCTGCACTGCTATGCCAAGCTCGGCACCGCAGGACTGGCCGCGGCCGACGGCATGTTCGCGCTGGCCGTCGCCGACGGCGACGAACTGGTCCTCATCCGCGACCACGTCGGCGCGCGCACCCTGTTCACGGCACGCGCGGGCACCGCCTGGGCCGCGTCGACCTCGCTGCGCGCGCTCGGCCGCTGGCCGGGGCTGCGCACCGGGCTGCACCTGCCCGCGGTGCGGTCGTTCCTCACGTTCGCCTACCTGCCCGGCCGGGAGACGCTGCTGCGCGGCGTCCACGAGCTGCTGCCCGGGCGCTGCCTGCGGCTGCGGGCCGACGGCACCCGGACCGAGGAGACGTTCTGGGAGCCGGCCGAGGACGTCGAGGAACTGCCGCCCGCGGAGCACGCCGCGCGCCTGCGCGCGCTCCTCGAAGACGCCACGGCGCGGCGGCTGCCCGCCGCCGGGCCGGTCTCGGTGCTGCTGTCCGGCGGCGTCGACAGCAGCCTGGTCACGGCGCTCGCCGCCCGGCTGCACGACGCGCCGGTGCGCTCCTACTCCATCGGCTTCGGCGGGGACACCCAGGACGAGCTGGCCTACTCGGGCCTGGTCGCCGCCCACTGCGGTACGGAACACCGCGTGCTGACCGTCCCGGGCGCCGCGGTCGCGGCCCGGCTGCCGGAGACGGTCGCACTGCTCGACAGCCCCGTCGGCGACCCGCTGACCGTGCCCAACCTGCTGCTCGCCGAGGCGGTTTCGGCCGACGGGGCGGACGTGGTGCTGAACGGTGAGGGCGGCGACCCGGTGTTCGGCGGCCCGAAGAACCTGCCGATGCTGATTCACGAGCTGCACCGCGAGGACGCCTCGCCCGCCGCGCGGGCACGGGCCTACATCGACTCCTACCGCAAGTGCCACGGCGACCTGCCGGTGCTGCTGACCGCGGACGCGCTCGCCCGGCTCGCCGACGCGCCCGAGCCCGCGGAGGCCGTCGCGCCCTACCTGCGGCAGGGCCGCATGACCGGCCTGCTGAACCAGCTGCTGCACGCCAACCTGCGGACCAAGGGCGCCCACCACATCCTCACCAAGGTGGAACGCATCACCGCCGCCACGGGCCTTGAGGGCCGCGCCCCGCTGTTCGACCGGGCGGTGATCGACCACGCCTTCCGGGTGCCGCCGCGGCAGAAGCTGTCGGGCACCACGGAGAAGTGGATTCTGAAGGAGGCCGTGCGGGATCTGCTGCCCGCCACGATCGTGGACCGGCCCAAGAGCGGCATGCGGGTCCCGGTGCAGCAGTGGCTGGACGGGCCGCTGCGGGACCTGGGCCACGACCTGCTGCTCGGCCGGGCCGCCCGCGCCCGCGGCCTGTTCCGCGAGGACACCCTGCGCAGGTGGCTGCGCCGCGAGGGAACGCTGCTGCCGCGCCAGGGCGGCAAGCTGTGGCTCGTTCTCACGCTGGAGCTGTGGCTGCGGTCCTTCGACGTGGGCGCCTGAGTGCGCCCGAACGGCGGGCCCGTGCCCCGGCGTTCGGCCGGGGCACGGGCTGCCGGGATGGGGAGCCGGTGCGCGGGTCAGGCCGCCCGGCGGGCCTGCCGGCCCGCGGGGGCCGCGGCGGCGGTGCCGCCGGGCGCCCACGCGGCGGGCCGGTCGGAGCCGGACGCCGCCGGGTCCTGGGTGATGGTGAAGGGGGAGCCGGGTTCGATGTGGATGTCGCCTTCGGCGGAGTTGGTGATGGTGACGTCGGTGAGGGTGGCGTTGCCGCGGGCGCCGCCCATGGCCAGGATGCCGGAGCCGTGGTTGGAGCGGTCGATGGTCACGTTGGTGATCTGTGCGTCGGGAACGGCGCCGCCGCCGGTCTTGAACTGGATACCGTCGTAGGTGGAATCGTGGATGTCGGTGTCGCGGATGGTGACACCGGGGATGTCCTGGGCGGCGGCGAAGAGGGTGATCGCGCCGAACTCCTGCGCCTCGCCCCAGAACGCGCCGCCGCAGCGGTGCAGTTCGTTGTTCGCGATCAGCGTCTGCCCGGAGAACGGCAGCGGGTCATGGTCGGTGGCCAGCATGATCCCGGGATAGTTCATCGTGTCGGAGATGACGTTGTTCTCGATGGTGTTGCCGTACCCGCCGTAGACCGCGATCCCGTTGGCCCGCCAGGGCAGCTGGATGGTGTTGTTCGCGAAGGTGTTGTCGTGCCCGATATCGGTGCCCGGGTCGGCGACGTAGCGGCTGGCCCACACCGCCAGCGCGTCATCCCCCGTGGTACGGAAATGCGAGTCGGTCACCTGGGAGTTGCGGGTGCCGTTGGTGAAGTTGATACCGTCGGCGTAGGTGTTGCGGATACGCATACCGGAGAACTCCACACCGTCACCCGGCCCCCACAGCTCGGGGATGTTGCTGTGGTCGCGCCCGACCCACACCCCGACGTTCGCGTGCTCGATCCACACATTCGCGATGCGGGTGCCCTCCCCGAAGCGGCCGTTGAGCCCGACCCCGCCCTCCGCGCCGCCGTCCCCGCCGCGGATCGTGCCCGAGCCGAAGATCGCGATATCGGAGATCCGCGTGTTCGCGTCGATGTCGAACCCGAAGTTCCCCTCGTGCGGGTGGTTGATCCCCCCGGCCTCGTGCGGCGGGGTCAGCGTGTAGAACCGCGAGTGCCACATCCCCGCCCCGCGCAGGGTCACATCCCGGATACCGACCTGGTTGTGCGGGCCGCGGTCCAGCGGGTCGTCGGTGAGGATCTTCTGCTCCTGGCGCCACTGCCCGGCCGGCACCCACACACAGTCGATCTCCCCCTCCTGATCGGCCGTCACCGCCGCCTGGATCGCCGCGGTGTCATCCAGGCCATCGTCCGCGACCGCGCCGAACTCCGTGATCGACACGCAGCCGGCCGGCCGCGGCAGCGGCGCCGCCACCTCCTCCAGATCGATCAGGTCCACGTAGTAGAAGTCCGCGGTGTCATCCGCGTCCCGCTGCAGCCGGAACGTCGTCCCGGCCGGGTAACTGTCCTCCAGCAGCGCATGGGACTCATCGAACAGCCGCCGCGCGTCCCCCTGCGGGGTGTTCGTCAGCCCTTCCGGGTCATCGGTGTTCCCGTACAGCCAGCTGTGCCGCGAGGACAGCGTCAGCTTCTGCACGAACTCCCCGTCCGCGTACAGACTCAGGCTCGCCTCCTGCCCCCCGCCGCCCGGCGCGTCCGGGATCGAGTTGCGCACCACGATCGAGTTCGTCACGTTCACCGAGGTGAACTCCACGAACTCCCCCGTCGCGTCCAGCCGCACCGACGCACGCCCCGAGGACTCCGTCCCGAAGTTCGTGTGCCCGAACGTCCGCTCCGCGTCCGCCTCCACCAACGTCCCCTCGAACACCCCCGCCTCCGCCTCATACTCCACAAACGGCAACGACGCACCACGTCCCACCACGAGGGAGTGGCTGAGGGTGTTGTTGGCCTCGTTGGTCTCCGCCACGGCCTCGGTGGCGTCCGCGGTGGCCGTGAAGTCGGCCCCGCCGTCGACCGCGGTCCAGCTGCCGTCGAAGGCGACGGTGACCGTCTCGTCCGCGCCGACCGGCGGGGTGGGGGCGTTCAGCGTGGTGCCGGCCGTCGTCAGCCGGGTGACCGTGGCGGCGGTGACGTCGCTGGTGCCGCGGTTGCGGACCTCGGCGGTGAACGTGACCTCCGCGCCGACCGCGGGGTTCCGCGGGCTCGGGGTGATGCCGAGGACCTGGAGGTCGGGCCCCGGGCGCACGCCGACCTCCAGGCGGTCGGGTGCGGTGAAGTCGTTGTTGGCGTTGTCCTGTTCGACGATCTCGTCGTCCGGGTCGACCGTGGCCGCGACGCCGTGGCTGCCCTCGGACAGCGCACCGACGGGCACCTGGACCGTGGCCGATTCGCCCGCGCCGAGCGCGCCCACCGGCGCGCTGCCCGCGACGGTGCCGCCGACCCGGACGTCCACCGTGGTCGCCGCGGCGTCCGCGGAACCCTCGTTCGCCACGGTCGCGTTCACCGTGACCTCGTCGCCGTCCACGGGGGAGGCGGGTGTCCAGGTCAGGTCGGTGACGGTCAGGTCGGGATTGGGCGCCGGGGTGCCGAGGACCTGGAGTTCCGCCACCTGGCCGCCGGGGGCACCGGTGTTGCCGTGGAACGTGAGCCGCACGTCGGCGGCCCGCCCGTCGACGGGAATGGTCACCGTGTTCCGGTTCGCGGCCGGGCCGAAGGCGTGGTCGGCGCGGTCCGCGAGCGGGGTGAAGCCGGCCTCGCCCTGCGCGCGGCCGAGTACCTGGACGTCCTGTGTGCGCGGTCCCCAGATCGGGTCGGGGTTGAGCTTGACGACGACGGCGGAGAGGTCGGCGTCGGTGCCGAGGTCCACGGTCAGCGTGGACGGGAAGCCGTTGGACTCCCAGTAGGTGGTGACGTTCCCGTCATTGGCGTTGGCGGCGATGTACGACTGCGTCGTGGAGGACGCCTCGATCGGCCGGCCCGCGGCCAGATCGGTGTCGGCCGCGGCGGAGGCGGTGGTGGGCAGGAGTCCGACGGCGAGCAGGCCGGCCGGCAGGCAGGCGGCGAGCAGCCGTCTGCCGTGTTGCTTCCATGTCATGGGTGTCCTCTGTTCCCTGTGAACGGGGGGACTGCGGCAGGCCGGACCAGGAGCCCGCCGGGAAGTTGCAACAAGCGTGCAGAGATTTGCGTAAGGAAGTTGAGCTCTTGCGGCTTGGTGGGAGAGTTTTCAAGCGTGTCATGGGTTTGTCAACGGTTTCGGCACGCCCGTCCTGCCGAGGGGTGCCCTATTAATTACTAATTTTCCTTGACGGGGTCCCTCCCGCCCGCAAGGCTTCGGTGCATGACGCGCACGCACGCCGGGGAGTCCACGGGCGGACCGTCGAGGCCATCGCCCACCGCGACCTCGGCGAGGTGCGGGGCATCGTCGAGCCCGCCGCGGCCGGGCTCGCCGCCACCCACAACGAGCTGCTGGAACGCATGAAGGCCGTCATCGAGTCCGGCCTCGCCGAACGCGACCGGATCGTCCACGGCTCGGCGCACGCCGTCGGCCCCGTGCCCGGCCACCTGGCCGTGCTCGACGCCGTACGCGACCGGGACCCGGGCGCCGCCGAGGCGGCCATGCGCTCCCCGCTCGCCCAATCCGTTCGCGACCTCGACGAGGTCAGGAAAGGACTCCGCACATGAAGATCACCCGCATCGAGACGTTCATGGTCCCGCCGCGCTGGCTGTTCTGCCGTATCGAGACCGACGACGGCACCGTCGGCTGGGGCGAGCCCGTCGTCGAGGGCCGCGCCGAGGCGGTGCGCGCCGCCGTCGAGGTGCTCGCCGAGTACCTGGTCGGCCAGGACCCGCTGCGCATCGAGGACCACTGGCAGGTACTCACCAAGGGTGGCTTCTACCGCGGCGGCCCCGTCCTGTCCAGCGCCGTCGCCGGGATCGACCAGGCGCTGTGGGACCTGGCCGGCCGGCACTACGGCGCGCCCGTCCACGCGTTGCTCGGCGGCCCCGTGCGGGAGCGCGCCCGCGTCTACGGCTGGGTCGGCGGCGACGACCCGGGCGAGCTGGCCGAGCAGGTCGCCGCGCTGGCCGAGGCGGGTTTCACCGCCGTCAAGATGAACGCGTCGGGCCGCATCTCACCGCACCCCACGGCCGCGGAGATATCCGCGGTCGTGCGGCGCGTGGCCACCGCCCGCGAGGTCCTGGGCCAGGACCGGGACGTCGCGGTGGACTGCCACGGGCGGTTCACGGCCGCGGGCGCCCGCCGCCTCCTGGTCGAACTCGCCCCGTTGCACCCGCTGTTCGTCGAGGAACCGGTGCTGCCCGACCAGGGGCACCTGCTGCCGGGACTCGTGGCCGCCGGCCCGGTGCCCATCGCCACCGGTGAACGCGTCTACGACCGCGGCGGCTTCCTGCCGGTCCTCCAGGCCGGGGTGGCCGTCGCCCAGCCCGACCTCTCCCACGCCGGCGGCATCTCCGAGACCAGGCGCATCGCCACGCTCGCCGAGACGTTCGGCGCGCAGCTCGCGCCGCACTGCCCGCTCGGGCCCATCGCCCTGGCGGCCAGCCTCCAGGTCGACTTCGCCACCCCCAACTTCCTCATCCAGGAGCAGAGTCTGGGCATCCACTACAACAAGGACGCCGATCTCCTCTCCTACGTCGTCGACCCCGAGCCGTTCCGCTTCCAGGACGGGCATGCCGTCCGTTCCGACCTGCCCGGCCTCGGCATCACCGTCGACGAGGCCGCCGTGCGGGCCGCCGACCGCACCGGCCACACCTGGCGCAACCCGGTCTGGCGCCACAACGACGGCTCATTCGCCGAGTGGTGACCGGCCGGGCAGCGGCCGGGTAGGTCCGTCCGCGGGGCACCGGCCCCGCGGACGCGGTCTCACCCGCGGCAGGACAGCGCCTAGTTCGGGACCTGGCGGGCGGCAAATTGCGGGCGGCGGCATTCGCGAATCACTTCACCTCATGGGCGTGCGTGCGACGGTGAGGGCTGTACTTCTCAGTTAACTGGGGAGTAGCCTTGGGTAAACCGGCACGTACGGGCCGCTCGAAGTCGAGCGACACTCGGCGGCTGGGTGTGGCCGGGGCGGACCGGGTCCGCCCGCAGCGTAGCTCCCAGAGAGCCCTCGCCCGAAGGATTTCCATGATGCGAATAGCCCGCGACCTCAGCGGGCCCGTTGTCGTTATAAACCGCTTCGCGGTCAAACAGGATGCGCGTCTGTTCGAGCAGCAGTTCCTTGAGCACATAGGTTCTGTGGGGCGCCGTGGAAACGTCGACCTCATGACGACGTTCCGGTCGGTCGGTCAGCCGGGTAATTACATCCACTTCGGCTTCTGGCGCACACTCGGCGCGTTCGTCGAGACCGTGCACGACGAGGCGATCCTGCGGGAGGTCGCGGAGGTGGGCACCCTCGTCGACACCCGTGCCGACCAGGCGGAATGTTTGGGGGAGGTGCGCGGCGACGCGGTCTCGGGGCGGCTCTCCGCCGCGTGCGCGGTCGTCAGCGGCTACCGCGTGCACGGCCGTGTGCACGACTTCGAGGAACGGCTGTGGCGGCGCGCCGACCATCTCGCCCGGCACGGGGGTCCGAGCAGCGTCCGGGTTCTGCGTTCTTTCCTCTCACCGCGGGACTACATTACTCTCGAATGGGGCGAGGACAGCCACCTGTTCGACCGGGTGCTGCGTTCCTCCGCCTACCACGAAATGACCGCGGATATCGTGGAGGTTGCGGACGTCGAGGCAGACGTCGCGCAGTGCATTGCGGAGAAAGGCCAGCCGCGGGACCGGCTTCGGCACTGGTGCCCGAGGGGCGTGGTGCCGTCGCGGTAGGCGGGGCGGCGGCTCCGGGAATAGTTGAGTCCTGTTCGAGAGATGCTCGCTAGATTTCCCCGGCATGGGAATTCCGCCGCTCCTCGCGGTGGTTTCTGGACACCGGGGGGGAAGCGTGACCGGTCCTCGTAGTTTCACCGAGCACGTCAGGAAACGGGTCGCCGAGGCGCCCGGCCGGGACGCCGTGCTCCTGCTCGGCGGCGATGCCGGCCCGGCCGCTCCACATGTCCTCGACTACGCCGGTCTCGACGCGCTGGCACAGCGCCTCGGGGCCTGGCTGCGGGACCGCGGAGCCGCAGGCGAGCGGGTGCTCGTGCTCTGTTCGTCCCCCGGCCCGTTCGTGGCCGGAGTCCTCGCCTGTCTGTATGCCGGGGCGATCGCCGTGCCCGCGCCCTGGCCGGGCGACCGGCGGGCCCACGCGCGACGGGCCGCGGCCATCGCGCGCGACGCCGCGGTCGGCGTGGCCCTCACCAGTCGTGCCGATGCCGCCGTCGTGTCCCAGTTGCTGGCCGAAGTCGGCCTCGGCCACGTCCCCTGTCTGCCGGTGGACGCGGTGCCGGACGCGGTGCCGGACGCGGGCGACTGGCGGATGCCGGACCTGCGGCCCGACTCCGTCGCCCTCCTCCAGTACACCTCGGGTTCCACCCGCGAGCCGCGCGGCGTGATGGTGACCCACGGGAACCTGCTGGCGAACCAGCGCGCCATCGCCCGCACGCTGGGCACCGCGCCCGGCACGCGGCTCGGCGGCTGGCTGCCGCTCCACCACGACCTCGGTCTGATCGGCCAGCTCCTGCACCCGTTGTGGCTCGGCGCCACCGCCGTGCTGATGCCGCCCGCGGCGTTCCTGCGGAGCCCGGCCGCGTGGCTGCGGGCGATCGGCGACCACGGCATCGCCGTGAGCGGCGCCCCCGACTTCGCCTACGAACAGTGCATCCGCCGGGTCACCGACGCCGAGTTGTCGCAACTGGACCTGTCCGGCTGGGAGATCGCGGTCAGCGGCGGGGAGTCGGTGCGCGAACGCACCCTGCGGGCCTTCGCCGAACGCTTCGCCCCCGCCGGGTTCCGCGCCGCCGCGCTGACGCCCTGTTACGGGCTTGCCGAGGCCACGCTGCTGGTCACCGGTGCCGCGCGCGGCGCCCGCCGAACCCGCCGCGTGGACCCCGCGGCGCTCGCGGGCGGCGAGCTGCGCGCCCCGGAGCCGGGCGCGCCCGCCCGCACCCTGGTCGGCTGCGGCCCGGCGGACGCCGCGGGCGGCGAGCTGCGCGTCGTGGAGCCCGAGACGGGGCGCGTGCTCCCCGAGGGCCTGGTGGGGGAGGTGTGGGTGCGCGGCGAGGGCGTGGCCGCGGGCTACTGGAACAGGTCGGGCGCCGCGGCCGCCGCGTTCCACGGCTCGGCCGAGGGGGCGGGCGCGGGCTGGCTGCGGACGGGCGATCTGGGCGTCGCCGCGGACGGGGAACTGTTCGTGACGGGGCGGCTGAAGGAGCTGATCACCGTGACCGGCCGCCACCTGTACCCGCAGGACGTGGAGGACGCGGTGCGGGAGGTGAGCGATGCGTTCGGTGCCTGCGTGGCGTTCGGCGTGCACGACGAGCCGGAACGGCTGGTCGTGGTGCAGGAGGTGCGGGCCGGGAACCGCTACCGGCTCGACCTGGCCGGCCTCGCCGCCGCCGTGCGGGACCGGGTGGCGCACGAGTTCGGCGTGGTGCCCGCGGCCCTGCTGCTGGTGCGCACCGGCACGGTGCGCAGGACGACCAGCGGCAAGCAGCGCCGTGGCACGATGCGGCGGCTGTTCCTCGCGGGCGAACTGCACCCGCTGCACCAGGAGATGCTGCCCGGCGTGTCCGAGCCGTGCGGCCCGCCGGAGCGGATGCTCAGGTGAGCCAGCCGGCCTGGGTGGCGATACGCACGGCGTCGACGCGGTTGCGCGCGTTCAGCTTGGTGACGATGGTGGTCAGGTAGTTCCGCACGGTGCCGACCGACAGGTAGAGGCAGCCCGCGATCTCGTCGCTGTCCGCGCCCTGGGCGGCGAACCGCAGCACCTCGCGCTCCCGGGGCGACAGCGGGTTCTCCTGCGTGTCCCAGGCGGACAGCGCCAGTTGGGGGTCGATGAACCGGCCGCCCGCGGCGACCGCGCGCACCGCCTTGCTCAGCTGCTCCGGCGGCGCGTCCTTGAACAGCAGGCCGGACACCCGGGTGCTGAGCGCCCGGCGGATCGTTCCCGGCTGGCCGTGCGCGGTGAGGATGAGGGTCCGGCAGGTCGGCACCTGCTCGTGGAGGGCCGCGGCGGCGGTGATGCCGTCGCCGCCGGGCAGGCCGATGTCGATGACCGCCACGTCGGGCCGGGCACGGACGGCGGCCGGCACGATCGCGTCGCCCCGGCCCACCGAGGTGACGACGCGCAGATCGGGTTCGAGTTCGAGCAGGGCGATCAGCGCGCCCCTGATCATGGACAGGTCTTCGGCCAGCAGTACCTTCACTGGTTGCATGATTCCCCCGGTCACTCGTTCGCAGTGGTGCCTGACATCGATCGCGGGCCTGCCCCGGACGGTCCCTCCTGCCCCGCGCGGGCGGCCGCCGGCCACCGGGCAGGCGCCGGTACTTCGGTGGTCAGGCGGAAGAATCCGCCGGTCGCCCCGGCGTGGACGCGCCCGCGGGCGGCGGTGAACCGGGCGGTCAGGTTCCCGATTCCGTGGCCCGCCGACGCGGTCGCGCCGTTCGCCGGTGCGACGCCGTCGTTCGTCAACTCCAGTCGTGCCGTGCCCTGATGGCGGTCGGCCATGATGCGGCAATGCCGCGTGTCGCTGTGCCTGAGCACGTTGGTGACGCCCTCGCGCAGGGCCGTCGCCAGCAGCGTGTCCACCTCGGGCGGCAGGCGGCCGCACCGCTCGACGTCGATCTCGGCCTCGATCCCGGCGGCGGCGAGGATCATGTGGGCCATGGACGCCTCGTGCGCCGGCGACAGGGTGCGGTAGCCGTTCGCCACCGACCTGGCGTCGGACAGGGCCAGGCGGCTGACGTCGAGAAGCGGGACGACACCCGCGCGGGCTCGTTCGGGTCCGGCGCCCATCAGCCGCGGCACGGGTTCCGCCTTGAGCGGGACCCCGGAAACGCTGTGGCCGTTCAGTACGAGCCCGCGCGCCGCGGTGCCCACCGTGGCGGCGACGAAGGCGAAGGCGCCCGCGGTCATATGGGCGCGGCCCGCGTCGAAGTGGAACAGCGGAACAGGGGCCGGAAGGGCTTTGATACCGGTCGTTACTGCTCGTCTTCCCGGGCTCCTGGAAGCAGAGGTGAACGCCGTGTGCACATACTGCATCCCTAAAATGCCCGAGAGGAAAGTCAGCCAGGGAGTGGCCCCGCCCGGCGGCGGGACGCGGTGCAGCACTTCAAAGGCCGCGAGTGTGCAGTACCCCCCGAGAGCCAGGAGCGTGACGGTCCGTGCCAGGCGAAACGCCGACACGTGGTGGTGTGCCGACGGCCCGCCGGACTCGCGCGCACCGCGGCTGTGCGTTCCAGGAGGTCCCCTGTCCGGGTCCCATAAATTGCCTGCCATCCAGGCGCTCCTCAAGGTGACCAATGGCAGCTTCAGATTATATGAAGATATGCGGAGTGGCCCAGAGGGGCGCGCGGGAAATGCCGGACAAACGGGCAGCACGCCGCATTTCAGGGCCCCTATTCTGCGCGCGACGGAGTCGGCGGGGCGAACCGGGAGGTGAACCGGGCCGCGGGGGGCGACCCACGAGTCTCCCGCGCCGTGTCATCGACCGGCAGTGTCCCGGACACGCGCGAAGCATGAGATCTTCATGCCCCGTGGGATGAACGTGTCACTGGGAGTCATGCGCCGTGTCTGCCAGGCTCCGGGATCGCTCTGATTGCCGTGCCGACCGATCGGGGGTCGTCGCAGATGAGGGAGAGGCACAGATGGAAATCAATATACTGGGACCGTTCACTGCTCATGACCACGGGGTGTCGATCGTGCCGAGCGCGGCCAAGCCCCGGCAGCTGCTCGCCTTGCTGGCGCTGCACGCCGACCGGGTCGTGACCGTGTCCACGCTCATGCAGGAGTTGTGGGGCGAGTCCATCCCACGCAGCGCCGCCACGACGCTCCAGACCTACATCCTCCAGCTCCGCCGCAAAATCGCCGGGGCCCTGATCCACGACACTTCGCGCCAGGCCAAGGACGTCCTGGAGACCCGGCACAGCGCGTACGTCCTCCATGTACAGCCCGGGACCCTGGACTTCGTCGAGTTCGACCAGCTCGTCGAGTCCGGCCGCCACGCCACCGAGGCCGGTGACGCCCATGCCGCCTCCCGTCTCTACGGTCAGGCCCTGGACCTGTGGCGCGGCCCTGCCCTCGTCGACGTCCGGGTGGGCAGCGCGCTCGAACTCGAAGTGCTGCGCCTGGAGGAGCGCCGCATGTCCACGCTGGAGAGGCGCATCGAGGCCGACCTGCGCATCGGCCGCCACGCCGAACTCATCCCGGAGCTACGCGTCCTGGCGGCTCAGCAGCCCCTGCACGAGAACTTCTGCGCCCAGCTGATGCTCGCCCTCCACCGCGCCGGCAACCCATGGCGGGCGCTGGAGGCGTACCAGCGGCTGCGGGGCTCCCTGGTGCGGGAGCTGGGTCTCGAACCCTCGCCCAAACTCCAGCGCATCCAGCAGGCCGTCCTCACCGGCCGCCCCGTCGGCTGAGCCGGCGGCCACGCGCACGCACATCAGGGCCGGCCCCCGCGGGGGCCGGCCCTGATGTGCGTGCGGTGCCGCCTGCCGTTCTGCCGTCAGAAACTCGGCGCGGCCGAGGGGGCCTTGAGGTCGCCCAGGTACGGGTGCCACAGGTGGTTCGGGTCCTTCTCCACGGCCTCGACGATCTCCCGCATCGCGGCCAGCGCCTTCGGCTCCTCGTCGTCGTACACGTCGCCCTGAAGCATCTTCAGCACGTCGAGCCGGTACCGGTCGTCCTGGACGAACGCCGTGAACAGGATGTTCAGACGGTAGTAGATGGAGATGAACTCGTACCAGTTTCGCACACCGCGGCGCAGCTTCGCCTCGTACGAGGAGAACTGCGCCCGCGAGAAGTCGCCCTTCTCCGCCGCCGCGATGATGTCCTGGCAGGCGATCCGCGCGCTGTTGAGCGCCACGCTGACGCCACTGGAGAAGATCGGGTCGACGAAGCGGGCCGCGTCACCGATGAGCACGAACTTGTCACCGGCGATCTGCTTCATGCCGTAGCTGTAGTCGCCCTCGGTCTTCAGCGACTTGACCTGCTCGCAGTTCTTGAGCACATCGAGCAGTTCTGGGCGGCTGGCGATGGTGTCCCAGAAGAACTTCTCCCGGTCGCCGCCGTAGCTCTTGAACCGGCTCTTCTGGCTCACCACACCGACCGAGGTGACCGTGTCGGTGATCGGGATCTGCCAGACCCACGTGTCCGTGACCGGCAGGAAGTGGATGAAGATGTAGTCCGCCTGGTCCTTGTTGACCGCCAGGGCCTTGCGGTCCAGACCGTCGAACCAGGTGTGCACGGCGTACTGGTTGAACACCGGGTCCGCGATCTTGAACTTCTCCTGCGAGCCCAGGTGCGTGCGGCGGCCGCTCGCGTCCACGACCATCCGCACCGGGACCTGCGTGCTGCGCCCGGCGATCTTCACCTCGATTTGCGGGTGCTCGCCCGAGAAGTCGACCTTGCCCGCGCGCACGCCCTGGAACACCTTCGCGCCCAGGCTCTCGGCGTGCTTCAGCAGGATCTGGTCGAACTTGCTGCGGTCCACGTGGAACGTGTAGTCGCGGTCGACCCCCTTCTGATCCCGCTCGCTGAACAGGATTTCCGCCGCCCTGAAGTCGTGCGTCAGCCCGCGGAAGCCCATGTGGTCGATGTCGCGCTGCTCGGCGGACGTCCACGCCGCGCCGAACTTCTTCGGGAAGCCGGCGGCCTCGACCTTTTCCATGGCGCCGATGTCCAGCAGAACGGGAGTGGTGGCGGGCACCAGGGATTCGCCCACGTGGTCCCGGGGAAAGTTCTCCGCCTCGAAGACGGCCACCGACAATCCCGCCTTGGCCAGGTAGGAGGCGGCCGTTGAGCCGGCCGGGCCACCCCCGATGATACCGATATCGAACTCTGCGTCCACGACACTCTCTCCACTTCTGGTTTCGGTCGTCTTGTCAGAAAAGGCCGAGTGCGGCCGGGGCGGGATCAGGCGGGCTGGCGGGACAGGCCGTACACCGTGTCCGTGATGCTCCGCAGATTGGCGAAATGCTGCCCGGTGAGGTGAGTCGGCGGGACCACCACGTTGAGTTCGGTCCTGATGAAGGCGAGCAGCAGGGACGTGTTCATCGACGTGAGCACTCCCCACTCCAGCAGGGGGGACTCGGCCGTCAGCTCCGGGACGTCGCCCTCGCCGAGGAACGTTTCCTGGACATAGGTACTGATGGCCTTGTAGATCGTTTCGCGGTCTGTCGCCGTCACTGGTTTCTCCTGTAGGTCGGACGAGGAGCGCCGATGCAGTGCTCGACCAGAACGAGCGTGCGCCAGCGCGCTGGAGGACGGCTTGTCTTTCGCTCAGGAGGTGCGAACGCGGCCCGCGCAGCCCTCCCAAACGGCCTTGGGGTGACGTCCGGCATTGGCGTGTGACCACGTATAGGTGGCCTTCCGTGACCACATCGGAGGGGGTGGGAAATCCCACGTCGCCCGTCGAGGCGAATACGGAACGGCGCAGACCCGCAGGCCGCGGACCGGGCAATACGACAATGCGGGAGACGATTCTGGCGGCGGCGGAATCCGCCTTCGCACGCGACGGATATGGAAAGGCGTCGATCCGGGCGATCGCCAAAGCCGCAAAAGTGGATGCGGCACTCGTGCGCCACTTCTTCACGCCGAAGGAGGGGCTGTTCGCGGCCGTCATGGACGACGCCGTACAGCCCGTGAACCTGGGGGGAGGAGGAACTGGCCCGAGGTGCGGGCGGCGTTCGCCGGCCCCCCAGCTCGCCGGCCTTCCAGCTCGCCGGCCTCGTGACGGCCCGTTACGTGGCGCGCGTCATCGGGCCACCGTGCGGCACTACCCGGCCGGCCTGCTCCCGCTGCGCGCCCCGGCCCCGGCCCGCTGGGGCCGGGGCCGCGCGTTCAGGGGTGGACGTATCAGGGGTAGACGTAGAAGCCCCGGCCGGACTTCCGGCCGAGCAGCCCGCCCTCGACCATGCGCGTCAGCAGCGCGGGCGGCGCGTACAGCGGCTCCTTGAACTCCTCGTACAGCGCGCCGGCCACCAGGGCGATCACGTCGAGCCCGATGAGGTCGGCCAGCCGCAGCGGCCCCATGGGGTGGGAGCAGCCGAGCACCATGCCGCGGTCGATCACCTCCGGCTCCGCGTGCCCCGACTCGACCATCCGCACCGCGGAGACCACGTAGGGCACCAGCAGCGCGTTGACGGTGAAGCCGGTGCGGTCCACGGAGCGGATGGCCTCCTTGCCCAGGACGCCCGCGACGAACGACTCGGCCCGCGCCACCACCGCCTCCTCGGTGTGCAGGGCGGGGATCAGCTCGACCAGCGGAATGACCTGGGCCGGGCTGAAGAAGTGCATGCCGAGCACCCGGCCGGGACGCTCCGTCGTCGCGCCCAGCGCCGTGATGGACAGCGAGGAGGTGTTGGACGCCAGGATGGCCTCGGGGTCCCGCACGATGTCGTCGAGCGCCGCGAACAGCTCCCGTTTCACCGCCCGGTCCTCGCGCACCGTCTCCACCACCAGCTGCCGGTCCGCGAGATCCGCCAGCTCGGTGCCGAACGTGACGTGCCCCAGCGCCTGTTCACGGCCCTGGGCGGTGAGCCTGCCGCCGGTGACCGCCCGGTCGAGGGAGGCCGTCAGGCGCCGCCTGCCCCGTTCCGCGGAGGCGGGGGAGCGGGCGACGATCCGCACGTCCCGGCCGGCGCGCGCGCAGATCTCGGCGATGCCGGTGCCCATCACCCCGCACCCGACGAGCCCGACCCGTTCGACGTCGCTTCCGTCCGCGCCCATCAGACGGCCGCCGCCGCCGACCAGCGCAGGAACGTCGCGCCCAGGGACATGCCGCCGCCGAAGCTGCCGAGCAGCAGCAGGTCGCCGGGGTGCAGCGCGCCCTCGCGGTGGGCGTGGTCGAGGGTGAGCGCGACGGAGGCGCTGCCGGTGTTGCCGTAGCGCTCCAGCGTGCGGTGCGTCGTCGCGTGGCCGAGGCCCGCCTTCTCGACGAGCTGACTCAGCAGCACCCCGTTCGGCTGGTGCGGGACGAAGTGGCGGACCTCGTCGAGACCGATACCGGTGCGCAGGGACAGGCGCTGCACGGCGGGCGGGAAGTTCTCCATGACGAAGTCCCGCACCCCGCGGCCGTCCATGCGGAAGAAGTGCTCGCCGCGGGCGAGGGTCGCCTCGGACGCCGGGAGCCTGCTGCCGCCCGCCTCCACCCGGATCAGCCGCCGCGCGTCGCCGCGGCTGCCCAGCTCGAAACCGGCGAACCCGAGCCCGTCCGGCACCTGGCCGACCAGCGCCGCCCCGGCGCCGTCGCCGAGCAGCACGGCGGTGCGGCGGTCGGAGAAGTCCAGGCAGCGGGAGTACACGTCCGCGGCGATCACCAGGGCGCGCGCGCCGGGGCGCTCCGCGACGAGGCTGTGCGCCAGCGCGAGGCCGTAGATGAACCCGCTGCACACCACATTGATGTCGAAGCAGGCCGCGTTCACCGCGCCGATCAGGTCCTGGACGAGGTAGGCCGTCGGGGGCTGCGGCGAGTCGCCCGTGGAGGTCGAGACG
The DNA here is from genome assembly GCF_031845565.1 of Streptomyces johnsoniae. Taxonomy (NCBI): domain Bacteria; kingdom Bacillati; phylum Actinomycetota; class Actinomycetes; order Kitasatosporales; family Streptomycetaceae; genus Streptomyces; species Streptomyces johnsoniae. The sequence goes on along the minus strand of NZ_JAVREV010000001.1, from coordinate 467,868 downwards.
ATGAGGAAGTCCAGGTCCTCCGCGGCCACCGGCGACCGCTTCAGCAGGTCCTCCGCCGCTGCCGCCGCCAGGTCGGACGTCGCCTCCGTGGGGGCCGCGTAACGCCGGCCCGCGATCTGCGTCTTGCGTTCGATCCACTCCGTCTCGACGCCGACGCGCGCGGCCACCTCCTCGTTGGTGACCTCGTCCTTGGGCAGGTAGGAGCCGGTTCCGAGAATGCCGATGGTGCCCTTCGCCATGGGAAACTCCCCTTGCTCGTGTGGGTCGGAAGCTGGTCGTCCCCGCCCGTGCCTCAGCCGGGGGGGCGCAGCGGGTTGAGCCGTTCGGCGCCGATGCGGGCACGCAGCTCGGGGTCGGTGACGCCGAGCCCTTCGCGCGGCGCCAGGCAGCGCACGCCGACCTTGCCGGTGTGACGGTTGAGCTGCACGAGACGCGCGGCTTCCGCGGCCTCCGTCAGGGGGTACACGGCGGACAGCACGGGCGTCAGCCGCCCGAGCGCGAACAGCCGGTTGGTCTCCGTCTGTTCCTGCATGTTCGCGGCGTGCGAGCCCACGATGCGCTTGCTGTTCATCCACAGGTAGCGGTTGTCGTAGCTGTGCTGGAAGCCGCTGCTGGACCCGCAGGTGACGACCGTTCCGCCGCGGCGGACCACGAACACGGAGATGCCGAACGTGGCCCGGCCGATGTAGTCGAACGCGATATGCGGGTCCTCGCCGACCTCCTTGCGGATGAGCCGCCCCAGCCGCTTGCCCTGCTCGACGGTCTCCTCCGGCGTGGCGGCACCGCCGATGCCGATGTCCGCCCGGTTGATCACCACGTCGCAGCCGAGCCGGCGCAGCAGCGCGGCCTTCTCCGCCGAGCCGACCACCCCGACCGGGATGCCGCCCGCGTTCTTGACCAACTGCACCGCGAACGCGCCGAGTCCGCCCGTCGCGCCCCAGATCAGCACGATGTCGCCGAGCTTCATGCGCGCGCCCTTGTCGCTGATCAGCATGCGGTAGGAGGTGGTGGCGGTCAGCATGACGCTCGCCGCCTCCTCCCACGTGAGGTGGCCGGGCTTGGGCATCAGCTGGCTGGCCCGCGCCACCGCGTAGTGGGCGAGCGCGCCGAAGTTGGTCTCGAAGCCCCACGCGCGCTGCCCGGCGCTGATCATGCCGTCGGCGTGCGTGGCGGGTTCCTGGTCGTCGACCTGGATGCAGCCGACCAGCACGTGGTCCCCGATCCGCCAGCGGCGCACGCCCGAGCCCACGCGCACGACGACTCCGGCACAGTCGGAGCCGACGACGTGGTAGGGCTGGTCGTGCCGGCGCGCCCAGCCGCCCTCGCGCCCGTAGCGTTCCAGGAAGTCGAACGTCGGCAGCGGCTCGAACATCGCGGACCAGACGCTGTTGTAGTTGATCGAGCTGGCCATCACCGCCACCAGCACCTCGTCGGGGGCGAGTTCGGGCATCGGTACCCGCCCGACCCGCAGCGATTTGCGGACGTCCTTGTCCTCGACGCCCGCGAACATGCCGGTGTCCTCGATCCGCAGGTGCGCGGCGACGTAGTCCGGGGGGACATCGGCCCGCGCCAGCTCCTCAGGGGGCGCCCCCGCGATCACGGCCTCGGTCAAAGCATCCATGACAATCCTCTTCGCGGCGCCGGCCCGCAGGCCGGGGGGTGGCGGTTCGCCGTCAAGGTAAATCGGCGCCGTCCAGGGGTACTCGCGCCCGGCTCGTGCTCCGATCGACCCCGAAGGCCGCGGCCCTGACCGCCCGCGGGCACGCGGAACGGCGCCGGGGCGTGCACACGCACGCCCCGGCGCCGCCGGGTATTCGCCGCCGAACGGGTCCGTCAGAAGGCTCCCTTGTCGAGAAGGTCGTTGACGGCGCTGATCTGTTCGTCCAGGAGCGCGAGGAGGTCGTCCCCGTCCCCCGCGGACTCCGGCCGCGGCTCCGTCGCCGGCCGCACCTCCGGCTCCGGCTCCGGCTCCGGCTCGGACCCGGAGCCGGGGGCGTCCGCGGCCGGCAGGCCGAGGACGTCGGCCGCCAGATAACGGGCCACGGCCTCCGCGGTGGGCTGCTCGAACGCGAGCGTCGCGGGCAGCGCGCACGCGAAGCGGCGTTCCAGGCGAATCCGCAGCTCCACCGCGGTGATGGAGCTGACCCCGATCTCGAAGAAGCCCTGCCGCGGTTCGAGATCGTCCGCGCCGTCCATGCCGAGCACGACGGCCACCTCGGCCAGGACGAGATCGAGCAGCAGCTCGTCGCGTTCCGTGGGCGGGAGCGCGGCCAGGCGGGCCAGCAGCTCGTCCGTGCCGTCCGGCGCCGCCAGGGCCGACGCGGCGATCTCGTCGAACAGCGGCCAGCGCAGCGACTGCTGGTACAGCGGCAGCAGCAGCGACCAGTCCACCGCCGCCACGGCGACCGCGTCGTGGGCGCCCGCGAGCGCGTGGTCCAGCAGCCGGGTGCCCGACTCGGGGGACAGCGGCTCAAGGCCGCTGCGCACCAGCAGGGACCTGCTGTTCTCGTCCAGCCGCCCGACGCCGTCCCACGGGGCCCACGCCAGCTCGCACGCGGGCAGGCCGAGCGCCTGCCGGTGCGCGGCCAGCGCGGACAGCAGCGCGTCGGGCGCGGCCTGGTGCCCGGCGCCCGCGGCGCCCCACAGCGCGGCCACCGAGGTGAACACCGCGAACAGGTCCAGCTCCAGGTCCGCTTCGGCGCACACGTCGTGCAGCAGCCACGCCCCGGCGGCGCGTTCCGCGAGCAGCCCGCCGACCTCGTCGGCCGCGGGCGGCGCGGCGCCCTGCGGGCTCAGGTTCCACTCCGTGCCCGCCCACACCACTCCGGCGAGCGGCGCCCCCGCCTGTTCCGCCTCCTTCACCAGCGCGCCCGCGGTGTCGCGCGCCGTGCCGGGGTCCGCGAGCCGTCCCGCGGCGACCACGCGCCCCGCGCCGCGTTCGGTCAGCCAGGCCGCCAGGCGCTCCGCGAGGCCGCCGTCGTCACCGGCCACCAGGTAGGTGCGGTCGGCGCGCAGCGCCGGGGGCACGAGCACCGGCTCCGGCTCGGCGCACCGGACGATGCGGGCGCCGAGCCGGCGGCCCGCGCGCACGGCGAGGTGGTCCTCGCCGTCCGGTGCGAGGAGTTCGGCCAGCAGCCAGGACGCGTCCCGCGCCGGCCCGTCGCCGAACGGGTCCAGGTCCGTCACTCCGCCCCACACCGTGGGCCGTTCGACGCCGGTGACCCCGGCCAGCCGGTGCACGGGCGCGTGCAGCGGCGCGGGCGGCTCCCCGGCCCCGACCGTGACCGCGCCCCGCGTGACGTAGTGCACGCGCGCCGGTCCCGCCGCGCCGGTGACCGCCTGCGCCGCGGCGGCGACCGCGGGCACGGAGGCCGCCACCGCCGCCGCGGCGGCTATCCGGTCCGCGGCCGGGACTCCTGCCGGCAGGTCGAGTGCCGCCAGGTGGACCACGCCGCGGCAGCCGGGCCCGCGGTGCAGCGCGCGCAGCGCCGCCGTGACCTCGGCCTCCTCCCGCGCCCCCGCCAGCACCTCGACCGTTCCGCCGCGCTCTTCGAGCAGCCCGGCCAGCGCCTGTGCGACGCCGCCGCCGTCGGCGAGCAGCAGCCAGCCGCCCGCGGCTTCCAGGGGCTCCGCCGCCTCGTGCGGGCGCTCGTGCCAGTCGACGCGGTAGAAGCTGTCCGCCACGGAACGGAGTTCCGCCGCGTCGAGCAGCCGGCCCGGCGGGGGAGCGAGCCGTACCCCGCGCGCTTCGGCGATCAACGTGCCCTCCGGCGTGGCCACCCAGACATCGGCGCACAGCTCGCCGTCCGCGCCCGGCGTGCGCCGGGCGCCGATCAGCAGGCGCTGCCCCGGCGTTCCGTACACGGCGGCCGACGCGATGTGCCGCGGCAGCACGTCCCGCGCCGCCTCGTCCGCGTTCCCCAGGAGCGCGGGCAGGCGCAGCGCCGCGTCCAGCACGTCGGGGCGCATCCGCCACCGCAGCGCCGCGGGTGCGCACTCCACCTCGACCTCGACCGCGTCGGCGCCGCGCACCGCGGACACCGCGCGCAGCGCGCCGCCCCCGCCGCGCGCCGCGAACCACTCCGTCACCCGCGCGTCCGGCGCCCCGCGCATGCCGGACGCGGGCACCGCGTCCGGCGCGGCGCTGCCGCTGCCCGGCACCGCGCGCCCGGCCGCGAGCGGCCGGGCGGGGCCCTCGCCGCCGCCCTCGCCGTCGCCCGCGGCGCGGGCGTGGACGGTGAACGCGAACGCGCCGCCCGGCTCCGGGGTCAGCGTCAGCTGCGCCACGCTGCCCACGGCCGGGTCGGTGAGGCAACTGCCGGGCAGGCTCACGTCTTCCAGCCGCCGGACGCGACCGCCGTCGCCCGCGACCGCGGCCAGTGCCATCTCCAGCCAGGCCGCGGCCGGCAGCCGCAGGTGGCCGCCCACCGGCTCCGCGCCCGTCCCGGCCGCCAGCTCCGCGTCGACATCGGCCTCGACGATGCGGGTACGCGGCCCGCCCGCGGCCCGCAGTTCGCGCGCGAGCAGCGGGTGCCGCGCCCCGCCGCCCGCGGCCCCGCCGAAGGCGGGCGCCGCGCCGGACGACGCGGCCTCGTGCTCCACCCAGTACCGCTTGTGCTGCCACGGGTAGCGGGGGGCGGCGGCGAGCCGCCCGCCCGCCGGGTGCAGGCGTTCCCAGCCGACGGGGCGGCCCGCGGCGTGCAGCGTGCCGAACGCCGTCATCAGCGCCACCGGGCCGTCGGACTCCCGCGTCAGGGAGGGGACGAGGAGCCGGTCCGCGATACCGGCCGCGTCCAGTTCGTGCTCGGTCGGGGCGAGTTGGAGCGGGTGCGGGGACAGTTCGACGAACGTGGTGTGCCCGTCGGCCGCCAGCGCGCGGACCGCGTCGGCGTACCAGACCGTGTGCCGCAGGTTCCGCCCCCAGAACTCGGCGTCCAGTGGTCCGTCCACCGGTCCGCCCGTCACCGAGGAGTAGATCGGCACGACGGGCTCGGCCGGACGCAGCCCGGCGAGCCTGGCGACCAGTTCCCCGCGCATCGGCTCGGCCACCGGGCTGTGCGCGGGCGCCCCCGCGGCGACGGGCCGGAAGAAGACGTTGCGCGCCTTCAACCGGGCCCCGACCTCCTCCAGCGCCGCCGTCTCGCCCGAGATCACCGTCGAACGGTGGCTGTTGACGATCGAGACGCACAACCGGTCCTCGTACCCGGCCAGTTCCTCCGCGGTGCGTTCGGCGTCGAGGCCGACGACGGCCATGCCGCCGCGGCCCATCAGGTCCTTCAGCACCTCGGTGCGGTGCACCATCACCTCGACCGCCTGGCCGAGGTCGAGCGCGCCCGCGCACAGCGCCGCCGACACCTCGCCCATGCTGTGCCCGGTGACCGCGGCCGGCTCCACGCCGAGGCCGCGCCACACCTGCGTGAGCGCGTACTGCACGCCGAAGAGCAGGAACTGCTGGTCGAGTTCGGCCGCGGGCTCCTGCCCCTGGGCCAGCACCTCGGCGATCGACCAGTCCAGGTGCGGGCGCAGCGCGCGGTCGCAACGCTCGATGGCCTCCCGGAAGACGGGGCTCTCCCGCAGCAGGTCGCGGCACATGCCGCGCCAGAACGAGCCGTGCCCGGAGAACACGAACACGGGGCCGCGCCGCGGCTCCGCGCCCGCCTGCCCGGCGGCGACGCCGGGCACGTCCTCGCCGCGCCCGAACGCCGCGAGCCGTTCCGCCAGTTGCCGCCGGTCGTCGCCGACGACGACCACCCGGTGCTCCAGGTGGGTGCGGCGCAGCGCCGCGGTGTAGGCGAGGTCTTCGAGCGCGGGCGCCGCATCGTCCTCGCCGCCGGACAGCAGCGCGCCCCAGGCGTCGGCCTGGGCCAGCAGCGCGTTCCGGCCGGCCGCGGACAGCGGCAGTGCGTGGACGCGGCGTTCGCCTGCGTCCGCACCGCCGGGCGCCGCCCCGCGGACCGGTGCCGCGCCCGCGTCCGCCGGGGGTTCCGCGAGCACGACGTGCGCGTTGGTGCCGCTGAACCCGAAGGCGCTGACGCCCGCGACGCGCCGCGCCGCGCCCGGCGCCCACGGCGTCGGCTCGACGGGCACGGCCAGCGGCAGTTCGTCCCAGGGGATGTCCGGGCTCGGCTCGGTGAAGTGCAGGTGCGGCGGTATCTCCCGGTGGTGCAGGGCCAGTACGGTTTTGATCAGCCCGGCGACACCGGAGGCGGCCTCCAGGTGGCCCACGTTCGTCTTGACCGAGCCGACCAGGCAGGAGCCGTCCCGCTCGCCCAGCACCGCGCCCAGCGCCTGGAGTTCGATCGGGTCGCCCAGCGGGGTGCCGGTGCCGTGCGCCTCCACGTACCCGACCTCGCCGGGCGCCACGCCCGCGTCCGCGAGGGCACGCCGCAACAGGTCCTCCTGGGCGGGGCCGTTCGGCACGGTGAGGCCGCCGCTGGGGCCGTCCTGGTTGACGGCGGAGCCCAGCAGCACGGCGAGTACGTCGTCCCCGTCGGCGCGCGCGGCGGACAGCGGCTTGAGCACGACCACGCCGCAGCCCTCGCCGCGGGTGTAGCCGTCGGCGGACGCGTCGAACGTCTTGCACCTGCCGTCGGCGGCGAGCGCGCCCATGGCGCTGGTGGAGCGGTGGATGACGTCGCTGAGGATGAGGTTCACGCCGCCGGCGACGGCGAGTTCGCTCTCCCCTGACCGCAGGCTGGCCACCGCCAGGTGCACCGCGACCAGCGAGGAGGAGCAGGCCGTGTCGACGGCCAGGCTCGGCCCGTGCACGCCCAGCAGGTAGGACAGCCGTCCGGCGGCGGCGGTGAACGAGTTGCCCGTGCCGTAGAACGCGTCGACGTTGCCCGGGTGCGCGGTGACGATGCCGGCGTAGTCGGTCGAGTTCATGCCGAGGAACACGCCGGTGCGGGTGCCGGCGAGCGCGGCGGGCGGCTGCCCGGCGTGCTCCAGCGCCTCCCAGGCCACTTCGAGGAACATCCGCTGCTGCGGGTCCATCACCCGGGCCTCGCGCGGCGGGATGCGGAAGAACGGGGCGTCGAACTCGTCGACGCCCTCCATGAATCCGCCGTGCCACACGCGTGACCCGCCGAACCGGCCCTCCGGGGCGGGGCGGATGGCGTCCGTGCCGGCGCGCAGCATCCGCCAGTAGGCGTCAGGTCCGCTCGCCCCGCCGGGGAAGCGGCAGCCGAGGCCGATCACGGCGATCGGCTCGGGGCCGGTGACCTCGGCGGCCACCGGCCCCGGCGCGGGAACGGCCGCGGGCGCCTGGGCCCGCGCGGCGGGCGCCGCCGCGAGCCGCGTGTCCAGGTAGGCGGCGAGCCGTTCCACCGTGGGGTGGTCGAGGGCGGCGGTCTTCGGCACCCGCACCCCGAGCGCCTGCTGGAGCTGGCGGGCCAGCTCCACCGTGCCGAGGCTGTCCATCCCCAGCTCGGTGAAGCCCTGCGTGCGGGCCGGAGTGCCGCCCTGCGGCAGCCCGAGCACCGCGGCGGCCTTCCGCGCGACCAGGTCCGCCAGTTCCGCCGGATCGGGCCGGTGCCCGGCCGCCTCCACCGCGGCGGAGACGGCGGGAACGGCGGGAACGGCGGGCGCCCCGGGACCGGCAGCAGCCGCCGTCGCCCCGTCGCCCGGCGCTCCCAGCCGCAGCCCGGTCGCCTCCGCGACCACCCGGCCGGCGGCGTCGTACAGCCGCAACTCCCCGTGCAGCGCGGCGAGCCCGCCGGCCGCGACCTGCGCGTCCGGACCGGCCGCCCGCGGTGTCTCGAACCACAGCCGCTCGCCCTGCCACGCATAGCGGGGCAGCCGCTTGTCGACGCCTTCGCCCGCCGGGGCGACCGCGTCCCACGCCACGTCGGCACCGGCCGTGAACAGCGCGGCCAGCGAGGCGCGCGCGGTGTCCACGTCGTCCGTGTCCCGGCGCAGCGAGGGCACGACGGTGCCGTCCAGGCCCGCCGCCTCAAGGGACTGGGTCAGCGGCTGGGCGAGCACGGGATGCGGCCCCAGCTCGACGAACGTGCGGTGGCCCGCGTCGAGCAGTTCCGCCACCGCCCCGGCGAACCGGACCGGCCGGCGGACGTTCCGCCCCCAGTGCGCGGCGTCGAAGCGGCCGTCGCCCGGGGTCGTGGTGACGATGCGGACGCGCGGCTCGCGCGGCGCGAGGCCGTCGAGCAGCCCGACCAGCTCCGGCTCGAACGGGGCCATCTGCGGGCTGTGGAACGCGTATCCGCCGGGCAGCGTCCGGCAGGTGAGGCCCTCGGCCTTCAGCGCCGCGGTGAACTCCTCGACCGCGTCCGGCTCGCCCGCCACGACGGTGCTGCCCTGGGCGTTCGCCGCCGCGACGCACAGCCGCTCCCCGTAGGGCGCGAGCCGCCGTTCCGTCTCCTCCTCCGGCAGGGCCACGGCGGCCATCAGCCCCTGCCCCGCGGCGCGTTGGAGCAGCCGCCCGCGCAGCACGGCGATGCGCACCGCGTCCGCCAGGTCGAGTGCGCCCGCGACGTGCGCCGCGGCGATCTCGCCCATGCTGTGGCCGACGACGGCCGACGGCTCCACGCCCCAGGACCGCCACAGCGCGGCCAGGGCCACCTGCACGGCGAACACCACGGGCTGGGCGATCTCCGTGTCCGCCAGCCGGGAGGCGTCCCCGTCCGCGGACAGCTCCTCGACCACCGACCAGCCGGCGGCCTCGCGGATCAGGGCGTCGCACCGGTCCAGGGCCTCGCGGAACGCCGGCTCCGCCGCCCGCAGCCGCAGGCCCATCCCGGCCCACTGCCCGCCCTGCCCGGAGAAGACGAAGCACACGCCGCCCGGCCCCGCGCGTTCGCCCACGACCGGCGCCTGCGCCTGCTCGGTGAACGCGTCCAGCTCCGCGGCGAGTTCGGCCGCGCTGCCGCCGGTGACGGCGAGCCGGTGCTCCGCGTGGTGGGTGCGGCGGACGGCCGCGGTCCGCACGAACGACGCCACGTCCGCGAAGCCGTCCGCGCCCTCCCGCTCCGCCGCCTCCTGGCCGCCGAGCCGGTCGCGGTGCGCCGCGGCGAGGTCGCGCAGCGCCGCGGCCGAACGCGCCGACAGCGGCAGCACGAACGTGCGGCCGTCCGTTCCGCCCGCGCGGCCGTCCGTTCCACCCGCTCGGGCGGCGGGCGCGGGCGCGGCCGCCCGTTCCGGCGGGGACTCCACCAGCACGTGCGCGTTGGAGCCGCTGAGCCCGAACGCGCTGACTCCGGCGATCCGCGGCCGCCCCGCCGGGCCCGGCCAGTCGACGGGCCCCTCGGTCGGCACCCGCAGCGGCCACTGGTCCCAGGCGATGTTGGGGTTGGGCTCCTTGAGGTGCAGGTGCGGAGGTATGCGGCCGTGCCGCACCACGAGCGCCGCCTTCAGCAGCCCGGTGATGCCCGCGGCGCCGTCCGTGTGCCCGAGGTTGGCCTTCACCGAGCCGATGACCAGCGGGTCTTCCGCGCTCCTGCCGCGCGCGAGCACGTCGCCGAGCGCCCAGACCTCGATCGGGTCGCCCAGCGGGGTGCCGGTGCCGTGCGCCTCCACGTAGCCCACGTCGTGCGGGTGAAGGCGCGCCGCGGCCAGCGCGTCGGTGATCAGGCGCTGCTGCGCGGTCGCGCTCGGCACGGTCAGGCCCGCGCTCTGCCCGTCGTGGTTGACGGCCGAGCCGCGGATGACGGCCAGCACGTCGTCCCCGTCGGCCAGCGCGTCGTCGAGCCGCTTGAGGACCAGCACGGCGCAGCCGTCGCCGCGGACGATGCCGTTGGCGCCCGCGTCGAACACCTTGCAGCGGCCGTCGGGCGCCATCGCGCCCGCCTTGCACATGAAGACCGTCAGCTCCGGCGACAGCAGCAGGTTGACACCGCCGACCAGCGCCGCGTCCGACTCGCCGGTCAGCAGCGACTGGCGGGCGAGGTGGACGGCGACGAGCGAGGAGGAGCAGGCGGTGTTCAGCGACAGGCTGGGCCCGTTCAGCCCGAGCAGGTAGGACAGGCGGCCCGAGGTGAAGCTCGACTCCTTGCCGGTGGCGTACCAGGGGTCGATCCCGGCGAGCCCCGCGTCGCGGGCGTGGGCGAGGAAGTAGTCGACGCCGAGGCCGCCGGTGAACACCGAGGTCCGCGTGCCCGAGAGGTCGCCCGGCCGGATTCCGGCGTCCTCCAGCGCCTCCCAGGCGACCTCGAGGAGCAGCCGCTGCTGCGGGTCCATCTGGCGGGCCTCGCGCGGCGCGATGCCGAAGAACGCCGCGTCGAAACGCTCGATGTCCGGCAGGAACCCGCCCCACCGCGTGTACATCGTGCCCGGCGTGTCCGGGTCGGGGTCGTAGTAGCGCTCCAGATCCCAGCGGGACCTGGGCACTTCCGTGATGACGTCGGTGCCCCTCAGCAGCAGCCGCCACAGTCCTTCGGGACCGCTGCCGCCGCCGGGGAAGCGGCACCCCGCGCCGACGATGGCCACGGCCTGGTCGCCGTCACTTCTCATGGTTCCTCCGTGAGTGGTGAGTTCCGGCGGGCGCCGGTCCGGCGCGGGCGCCGGTGCCGCGCGGTGCCGCCCCGGTCAGGAACGGGCCGCTTCGGCCTCGGTCAGGAGCAGGCGCCGGTCGAGCTTCCCGTTGGGGGTCCGCGGGAGTTCCGCGCGCACGGACAGCCGGTCGACGATCATGTAGGTGGGCAGCCGGCGGGCCGGGCGGTGACCGGTGCACACGGCCTTCGGCGCGTCCGTCGAGCCCGAGGTGCGGTCGAGTTCGCGGGGCCCCTCGGGGCCGTGCACGGCGACGGCGTCCGGGCGGCGCCGCGCCGAGTCGGCGAGCAGCCGGTGGAGGTTCACAGTCCCAGCTCCCTCGCGACGAGTTCCCGCTGGATGTCGGAGGTGCCGGAGAACAGCACGGCGGGCACGGCGTCGCGCAGCGCCGCCTCGATGCCGTCGGCCTGCTGGTAGCCGCGCCCGCCGAAGATGCGCACCGCGTCCAGCATGCTGGTCAGCACGCCCTCGGACACCGCGAGTTTCGACAGCGCGATGGCCATCGTGGCCGGCCCGCCGCGGTCCATCTCCCAGCAGGCGCGGTACAGCAGCAGCCGGGCGCTCTCGGTGCGCAGCTTCATCTCGGCGATGCGGTGCGACACCGCCTGGAACTTGCCGATCGGCCTGCCGGACTGGCGGCGTTCCTTCGCGTGCGCCACGCACTGCTCCAGCACGCGGTCGGCGAGCCCGACGTAGCCGGCGAAGAGGCAGGCGCGTTCCCAGCCCATCGAGTGCTGGAAGATCACGCCGCCCTGGCCCGGCGCCCCGAGCACCTGCGCGTCCGGCACGAAGCAGTCGTCGAAGCGGACGCTGCCCGCCGGGCACTGCCGCAGACCCATCTTCTCGAACGGCTCGCCCGCACCGACCCCGGCGCTCGCGCGGTCCACGACGAAGCCGGTGGTGGCGAACGGGCCGGCCTTGGCGTCCGTGGTGGCGTAGGTGACGTAGACATCGGCGGCCGGCCCGTTGCTGACGAAGCTCTTCTCGCCGTTGAGGACCCAGCCGCCGGTGACGCGTTCCGCGGTGACGCTCAGCTTCGAGACGTCGGAGCCGGCGCCTGACTCGGTGATGGCGTTGCCCGCGATCAGCTCGCCGCCGGCCATGCCCGGCAGGAAGCGGCGTTTGACCTCCTCGGTCCCGAAGTCGGCGATCGGCATGCCGCAGGCGAAGAGGTGCGCGCTGACGCCGAAGACGAGGCCGGTCTCCGCGCAACCGCGGCCCAGCGCCGCCACGGCGTGCGCGGTGTCGAGCGCGCCGAGCCCGCCCCCGCCGTAGGCGGCGGGCAGCGACAGGCCGAGCAGGCCGAGTTCGCCCAGGCGCTGCCAGTCCTTGCGGGAGTAGTACTCCTGCACCCCCGGCGCGCCGGGCGGGAACGCCTCGCGCACGGCGGCCAGCGTCCCGTCGTACCGGGCGCGTTGCTCATCGGTCCAGTCGAACTTCACGGTCCCTCATCTCCCGGGCGTCAGCAGTGCTTGGCGTGCTCCCGCGCGCGGCCGGCGGCCGCCCGCGCGGTCAGGTCGTGGCCCGCCCCGCGGGCACCGGCGCGCGTTCCCGCGGCACGGGAGCGGCGGCCTCCGGCGTCACCCTGCGGAGCGCGATGCCGAGCAACGGCGACGTCATGGCGGTGGTGACCAGTGCCATCATCACCATCGCGGTGAACAGTTCGGTACTGAGCAGCCCGAGGCCGAGGCCGACGTTGAGAATGACCAGTTCGGTCAGCCCCCGGGTGTTCATCAGCAGGCCGAGCGTCGTGGACTGGTGCCAGCTCATGCCCGTCGCGCGGGCGGACAGCAGCACGCCGCCGAGCTTGCCCGCGCAGGCCGTCAGGATGATCAGCACCATGTGCAGCGCCCCGGTGGCGGTCAGCGCGGTCAGGTCGACGGACAGTCCTGTGACGACGAAGAAGACGGGCAGCAGCAGCCGGCTCAGGTGCTCCAGCGGAATGAACGCCGCCCGGTGCATCAGCTCGCGCTCCGGGCCGCGCGGCATGACGAGACCGAAGACGAACGCGCCGAAGATGGCGTGCAGCCCGATCTCGGAGGTCACGTACGCGGAGCCGAGGGCGCCTCCGGCGGCGAGCATCGGCAGGTAGGGGGTGGCCGCCGTCGCATGGCGCACCAGGCGCCCGAGCAGCGGGCGCACCACCCACACCATGGCCACGATGTAGACCGCACCCCAGCCGACGACGCCGAGGAACCCGGCCGCCCCGGTCGCCGTGACCAGCGCCACGACGATGGCCAGCAGGCACCAGGCGAGGATGTCGTCGAGCGCGGCCAGCGCGAGGGCCAGCGTGCCGACGGGCGTCGACTGGATGCCGCGGTCCGCGATGATGCGCGCGAGCACGGGGAACGCGGCGATCGACATGGCCGTTCCCATGAAGAGGGCGAAGTCGAGGAAGCGCAGTTCCTCCCCGTTCACCGTGTCGTGCGCGCCGAACAGCATGGCGGCGAGCCCGATGCCCAGCGCCATCGGCAGCGCCGCCGCGCAGAACCAGATGGTCGCCGTGGTGCGCCGCCGGCCGTGGAGCGTCGCGTAGTCGAATTCCCAGCCAATGAGGAACATGAAGACGAGCAGGCCGAGTTGCGCGACCACGCCCAGGTAGTCCCGCACCTCGACGGGAAAGAACAGTTCGGGCAGGTCGCCGGGCAGCAGGCCGAGCAGGCTCGGCCCCAGGCAGATCCCTGCGGTGATTTCGCCGATGACAGCCGGCTGCCGCAGCCGGCGGCTGAGCACGACGAAGCCCACGGCCACGAACAGCACCAGAGCGATGCCGCCGATGGCCGTGGTGAGGACCCATTCCGAGTCGCCCGATTGGGCAAGGCTCACGATAACTCCTGAGTGTGGTCGGCGCCGTGCGGTGCGATCGACATGTTCAGAGGTCGTGAGCAGGATCGGGACCGGCGCTTGAGACGCGGTCAAGACACGGAAGAACCCCCGCCGGACCACCCGAAAACGGGTGATCCGGCGGGGGCTTGCGGCAGTGCGGTAGTGCGGCCCGCCGGCCGAGGTGCCGCCTCGGCCGGCGGGCCAGCGCCCGGTCGGGGGTCCGGGCGCGCTCTGCTGAGCAGGACAGGACGGACCTGTCGCTCAGGGGCTGTGGGCAGGTTGTGCGGGTGGGCCCCGCCGGGGCGCCGGACACTCGCCCGCGACCTCGCTCATCACGACGGCGAGGAAGATCGACGCGGCCCCCTTCGAGGACGAGAAGTACAGTACAGTACTGTACTGTCCAGTGGGCGGCGGCGTAAACTTCCGCCCATGTCGATGGCACCGCTACGGGGCGGCCAGGCCCGCAGAGATCAACTGCTCAACATCACGCTCGACGTCCTCCGTGAGAACGGCTACGAGCGGCTCACCATCGACGAGGTCGTCGGCCGGGCGCGCGCCAGCAAGACGACGGTCTACCGCAGGTGGCCCTCGAAGTCCGCGCTGGTCGTCGCCGCACTCGTCAACGCCATCAGCGATCTGCCCGCCAGCCACGACACCGGCTCGCTCCGCGGTGACCTGCTGGCCTACTTCCACGACCTGATCGATGAGATGGAACGTCTCGCCGACGTCATGGCCGGTCTCGTCGGCGAGTTGAGGCGCAACTCAGAACTGGCCGCGGCCATGCGCAAGGGATACATCGACGCGCGCCGGCGGCCCGTCATCGACGCCTTCGTCCGCGCCAGGGATCGCGGCGAGATGGCCAGCACCGCGGACGTGGACCTGCTGTGGCAGATCGCTCCCGCGGTCATCTTCTTCCGCTGGCTGCTGACCGGGGTGCCGGTCGCCCGCGAGGAAACACACCGTCTGGTGCACGATGTCGTCCTCCCGCTGGCCCTCGCCACTCCCAACAACCCCCCGCCCCACCCCGTTACTTCCTGACCCCGGCGCCCCCGAGCCGGCCCCTGGTCGGCGACGGGGCGGGCACCGTAACTTTACCTTCCGGATGGTAAAGTTACGGTGTGAGACCGAGTTCGAGGAACCAGATTCTGGAAGCCGCGGTGCGGGTGACCGCGCGGGCGGGGATCACTGCGCTGACGCTGGAGGCCACTGCGGAGGAGGCGGGGCTGACGAAGGCGGGGCTGATGTACCACTTCCGCACCCGCGATGACCTGCTGCGGGCGATCCAGCGGCACCTGATCGGTGCGTGGGAAGGCCACCTGCTGGCCGAGCTGGGCAAGCCGCTGGACGAGGCGACCCCGCGGGAGCGGGCCGCGGCGTACGTGCGGTTCGGGCCGCACGACACCGAGAGCCGCGCCGAGTTGGCGTTCATGGTGGAGGCGGCCGCCCACCCGGAGCTGACGCGGGCGTGGGAGGAGCTGGCGCAGCGCTGGGTGCCCAGGCCCGCCACACCCGACCCGGAGGCGGTGGAGCTGTTCCTCGCGCGGCTGGCCGCCGACGGCCTGTGGCTGCTGGCCGCCACCGCGCCGGACCGTCTCGACCCGCAGGTCACGGAAGCCCTGATCGAGCGGATCGCCGCCCTCACCGACCCGGCGGCCGGCCCGGTGGCCTGAGCGTCGCGTTCCGTCGGACGTTCAATTGTGGAAAGTCATGGTGTGGAAATGAGCAAGGCGCGGCGCTGGCTGCTGCTCGTAACGGTCTCGGCGGGTCTGTTGCTGATCTCCGTGGACATGACGGTGCTCTACACCGCCCTGCCCACACTGACCGCCGACCTCGGGGCGGACTCCTCGCAGAAGCTGTGGATCATCAACGCGTACCCGCTGGTGATGGCCGGGCTGCTGCTCGGGGCGGGAACGCTGGGGGACCGCATCGGGCACAAGCGCATGTTCCTGGCCGGTCTCGTCGTGTTCGGGGCGGCGTCCGTCGCCGCCGCGACCGCCCCGTCCCCTGCCGCCCTCATCGGCGCGCGGGCGTTCCTCGCGGTGGGCGCGGCGGCGATGATGCCCGCCACGCTGGCGCTGATCCGCGTCACGTTCGACGACGCACGCGAACGCGGCATCGCCATCGGCGTGTGGGGAACGATGGCCGTCGTCGGCACCGCGCTCGGCCCGATCGTCGGCGGGCTGCTGCTCGAACATTTCTGGTGGGGCTCGGTGTTCCTGGTGAACGTGCCCGTCGTCGTGCTCGCCCTGGCCGCGGCGGCCGTGTTCGCACCCGGCGGCCGGGGCAGCCGCGACCGGCCCTGGGACGCGCTCGCCTCCCTCCAGGTCATGGTCGGCCTGGTCGGCCTCGTCTACGCGATCAAGGCGACGGTCAAGCCCGATCCCTCGCCGTGGCAGGGCGCCGTCGCGCTGCTGATCTCCGCGGCGGGGTTCTGGGCGTTCGCGCGGCGCCAGCGCGGCCGGCCCTACCCGCTGATCGACTTCTCCCTCTTCCGCAGCCGCCGCCTGCTGACCGGCGTGCTCGCCGCGGGCCTGGCGATGTTCGCCACCGCCGGCATGCAGCTCGTCCTCGCCCAGCGCCTGCAACTGGTCCTGGAGCTGACGCCGTTGCACGCGGGCGTGCTGGTGGCCGCGTTCGCCCTCGGCGCCCTGCCCGCCGGCGTCCTCGCCGGCAGCCTGGTCCACCGCACCGGCGTCCGCCCGCTGATCGGCGGCGGCCTGCTGGTCGGCGCGTTGGGTGTGCTGGCGGCCCTGCTGATGACCCCGGGAGCCCTGGGCCTCGTGGGCGCGGACGGCAGTCCCGCCTGGGTCGTTCCCGGCATGGTGGTGTCGGGTGCCGGCCTGGACGTGGTCATGACCGCCGCCTCCATCGCCATCATCGGCGGCGCCCCACCGCACCGGGCCGGTATGGCCTCCTCGGTGGAGGAGGTCTCCTACGAGCTGGGCAACCTCACGGCCGTCGCCGTCCTCGGCAGCATCCTGACCGCGGTGTACGGCGCGACCGTCACCCTGCCCCCGGACACGCCGGCCTCGGCGGGCGACAGCCTCGACGAGGCCCGCGCCGCCGCCACCACACTGCCGGAGACGCAGGCCCGCAGCCTGCTGGACTCGGCCGCCAACGCCTTCGACAACGGCTACGTCCTGACCATGGCCCTCGTCATCACCCTGCTGACGGCGGGCGGCCTGGCCGTGTACCGCTACCTGAGGCACGAGCAGCACGAACAGCCGACCGGCGCGGAGACCGTCACGCACTGACCGTTGCGGGGGCGCGGCGGCGGCGCTACCGGGTTGTGTGGGCGAACAGGAGGCCGAGCCAGAGCCAGCCGACGATGATCGCGGCGCGCTGCAGGAGACCGGTGCGGGGGTGGTCGTTCTCCCACGCCTGACCGAATGCCGCGGCGGCGGCGAACATGAGAATGGCGGTCAGCGCCGAGTACCACTTCCATACGGTCTCGGGCAGAACGAACGCCGCGATGATCGCCGCGATCGGCAGGGAGCCGAAAACGACCGCTCCGGCCCAGTCGTGCCACTGGTGGCGCGTCGACGTGTCCGTCGGTGTCCCCTCGGGCGTTCCCGGCGGATACCCCCGCATGGCGTCCATCGGGAACACGCCCGACGCGATCAGCGAAACCCCGAACGCCCCGATCACCAGGGCGAGCAACAGGCTGTCCGCCGCGTCGGCGAGGGCGACCGCGCCCGCCGTGATCGCCAGGCCGCAGACGATGAAGTTGGCCGTCTGTATCCAGCCCCGACGACCGAGCGCCAGTGCGCTGACCGCATGCCGGACCGGGTGATACCCGGGGCGGGCCCAGCCGTCGAGGAGGAAGGTGACGACGAACAGCCATGAGCCGAACGCGCCGAGCCACGACAAGCCCGTCACCGGCCCGGCCTCCGCCGCGTCGACTCCGTTGCGGAAGCGGGTCTTCGGGACACGGTGACCGTCCATCCGATGTGGTGACGTGCTGTGACGGCCGAACGTAGTGAGGGCGGACCGTTCCGTCAAGCGCCGTGCCGCCGCCGCGGTCGGCGTTCCTCAGGAGCCGGTGGCCCAGGCGTGGTGAAGCCGGTCGACGATGCTGTCGTTGCGCAGGGTCAGCGTCAGGTCGGTGCCGCTGCCCTCGATGGCGTAGAGGGAGTACCAGTCATAGTCCGGCCGGTGCGTGTGTTTGCCGCCGAGAGCCGGCCAGTAGACGGCGCCCATGTCGTGGGAACGGACGGTGTCGGTGGCGGCGCGGATGTAGCGGACGAAGTTGTCGCTGCTGTCCGTGTCGTTGTAGTTCCTGCCGTCGTCCAGCGGGGCGCCGAACTCGTCCAGGACGGTGCGGGAGCCGCAGTCGCCGATCCGGGCGTCGAAGGTGTCCACCCACTCGTCGTAGCTCATCTCGCCGAACTGGAACGCGTAGAGGTGGAGCGACAGGTAGGTCCCGTCGAGGCGGGAGTCGTCGCACACGTACGTGACGTCGCCGTTGTAGCCGTGGCCGCTGACGAAGATCCGCTCCCTGGGAACCGACGGGCGGTCCTCGATCCAGGCGGCGGCGATATCGGCCCAGTCCCCGGCGCTGTAGCCGTGGGGTTCGTTCATCGGCTCGAAGTAGACGCGGCTGTCGGACCCCCATCGGTCGACGACGGCGTCCCACATCGTGTTGAAGTGCTGCATGTCGTCGATCCGGCCGTTCGACGATGCCCCTTCCCACATGGAAATGATCACGTTGAAGCCGTTTTCGGTCGCGGCGTCGACGGCTCCGGCGTATGCGTCGCCCCACGCCGTACCGGGGTACGAGTCGAAGTTGATCGGCAGCCGGACGGTGTTGGCGCCGATGCTGCTCTCGAACTGATCGTAGACAACGGCGGCCTTGGCCTTGACGGTGTCGTAGCTGTCAGCCTCGCTCAGCCCCTCGGGAACGACAGGGCCGTCGGTGAAGTTGTCGCCGGGCATGGCCCAGTTCACGCCCCTGAAGTCGGCGGCGGCCAGCGGGGCGGGTTCCGCGGCCGGTTCCGCGGTCGGCTCCGCCGCGGTGGCCGAGGTGTACGACAGTGCCACGAGCGGTACGGCGACAACCGCGCACAACGCTGCCGACAGGCCGCGGTGACGGCGGTGCGCGCGTGCGGGGAGCACGGTGGGCCGTGCCCTGCCGGTGGTGCGGTGGGCATGGAAGTGGCGCATGATCTTCCTTTCGTGACGCGTCAGGCCGCCGGGGCGGCGGCGCGGGTGGGATGGCGTACGCCGTTCACGGTCGACCGACCCGAACACCGCGTCAATCAACGCAACATGCATCGATCAAAATCGAACGAATCCGATCGCCAGGTCAGGTATCCGACCCCCGCCCTGGGCCCGGCGCCGAGTGTTGACGGCCCGTGAGGGCGGCGCTAACTTCCTATCGGTATTACGAACTGCGTTCGATATTTCAAACGGTCTAACGGTCTAGCGATCTAACGGTCTAGCGGTCTAACGGCCGGGGGCTCCCCACACATGCCGGCTCGGGCCGCACGACCTCTCCCACGCCGGCCCTTCCGCCGGTTCCCCCCGCGCAGAAAGGGATCGCCCCATGCCGACACGTCGAACCGTTCTGGCGACCGCGCTGACATCCGCCGTCGCCGCGGCCGTTCCCTTGAAGGCCGCGCACGCGCAGCAGCAGGCGTACGCGGCCTATGTGATGTGCTACTTCAAAGAGTCACCGAACGAGAGCGATGACAGCTACGCCCTCCACCTGGCGGTCAGCACCGACGGCCTGAACTGGATGCCGCTGAATCAGAACGATCCGGTGGCGACGCCGACCGCCGGCACGCAGGGCCTGCGCGATCCGTTCATCCAGCGCAGGCAGGACGGCACCTTCGTGGTCCTGGCCACGGATCTCAAAGGCCGCGTGTTCAACCTTGACAACCAGTACATCCACGTATGGGACTCGGCGGACCTCACCTCGTTCTCCGGCTACCGTCGCGTCCATCTGCACGACATGGCCACCCACTCCTGGGCGCCGACGTCGTTCTTTGACCCGGAGCGCGGCGAGTACGGAGTCGTCTACTCGGCCCACAACGGCACCCGCGACGTCTTCATGGTCAACTACACCACCGACTTCACCGCCATGGGGCGGCCGCAGGTCTACTTCGACCCCGGCTTCAACGTCCTCGACGGCTACGTGCTGCCGCACGGTGGCGCCTTCTACCTGGCGTACAAGAGCCTCGAAGACGGCAACCTCTACGTGGCCAGGTCGGCCACGGGGGCGCCGAACACGTACGCCACCCTGACCCGCGGCCTGCGGCAGGGCCAGGCGATCGAGGCGCCGATCCTCGTCGCGTCGAACACCGGCAACACCTTCTGGCTGTGGGGCGATTCGTTCTCGCCGGCCAACGCGGTGTTCTACGCCTGGGGCTCATCCGACGTCGGCGGCGACAGCTGGGCGGCGCTTGACCACCGCGGCTACACCGCACCGGTCAGCGCCAAACACGCCGGCATCAGCCCGATCACCGCGGCCGAGCGGGACGCGCTGATCGACCGCTGGGGCGGGCCGGAGTGGCGCCGGCTCAAGTCCTACAACCTTCCAGGTCGGTATGTGCGGCACGCGGACCGCGTCGCCCGGCTCGATCCGTACCCGATGGAGCCCCCCGCCGACCAGCAGTGGCGCCCGGTGCCGGGGCTGGCCGACGCCACCGGCACCTCGTTCGAGTCGGTGAACCTCCCGGGCAGTTACCTGCGGCACGCGAACTTCGAGCTGCGGCTCGATGCGAACGACGGCACCGCGCTCTTCGCCGCCGACGCGACGTTCCACGCCGAGGCCGGCCTCGCCGACGCCTCGTGGACCTCGTTCCGCTCCCACAACCACCCCGACCACCGCATCCGCCACTCCGGCCACATCCTTCGCCTCGACCGGCTCGGCGCGGACTCATCCCAAGTCGCCCGTGAGGACGCCACGTTCCAGATCACCTACTAGGCCCTGTCCTGCCGATCTTGCCGGGCCCGCGACTCCCCCAGACTCCGTCCGGGAGGTGCCCCCAGCTACGGCACTCCCCCAGCCTGGCGGCTGGGAGGTGCCCCCACGCTGCGTTACCGAATCGCGCGAATACGGACAGGTATGAGCTGCGATCCGGTGCCTTGCGATGCACCGCATCTGGGGGCACCTCCCGGACGGAGTCTGGGGGAGCCGCGGGCTGATCCGACAAGATCGACAGGACAGGACCTAGTCACCCACTGGTCACCTGCCAGGAGGCGTCCGTGCTCTCGCGAGGCCGTTCCCGCCCACGTCCGCGGCTCTTCCCATCGGTCTGATCCTCGTGCGGCTCGCGAGCCTGCAGGGCTTGCCCGCCGGTGAACGGGAACCGGCCGAGTCGTCAAGGTGTGTGACGACGATCGAATCACTGCTCGGTGGCGTGCGCCCCCGTCACCCTCGGACAGGGCAGGCGCCGTCCGCAGGCCCCATGACCCGACCGATAAGGGGGAGACCATGACCCACCGTCCTGTTCCGTCCGACGCCGCGACGGCGGACGACTCGGCGACCGGCAGCCGCCGGCGCGTTCTGCGGGACGCGGCGCGCGTGGGCGTCGGCGCGCTGGCCGCCTGGGCCGGCACGAGCACGGCGCACCGGGCGGCGGCCGCGGAACGCCGCGCCGACCCGGTGCGCATCGTCACGCGGCAGGCAGGACCGTTCGAGGTGCTGGCGCTGCTGGACGCGCACGGGCCCTTTCCCGGCAGGCGGCAGGACCAGTTCCCCGACGCGCGGCAGGAGGACTGGGCGCGGGCCGAACGCCTCGACCCCGACGCGTTCGGTCCTGGCGACACGTGGACGCTCGACTTCCGCTGCTATGCCGTCCGCAGGCCGGGCGGCCGGGTCACCCTGGTGGACACCGGGGTCGGCCCGGTCGGCAGCCCCGCGTCCGCGTGGGCCCCGGTGCCCGGGCACCTCCCGGCGGTGCTGGAACTGGCCGGCATCGACCGGGAGGACGTGGACTCGGTCATACTGACCCACCTGCACGAGGACCACTTCGGCTGGGCGGTCGATGCCGCGGGGCAGCCGATGTTCCCGAACGCGCGCCACGTGGTCCAGCGCGCCGAGACAGCGGCGCTCGACGAGGACGACAGCGCCACGGCGTACGTGGTGGAGCCGCTGCGCCGGGCCGGTCTGCTGCACGAGATCGACGGGCGGGTCCGGGTGCTGGGCGGCGGCGGCCGGGGCGGGGAGCTGACCGCCGTGCCGACGCCCGGCCACACCGCCGGGCACCAGTCCGTCCTGGTCGACGGCGGACACCAGCGCATCGTGATCACCGGCGACGTTCTGGTGCACGCCGTGCAGCTGGCCGCGCCGCCCGTGGCCTACCGGTTGGAGAGCGACCCGGCCGCGGCCCGCCGCAGTCGGCAGGCCCTCCTCGCCGAGGCCCGCCGCCACCGCGCCCTCCTGGCCACCTCCCACCTGAACCGCCCGTTCCTCCAGAGCTGATCGTTCCCGACGCGGCGGGCCGGGGCGCGGATCAGCGAGCCGGGGGATGCGGATCGGGGCGCCGATCGGGGTGCGGATCGGGGTGCGGATTGGAGCGGAGCACTTGCTCGCCCAGCGGCGTGAGCGTGTGCAGGGCGCTGGTTCCGGCGCGTCGGGTGGCGACCAACTGGGCGCCGCGGAGGGCTTTGACGTGGTGGCTCGCGGTGGAGTTGGCTATGCCGGCTCGCTGGGCGAGTGCGGTGGTCGAGACGCCTTGGGCGGCCCGGGCGATGGCGTACATGAGGGTGGCGCGGGTGTCGCCGAGCAAGTCGGCGAGTGCCCGTGCCGGGCGGCCGGAGTCGGCGTGCCATAGGGCGCGGCGCCGCATCGGGAAGACCACGACGTAGGGCGCGACCGCATCGTTCATGACCGCGTTGGAGTTCGCGAAGAAGGACGGGATCAGGTGGAGCCCCTGGCCATGAAGACGGACGTCCTCGTCCAGCCGCCTGTGCGCCACGTGGAGTACGGGCGGCTCCCAGCGGATGGAGGGGTGCAGATCGCGCAGCAGGGCGTCGAGGCCGCCGTGAGCCAGGGTCTGCGCCATGCCGTCCGCAGCCGTGTCGAACTCGGTGGTCAGGTGGTGCTTCACCGGCTTCAGAATGGCGTCGTGGTAGCTGGTGATCGCCAGTTCCAGACGGCGCAGCGCAGGTCGGCTCCCGCTCGTCAGATCGGCCACCCAGGACGAGGGTCTGCTGCGGTGGGCGAGCGGACCGAGGTCCCCCAGGAGGCGGGCGGGTGGCGTGCTCAGCACGGCGTTCAGGGCGGGGTCGAGGTCGGGGCTGGTGGTGAGAGGGGTCAGGAAGTCAGGGCTGGGGCCGCTGGCCGGGACCAGTGTCAGCAGGGGGTACGCCGCTTTCGGCAGCTGCCTGCGTGCCCACTGGCGCCAGCGGACCGTCACCGGATCACGCGCCGGCAACCGCAGCGCCCGCAGGCTCCGCTCCATCTCACACAACGGCTCCGCGCAGCGCGCCACCGTGACGCTTCGCAGGTCCGCACTGCTCAGGTGGATGCGCACAGCCATGAGGCCCCCTCGTCAAGGTAACAGGCCGGTGGTGCCGTTCCTCGGCATCCTCGGACTATTCGCCCCCGACGTCGAGACGGCGGTGCCCCCGGCCCGGACACTGCTGCCGAACGCCGCCAACGTTGCAGCCACGGGCCGACGTTGGGCTGGCGCTTCTGGCACGTAACGGCGAGCAGCGGCTGGTACGAGGTGACAACGGCGGCTCACCGGCCCGGACTGGTCCACGTGCGCGCGTCCACGTGCGCGCGGGGCATGCTCGTCACCGGCAGGAGCATCAGTGGCCGGGATCGGCGGAAACGCTGCGGAAGCGGCTTCGCGCCGATGCGGCTCTCGCGGGAGAGTGCGAGCAACAGGCGCTCGTGAGAGGGTCGTTCCCGCTGAGGGTGCGCTTGAGCCGCCGCGGGCTCGGCCCTGATCGTCAGGACGCGGGACGCGGGACGCGGGACGCGGGACGCGGGACGCGGGACCAGCGAGGAGGAGCACCTGTGACAGCCGCGAGGTCATTCCTGCTCCGACGCCTGCACGCGGCCGGCCTGACCGACGTCGTCGCGGTCGAGCCGGCCACTGGCGGCCTCGCCGCGACCGCGGGGCTCGCGCGCCGCGGCGACGGCACGTCGGTGTTCGTCAAGGCGTTCGGCGAACCGCCGTCGGACGACGCCTTCGCCGCGGAGGCCGAGGGGCTCACCGTGCTGCGTGAGGCGGGCGGCATCGCCACGCCCGAGATCATCCGCGCGGACCGCGACCTGCTCGTGCTGTCCGTGCTGCGGCCCCGGCCGGGTACCGGGGCCTTCTGGGAGCAGCTCGCGCATGCGCTCGCCCACCTGCACACCACCACGCGGCACCCCCGGTTCGGGTGGCACCGGGACAACTGGCTTGGCCGTCGTCGGCAGGTCAACACCTGGGATGACGACGGGTTCGCGTTCTTCGCCCAGCACCGTCTGCTGCGCTGGCTCGGCGAGCGCCGCGTCCAGGAGGCGCTCGACGCCGCGGACCGGGCGGCTCTTGAACGGCTGTGTGACCGGCTTCCCGAGCTGCTGCCGGTCAGGCCCGCGTGCCTGACGCACGGCGACCTGTGGGCGCTGAACGTCATGACCACGCCCGGCGGACGGCCCGCGCTGATCGATCCGGCCGTGTCGTACACGTGGGCCGAGGTCGATCTGGCCCACCTGTGGACGACGGCGCCGCCGCCGGAGGCGCACGTGTTCTTCGAGCTGTACGCCGAGTTGACCGGGCTCGACCGCGACTGGCGCGAACGCATGCCGATCCTCCAGCTACGCCAGCACCTGGCCGTGATCGCCCAGTTCGACCCCGACTGGGGCGCCGCGGACCTCGTGCGCGCCACGCTCGCCCCGTTCCGGCAGCGGCCCTGAGCGCAGCTGAGTCGAGGGCTCAGCCGACCACCGCGGCATCACCGCGGCTTCCGCCAACCCGTGCGCCCGCACCTCGGAGCTGTCGAAAATCGTGTACATCACACGACGGCAGATTCGGGCGCCGCCCGCGGCCTTCGGGCTGGGCCCTGCCAGCCGTCGGCGAGCGCGAACACGGGAGCACAGGACACGTTCTCAGTCGGCCCGGCTGGGACCAGCGGTTGCCCGCCCGTCGCTGTCCGCCGTTCGGCCTCCGGGCCAGTGCGGCTCGTGTCCACCGCCCCTGGTCGCCCGGCCCGGCTCCGCCCGCCGGCGTTTCACGGAGGCGTGGCTCAGCGGTCCGCGGCGCGGTGCCACGCGTCGCTCCACGCGGCGGAACGGCGCCGGTCCAGCAGATGTGCGGTGACGGCGTAGGCGAGTTTGCCGGTCGCCAGGACAGTGCAGCCGGCGGCGCTGCCCCAGCCGATGGCGCGGTACCGGATGTCCTCGGGGCCCGCCGGGGGGTCGGCGATGTCTCCGTCGCCGTCGACCCACACCCGTACGCCGGCTCCCGCCGCGAGGCCGGGGACGACGTCGGCGGTGGCGGTGCGGCCCGTGCCGTCGGGGGCGGTGTACGCGACCTCGGCCGGATAGCGCGTCTCCCGGGCCTCCGCGGAGCCGGGCTCGGGATGCCGGGGCGCATCGTGCACGAGAACGGCCGTCAGGTGCCGCCCCGTGCGGGCCTGCTGCTCGGCGGTGGCGCTCAGGCTGCCGTGCACCGAGGCACCGACGGCCCAGCCGGTGAGAGGCGTGGCGACGCCCACGGCGACCGCGAGGAGCAGGCCCACCCACGCCTGGAACAGGTCGTTCCGTCGGCGCAGCGGGTTGTTCCGCCAGCGCCACCAACGGTCGGGGTGTTCGGCGCGTTGCGGGGGTGGCTGGGCGCGCGGGATCGGATCGGACACGGTTCCGTCCTTCGTTCGGTGTGGGGTGGGTGCACTCGGTGGACGCGGCGCGGCGCGGGGTCAGGCGGGCGGGGGCGTGTCGACGGGCGTGCCCAGGCCGGGGTGGCGCCGGGCGGCGTCCAGTGCCCGGGCGGCGCCGCGGACGGCGGCGGTCTGCGGCTGGGGCACGGCCTGAACGGGGACGCGCAGGCGGGCGCACAGCAGGTGCGCGAGCTTCGGGCGCAGCGCCCCGCCGCCGGCGAGCAGCAGGCCGCGATCGAGCGCGTCGACCATCTGCGGCCTGGGGTCGTCGCTGAACATGCCGGTGATCAGGGCGGCGATGCCCGCGGCCCGTTCCGTGGGGCGAGCGCCCGCCGTGCCGTCGGCGGGCGTGGCGCTCCGGCGGGCCACGGCCACGGCGCCGTCGGCGAGCAGCGCCACCTCCGTGAGGTGCGCGCCGAGGTCGACGACCAGCAGAGGCCGGGACAGGTCGGCTCCGGCGGCGAGGGCGATGGCCTTGACGCCGTCGATGGCCAGCACGGTCCTGGGGCGCAGCGCGCGGAGGGCGTCCGCGGCGGCGGCCTGGTGGCCCGGGTCGCTGAGGACGGGCGTGGTGAAGACGACCACGGGCCGGGCGTTCCGCGGCACGCGTTCCGCCACCAGCCGGGACAGCAGCCGCGCGACGCCCTCGGAGTCGACGATCGTTCCCCGCCGGACGGGGTGGCCCGTTCCGGCGCCGCGGCCGACGACCGTGGGCACGTCGAGGATGTCGCCGCGGCCCGTCGTCCAGACCCGGGTCCTCGCGCTCCCCAGGTCGAGGGCGATCCCGGGGCCCCGGCGGCGGAGCGGCCAGGCCGGCCGGCGGCGCGCGCCGCCGGCGTCGCGGGGGCTCATCGGCCGGCCTCCCCCGACCGGTGGCAGGGGGAGCAGCAGCGCGCCCGCGCGACGATCCGCAGGCGCGGCGGCGCGGTGGCGTGCCCGCGCCGCAGGGCGTCCGCCACGTCGGCGAGGACCATGCGGGCGGTGGCGCACAGCGCGTCCCGCGCGTCCCGCGCCTTCCGCCGGGAGGCGGCTGCCGGCTCACCGCCGCCCCGCCCGGGCCCCGGCCCGCTCGGCCGGTCCCCGCGGAGGACACGTTGCTCCCCGAGGCTCTGCCGTAGTTCGGTCCACTCGGTCCACTCGGTCAACTCGGCAGGGGACTGATGGTTCACTGCTTCACCCCTTCGAGGCGAGACCACGGACGAACGAAGACTCCGGCGGTGCCGGAGCCGAGGGGGGCGGATGGACGGCCGACGGGTCAGCCGGCGCGCTGCTGACAGGGGACGCAATACCTGGCGTGGGGCAGAATGTCCAGCCGCGCCGCCGGGATGGGGGCGGCGCACCCCTGGCAGGTCCCGTAGGTACCGCTGTCCAGCCGGGTGAACGCGGCCTCGATGTCCTGAAGGGCGCGCTGCACGGCACTCCGCTGCGGCCCCACGAGGTGGTCGGCATCCGCGCCGTCGGCAGCGCTGTCGAGGGCCCGCAACTGTGCGAGGCGGGTATCGCGCTCGTCCTCGAGTCGCTGCCTGGCGTCCTGCGCTCCCGCGGGTTCGGCCGCGGGGCGGCTCGTCTCCGGTGACATCGCGAACGTGGTCCCTTCTGCCACAAAATCGTACGGAGGAGCGGGCCGGTTCACCGGTCCGCTCCTCCCTGAACTTTCACTGTGACCCGGCGCGGAACGAACGGCCATCGGGCCCAGGCCCCATTTCGGGCCGGTCGCGGGGTGCAGACCCGCGCGGGCGGACGCCCACGGACGGGCGCGGAATGGGCCGTGGTCGCCATCGACCCGGACCCGCCGGAGCAGGCAGGCTTGACCGCGCACACCCGGCGGGTGCCCGGGGAAGCGGCGGCCCTGGGAAGCGGCGGTCCGGGCCCGGGACGACACTGGGGGCGTGCGTGACGGAGACCGCACCGAAGAAGGCGAAGAAGGCGAAGAAGACGAAGGAGGCGTGGCGTTCCGTGTCCCTGTTCTGGCGGATCTTCGGCCTGAACGCCGTGGTGCTGGGCGCGGCCACGGCGCTGCTGCTGTGGGCGCCGGTGACCGTGTCGGTGCCGATCCTGCTGCCCGAGGCCGCCATCCTGCTGACCGGTCTCGGCGTGATGCTGGTGGCCAACGCGGCCCTGCTGAGGATCGGGCTCGCGCCGCTCGACCGGCTGTCCCGGCTGATGTCCACGGTCGACCTGCTCAAGCCGGGACAGCGGCTGTCCGCGCCCGTCCGGGGCGGCATCGCCGAGCCGGTCCACGCCTTCAACGCCATGCTGGACCGGCTTGAGGCCGAACGCGCCACCTCAAGCGCCCGCGCGCTGTCCGCGCAGGAGACCGAACGGCGCCGCATCGCGGCCGAGCTGCACGACGAGGTCGGCCAGAGCCTGACCGCGGTCCTGCTCGGCCTCAAACGCACCGCCGACCAGGCCCCCGACCCGCTGCGCGGTGAACTGCTGCTGGCCCAGGAGACCGTTCGCGACAGCCTGGACGAGGTGCGCCGCCTCGCCCGCAGGCTGCGGCCCGGAGTCCTCGAAGACCTCGGCCTCGCGGCGGCCCTCACCTCCCTGGCCACCGACTTCGCCACCCACACCGGCATGAAGGTCTCCCGCGGCATCCAGTCCGGGCTTCCGCCGCTGGAACGGGAGGCGGAGGTGGTGATCTATCGCGTCGCCCAGGAAGGGCTGACCAACATCGCCCGCCACGCCGAGGCCGACCGGGCGGAGCTGGCCATCCACCGCACCGGCTCCTCCGTCGTCCTGCGGATCGACGACGACGGCCGCGGCATCGGCGAGGCGGCCGAGGGAGCGGGAATCCGCGGTATGCGCGAACGCGCCCTGCTGCTCGGCGCCACTCTCGACATCGCACCCAGCCCGGCCGGCGGCACCCGCGTGCTGCTGACCGTGCCCAGCGCAGGAAAGGGCGCCCGCCCATGACAGAAGCGACCGCGGCCGCGACGCGCATCCTCCTCGCCGACGACCACGCCCTGGTGCGCCGCGGCGTTCGGCTCATCCTGGAGGGAGAACCCGACTTCGTGGTCGTGGCCGAGGCGGGGGACGGTGCCGAAGCCGTCCGCGCCGCCGCCGCCCACCACCCCGACCTGGCCATCCTGGACGTCGCCATGCCGCGCATGACCGGCCTCCAGGCCGCTCGCGAACTCGCGCAGTCCCAGCCCGGCCTGCGCATCCTGATGCTGAGCATGTACGACAACGAGCAGTACTTCTTCCAGGCGCTCAAGGCCGGCGCTTGCGGATACGTGCTCAAGTCCGTCGCCGACCGCGACCTGGTCGCCGCCTGCCGCGCGGTCGGGCGCGGCGAGCCCTTTCTGTACCCCGGCGCGGTCACCGCCCTGATCCGCAACTACCTCGACCGCGCCCGCGACGGCAAGGAAGTGCCCGACAGCGTTCTGACGCCCCGCGAAGAGGAGGTCCTCAAGCTCATCGCGGAGGGCCACACCTCCCAGGAGATCGCCGACACCCTCGTGATCAGCGTCAAGACCGTCCACCGCCACCGTGCGAACCTGCTGCACAAGCTGGGCATGCGGGACCGGCTGGAGCTGACCCGTTACGCTATCCGCGCCGGCCTGATCGAGCCCTGAGGCACCGGCAGCCGCCCGCGCGGGCCCGTTCCCGCTCCGGAAGCCCCCGAGGAGGCCGCGCATGCTCCCGTGGCCCATCGCGGCTTCCCGCCACCCCAGGGGGCCTCTGCCCCGGGCCGGCCGGTGCCGCGCGCTGGCCGTCCTCCTGCTCGCCGTCGTCTGCCTGCTCGCCGCCCCGGTGACCGCATCGCCGGGCGCCGGTGCCGGGGCCGCCGCCGCGGCGGCGGCCCCGGCACCGGCGGAGGGCGCGCCCGACCGCGCCGCCGGCACCTGGGACGCCGACAGGCCGGACGCCGTCGCTCCGCCGCGCGCCGCGCAGGGCGCCCCGGCGGAGCTGCCCCTCCAGCCGCTGATCGCCACGCCGGCCCCCACGCTCCCGTCCGAGTTCCTGAGCCCGGCCGGGCCGCGGCGGGCCGCGATCCCCGCCGCCCACCCCCCGTACACCGCGCCCCTGGCCGGGCGCGCTCCGCCTTCCGGCAGCTGACCGAGACCCTGTCCGACACGCGGCCCTCGCCTGCGTGGGCCGCGGCATGCCTGCTGGAGCCGTTCCCTTGACCCGTGCCACCCGGGTGCGCTGCGCCCTTTCCCTTGTCGTACTCGCCCTGTCCGCCTGTATCGCCGTCGTCGTCCCGCCGCGCCTCGGCCTCGACCTGCGCGGCGGAACACAGATCGTTCTCCAGACCCGCGATGCGCCCAGCGTGGAGGCCGACGCGGCGGCCACCGATCACACCCTTGAGGTCCTGCGCCACCGCATCGACGCGCTGGGCGTAGCCGAACCCACGCTCACGCGCTCCGGTGACAACCGCATCATCGTCGAACTGCCCGGCGTCCAGGACCCGCGCGAGGCCGCCGACGTCCTCGGCCGTACGGCGCAGCTCACGTTCCACCCCGTGCTCGGCCCCGCGGGCGCCGGCCGGGCGGAGTCCGGGCCGGACCCGGACGGCTCCGGGGAACGGGTCCTGCCGGACGAGACCGGTCAGCGGCTGCGCCTCGGCCCGCCGGAGCTCACCGGCGCGGACGTGTCCGGTGCCGAGGCCCGGCTGGACACGCAGCAGGGCCTGGGCTGGTTCGTCACCGTCGACTTCGACGGCGCGGGCGGGGACGCGTGGGCGCGGCTGACCGGCCGGGCCGCCTGCGCCGGTGACGGCGACCCGGCCCGCCGCATCGCGATCGTGCTGGACGACGAGCTGATCTCGTCGCCCCAGGTGGACCCCTCCGTGGCCTGCGGCGGGGGCATCACCGGCGGAACGACGCAGATCACCGGCGACTTCGGCCGCGCCGAGGCCCGTGAACTGGCCCTGCTGGTGAACGGCGGCGCCCTTCCCGTGCCGGTGGAGACGATCGAGCAGCGCACCATCGGCCCCACCCTCGGCGCCGAGGCCATCAGCGCCAGCGCCCGGGCCGCGCTCATCGGCGCCGCACTCACGTCGCTGTTCATCATCGCCGCCTACCGGCTGCTCGGCTTCCTCGCCACCTGTGCCCTGGCCTGCTACGCCCTGATCTCCTACGCGGCCCTGGCCGCCCTGGGTGCCACGCTGACCCTGCCGGGCCTGGCCGGCTTCGCCCTGGCCATCGGCATGGCGGTCGATGCCAATGTGCTGGTCTTCGAACGTGCCCGCGAGGAGTACGCCGCGCGGCGCCGCACCACCGTGCGCACCGCGCTGGCCACCGGGTTCCGCAAAGCCTTCGGCGCCATTGCCGACACCAACGTCACCACGCTCATCGCCGCCGCCCTGCTGTTCTTCCTCGCCTCCGGGCCGGTACGCGGCTTCGGCGTCACCCTGGGCATCGGCGTGCTGGCCTCCATGTTCAGCGCCCTGGTGATCACCCGCGCCCTGGCGGGACTCGCCGTCGACCGCAGGGGCGCACGCCTCCGCCCCGCCCGTTCGGGCATCGGTGTGCGCGGCCGGGTCCGTTCCTGGCTCGAACGCCGCAACCCGCAGCTGATGCGCCGCCGCCGCCGGTGGCTCGCGCTCTCGGCCGCGGCCGTGGTCCTGGCCCTCTGCGGCATCACGGCCCGCGGGCTGGACTTCGGCGTCGAGTTCACCGGCGGCCGGATGATCGAGTACACCACCGAGCGGCCCGTCGACGCCGACGAGGCCAGGAACGCCCTGGCGGAGGCGGACCTGCCGCGCGCCGTCGTCCACGCCTCCGCCGACGGCGGGCTGACCGTCCGCACCCAGGAACTCTCGAACGCGCAGGAGGCCGAGGCCAGGCAGGCGATCAGCGGCCTCGGGGGCGACACGCGGAAGGTCCGCGACGAGATGATCGGCCCCAGCCTCGGCAAGGAACTGCGCACCGGCGCGCTCATCGCGCTCGGCGCCGCCCTCGTCACCCAACTCGGCTACCTCGCCGTCAGGTTCCGCTGGACCTACGCCACCGCCGCGGTCCTCACCATGGCCCACGACGCGCTCATCCTCGTCGGCGCCTTCGCCTGGCTCGGCAAACCCGTCGACGGCGTCTTCCTGGCCGCCCTGCTCACCGTCATCGGCTACTCCGTGAACGACTCCGTCGTCGTCTTCGACCGTCTGCGCGAACTGAGTGCCCGCCCCGGGACGTTCGCCTCCCTCGCCAACACGGCGGTCCTCCAGACCATCCCCCGCACCGTCAACACCGGCATGGGCGCCCTGTTCATCCTGACCGCCCTCGCCGTGCTGGGCGGCGGCTCGCTCACCGACTTCGCCCTCGCGCTGCTCATCGGCCTCGTCGTCGGCACCTGCTCCTCGGTGTTCACCGCCACCCCCCTGGCCATCGCGCTGCACGCACGCGCCGGGCGCGGCAAAGGCCGGCCGGCCGCCGCGTCGAGACGGCCGACGAGCCGGCGGCCGCGGCAGTAGCCGTCCCGTGCAGCGTGGTGATGATGCTGCCTGAGCGATCGGCATCCCGGGCCCGCGAACGCCGCGCCCCGCGCATCGGCCGCGCCCCGCGCATCGGCGTGGCTCTGCCGTGAGCGCTTCATCGCTACGCTTTATCGGCTGTTGGCGGATCGGGACGGGGCACATACATGACGGCGTTTCAGGCGTTGGAGGCGGGCGATCCGGAGCGGGTGGGGCGCTACCAGGTGCTGGCGCGGCTCGGGTCCGGCGGCATGGGGCGGGTGTTCCTGGCGCGGTCGCCGGGCGGGCGGCCGGTGGCCGTGAAGGTCGTGCGGGCCGAGCTGGCCGAGGACCCGCAATTCCGCGGTCGCTTCGCCCGCGAGGTCGCCGCCGCCCGCTGCGTCAACGGCTTCTTCACCGCCGGGGTGGTGGATGCCGACCCGGAGGGCACGCCGCCGTGGCTGGCGACGGCGTACGTGCCCGGGCTGCCGCTGAACGACGCGGTCACCGCGCACGGCCCCTGGCCCGAGGCATCGGTGCGGGCGCTGGGCGGGGCGCTGGCCGAGGCGTTGGAGGCGATCCACGCCGCCGGGGTGGTGCACCGTGACCTCAAGCCGTCGAACGTGCTGCTGGCGGGCGACGGGCCGCGCGTCATCGACTTCGGTATCTCGCTCGCCATCACCGGCACCTCTCTCACACAGACGGGGGCGATAGTGGGAACGCCCGGCTTCATCGCGCCCGAGCAGCTGAGGGGTGCGGGCGCAGGCCCGGCCAGTGACGTCTTCGCCCTCGGCGCGGTGCTGGTCTACGCGGTCACCGGCACCGGCCCGTTCGGCTCGGGGCTCGCGCACGAGGTCAACTTCCGCGCGGCGTACGAGCCGGCCGACCTCACGCGAATGCCGGACGGTGGGCTGCGGGAGCTGGTGGGCCGGTGCCTGGAGAAGGACCCCGAACGGCGCCCGGGGGTCGCGGAGTTGGTCGAGCGGCTGGGCGATGACGCGGGCGGCCTTGCCGCCCTGGACTGGCTGCCGGAGGCGGTGGCCGGCTCGGTCCGTACGCGGACCGACACGCCCCCTCCCGCGCGAGGCCCCTCGCGGCGCCGCGCGCTGGCCATCGCCGGGGGAGTGGCGGGCGTCGCGGGGCTCGGCGCGCTGACGTACGCCCTCACCACTTCCGGCGGCGGCGACGGCGGCGGCGGCGGCAGCGACGGCGGCGGTGACTCCGCCACGAACGGCGGTGACACGTACGGCGACGGCTCCAGCGGCGAGCCCACGACCGTGCGGATAGCCGTCCAGGGCCCGCTGACCGGCGAAAACGCCGACGTGGGCCGCGACATGCTCGCGTCGGTACAACTGGCCGCCGACCTGGCCAACGAGTCCGGCGACCACCCCGGCCTCCGCTTCGAGGTCTTCGCGGCCGACGACCAGGGCACGGCTGACGCCGCCACCGCCGCCGCGCGGGCGGCGATCGACGACGGTCGGGTGCTCGCGGTGGTCGGCCCGGCGTACTCCGGCACGGCACAGGCGGCGGGCCCGCTGTACTCGGCGGCGGGCCTGGCCGCCGTGAGCCCTTTGGTCACCAGCCCGGAGTTCGCCGGGCAGCGAGATTTCGCCACCTTCCTGCGCGGCGTCCCGAACGACCGGCAGGCGGGGGCGGCGATCGGCAGCTTCCTCGCCGGCAGCGCGGCGGTGGTGATCGACGATGCCTCCGCGCCCGGCCGGGAGTTGGCGGACGCGGTGGTGGAGCGTCTGCGGGAGGCGGGGTCGTACGCCCGGAGGTCGGCGCCCTTCGAGGACGCCGCCCAGTACGTCGTCGAGGCGACCGTGGACGCCGTGGCGTTCTGCGGCTCCCTGGATCAGGCCGGTGAACTGGCAGTCGCGCTGCGGGACAAGGGCTACACGGGAGACCTGGTCGGCGGGGAAGGGCTCATGGGCCGCCGCTTCCTCTCCGCGTGGCAGGACGCCTCCGAGGGCTGGTACCTGGTCTCTCACCGGTTCGACTCGTCCGTCAGCGAGGAGGGCCGACGGTTCGCCCAGCTCTTCGAGGAGGCGAACGGCCGGCGACCTGGCCATTATTCGGCCAGGACGTTCGACGTCGCCGCACTGATCATCGAGGCGGTCGCGGGGGCCGGCAGGGAGGCGGACCGGGAAGCGGCGTTCGAGGCGGTGGCGGGCCACCGCCTCGAAGGAGTCACCGGCCTCATCGCCTTCGACTCCGACGGCGACTACGCGGGCGACGGCCCTCAGCTTTTCCAGGTCCAGAACGGTGAGTTCGCCCCGCTCGGCCCGGTCGAGGACCACACATACGAACCCTGACGCGCCATCGCCCGTCACATCGCGTCACCGCCGTGCCGCGAACCGAGCCCTGGCACACGCTTTGCGAAACGTCACTGACGAAACGCTGGGGCAACGTCATTGAGGTGACCGTCCCCGGCGAGGACCGGCCGGACCCTCGGCTACCGCCCGCGGGTCGGCGGCTCCGGGTGCGGTGGTGGCCTCCGGGTGAACGGGAAGTGGTTCTCCGATTCACCTATGCGGCGAAATATTTCGTCGCCTCGCGCGGAATGTCCCGCTCGGCCGCGAGCCCCTCGCTCGAAAATTTGGCTGGAATCCGAGAGGTACAGCCCGACGGCGTCCGACGTGAACTCGGGGGGCGGGGGTCATAAAGAGAGATTGGGCGGTCGTCCCGCGGGCATGACCCGCCCGGGCATGAGCGGGTCGGGGCGGACGCCGACCGCGTCGGCCCATGCACCGCGGGGGACACCGAGCCTGCCGCGCTCCGAGGCCACCGCTGAGCTGGCAGAACGCCGGAACCCCGGCGTCACGCGACGACGCCACGGCTGCCCGCGAAGGAAGCCGGACGAACACACGTGTGCATTTCCCACGTGTGATGGGGCAACATACCTGTGGCAGTTGGTGCCGTACCCGCGGCGAACCAGACGGCGACATACTCGTTCCGAGCACATTCATCCACGAGAGATCCCGCCTTCGGGGCGACGCCACAAGTGCGTCGCCGGGTGCTGCGAATGCAGACCGCGGGACGGCCGCCCCAGTTCCGAACCCGATCCCTCCCACACGACTGGTTGAGGTGGACTTGGCATGACGGAAACACGGCTCGACACATCGGCTCACGGCAGCGTTTCATGGAAATCCGAGCGCCCCGCCCCGCTTTCGCTTGCGCAGTTGCTGGAGCATTCCGCGTTGGGCCCGTACGACCGGCGGCCCACGCGATACCGCGGGCCACGACGGGTCACCGGAAACGGATGGGTGGGCTTCGCGACCCGGCTGGAGCGCGGAGAGGAGATCGACCTCGTGCGCAGCCTCACGGCAGGCAATCGCAGCGTGCTCGATGTCGGCGGCGGCAGCGGGGAGCTGGCGCGTGCCGTCGCCGCGCGGATCGGGCACTGCACGGCCGTCGAGCCGCACGCTCAGCTGGTGGAGTCGATCCAGGCGGGAGACACCACCGGCGTGGTGAACGTGTTCGCCGGGACCGCGGAGGAGCTTCCCTTCCGCGACGCCTCCTTCGACGCCGTCTACTGCGCATGGGTCCTCCCCTACGTCAGCGATATCGGGCACGCCGTCACGGAGATGGTCCGGGTCTGCGACCCGGACCATCCGGAGTCGAAGGTCGTGCTGATCGCCGGCGGTTCGGGGAACGAGCTTCTGACACTGCTCAACGAGGTCTGCGTGCCGGTCGCCGGGGAGCCCTACGACCATCACGGCTACCTGCTGTCGACGGCGGCCGAGGCACTCGCCGAGCACGGTTTCACTGACTTCGCCCTCCACCGCACCGAGGCGTCGATCCGGTTCGACGAGGTGGGAAGGGCGGAGCGGGTCGCGACGGCGGCGGCCGTGCTGACCGACTTCTGGTACGGGCCTCACCCGAAGGCCGAGGAGATCCGGAGCGCTCTGGAGCCCGCCCTGGCCCGCCACTTCGCCGGTCGGCCACACGGGATCGGTGATCAGGCAACGGTCCTGGTCGCCCGCCCGGGCGCCTGATTCCGGACGGCCCGGCCGGGGCGGCACACCCGCCGTCCGTCGCAGGAGCGCGCCCGACGGCGGGACACCGTCCTCCGAGATCCGATGTCTTCCGATCGCGAGGAGTGGGGATGCTGGACACGCGGACACGTCATGAGGGGATCGTGGGCAGGACCGAGCTGCTCAGGAGACTGCTGGCGGCGCGTCACCACAGCAGGCGCACGGGGCTCACCTGTCACGTGGTGACGGGCGAGCCCAAGGTGGGCAAGACCGCTCTGCTGACCCTGGTCTGCCGCCACACGACGTCCCGTGCCGATCCCACCGTTCACATAGCGTCCTCCCGGCATGCGAACCGGTTGTTGACGGCGCTCGTGGACGGGCTGCTCCGGCTGGCCGCCGGCCATCACCGCGCGGAGGTCGAACGCGCCGCCGCGCGGTTACGTGCCGATGTCCGCCCCGGGGACACGCATGCCAGGAAACCGGCCGAGGACGGCGTGCCGGGCGGCTTCCCCGACCTGGTCGAAGCGTTGACCCGCGAAGCCCCCCTGGTCATCGCACTGGACGACATCGACCAGGCGACCCCCGCCGCCCTCGTCCTGCTGCGACGCGCCCTGCGGGACATCGCGCACCTACCGGTGATGCTCATCGCCTCGACCCGGCGCGGCGAACCAGCCGTCGCCGCGGCCGAACTCGCGAATCTGCTGCACGGCGCCGGCACCATCACCCTGCGCGGTCTGAACGAGCGGGAGACCGGCGCCCTCATGGCGGAGCGGCTGCGCCGCCGCCCCGACGCCGACATCGTTGCGACCTGTCACCGGATCACCGCCGGCAACCCGTTCATGGTCATCGCGGTGTGCGACTGGATACGGGCCCAGGACCCCCTGACGATACTGGCGGACGAGCTGCGGGAGGCCGTGATCCCGGCCGTGGCCGATGCGATGATCGGCCGCGCGAGCCGGGTCGATCCGCGGGCGCGGGCGATGGCCGAGGCGATCGCCGTCGCGACGGTCTCCGGCAAGGCGGACCCCGCGCTCGTGGCACGCGTCAGCGGGTGTCGTCTCAAGGACGCGCTGGAGACGCTGGACCTCTTGGCGCGAATGCGTCTGGTCACCGACGACCACGCGGTGTCCCTGCGCCACCCACTTCTGAGCACCACGCTGCGCGGCACCATGACCGTGATGAGCCGCAACGCGGCGCACCTGGCCGCCGCCGCCTTCCTGCACCGGCGCCGCGACGCCGCGCCCCGGGTGGCCCGGCACCTCGCCGCGTCAACGGTTCCCCTGGACACCCCGTGGTCGGTCACCGCCATGATCACGGCCGCCCGCTCCGCCGACACCACCGCGAGCGATCGGGTCCGCTACCTGGAACAGGCCGCCCAGGCCGGTGCGGAGGGCACGTGGTCCCGCGTCGCGCCCGAGCTGGCCGCCGCCCGCATCGCACTCGACCGGCGGGAAGGCATGCGAGCAGCGGCGGAGATGCTCGGGCGCACGACCGACATGGCGCTCGGCCGCCGGCTGCTCGGCCTGGTCGGGGCAACGCTGTGCGAGGGGGACCGACCCGACGAGGAACGTGACGTCCTGGAGGCGGTGCGGTCCGCCGTGGCGGGTACGGAGTGGCACGACTGGCCGCAGGACTTCCGCGCTTACAGCAGGCCCGTCTCGCCCACGTCGGCCGCCGTTCGTGCCGATGAAGGCGCCGGCGCCTCTCCCGCTCGTGGCGATGTGCGCGGCCATCCCGCCGCCCTGGCGGTCAGCGCCTGCTTTTCCGATCTGCTGGACCGGGCGCCGTCGACCGCGCTCGCCCGCGCGCGCGAAGCCCTCGATCACGACCTCGAAGACCTCTTACTGCAACCGCCGGCCTTACCGGCCGCGCTGACCGTGCTGATCGACGGCGGCCACCAGGCGGAGGCGTTCGCCCGTCGGCACGCACTCGTCCACGACCTGGGCCGGCTGCCCCGGTGGGTGCGCGTCGCGGTCGAACTCGTCGAGGCCGCGGGACACTACGCCGCCGGTGAGCTGTTCGCGGCCAGGTTCATGCTCACGGAACGGCTCTCGGATCTGCCGATGCGCGGGGGCCACGGCTACGGCCGGTTCCGCACCCGCCTCGTCGGTCTCCTGGCCAACATCCACCTGGACCTGGGCGACCCGGCCGCGGCGGAGACGCTGCTGCGCCGTGACCACCACGAGGGCCGGCCGCCGCCAGAGTGGTACGACGCCGATGTGCCGCTCGCCCGGGCGCGGCTGCGGGTGAGGGCCGGTGACCTGGCCGGGGGCGCCGAGGACCTGTGGGAAATCGTCCGGCATCGCGAGGCGGTGGGCGGGTCAGGACCGGGAACGCTTCACTGGCGGAACGAGGGGGTCCCTCTGCTGGCGAAGACCGGGTCCCCCGACCAGGCGGTGCGAGTGGCCCGCCGGCAGGTGAAGTTCGCGGAGGGGACCGGATCGCCGCAGGAACGGGCGCGGGCCGCCAGGGTGTTGGGCGCGGTCTCCCAGGGACCGACGGCGGTGCGGCTGCTGAAGTCGGCGGTCGATCAGCTCCGGGAAGAGGGACACGACCTCGAAACCGCCCGCGCGATGGCGGAGTTGGGCACGGTGCTGGCGCGGTCGGGCCGGGCAGGGGAGGCCGTGGCGAACCTGACCCGTTCGGCGCGTCTGGCGGCCGATCGCGGCGCTCGTGAACTCGCCGACCGGGTGCGCCTGCAACTCGTGGCCCTGGACGCACGCACCCCGCAGGACGTCTCCCTGCGGGGCATCCTCTCGCTGACGCCGCGCGAACGGGAGATCCTGATCGACGCGGTGTCCGGGCAGCCGAACACCGCGATCGCCGGCAATCGGCACATCACACGCCGCACGGTGGAGTTACACCTGTCGAGTGCCTACCGCAAGCTCGGAATCGCCGGCCGGGGCGAGTTCGGCAAGATCCTCGGCCGCCCCGGGCTCTGGGAGATCCTGACCGACGGCACCGCGACTTCGGCGCGACGCGCGAAACATCTCGGTGGTGAGCCGTGATGTGCCGACGTCACGAGCGCCCGAGACTGGGAACACGGGACAGCCGGCCCGGCCGAGACACCGCCTCGGCGCCCAGTCGCACCCACGTGGAGATGCCGATGGAAGCACAGGACACCGCACGAGACGATGCCGCTCGGGACCCCTTCACCGCGGTTGTGGTGCTGTCCGGGGGGATGGACTCCACGACGCTCCTCGCCCACTTCGCGGCGCTGCGTTTCAGGCTCGTGGCCGTGACGGTGGAGTACGGGCAGCGCCATCGGAAGGAGATCGACTCGGCCCGCGCGATCGCCCGGCACTACGGTGCGGAACACCACGTGCTGGAGATCGCCGGTTTCGGGTCGCTGCTGGCAGGCGCGGCCCTCACCGACGACCAGGTCGCCGTGCCCGACGGACATTTCGCGGAGGAGGCCATGCGCGTCACGGTCGTGCCGAACCGCAACGCCGTACTGGCGAACCTCGCGGCCTCCGTGGCGGTGGCCCGACGGGCCGACACGGTGGCGCTCGGCATGCACGCCGGCGACCACTTCGTCTACCCGGACTGCCGGCCCGCCTTCGTCGACGCGCTGCGCGGGCTGATAGCGGTCGCCAACGAGGGGTTCAACGCGCCGCGTGTCGAGGCTCCGTTCATGACGTGGTCCAAGGCCGACATCGCGCGGCACGGCGTGCGACTCCGCGCGCCGCTGGAGCTGAGCTGGTCGTGCTACAAGGGCGGCGACATCCACTGCGGGACGTGCGGTACCTGCTACGAGCGGCGTGAGGCCTTCCGGGAGGCCGGCCTTCCCGACCCCACCGAGTACCTGGACGGCGTCACGCGCTTCGCGGCGCCCTGACCCTGCCCGCGAGGCGGCCGGGCCGTCACCGAAGCGGCCGGGAAACGCGCGCCCGCTCGATGACGTCGGCGGCCTCGGCCGCCGTCGCGTGCCACAGGTGCCCCAGGGGATCGTCACCGAAGTCGACGAGCCAGGGCTTGCGGTCGGTCAGATAGTGGACTATCCAGGGCGATTCCTCCAGATCCCGCTGGTACTCGGCCGGGACATACCGGTCCCCCGGCATGGAGGCCGATCCGAAACTGCGATTGAGGAAGTCCACAGGAACGACGTTCCACCGCGGATCGAGCATCTCGAAGCGGCCGTCCAGAAGGAAATTGAGGGTGTCCTGGTCGTCCAGTGCCGGACGCCATTCCGGATCTTTCATCAGGTCCGTGAAGCGTTCTGTCACGCCCTGCTCACGCCATTTTTGGACATCGACGGCCATCACCCCGGAGTTGAAATAGGGGAACGTGCCGGCGCGTCGCCCGAACGGAAAGCGCTGTGGCCCCACATGGGGCGCGTCGAGCTCCGGCCCGTACACGTCGCGAGCCGCCGCCAGTGCGTAGTCCGCGGCGATGGGCCGCAAGAGCGTGCCGACGCCGGTGCATGCGATGACGTCGCAATCGAGGTAGACCAAGCGCTCCGCGTCGATGAGCTGTGGGGCCATGGCCCGCGCGTAGGCCATGGCGCTGACATGGGGGATGCGCACCTCGGAGACCGAGATCTCGACGTCGATGATCCGCACATCGCAGCTCTTCTGCCGGCCTACCGCCTCCACCATCGCCCGGTCCGCCGCGGTGAGGGAGGAGTCACAAAGACAGTAGATTTTCAGCGGCTTGTCGTGCGACCAGGTACGGATGACCGAGTGCATCGCCACGCACGCCGGCCACGCGTAGTTGGAGTCGAAACACAGGACCACGCCGTCAGCTTCTGTATTCACGGATGTCCTCTCCCTCGGTAGGCGATCCCGGGATCGGGGGCGCGGAAACCGCCGCCGGCGGCGGGACGGGGCGGCACGGTGAGCATAGGTGCCGGGTCGGCCCGTCGCCGCCCCTTCGTACTCCCGCGGAGAATCTTTCGGTGACGACCGTGATGTGTTCGGCACACGTCCTGGCGATCATCGGAGCGAGGAGGTTGCCCCATGCCTTTCGGCATCTCGAAACAGTTCCACTTCTCGGCGAGCCACCGACTCGACGGTCTCGGCCGCGACCATCAGTGCTCACGCCTCCACGGCCACAACTACGTCGTGGAACTGACACTTTCAGCGAGCACGGACGCCTTGAGCGAGGTGGGGTTCGTGCGGGACTACGGAGACCTGAAGGAATTCTCCCGCTGGTTGGACGACAAGATGGACCACCGGCATCTGAACGACGTGGTCCCCTTCAACCCCACGGCGGAGAACCTGTGTCGCTGGATCTTCGAGCAGTGGAGGACCCACTATCCGGAGCTGAGCGCGGTGCGCGTCTCGGAGACGGCCAAGACGTGGGCGGAGTACAGGCCGTGAACGAGGTTTCGGATTCCGAGACGGAAGGAGGTGATGCCGTGGTGATGCCGAGGCTCGTGGTGAACGAAATTTTCGGCCCCACTTGAACCGTGCAGGGGGAGGGGCCCTCGCTGGGGCGGCTGTGTGCCTTCGCCCGGTTGGGCGGGTGCAATCTCTCCTGCCGCTGGTGCGACACCCCTTACACCTGGGACTGGACCGGGCAGGGCGATACGCGAATCGCCTACGACCCCAAGAAGGAACTGCGGGCGATTCCCTATACGGAGGTCCGGGACCGGCTGATCGCGTACGACGTGCCCCTCATCGTCGTGTCCGGCGGCGAACCGCTGAGCCAGCAGACCAGGCTCTATCCGTTGGTGCGGGACATCCGCGACTCGGGACGCGATGTCGAGATCGAGACCAACGGGACCATCCCACCGCACCCGCGGCTCGCGGAGCTGGTCCGGTTCAACGTGTCACCGAAATTGGCTCACTCGGGCGACCCCGAGAGCAGACGCATCGTCGGAAGCGCGCTGGCGGCGTTCACCGCGGTGCCGGGCACCGCGTTCAAATTCGTCTGCCGTACCGCGGCCGATCTCGACGAGGTCGGGATGCTCGTCGAAAGGTATGGCATCGAGTCGGTCTGGGTGATGCCGGAAGGACGGGACCAGTCTGCACTCGAACGGTCCCTCGCCCAGGTGCGGGATGCCGCCATCGCCCGCGGTTGGAATCTGACAACAAGACTGCACATCACCATGTGGGGCGATCGGAGAGGCGTATGACCCTGGCAGATCTTCCTCGTGGTCATGCTGTTCGCGATCCTTTGGAGGCCGTGGCACGACAACTTCTCATCGAGATCGGTGAGGACCCCGACCGCAGTGGTCTTCGGGACACTCCGGAACGATTCGCCCGGTGGTGGCGAGAATTCAGCAATTACCAGGCGGGACAGGTCGAAACCCACTTCCCTTTGCGCACCGACGGGCAGATCGTGATGGTCTCGGACGTCAATGTGTGGTCCCTGTGCGAGCATCATCTCCTGCCGTTCTCGTGCACGCTGACCATCGCGTACAAGCCCGGGAAACACGTACTCGGGTTGTCCAAGTTCGCCCGTATCGCGCACCGCCACGCGCACCGGCTCCAAGTCCAGGAACGTCTCGTACGCGACATCGCCGAGGAGATCTCCAAGGTGACCGGGACGAACGACGTCGCCGTCATCGGCCGCGGCGAGCACCTGTGCATGAGCATGCGGGGCATCCGCACCTCCGCCCTGATGACGTGCTCGGTCTTCGACGGCATCTTCCGCGACTACGGTCCGCCGCGCGAGGAACTGATCAAGATCGCCTTCCCCCGCGGCTGAGCGCGGTCCACGACGACTCCGGCCCCCCTTCCACACCGCGAGCGGAGACATGAACATCGCCTTCGTCATGCTCACCTACCACTCCGACGAACCCGCGGGGATCGAACGCTCCCTCGCCTCCCTCGCCGCCGGATTACGCGAGTTGGGCCATCACACCCTCATCATCGCCGCGGACTCCGCGGACCACGTGCCCGACCCGCACGTGGTCCGTCTGTCCTCGGTGTCCTTTCCCCGCCCGGTCCCCTACGAGGAAATCCCCCGGCTGCTCGCCGGCGCCGACGCGATCGGGCGGGAGGTCCGGCGGATTCTCGCGGACCACAGGACAGACGTCGTCTGCTGGGGCGACGCGGTGTCCGGTCTGGGCTTCCTCAGCCCTGCCGGGCCGGGAACGCGCACCGCGCTCATGGTGCACTTCCCGCGTGCCGACGAGGCGATGCGCCAGAGCCTGGCGAACAAGCCCGACGCGGTCATCACCGTCAGCCCGTTCATGATCGAAGAGGCCGCCCGGGCGGGCTTGGACTCCCGCGCCTGGCACGCGCTCCCCAACGCCCTCCTGGTCGAGGGCCGCGCACCGTCCGGTGCGCGGCGGGAGGAGCTC
Organism: Streptomyces johnsoniae; assembly: GCF_031845565.1. NCBI lineage: Bacteria > Bacillati > Actinomycetota > Actinomycetes > Kitasatosporales > Streptomycetaceae > Streptomyces > Streptomyces johnsoniae. The sequence continues at coordinate 425,096 of NZ_JAVREV010000001.1, read as the reverse complement.
CGCCGCACGGGACCCGTCCGGGTGGTGGCGCGCGCCGATCCGCAGAAGGGGGTCGCCGACCTGTTGCGGTCGCTGCCACCAGGACTGGGCCGCACCGTACAGGTCGTCCTGGCCAAAGCGGGATTCGAACTCCTGCCGGCCCTCCAGGACCGGTATCTGCGGGAGTGCGCCGAACTGGCCGACACGCTGGACACGGTGGAGATCCTGCCGCCCCTGCCCTGGGGCGGGGTCCAGGAGTTTCTCGCCGGGGCGGCCGTCGCCCTGGTGCCCTCCACCGGTCCCGAGAGCTTCGGCAACGTCGCTGCCGAGGCGCTCTCCGTGGGTACCCCGGTCGTCGGTTTCCGCATGGGCCACCTGCCCGCGCTGGTCGGGGCCGGCGGACGCGCCGTCGAATTCTCGGCGCCGGGAGACGATCTCCCGGCGTTGCGCGGCCCGGCGGTGCACATTCCTTCCGTGGCACGACGCATGAACGCGCTGTGGTCCGCCGCCGTCGAGTTGCTCGGCGACGAGAGCGGCTACCACGAGGCTTCGCGCCAGGCGCTGCTGCGGACAACCGCCTACACCCCGAGCGGGGTCGCGAAGGAGTTCCTCAAGATTCTGGGGTTGTGAAGCGGCCGGGGGCCCGTTCCTCCGACTATCGATGGCATGTCACCAGCAGAGAGGAGAAAAGACGATGGCGCAGGTACTCGTCACGGGTGGCGCCGGATTCGTGGGAGCACATCTGACAGCCCGCTTCCTGGGCATGGGACATCGCGTGCTGTGCGTGGACAACTTTCTGACCGGGAGCCGCGCGAATCTGACCGAGTACCTCTCGGACGACAGACTTGAAGTGATCGAGCATGATGTGACCGCACCGTTCACCTGGCCCGAGAGCATCGATGTCGTCGTACACCTGGCCTCTCCGGCCAGTCCCCGTGACTACCTGCGCTTTCCGATCGAGACGCTGGGCGCCGGCTCGCTGGGCACCTTCCATCTGCTGGACGCGGCGGTCTCGGCCGGGGCGCGTTTCGTCATGGCGTCGACATCGGAGGTCTACGGCGATCCGGCCGTTCATCCCCAGCCCGAGACCTACTGGGGCAACGTCAATCCGATCGGGCCCCGTTCCGTCTACGACGAGGCCAAGCGCTTCAGTGAGGCGATGACGACCGCCTACCGCCGCCATCGGGATGCCGACGCCGGCATCGTGCGGATCTTCAACTGCTTCGGGCCCAAGATGCGAACGCACGACGGGCGCGCGGTCCCCACGTTCATTCGACAGGCACTTGCCGGAGAACCCCTCACGGTCGCGGGCGACGGCTCACAGACCCGTTCGCTGTGCTACGTCGACGACATCGTGGAGGGCATAGCCCGCTTCACGGAGAGCGGCCACGGCGGCCCCGTGAACCTGGGGAACCCCGATGAGGTCAGCATGCTGGAACTGGCCGAGGAGATCATCGCCATCACGGGGTCCACCTCGTCGGTGGAGTTCGTCGAACGCCCCGCGGACGACCCGGAACGCCGCCTCCCCGACATCGCGGTCGCCAGGAACGCATTGGGCTGGGAACCCAAGGTGACTCGGGCCGAAGGTCTCGCGCGGGCGATCGAATGGTTCAGGAACCACCCGTGAGCTTCCCCGAGCTGGTCCATCGCACGATCGTCGGGCCCAGGGGTTCCGGGCACGGCTGTGAGCTCGTCGCCGTCTGATGGCAGGAAGAACCCAGCCGCCGGGAGCCCCCGGGGCCAGGGAAACTCGTGAGGAAACCGGGCCCTGAGCGGCGGTGGGTGCGCCGCTTTTGTCTTGCCGCTGCGAGAGAACAACTGGCACGCTTATTCGAGGACTTGACGGGCACCACAGACGCCCGCCGCCGGTCGGGGGGAGGGCGGGACGTGGAACGCGCCTCGAAAGTGACAACGTGGTCCGGTGTGGCGGCATCTGCCGTGGCACTATTGGCTTTCTTCGGTATCGAAAACTACGAGGAGCTTCGGCAGGCGGTCACCGAACAGGCTGCGGATTCAAAGCTTGAGGCGTACCAGGCAGTCAACGCGGGTGACTGCCTCCGAAACTGGGCGACGGGGCAGAACACCTGGGCCGCCGAGGTGCCGCAGGTCATCGCCTGCGGCGCTGACGGCGCCGCGCTGTGGGTCTCGCACGTCGCGGACGCGACCAGTGGTTGCCCGTCCGACGGAGGCCGGTACCACCTCTCGTACACGAGTGACGAGGGCGAGACCGTGGCGCTGTGCATCACGCGTCAGTTCGAGGTCGGGCAGTGCCTCCTGGGTTCGCAGGACGGCAGCGTCAACCTCTGGAGCTGGGTGGACTGCAGGGCCGGCGTGCCGGCGCCGTACAACCAGGTGTATTCCATCACCGGCGTCTACGCGGCTCCGGCGCATCCCACCTCGGACGACTGCGACCGCACGCCGAGCGACGGGTCCAGGTATACCTATTGGTTGGTCGATGACGAGACCGTGCTCCTCTGCGCCGTCGCGTACTCCGACTGAGAGTTCTGAGCCCGGTCTTCGTCACCGTCATTCATGTAGTCATCGGCATGAAGCCATCGCACGGCCACATCCGGTCGCCTTCGCGAGAGTGCCGGGAATCCGCTGCGATCCTGTTCCGCTTCAACCCCGGCTAGGGCCTGTTGCGAAAGTGGATCTTGAGCTGTGATGATCATGGTGTGGCGCGAGGGGACCTGACGGACCGGCAGTGGGCTCGACTGGAGCCGCTGCTACCAGCGGGGAAGAAGTCGGGGCGGCCACGGACGTGGACGCGTCGGCAGTTGATCGACGGGATACGGTGGCGGACCCGGGCGGGCACGCCCTGGCGGGACGTCCCCGAGCGGTATGGCCCATGGGACCGGGTCTACGACCTGTTCCGCTGCTGGCAGCGCGACGGCACATGGAAGCGGATCCTGGAACAACTGCAGGTCCAAGCCGATGCGCAGGGCCTGATCACCTGGGACGTGAGTGTGGACTCGACCGTCTGCCGTGCCCACCAGCACGCCGCCGGCGCGCGCAAAAGGGGGAGCTGCAGCGCGAGCCGCCCGGTGGGGTCGACACCGAGCCGGACGATCACGGGCTCGGACGTTCCCGTGGTGGCCTGACGACGAAGATCCACCTCGTGACCGAGCAGGAGCAGAAGCCGCTGTCCCTGCTGATCACTGCGGGCCACCGTCACGACAGCCCGCAGTTCCAGCCCATGCTCGAACGCATCCGCGTGCCTCGCACCGGTCCCGGACGCCCGCGCACCACGCCGGACAGGGTCCGTGCCGACGAAGCCTACGGATCCCGCGCGAACCGCTCCTACCTGCGCAGACGCAGGATCGGATGCACCATCCCGGAGAAGGCCGACCAGGTACGCAATCGCAAGAAGCTCGGCTCCCGGGGCGGCCGGCCACCGGCCTTCGACAAGGACGACTACAAGAAACGCCACACGGTGGAGTGCGGGATCAACCGGCTGAAACGGAACCGCGCTGTGGCCACGAGATACGACAAACTTGCCGTCCGATATGAGGCGACCGTGCTGGTCGCAGCCCTTAACGAGTGGCTGTGACCAGCGCTTTCAGGACCGACTCTAGGTGTGGAATGTGGTGGTTGCCTCCAGGGCCGCCCGGCCGGTCGCGACCCGGTTTACCGGCGCATTCTCGTCGGCGTAGCCGAAGGAGATCCCCACGAGCAGCTTCCCCTCGTCCACTCCAAGTTGGTCGCGGACGGTGTCGGCGTAGAAGCTGAGCAGGCCCTGCGGGCAACTGGCCACGCCGTAGCCGGTCATGGCCAGCAGCAGCGTCTGCAGGTAGGCGCCGGCGTCGGCGGCCAGTCGCGGCCCGCCGTCGCCGGTGACGAACAGGAACGCGGCATGGGGCGCCCCGTAGAAGCCCAGGCTCTCCGCGTCGTAGGCCGCGCGAGCCGGGTGGTCGTCGGGGCCGATGCCCAGCACTCCGTACAGACCGGCGCCGAAGGCGGCCCGCCGTTCCTGGTGGACGGGGGCGTACATGTCCTCGGAGTACGGGTAATCGGCCGTGACGCGTCGCTCGGCGTGGGCCGTTCGCAGGGCGCCGGCCAGACGGTCTCGCCGTGCGCCGCCGACCACCTCGACCCGCCACGGCTGCGCGTTGGAATTGGACGGCGCGGCGCCGGCCAGGGAGAACACCCCGCGCAGAGTGTCCTCGGGTACCGGGTCGGGACGGAATGCGCGGGTCGCGCGGCGCCCGCGGATCAGCTGCTCGGCGTACTCCGACGTTCGTGTCCCGCCCGTCCGTGTCCCGCCGGTGGGCGCCTCGCTCGTGCGTGTCCGGGTGAAGACCGGTCCGCTCATGGAACTCTCCTCAGATCGCTGAAGTAAACAGAATCGTTTACCTGAAGTCGCACTATAGCCAGCCGCCCCCTTCGAAGTAAACGAGAGCGTATACTTACGTCATGACCACGATGGCGACGGCGTCTCGACGACAGGGGCGCGGAGGGCGGGAGCGCATCCTGGCCGCCGCGGCCGGACTGTTCGCGGCCCAGGGGATCAACGCGACCGGCATGGAGCAGATCGCGGAACGGGCGCCGGTGTCCAAGCGCACCCTCTACGCGCACTTCAGGACCAAAGACGAGCTGGTCCTCGCCCACCTCAAGGACCTCTCCTCGACGGGGCGCACCCTGGAGGGCGTGCTGGCACGCGAGGACATCCCCGCCAAGGAGCGAATCCTCGCGCTGTTCGACCCGCCCCCGGCCGGCACGGATCCCGTGCGCGGATGCCCGTTCATCGACGCCGCCGTGGAGTTCCCCGACCCGCAGAACGCGGTCCACTCCTACGCCCGCGAGCAGAAACTGCTGATGGTGCGGCTGGTGACCGACCTGGTAGCGGAACTGGGCTGCCGCGAGCCCGCCGTCCTCGCCGAGCAACTCGTGACCCTCGCGGACGGCGCTGCCAGCCGCGCCATGGTGCTGGGCGAGTCGAACTACGGCCGGCACGCGCGGACAGCGGCGGAGATCCTCCTGGGAAACGCGCTGCCAACCACGATCTGACAGGCCCCCACGCCGCGGTCGGGGGTTGACCAGCGCTTGTCGTGTGGTGTCCGCGGTTCGATAGCGGAGTGATTGTGCCCTGTGATGTGGTTATCGGGTCAGGCGGTGCGCAGTGCCTGAAGCAGTTGTGCCAGCGCCGCCTTGGTGTGGTCCAGGTCTTTGGGGTCGGAGGAGGACGCGAGCCACAGAGCGGCCTCGTTCATTGCCCCCGACAGTAGGTGGACCATCGGTGCGACCGGCTGCGGGGTGATGATCCTTGCGTCGATGAGGAAGGACAATGCGTCGGCGAGATGGCGGGCCGAGGCGGCTTCGTCCATCGCCCGCCATTGGCTCCATCCCAGCACGGCAGGCCCGTCGACGAGCATGACCCGTTGGATGTCAGGATCGGTGGTCGCGGTGAGGAACTCCTCGCAGCCGGCGGTCAGCTGGGCCCAGGGGTCATCGTGGGCGTCGGCGGCCGCGGCCACGCGTCGGGCCACTTCCTGCTGCAACTCCTCCAGGACGGCGCGGAAGAGGTCCGCCTTGCCTGTGAAGTGGTGGTACAGCGCGCCCTTGGTCACCCCGGCTGCCTGGACGATCTCCGCCAGGCCCACAGCGCCGTAACCGCTGCCTGAGAACAGGCGCCTGCCCTCCCGCAGCAGCGCCTGCCTGGTCTGCTCCCGCTGCTGTGCCCGGATGCCGTGCTGTCGCATCGCACTCCCCATTGACATACCGCTGGTATGTGAATAGCTTCTTTCGCATACTGATGGTATGCGAAAGGGTTCAGGCATGAAACTGACCGGCTTCTATCCCGTGATCAGCACAGCGAAGCTGCGAGAGTCCCGCGACTTCTACACCCGGCTGCTGGAGTTCGAGACGACGTTCGAGGCCGACTGGTACGTCAGCCTGCGCCGGCCGGGAGATCCCGGGTACGAACTCGCCCTCCTCGACCACACCCACCCGACGCTTCCCGAGGGTCACCGGGTCCCCGCACAGGGCCTGCTGCTCAACTTCGAAGTGGAGGACGTGGACGCGGAATGGGAACGGCTCGTCACCAGCGAAGGGCTGCACCCCGTCCTTGCACTGCGCAGCGAGGACTTCGGGCAAAGGCATTTCATCGTGGCCGATCCCAACGGCGTCCTGATCGACGTGATCACGCCCATCGCCCCCACCGCGGAATACTCCGAGCGGTACGTCACCAGCTGACCCCGAAGGGCGTGTTCGTCTACGGCCTGCCGGACACGCCCTGCTCGTCGGCGACTTGAGGGCTGCGCCGGTGAGGGAAGCCGACGCTGTCCCGCCCGTTCACCGCCCCGAGAGATGGGCCGCTGTCCTCTTATGCCCGTGTGCTCCGCCGTGCCCGTGGAGCTGGCTGCTTCCGAGCGCCACCGGCTCACGAAGATGGCTTACGGCCACAAGACCCCACACCAGGCACGCCAGCGCGCGACGATCGTGCTCCTGGCCGCGCGAGGCCGCGGCAACGCCTGGATCGCCGCCGAAACCCACCTGCCCGTGGACGCAGTGCGCCGCTGGCGCGGCCGATTCGCGGCCGCGCCGGATGCCCGCCCTTGACGACCGCGAACGGTCGGGGCGGCCACCGACGTTCACCGCGCCGCAGATCGCCGAAGTCAAGGCACTGGCCTGCCGGCTGCCCACCGAGTCCGAAGCCCCGTTCTCCCGCTGGTCATGCCCCGAGCTCGCACGTGAGGCCGTCTTTCGGGCCATCATCGACACGATCTCCGCCCCCACGGTGCGCCGATGGCTCAAGGCCGACGCACTCAAGCCCTGGCAACACCAATCCTGGATCTTCATCCGCGACCCGAACTTCCGCGCCACGGCCAACGAGTCCTGGACCTGTACGCCCGCGTCTTCGACGGCGCCTCGCTCGGCGAAGACGAGTACGTCATCTCTGCGGACGAGAAAACCTCCATCCAAGCCCGCCGTCGCTGCCATCCCACCCTGGCCCCCGGCCGCGGCGGAGCCCTGGCCTACCTGGCCGCCTAGGACATCAACCGGGCCGAAGTCTTCGGCCGCTGTGAACAGACCACAGGCATCGTGCCGTTCATGAAACTGGTCGAGCAGGTGATGATCAGCGAGCCCTGCACCAATGCGGAACGGGTCTTCTTCATCGTCGACAACGGCTCCTCGCGCCGCGGCAAGTCGGCCACCGACCGCCTGGCCGCCAGGTTCCCGAACGCCGTCTTGGGCCACACACCCGCCCACGCCTCCTGGCTGAACCAAATAGAGATCTTCTTCTCCATGTACAGCGCAAGGTCGTCTCACCCCACGACTTAACCGACCTCGACGAAGTCCGGGACCGGCTCCGAGCGTCCGAAGACCGCTACAACGCCACGGCACAGCCGTTCCAGTGCAGATTCACCACCTCCGACCTGGACGATGTACTGGCCAGACTTGATCGACACGCACTCACCGACCGACAGGAAGAATCCTCCACCGCACTCGCAGCATGATCATCCCCCGAAGAACGTCCGGAGCTAACCACTAAGGCTCTTGGGCACCGGGCGCAAGGAGTCGCAGGAGTCCGGAGTGGAGGGCGGCGGTGGCGGCGGTGGTGGGCATGCGGCCCGCTCGGATCTCCTCGCCCGCGGCATGGCCGAGCGCGATCACGGCCGCCACCTGCCAGGAGAGGGCGGGTTCCGGGTCGAAGTCCCCTGCGTCACGGCCGCGTTGGAGTACGCGCGCGATGCGGTCGGCGATCGGCTCGTGGCGGGAGCGGCCCTCTTCGGGCGGCGTCGGGCGACCCCCGAGCCGGATGAGGGCCGGATACTCCTCGGAGACGCGCCAGGCGGCGTCGAGAAGACGGAGCAGCGCCTCCGGGGCCGGGCCCTCCTCGGCCCCCGCAGCGTCCATCTCCCGCGTCACCCTTTCCGTCATGTGGTCGACGACTGCTGTGAGCAAGTCGTCCCGCGAGGGGAAGTGGGCGTAGACGGTCTGGCGGGTGACCCCGGCTGCGGCCGCGACCGCAGCCATGCCCGCGTCAGGGCGTTCGCCGAGGAGTTGGATGGCCGCGTCGAGGACGGCGGTACGGCTGCGTTCGGCGTCGGCACGGCGCCGCGGAGGAGAATTCAACTCTTACACCTTGTCAAAGCTGTCGGGTCCTCTATATCTTACGGGATGTAAGAGTTAGTGGAGTGGTGCCGCACGGGCCGCTTCCCGTCGCCGCGCCTGGACTGGAGCAGCATGAAGCCACTGGCACACAGCACCCCCGAGCAGTTCATCACCGATTTCTTCTCCACGTTCCACGAGGAAGTCGTGCAGGGCGACCACGTGGCCCGCTTCTACACACCCGACATCGTCATAATCAGCGACGGCATACGACTCGACTGGGACAAGCTCCTCGCCCACATCCATCCCGTACGCAAGAACCTGGCCGAGGACGACGAGGCCCGCTTCGAGGTACACGAGGCCATTGCGGACCGCGACTGGATCGCGGTACGGCTCACGATCCACGCCGCGATGCGCAAGAAGCGGGTCTCCACGGAGACCATGTCCTTCTGCACCTTCACTTCGGACGGCCGGATGCGCCGGTCCCACGGCTTCACCCGGCCGGTCACCAACGGCCCGAACGTCAGGGAAGCCCCGAGGTCGCAGGAGGGGGCATGAGCGAGGCCACATACATCTCCACGTACGAGGTCATCGGCATGGCCTGCCGCAGTTGCGCCGCCACGGTCACCGAGGAGGTCGAACTCGTCGACGGGGTCACCTCGGTGACCGTCGACGTCGCGAGCGGCTCGATGACAGTGACCAGTGAGAGGGAATCCGACCCGATAGCTGTGCGTGCCGCAGTAGAGGAAGCGGGCTACGAACTCACCACGCCCCAAGGACTGTCCGTCGGGTCATCAACGCAGCCATAGCCGAATCGATGCGAGAGTGACCGTGCCGAGGAAGACGTACGCTCTCTTGTCGTACCAAGTTGCCACAGCGCGGGCGTCCTTGAGCGAACTGAAGGTCCGCTCGACTTCATTCCTGCGGGCGTAGTGTGCTCGGTCGAGGCCGGTGGGCCGCCCGCCCCGGCTGCCGCGGCGCTCGCGGTTGGCTCGTTGGTCCCGGCGTTCAGGCCGCCCTCACTCACCAGATGGGTCTTCGTCGTGAGCCCTGCGCGTGAGCGGCCAACCGCTTCGTCGGGGCGATGCCCGACGGACCGGCGGTGCCGTCCCGGTATTCGGGCCGGCCGGTGGTGGGCTCCGGCGGCGTGCTGGTGCACGCGACACACGGTGGAGTCCACGCTCACCACACTCCAGTCGATCCGGCCTTCCGCATACGCGTCGGCCTGGACGGCGCGAAGGATCTGCTCCCATGTGCCGTCCGCCGACCATCGCCGGTGCCGATCATGAACCGTCTTCGACTTCCCGAACCGCGCGGGCAGATCCCGCCAGGGAACGCCAGTCCTCAGCTGGAAGAGCGTGCCATTGATGCCGGTATGGCTCCAGCCGAGCCCACTCTTGATCAGACAGGCCGCCACGCCCCATACCGGACCGAACGACCCGTCGACGTGCCCGTCACACGACCTACCGGACACGCGTTAACTCGGGTGTGCCCGAGGTGCTGCTCAAGATTTACGCGAAGTGCGTCGACGGTCAGGAAACGCAAATGAACGAGCGGATCATGAAGGGCCTCGGGGAGGAGGGAGGGGCGGGGAACGACGCGCCTGGCCCGCAGATGGCCCGTGACTGACGCTGTGAGGCCCCGGGTTCCCCGGGGCCTTCGGCGTACCCGGGAACCGCCTGTGACCTGCTGCGGAGAGGTCCCATTACGTCGTCATTACGTGATCACTGACATGAGGCTGAAAGACCCCGGACGCAGCAAGTCTGCTGGTCGCGGGGTCTGTTGGCACCTCACAGTGGGTGCCCCCGGCAGGATTCGAACCTGCGCACACGGCTCCGGAGGCCGTTGCTCTATCCCCTGAGCTACGGGGGCTGGTGTCGTCTCTGTGGCGACGGGAAGGACTCTATCAGCTTGGTGGCGGTGGTCCGCACCGGTGTTTTCCGTACGGGGGTGCGGGGGGCGCTACTCCCGGGTACAACTTCGGGGAAAGGCCGGACGCCGGGTGGGGAAGGCGCTTACCCTGGGTGGGTGCCAGGCGCTTCAGGCCGGGTCCTCGTCGTCGACGACAGCCAGGTCATCCGGCAGTTGATCAAGGTGAACCTCGAACTTGACGGGTTCGAGGTCATGACCGCATCCGACGGTGCCGAGTGTCTGGAGACGGTGCACCGCTTCTGTCCGGATGTGATCACGCTCGACCTGGCCATGCCGCGGATGGACGGGATGCGGACCGTCGGGCGGTTGCGGGTGGACCCGCGGACCGCGGATATTCCGCTGGTGCTTGTGTCCGCGAGCGCGGGGCCCGAGGCGCCGGCGGGGATCGACGCGCTGCTGGCCAAGCCGTTCGAGCCGGCCGAGCTGGTCGGCGTCGTGCGCAGGCTGTGCGACGAGGGGCGGCGGGCGGGGCCCGTCCGGCAGGTAAAACGGCTGGCGGAGCGGCGCCCGGCCTCTCGTACGCTTGCTCCGTGACTCCTGACCGGCTCTCCCGGGCCGTGCTCCGCTCCGCGCGCGAGCTCGGCTTCGTCGACGTGCCCGAGCGTGCCGGGCTGCGGCCGCGCGGGGCGCGGGAGTGGGGGACTGGGATCGCCATGCGGCTGGCCGGGCCGGCCGGGATGACGGGGGCCGAGGCCGCCGCGCGGCTGCGCGAGCGGCTGGTGGCGCAGGCGGGGGTGCGGGACGTCGAGGTCGTCGGGGGCGGTTTCCTCAACATCAGGCTGGCCGAGGGGGCCGATGCCGAGCTGCTGCGCGAGCTGCTCGCCCGCCCCCGGCCGGCCGCGCTGCCCGAGGACCCCGCGCGCGACGCCGAACGGTGGGCCGCCGCGGGCGGCGCGGGGGGCGCGCTGCTCGTGCAGCGCGACGAGAACCCGCTGTTCCGGGTCAGGTACGCGCACGCCCGCAGCCGCGCGCTGGAGCGCGGGGCGCGGGCGCTCGGCGTGTCGCCGGAGCCGGGCGCCGCGGCGCTGGAGACGGCGCAGGAGCGGGCGTTGCTCGCCGCGCTGGGGGAGCAGGTGTGGTCCGCGGGGCGCCTGGTGCGCGTCGCCGACGCCTTCCTCGAGACCGAACGGGCCAGGTCGGCGCTGCCCGTCGGCGACGAGAAACCCGGGGCCGCCCACCGCGCCCGGCTGGCTCTCGCCCAGGCTGCCGGAGCGGTGCTGGCCGGCGGCCTGCTCCGGCTGGGCATCAGTGCGCCCGACCACGTGTGAACAGATAGAGGACTTCCGACATGAGCCGTTCCGCCCACCCCGCCGGGCCCCGTCACGCCGACGTGCTGCCCGAGGGGCACTACGCCGCGCCGCCCACCGATCTCAATGCGCTGGACCCGCGCGTCTGGGCCCGTTCCGTCACGCGGGGGGACGACGGCGTCGTCCGCGTCGCGGGCGTGAGCGCCGAGGCGCTCGCCGAGTCGTTCGGCACGCCGGCGTACGTGCTGGACGAGTCCGACTTCCGCGCGCGCTGCCGCGCCTGGCGGGAGGCGTTCGGGCCGGATGCCGATGTGTTCTACGCGGGAAAGGCCTTTCTCTCGCGCGCCGTTGTGCGCTGGTTGTGCGAGGAGGGGCTGAACGTCGACGTCTGCTCGGGCGGTGAGCTGGCGACGGCGCTGGCGGGCGGGATGCCCGCGGAACGTATCGCGCTGCACGGCAACAACAAGTCGGCGGCCGAGATCCGGCGGGCCGTCGAGGCGGGTGTGGGGCGGATCGTGCTGGATTCGTTCGAGGAGATCGAACGGGTCGCCCGGGCCGCGGAGCGCCACGGCGCGCGGCAGCGCGTGCAGATCCGGGTCACGGTGGGAGTCGAGGCGCACACCCACGAGTTCATCGCCACCGCGCACGAGGACCAGAAGTTCGGGCTCGGGCTCGCGGACGGCACGGCCGCGGAGGCGGTGCGCCGGGTGCTGGCGCGGCCGAGTCTGGAACTGGTCGGCCTGCACAGCCACATCGGCTCGCAGATCTTCGACATGGCCGGCTTCGAGGTCTCGGCGCGTCGCGTCGTGGGGCTGCTGAGCGCGGTGCGGGACGAGCACGGGGTCGAGCTGCCGGAGATCGACCTCGGCGGCGGCCTGGGCATCGCGTACACGCCCCAGGACGATCCGCGCGAGCCGCACGAGATCGGCAAGGCGCTGGGCGAGATCGTGACGAAGGAGTGCGAGGCGGCCGGGCTCGCGGTGCCGCGCCTGTCGGTGGAGCCGGGGCGGGCGATCGTCGGGCCGAGCGCGTTCACGCTGTACGAGGTGGGGACGGTCAAGCCGCTCGAAGGGCTGCGCACGTACGTCAGCGTCGACGGCGGCATGTCGGACAACATCCGCACGGCGCTGTACGACGCGGAGTACTCGGTCGTGCTCGCCTCGCGGGTCTCCCAGGAGCCGCCGATGCTGGCCCGCGTGGTCGGCAAGCACTGCGAGAGCGGGGACATCGTCGTCCGCGACGCGTACCTGCCGGCCGACGTGCGGCCCGGCGACCTGCTGGCCGTGCCCGCCACGGGGGCCTACTGCCGGTCGATGGCGAGCAATTACAACCACACGCCGCGTCCGCCCGTGGTCGCGGTGACGGATGGCGCGGCGCGGGAGATCGTGCGGCGGGAGACCGAGGAGGACCTGCTCGCCCTGGACATCGGCTGACGCCCGGGCGCCCCGGGGCAGCGGCTCGTCCGCATACTGAACGCCCGGCGGGGGTTTCCCCGCCGGTGCGTGAGACTGAAGGTTCACGAGAACGGAAAGGCGAGGTCGAATGGTGCGCACTCGTCCGCTGAAGGTGGCGCTGCTCGGCTGCGGCGTGGTCGGCACGCAGGTGGCCCGCCTGATGACGACGCACGCGGACGACCTCGCCGCCCGCATCGGGGCGCCGGTCGAGCTGGCCGGGGTGGCCGTGCGCCGCCTGGGGAAGGACCGCGAGGGCGTGCCGCCCGAGCTGGTGACGACGGACGCGGCGGGTCTGGTGGCGCGCGGCGACATCGACGTCGTCCTGGAGCTGATCGGCGGCATCGAGCCGGCCCGCACGCTGATCAACTCGGCGTTCGAGCACGGCGCGAGCGTCGTCACGGCGAACAAGGCGCTGCTGGCCCAGGAGGGGCCCGCGCTGCACGCGGCGGCGGAGAAACATGCGGCCGACCTGTACTTCGAGGCGTCCGTGGCCGGGGCGATCCCGCTGCTGCGCCCGCTGCGCGAGTCGCTCGCGGGCGACAAGGTGAACCGCGTGCTCGGCATCGTCAACGGCACGACCAACTTCATCCTCGACCGCATGGAGTCGACCGGCGCCGGGTATGGCGAGGCGCTTCAGGAGGCGTCGGCGCTCGGCTACGCCGAGGCCGATCCGACGGCGGACGTGGAGGGCTTCGACGCGGCGGCCAAGGCGGCGATCCTGGCCGGGATCGCGTTCCACAGCCGGGTGGGCCTGGACGACGTGCACCGCGAGGGCATCACGGAGATCACCGCGGCCGACGTGGCGGGCGCGCGGCAGATGGGATGCACGGTGAAGCTGCTGGCCATTTGCGAACGGGCCGAGGACGGACGTTCCGTGACCGCTCGCGTGCACCCGGCGATGATCCCGCTCAGTCATCCGCTGGCGGGCGTGCGCGAGGCGTACAACGCGGTGTTCGTGGAGGCGGAGGCGGCCGGCCGGCTGATGTTCTACGGCCCGGGGGCGGGCGGTGTGCCGACCGCGTCGGCGGTGCTCGGCGACCTGGTGGCCGCCTGCCGCAACAAGCGGGGCGGCGGGCTGGGGCCGGGGGAGTCGGCGTACGCGCGGCTGCCGGTGAGCCCGATGGGCGAGGTGGTCACCCGCTACCACATCAGCCTGGACGTCGCGGACAAGCCGGGTGTGCTGGCGCAGTGCGCGATGGTGTTCGCCGATCACGGGGTGTCGATCGACACGGTCCGGCAGACCGGCAAGGACGGCGAGGCGAAGCTCGTCGTGGTCACGCACCGGGCGTCGGACGCGGCGCTCGGCGCAACGGTCGAGGCATTGCGCAGACTGGATACCGTGCACGGTGTCGCGAGCACCATGCGGGTCGAGGGTGAGTAGCCGGGCCGGGCGTGCCGCTCCTCGCCTGGGATGTCCGTCCTCCGGGGGCGGAGAAATGAACAGAAGGGCCTGACTTACGTCATGGACGCACCAGCCATGTCCGCCGCCGCTGCCGGCGGCCGCACCAGCTCCCAGTGGCGCGGGGTGATCGAGGAGTACCGCGACCGCCTCCCGGTCACGTCCCGCACGCCCGTGGTGACGCTGCGCGAGGGCGGGACGCCGCTCGTGCCTGCCGTGGTGCTTTCCGAACGTACCGGGTGTGACGTTTATCTCAAGGTCGAGGGCGCGAATCCGACCGGTTCGTTCAAGGACCGGGGCATGACGATGGCGATGTCGCGGGCGAAGGAGGAGGGGGCGCAGGCCGTCATCTGCGCCTCGACCGGCAACACCTCGGCGTCCGCCGCGGCCTACGCGGTGCGGGCGGGGATGGTGTGCGCCGTTCTCGTTCCGCAGGGCAAGATCGCGCTGGGCAAGATGGGACAGGCGCTCGTGCACGGCGCGCGCATCCTCCAGGTGGAGGGAAACTTCGACGACTGCCTGACGCTGGCCAGGGACCTGGCGGAGAAGTACCCGGTGGCGCTGGTCAATTCGGTCAATCCGGTGCGTATCGAGGGGCAGAAGACCGCGGCGTTCGAGATCGTCGACATGCTCGGCGACGCCCCCGACATCCACGTGCTGCCGGTGGGCAACGCGGGGAACATCACGGCGTACTGGAAGGGCTACCGTGAGTACGCGGCGGACGGCATCGCCTCTCGCACGCCCCGGATGTGGGGCTACCAGGCGTCGGGCGCGGCGCCCATCGTGCGCGGCGAGCCGGTGAAGGACCCCACGACGATCGCGACCGCCATCCGCATCGGCAACCCGGCCTCCTGGACGCTCGCGGAGCAGGCGAGGGACGAGTCGGGCGGACGCGTCGACGAGGTGACCGACCGTCAGATCCTCGCGGCCTACCGGCTGTTGGCGGCCCGTGAGGGAGTGTTCGTGGAGCCGGCCTCCGCCGCGTCCGTGGCCGGGCTGCTGAAGGCGGCGGAGAACGGCGATGTCGACCCGGGGCAGCGCATCGTGTGCACGGTGACGGGCAACGGGCTGAAGGACCCGGACTGGGCGGTCTCCGGAGCGCCGCAGCCGGTGACGGTGCCGGTGGACGCGGACGCGGCGGCGGCCCGCCTGGACCTGGTCCGGTGACGCGGCGCGGGCGGGGCGGCGCGCGCGGGGGCGGGCGCCGCGGGCGACACCTGCCCGCCCTGTATCGCGTCTGAACCTTCCTTCGATAGGCTGGTATTCGTCCCGGAGTGGTGTACTGCCCGCTGTTACGTCCACGAGCCAGGGCGCGCGTCGCTTTCGGCGGCGCCACCCGCCCGGCGGGGACATGCCGCACATCTCACCAAGGAGAGTCATCGAGCGATGGCCCATCCCGCCTTCCGCGCCGCCGCTGTACGGGTCCGCACGCCCGCGACCAGCGCCAATCTCGGGCCCGGCTTCGATGCGCTCGGGCTGGCGCTCGGCCTGTACGACGACGTCGTGGTCCGGGTGTCGGACTCGGGGCTGCATCTGGACATCGCGGGTGAGGGCGCGGACTCGGTGCCGCGGGACGAGCGCAATCTGCTCGTTCGCACGCTGCGCACGGCGTTCGACGCGCTCGGCGGGCAGCCCAGGGGCCTGGAGATCGTGTGTGCGAACCGGATTCCGCACGGGCGCGGCCTCGGCTCCTCCTCCGCGGCGATCTGCGCCGGTCTCGTGGCGGCCCGCGCGGTGACCACCGGCGGGGAGGGCAAGCTCGACGACGCCGCGCTGCTGGAGCTGGCCGCGGAGATCGAGGGCCACCCGGACAACGTCGCGGCCTGCCTGCTGGGCGGGTTCACGCTGGCGTGGGGCGAGAGCGGTGCGGTGCGGGCGATCCGGATGGACCCCGCGCAGACGGTCGTTCCCGTGGTATTCGTGCCGGCCACGCCGCTGGCGACGGAGACGGCGCGGGGGCTGCTGCCGCAGCACGTTCCGCATGTCGACGCGGCGGCCAACGCGGGCCGGGCGGCACTGCTGATCGAGGCGCTGACCAGGCGCCCCGAGCTGCTGCTCCCGGCCACGGAGGACCGGCTGCACCAGGACTACCGGGCGCCAGCGATGCCCGAGAGCATGGATCTCGTCGGCCGCCTGCGGGCGGACGGCGTCCCCGCGGTCATCTCGGGGGCGGGCCCGACGGTGCTCGCGCTCGCGGAGGACGGGGAGGCCGACAAGGTCGCCCGGCTGGCCGGAGACGGCTGGACGGCGAATCGACTGGCTCTGGACACGGCGGGAACGTGCGTCCTGCCGCTCGCCGGGGCTGGTCAGTGACCCGCGCAGCCCGTCCGCCCGGGCGGGTCGCGGGGGCGCGGATGGAAGAGGGAGAGGGGGAATGAAGGCAGGGTCCGGTAGTGTTAACCTCAAGTCTGCACGTACCGCCACAGTCGGTTTCGTGCGGAATTCCGGGGTCCCATGGTTGGGGACCACCCCACTTTCTTCCGGGAGCCTCCACTCATCTGCCTGAGCAGCCTGCCTGGCAGGGACGAGCACGCTCCGGAACGGTGCGAGACGGTTTCTTGATGATCCTCCCCGCACCACACCGTGAATTTGATCTTCCGCCGCAAGTGAGCAGGCGGGATTACCGCACCGGCCGGCCCACCGCACGGGGCCGCAGCCGGACAGCACGACCGGTCGCCGAGCCAGACAGGCCGACGTCCGCTCCAGGGAAGGACCCTTCGTGAGCGACACCACCGATCTGATGGGCGTGAGTGCCGACACCGCCGACAAGACTGCCGGTGCTGCCACCGCGTCCGCCACGGACGCTCCTGCCGCCCCCGCCGCGACGCGGCGCCGGCGCTCGGGTACCGGCCTCGACGGCATGGTTCTCGCCGAGTTGCAGCAGGTTGCCTCCGGGCTGGGGATCAGGGGCACCGCGCGGATGCGCAAGAGCCAGCTGATCGAGGTCATCAAGGAGAAGCAGGCCACCGGCGCCGGAAGCCCGGGAGCGGCGAACGCGGACGGCGCGTCGGCCGAGTCCGCCTCCACGGAGAAGCCGAAGCGGCGCGCGACCTCGCGCACCAGGACCGGCGAGTCCGCCGCGGCCGCCGCACAGCAGCAGATCGAGATTCCGGGCCAGGGCGCCGACGCCAAGTCCGCGCCCGCCGCCGCGAACGACACGGGCGAGAAGGGCCAGGAGAAGGTTCAGGAGAAGGCCGCGGACAAGGGCGGCGACAAGGACCGCGGCGACAAGGACCGCGATGCCGGGGGCGAGGCCCCGAGGACCGAGGGCCAGGAGCGCCAGGGCAAGCGCGACCGCGACCGGCGGGGCGGCAAGAACGCGGGCGGCCAGGGCCAGTCGGGCAAGAACGACGGCCAGGGCCCGTCCGGCAAGGACGGCGGCCGGGGCGGCCGTGAGGGCCGCGACGGCAACCGGGACGGCCGGGACAGCCGTGAGGGCCGTGAGGGCCGGGACAACAACCGCGACAACAACCGGGACAACCGCGACAGCCGCGGCGGCAACCGCGACAACCGCGATAACCGTGACAACGCGGACGACGACTTCGAGGGCGGGCGCCGGGGCCGCCGCGGCCGCTACCGCGACCGCCGCGGGCGGCGCGGGCGCGACGAGGTCAGCGAGCCGCAGATCGCCGAGGACGACGTCCTGATCCCGGTCGCGGGCATCCTCGACATCCTCGACAACTACGCGTTCGTCCGCACGTCCGGCTACCTGCCGGGGCCGAACGACGTGTACGTCTCGCTCGCCCAGGTCCGCAAGAACGGCCTGCGCAAGGGCGACCACGTCACCGGGGCGGTCCGCCAGCCGCGCGACGGCGAGCGGCGCGAGAAGTTCAACGCGCTGGTCCGTCTCGACTCGGTCAACGGCATGGCCGCCGAATCCGGGCGCGGGCGCGCCGAGTTCAACAAGCTGACGCCGCTGTACCCGCAGGAGCGGCTGCGTCTCGAAAGCGACCCGGGCGCGTTGACTACGCGCATCATCGACCTGGTCTCGCCCATCGGCAAGGGCCAGCGCGGGCTGATCGTGGCGCCGCCCAAGACCGGCAAGACCATGATCATGCAGGCGGTGGCCAACGCCATCACCCGCAACAACCCCGAGTGCCACCTGATGGTCGTCCTCGTCGACGAGCGGCCGGAAGAGGTCACCGACATGCAGCGCTCGGTGAAGGGCGAGGTCATCTCCTCGACCTTCGACCGGCCGGCGGAGGACCACACCACGGTCGCCGAGCTGGCCATCGAGCGCGCCAAGCGGCTGGTGGAGCTGGGCCACGACGTGGTCGTGCTGCTCGACTCCATCACGCGCCTCGGCCGCGCCTACAACCTGGCGGCCCCGGCGTCCGGCCGGATTCTGTCCGGCGGTGTCGACTCGGCGGCGCTGTACCCGCCGAAGAAGTTCTTCGGCGCGGCCCGCAACATCGAGGACGGCGGCTCCCTGACGATCCTCGCCACCGCGCTGGTCGAGACCGGCTCCCGGATGGACGAGGTGATCTTCGAGGAGTTCAAGGGCACCGGCAACATGGAGCTGAAGCTGGACCGGAAGCTCGCGGACAAGCGCATCTTCCCGGCCGTGGACGTGGACGCGTCCGGCACCAGGAAGGAGGAGATCCTGATGGGCAGCGACGAGCTGGCGATCGTCTGGAAGCTCCGCCGGGTGCTGCACGCCCTGGACCAGCAGCAGGCCATCGAGCTGCTGCTGGACAAGATGAAGCAGACCAAGTCGAACGCCGAGTTCCTGCTCCAGATCCAGAAGACGACCCCGGCCCCCGGCAACGGGGACTGACCGGTCCCTCGCGCGCACGGCGGCGGCCCCCACCCGGCAGGGTGCGGGGCCGCCGCCGTCTCCGCCGGGAGGCATCACCCTCGCCAAGGGGGCACAATGGGTGAATGGGCACCCAACCGGACGATGAAGGGCGGGCCGGGCGGCCCCGTCGTCCGCGGATGGCGCGCCGCGGCCCCGGGAGGCGGCGGCTGCTGCGCGCCGTCGTGATCGGCCTGGCGGCGGTCGTCCTGCTGACGGGCGCCGGGCTCACCGCCCTGTACGTGAAGCTCGACGGCAATCTGTCGCAGGTCGACATCGACTCCGCGCTCGGACCCGACCGGCCGCGGGACACCCCGGGCGGCTCGATGGACATCCTCGTCCTCGGCTCGGACTCCAGGGCCGGGACGAACGGCGACTTCGGCGGCCCGGACGCCCAGGACGGCGCCCGCAGCGACACCGCGATGATCGTCCACGTGAACGAGGCGCACGACGCGGCCACCGTCGTCTCCATCCCGCGCGACACCCTCGTGGACCGACCGCGGTGCGAGCGGGGCGACGGTTCGACCGAGCCCGCGGCGGACCGTTCGATGTTCAACGAGGCGTACACGGTGGGCGGTCCGGCCTGCACCGTCAAGACGGTCGAGTCCATGACCGGGCTGCGCATGGACCACTACCTGGAGGTCGACTTCGACGGCTTCGCCCGGCTGGTCGACACCCTCGGCGGCGTGGAGATCACGACCACACAGGCCATCGACGACGAGGACAGCCACCTGGAGCTGCCGGCGGGCACCCACACCCTCGACGGGCGTGAGTCGCTCGCGCTGGTGCGCACCAGGAAGGCCGTCGGCGACGGCAGCGACCTCAGCCGCATCGAGCTCCAGCAGTCCTTCCTGCGGGCCCTGGCGGACCAGGCGGGGGGCGTGGGGCTGACCAGCCCCAAGCGGCTCTACGACCTTGCCGACGCCGCGACTTCCGCGGTCACCACCGACTCCGGTATCGGCTCGGTGCGGGAGCTGGCGGACCTGGCCGGAACGCTGGAGGGCATCGGCCCGGACGCCATGCAGATGGTCACCCTGCCCGTCGGCACCGACCCGGCCGACCCCAACCGCGTCACGCCGCTCGCCGAGCAGGCCGGGCAGGTGTGGCGGGCGCTGCGCCGCGACGAGCCGGTGCCCGCCTCGGCGGTCGAGGGCTCCGTCTCCGAGGAGAACGGGGACCGTTCCGTCGTCACCGAGGGGTGACGCCCGGTAGTCGCCCGGCGCGGAACGGCGGGTGTACGGACGGGGAACGAGCGGCAGCGGCACCCCGTTTTGTCGGGCACGCTACCTGCTGGCAAACTGGAGCGTCGGCCCCGGTTCACGGCGCGCAGCCCGCGCGTCGACCCGGCGCCCTCCCGAGCTAGGAGACACCGTGAAGCGCGACATTCACCCGGAGTACTACGAGACCCAGGTCAGCTGCACCTGCGGTGCCTCGTTCACCACCCGTAGCACCGTCAGCGAGGGGCGTATCCGCGCCGACATCTGCTCCGAGTGCCACCCGTTCTACACCGGCAAGCAGAAGATCCTCGACACCGGTGGCCGCGTGGCCCGCTTCGAGGCGCGCTTCGGCAAGAACGCCGGGTCCGCCCGCAAGTAGCGACCCCGTCGGCGCCGGGCCGGCGGCCGTTGACGCGCGACGTCACCGGCCCCCGGGCCCGGCGCCTTTCGCGTCCCGCGTCCCCAGCGTTCGCGTCCCCTCCACGTCCCCATTCAGGAGCACAGAAGATGTTCGAGGCGGTCGAGGATCTCGTCGGCGAGCACGCCGACCTCGAACGGCGGCTGGCCGACCCCGCGGTGCACGCCGACCAGGGCACCGCCCGGCGGCTCGGCAAGCGGTACGCCGAGCTGACGCCGATCATCGCGGCCTACCGTTCGTGGAAGCGGCACGGGGAGGACATCGAGACCGCCCGTGAACTGGCTGCCGAGGACCCCGACTTCGCAGCCGAGGTGAAGGACCTCCAGGCCAGGCGCGAGGAGTTGACGGACGAGCTGCGGCTGCTGCTCGTCCCCCGTGACCCCAGCGACGACAAGGACGTGATCCTGGAGATCAAGGCGGGCGAGGGCGGCGACGAGTCGGCCCTGTTCGCCGGCGACCTGCTGCGGATGTACCTGCGGTACGCCGAGCGCGTCGGCTGGCGCACGGAGATCATCGACGGGAACGAGTCGGACCTCGGCGGCTACAAGGACGTCTCCGTCGCCGTGAAGGCCAGGGGCACCCCGGAGCCGGGACAGGGCGTGTGGGCCCGGCTGAAGTACGAGGGCGGCGTGCACCGCGTGCAGCGCGTGCCCGCCACCGAGTCGCAGGGCCGCATCCACACCTCGGCCGCGGGCGTGCTGGTGCTCCCCGAGGCCGAGGACGTCGACGTGGAGATCAGCGCGGCCGACCTGCGCATCGACGTCTACCGCTCCTCCGGCCCCGGCGGCCAGTCCGTCAACACCACCGACTCCGCGGTCCGCATCACCCACCTGCCCACCGGCATCGTCGTCTCCTGCCAGAACGAGAAGAGCCAGCTCCAGAACAAGGAGCAGGCGCTGCGCATCCTGCGCGCCAGGCTGCTGGCCGCCGCGCAGGAGGAGGCGGACCGGGAGGCGTCCGACGCCCGCCGCAGCCAGGTGCGGACCGTGGACCGTTCCGAGCGCGTCCGGACGTACAACTACCCGGAGAACCGGATCTCCGACCACCGTGTCGGCTTCAAGGCGTACAACCTCGACCAGGTGCTCGACGGTGACCTCGACGCGGTCATCCAGGCGTGCGTGGACGCGGATTCGGCCGCCAAGCTGGCGGCGGCAGGGTGACCGTGGGGTGCGTAGGGTGGGCCATGTGACTGCGTCTTCTGTGTCTTCCGGGGCGTCCCGTTCCGTGCTGCTGGCCGAGGTGGCCAGGGCCACCCAGCGGCTGGCCGACGCCGGGGTGCCCTCGCCGCGTTTCGACGCCGAGGAGCTGGCGGCGTTCGTGCACGGCACCGAGCGGTCCAGGCTGCACACCGTTCCCGACGCCGAGTTCGACGCCCGTTACTGGGAAGCGGTGGCGCGCCGCGAGGCGCGCGAGCCGCTCCAGCACATCACCGGGCGCGCGTTCTTCCGGTATCTGGAGCTCCAGGTGGGGCCGGGTGTCTTCGTGCCGCGCCCCGAGACGGAGTCGGTCGTCGGCTGGGCGATAGACGCGGTCCGGGCGATGGACGTCGCCGAGCCGCTGATCGTCGACCTGTGCACGGGCTCGGGCGCCATCGCGCTCGCCCTGGCGCAGGAGGTGCCCCGCTCCCGGGTGCACGCCGTGGAGCTGGACTTCACGGCTTGTGAGTGGGCCAGGAAGAACGTGGAGGGCAGCCGCGTCGTCCTGCACCAGGGAGACGCGCGTGCCGCGCTGCCCGAGCTGGGCGGCCAGGTCGACCTGGTCATCTCCAACCCGCCGTACATCCCGCTGACCGAGTGGGAGTACGTGGCGCCGGAGGCGCGGGACCACGACCCGCAGCTCGCGCTGTTCTCCGGCGAGGACGGCCTGGACGTCATCCGCGGTCTGGAACGGGCCGCGCACCGGCTGCTGCGGCCCGGCGGCATGGTGGTCATCGAGCACGCCGACACCCAAGGCGGGCAGGTGCCCTGGATCTTCACCGAGGACCGCGGCTGGGCCGATGCCGCGGACCACCCGGACCTCAACAACCGGCCCCGATTCGCCACCGCCCGCCGCGTCGCGCGGTAGCCGGGGCAAGGCAAGAGGAGGACATTCAGTCATGGCACGGCGTTACGACTGCTCTGACGTGGTCGATCGCAAGCACGGCCTGCGGGAAGCCGCCGCCGCGGTCCGGCGCGGGGATCTGGTCGTCCTGCCGACCGACACCGTCTACGGCATCGGCGCGGACGCGTTCAACACCACGGCCGTGGCCGATCTGCTGGAGGCCAAGGGCCGCGGGCGCGGGGTGCCTTCGCCGGTGCTCGTCGGCTCGCCGAACACCCTGCACGGGCTGGTCACCGACTTCTCCGAGAAGGCGTGGGAGCTGGTGGACGCCTTCTGGCCGGGCGCGCTGACCCTGGTCGCCAAGCACCAGCCGTCGCTGACGTGGGACCTGGGGGAGACCCGCGGCACGGTCGCGGTGCGGATGCCCCTGCACCCCGTCGCGATCGAACTGCTCAAGGAATTCGGCCCGATGGCCGTCTCCAGCGCCAACCTCACCGGCCACCCGGCGCCGCAGACCTGCGACGGCGCGCAGGAGATGCTGGGTGATTCGGTCGCCGTCTACCTCGACGGCGGGGCGACCCCGGATGCCGTGCCGTCCTCCATCGTCGACGTCACCGGGCGGGTTCCGGTGCTGCTGCGCGCCGGGGCGGTGAGCGAGGAGGAGCTGCGGAAGGTCGTTCCCGATCTGGAGACCGCGCATTGACACCCCCCTCGGGTAGCCCCGCGGACGTTGGCATACCGGCGCCGGAGACCTCCGGTGGGCCGCGGCAGGTCTTCCGGATTCTGCACGTCAGCACGGGCAACGTGTGCCGCTCCCCGATCACGGAACGGCTGACGCGGCAGGCTCTGGCCGAGCGCCTGGGCGGCTTCGCGGCCGGTCTGGTGGTGGAGAGCGCCGGCACCTGGGGGCACGAGGGCGCCCCCATGGAGGCGCACGCCGCCCAGCTGCTGGACGAATACGGCGCGGACGCGGGCGACTTCATCGGCCGGGAGCTGCTGGACGAACACGTCATCGACGCCGATCTGGTGCTGACCGCGACCAGGGATCACCGCGCCCAGGTGATCTCGATGGGGCACTCGGCCGGGCTGCGCACGTTCACCCTCAAGGAGTTCACGCGGCTGGTGCGGGCCATCGACATGGCCACGCTGCCGGTCGCCGCCTCGCCGGAGGAGCTGGTGGAGCGCGCCAGGGCGCTGGCGCGTGCCGCCGCGGCGCTCCGCGGCTGGCTGCTGGCGCCGAACGCGGAGGCGGACGAGGTGCAGGACCCGTACGGGGCGCCGCTGCCGTATTTCCGGTCCATCGGCGAGGAGATCCGCGCCGCGCTCGATCCGGTGGTCACGGCGCTGACCGGAGTGCCGCCGCGGGGCGCGTGGTCGGGGCGTGCGCTGCTGTAGGGCGCGGTCGGGCCGCCCCGGCCCGTTCGCGCCCGCGCCCGCGTTCGCGCTCCCGCCCGGCCGAGCGGCGGGCGGGCGACCCGTCCTAACCTGGAGTCCAAGGCAGTAACGACGCGACACCGAGTCCGCACCCAGGGGCGCGGGCATGAGAGGGTGTTGCGCGGTAGTCCTGCGAGACCTCTGGGGCATCTTGTGCGCGAATACCTACTGACGCTCTGCGTCACGGCGGCCGTCACGTATCTGTTGACGGGGCCGGTGCGGAAGTTCGCGATCGCCTGGGGCGCGATGCCGCCCATCAGGGCGCGCGACGTACACCGTGAGCCGACGCCGCGGCTGGGCGGTATCGCGATGTTCGGCGGGCTCTGCGCGGGGCTGCTCGTCGCCTCCCAGCTCACCAACGTGGGCGAGGTGTTCCGGATCTCCGACGAGCCGCGGGCGCTGCTCTCCGGCGCCGGGTTGATCTGGCTGATCGGCGTACTGGACGACAAGTACGGTGTGGACGCCCTGATCAAGCTCGGTCTCCAGATGATCGCCGCGGGCGTCATGGTCCTTCAGGGGCTGACCATTCTGTGGCTTCCGGTGCCCACGGTCGGCATGGTCGCGCTCACCCCGCTCCAGGGCACGCTGCTCACCGTCGCGATCGTGGTCATCACCATCAACGCGGTCAATTTCGTGGACGGCCTCGACGGCCTCGCGGCCGGCATGGTCGGGATCGCCGCCGCCGCGTTCTTTCTGTACGCCTACCGCATCTGGTACGGGTACGGCATCGAGGCCGCCGCGCCCGCCACCCTGTTCGCGGCGGTGCTGATGGGCATGTGTCTGGGCTTCCTGCCGCACAATCTGCATCCGGCCCGGATCTTCATGGGCGACTCGGGCTCGATGCTGCTCGGCCTCGTCCTGGCCGCGGGCGCGGTGTCGATCACAGGACAGGTGGACCCGGACGCGATGAAGCTGTTCTCCGGCTCCGTGCGCAGCGCGGTGTTCGAGACGGTGCCCGTCTACATGCCGCTGCTGCTGCCGTTGACGATCATCGCGGTGCCGTTCGTCGACCTGGTGATGGCGATTGTGCGTCGCACCTGGAACGGTCACTCGCCGTTCTCGGCCGATCGTGGCCACCTGCATCACCGGCTGCTGGAGATCGGGCACTCGCAGAGCCGCGCGGTGCTGATCATGTACTTCTGGTCGGCGCTGATCGCGTTCGGCGCGGTCGCCTACTCCGTGCAGTCGGCGAACGCGGTGCTGGTGCCGGCGGTGATGGTGCTCAGCGCCGTCGGGCTCGTGGTGCTGCTGATGCCCCGCTTCACGCCCCGCGTCCCGCGCTGGGCGCAGCGGCTGGTGCCGCCGCGCTACCGGGACCGCAAGCGGCGGCTCGCCCCGCAGCTGCCCGTGGAGTCCGCGCTCGACGCCCACGCCGCGGACCGGCCCGCGGGCGGGCCGCCCGCGCCCGGTACACAGCCCACCTCGCTGGCCGGGCTGCACGGCGCGACGGCGGTGGGCGACCGGCAGCGCTTCGCGCTGCGCCGCAAGATCGACACCCGCTCCTAGGCCGTGTCGTTTGGATCTTCGTGGATCAGGTCGCGTTGTCAGATGCGGTGCTCCCCCGGCCTGGCGGCTGGGGGAGGAGTATCGCAGCTCGTACGTGGGGGCACCTCCCGGACGAAGTCTGGGGGAGGAGTCTGGGGGAAGCGCGGCCCCCGCGAAGATCCAAACGACACGACCTGGCCCCGACGCGGCTCTATCAGATGCGGTGCCACACGTCAGCGGCGCAACGCGGGTGTTACCTCCGGAGTGTGAGGTCCTGCACACGGATCGGGTAAAGACCTCATCAAATAGTTTGTGATAGCGTTCACGAAACCCCGGCGCATCACCCACGTGCCGGAACCCGCTCGTCAACGACGACACGTCCCCGAAGCCCCGCCGGAGAAGCAGTTCGATGCAGTCCAACGACGCCCGGATCGTCCGCGGCGCCGCGATCCCCACTGCCGTGGCAGGCGTGCTCGCCACCGTCATCGGCGCCGTGGTGGCAGGGGGGGACGGCGCGGGCGGGGTCGCGCTCGGCGTGCTCGTCGCCGCCGTCTTCTTCGGTGGCGGCCTGATCTCACTCGGTTACGTCGGCAGGCGCTGGCCCGACCTCTTCTTCGGCGCCGCCTTCCTGATCTACACGACGCAGATGGGCTTCCTGCTCGGGTTGCTCCTCCTGCTGCGTGACGCCTCCTTCCTGAACGGGCGTGCCTTCGCCGCCGGTGTGCTGGCCGGGACGGCCGTCTGGCTGGCCGGTCAGGTGCGGGCGCACACCAAGGTCAAGACCCTCTACGTGGAGCCGGACAAGGCGACCGCGTCAACCGGCGGCCCGTCATGAGCGGTACCGACGAAGGCGGGGGCTGTATACGGGGTGTCGTCGCGGGCTGCTATCGTCCCTCGCCGGAAGGCCGGATCGCGGCGCCCACAGGGGCCGGGGGCCGTGCGCGGGCTGTGCGGGACAGCCACGCGGGTGCTGACCGGCGCTCCTCCCGCCCCATCCAGTCCAGTGCCGTTCCGCGGCCCATGCCGCCGCGCCGACACATCGAGGTAGCCGTATCCATGCGTCATGTCGAGGGAGTTCACGGTGAGTAACGACCAGGTGCTCGCCTTCGAGACCGACTGCCATCTGTTCGACGGCTGTGGCTTCCCCGCCCCGTCCGAGTGGTCGTTCATCTTCGACCCGCTGTTCACGATCGGCTCGTTCGAAGTGGACAAGCCGATGGCGCTGGTGCTCCTCAGCACGGCGATCGTCTGCACGTTCTTCTGGGTGGCTTTCTCCAGGGCGAAGGTGGTCCCCGGCAAGGTCCAGCTGCTCGCCGAGGTGCTGTACGACTTCGTGCGCCGCGGCATCGCCCGCGAGACCATCGGCAAGAAGGCAGAGCCGTATGTGCCCTTGCTGATGTCGCTCTTCTTCTTCGTCTGGATCATGAATATCTGGGCGATCATTCCCTTCGCCCAGTTCCCGGCGACATCGATCATCGCGTACCCGGCAGCGCTCGCGCTGATCGTGTGGGTCACGTACATGACGCTGACCTTCAAGACGAACGGTTTCGTCGGCGGCCTGCGGAACCTGTGCGTGCCCAGCGGGCTGCCGAAGGGGATCTACGTGATCCTCACGCCCATGGAGTTCCTGTCGAACGTCATCGTCCGCCCGCTGACGCTCACCGTCCGGCTCTTTGCCAACATGTTCGCCGGGCACCTGCTGCTCTTGGTGTTCATCATCGGCACCTGGTACACGCTGGGCTCCGTGGTCGGCACGTTCTACGCGGCGACCTCGATGGTCATGACGGTGGCGCTGACGTTCTTCGAGCTGTTCATCCAGGCGCTCCAGGCTTACGTGTTCACCGCGCTGACCGCCACCTACATCTCCCAGGCGCTGGAAGAGGCGCACTGAGAGCGGCCGATCGGCCACCCCTACCGACCGCACCAATCCGGTGGACACTCCGCCACCGGCTCATCAGAGATAAGGAACAAACGGACATGTCCGCAACTCTCGCCGCAGTTGAAGGCAGCGTCAACACCATCGGCTTCGGCCTCGCGGCCGTCGGCCCCGGTGTCGGCATCGGCATCATCTTCGGCAACGGCGTCCAGGCCATCGCCCGTCAGCCGGAGGCCACCGGTGTCATCCGGCAGAACATGCTGCTCGGCTTCGCCGTCATCGAGGCGCTGGCGCTGATGGGCTTCGTGCTCGCCTTCGCCATCTGACGTCGATCACGACGCCACTACCGACGAAAGGTCCACCATGCTGATCGAACTGGCTGCCGAAGAGCCGATGAGCCCTGTGCTCCCGGTGGTGCCCGAGATCGTCATTGGCCTGATCTGCTTCGGTGTCGTCTACTTCGTCTTCCACAAGAAGCTGCTGCCCGCCATCAACAAGGCGCTCGATGAGCGACGGGAGGCGATCGAGGGCGGCATGGAGAAGGCCGAGGCGGCTCAGGCCGAGGCTCGGCAGACGCTGGAGAGCTACAAGGAACAGCTCGCCGAGGCGCGCCACGAGGCCGCCCGGATGCGTCAGGAGGCGCAGGAGCAGGGTGCCTCGCTCATCACCGAGATGCGCGAGGAGGGTCAGCGGCAGCGCGAGGAGCTCATCGCCGCGGGCCACGCCCAGATCGCGGCCGACCGCAAGCAGGCCGCGGAGCTGCTGCGCCAGGACGTCGGCAAGCTCGCCATCGAGCTGGCCGGGCGGCTGGTCGGGGAGTCCCTGGAGGACCACGCCCGGCAGAGCCGCACGATCGACCGCTTCCTCGACGACCTGGAGGAGCAGGCCGGCCGGTCCGTTTCCTCCGAGTCCTCCGAGGCGGGACGATGACGGCCGTAACGCCACGAGCGAACAGGGGAGCGTGACGCCATGATGGGAGCGAGTCGCGAGGCGCTGGACGCCGCGCGGGAGCGGCTTGACGCGCTGGTCGACAACACCGCCGTCGACGCCGTGGCGCTCGCCGCCGACCTCGCGGCCGTCACCGCGCTGCTCGACCGTGAGACGTCGCTGCGCAGGGTGCTCACCGACCCGGCGCAGCCCGGCGAGGGCAAGGCCGACCTGGTCGGCCGCCTGCTGGGCGGACAGGTCGGCGGCGAGGCCGTCGACCTGGTCTCCGGAATGGTCAGGTCCCGCTGGTCCGCCTCGCGTGACCTGGTGGACGCCGTGGAAGGGCTGGCCGACACGGCCGACCTGATCGCGGCGGAGCGGGACGGCAGCCTGGACACGGTGGAGGACGAGCTGTTCCGGTTCGGCCGGATCATCGCCACCGCGCCCCAGCTCCGCGCCGCGCTGAGCGGCAGGGACGATTCGGCCGCGGGCGGCATCGCCAAGGCCGCCCTGATCCGCGACCTGCTCGGCGGACGTGCACGCCCGGTCACCGAGCGTCTCGTCATCCGGCTCGTGGAACGTCCGCGGGGACGTAGCCTGGAAGCAGGGCTTGAGGCGCTGAGCGTCCTGGCGGCCGCCAGGCGGGAGCGTTCGGTGGCTGTCGTCACCTCCGCGGTGCCGCTCGATGACCGGCAGCGGCAGCGCCTCGGCGATGCCCTGGCCCGGCTGTACGGTCGGCAGATCCAGCTGAATCTCGACGTCGACCCGGCGGTCCTCGGCGGGATCTCGGTCCGGATCGGTGACGAGGTCATCCACGGCACCGTTGCCGACCGCCTCGACGAGGTGAATCGCCGGATGGCCGGCTGACGGCGGCGCGACCAACTCAAGAAGCAGGACAAGCGGCCCGGGTTGGGCCGTAATGGACAAACTTACGGGCCCAACAAGGAGAGCAGGGAACCCAGATGGCGGAGCTCACGATCCGGCCGGATGAGATCCGGGACGCGCTGGAGAACTTTGTCCAGTCGTACAAGCCGGACGCGGCCTCGCGGGAAGAGGTCGGGACGGTCAGCGTTGCCGGTGACGGCATCGCGCGCGTCGAGGGGCTGCCCTCGGCCATGGCGAACGAGCTGCTGAAGTTCGAGGACGGCACCCTCGGCCTCGCCCTCAACCTGGAGGAGCGGGAGATCGGCGTCGTCGTTCTCGGTGAGTTCAGCGGCATCGAGGAGGGCCAGCCGGTGCGCCGCACCGGCGA
The DNA here is from genome assembly GCF_031845565.1 of Streptomyces johnsoniae. Taxonomy (NCBI): domain Bacteria; kingdom Bacillati; phylum Actinomycetota; class Actinomycetes; order Kitasatosporales; family Streptomycetaceae; genus Streptomyces; species Streptomyces johnsoniae. Next base: position 395,589 of record NZ_JAVREV010000001.1, on the reverse strand, counting down.
GGTGCTCTCCGTCGGCGTCGGTGACGGCTACCTCGGCCGGGTCGTCGACCCGCTGGGCAACCCGATCGACGGCCTGGGGGACATCGAGACCACGGGCCGCCGCGCCCTGGAGCTCCAGGCCCCGTCGGTGATGCAGCGCAAGTCGGTGCACGAGCCGATGGAGACCGGCTACAAGGCCGTCGACACCATGACGCCCATCGGCCGCGGCCAGCGTCAGCTGATCATCGGCGACCGGCAGACGGGCAAGACGGCCCTCGCGGTGGACACGATCATCAACCAGCGCGACAACTGGCGTTCCGGCGACCCGAACAAGCAGGTCCGCTGCATCTACGTGGCGATCGGCCAGAAGGGCTCCACCATCGCGTCCGTGCGCGGCGCGCTGGAGGAGGCGGGCGCCCTGGAGTACACCACCATCGTGGCGGCTCCTGCCTCCGACCCGGCCGGCTTCAAGTACATCGCCCCGTACACCGGCTCGGCCATCGGCCAGCACTGGATGTACGACAGCAAGCACGTACTGATCATCTTCGACGACCTGTCGAAGCAGGCCGACGCCTACCGCGCGGTCTCCCTGCTGCTGCGCCGCCCGCCGGGCCGCGAGGCGTACCCGGGCGATGTCTTCTACCTGCACTCCCGGCTGCTTGAGCGCTGCGCGAAGCTGTCGGACGACATGGGCGGCGGCTCGATGACCGGCCTGCCGATCGTGGAGACCAAGGCCAACGACGTCTCCGCGTTCATTCCGACGAACGTCATCTCCATCACCGACGGCCAGTGCTTCCTGGAGTCCGACCTGTTCAACGCGGGCCAGCGCCCGGCGCTGAACGTCGGTATCTCCGTCTCCCGCGTCGGCGGCTCCGCCCAGCACAAGGCGGTGCGGCAGATCACCGGCTCGCTGCGCGTGGACCTGGCGCAGTACCGCGAGCTGGAGGCGTTCGCCGCCTTCGGCTCCGACCTGGACGCCGCGTCGAAGTCCGCCCTGGCCCGTGGCCAGCGCATGGTGGAGCTGCTGAAGCAGGAGCAGTACAGCCCGTTCTCCACGGAGAACCAGGTCGTCTCCATCTGGTCCGGCACCAACGGCCTGATGGACGAGATCCCGGTATCCGACATCCGCCGCTTCGAGCGGGAGCTGCTGGACTACCTGGGCCGTGAGCACAAGGACCTCATGACCAGCATCCGCGAGGGCGGCAAGATGTCGGACGACACGGTCCAGGCCGTGGGCTCCGCGGTGAACAAGTTCAAGCAGCAGTTCCAGACGTCGGACGGCAAGCTGCTGGGCGAGGGCTGATCCATGGGCGCTCAGCTTCGGGTGTACAAGCGCCGGATCAAGTCCGTCACCGCCACCAAGAAGATCACGCGGGCGATGGAGATGATCGCCGCCTCGCGCATCGTCAAGGCGCAGCGCAGGGTGGCGGCCTCCAAGCCGTACGCGGACGAGCTGACCGTCGCGGTCTCGGCCGTGGCGCAGGGCTCGGACGTCAAGCACCCGCTGACCACCGAGGCCGACCGGCCCCGGCGGGCCGCCGTGCTGCTGATCACCTCCGACCGCGGTCTGGCCGGCGCGTACAACAGCAACGCGATCAAGGCGGGTGAGCACCTGACCAGCGAGCTGGTCGCGCGGGGCCTGGAGGTGGACACGTACGTCGTCGGCCGCAAGGGCGTCTCGTACTACTCGTTCCGGGAGCGGGGCGTCGCCCAGACCTGGACCGGGTTCACCGACAATCCGACGTACGCCGACGCCAAGGCCGTGGCGGCGCCCCTGATCGAGTCCATCGAGCGGGACGCGGACGAGGGCGGCGTGGACGAGATTCACATCGCCTTCACCGAGTTCGAGTCGATGATGACGCAGACGCCGCGCGAGCGCAGGCTGCTGCCGCTCACGCTGGACAAGTCGGCCGAGGAGTCCGCCGAGACCTTCGCCAAGGGCCGCGACGTGCAGCCGCTGTACGACTTCGAGCCGTCGGCGGAGCAGGTGCTGGACGCGCTCCTGCCGCGCTATGTCGAGAGCCGCATCTACAACGCGCTGCTCCAGGCCGCCGCTTCCAAGCACGCGGCCACCCGGCGCGCGATGAAGTCGGCGACGGACAACGCGGAGGACATGATCAAGTCGCTCGGGCGACTTGCCAACGCGGCCCGCCAGTCCGAAATCACCCAGGAAATCTCCGAGATCGTCGGTGGCGCGAGCGCTCTGGCCGACGCGACCGCGGGAAGTGAACGCTAATCATGACCACTGCTGCTGAAGCGGCCACCGCGACCGGCCGCATCTCCGGTGTGAGGGGCCCCGTTGTCGACGTGGAGTTCCCCGTCGACCAGATGCCGGAGATCTACAACGCCCTGCACGTCGAGATCGCCGACCCGGCGAACGCCGGGCAGACCAAGACCCTGACCCTTGAGGTCGCGCAGCACCTGGGCGAGGGCCTGGTGCGCACGATCGCCCTGGGCGCGAACGACGGCCTGGTGCGCCAGGCGCCGGTCGTCGACACGGGCAAGGGCATCACCGTGCCGGTCGGTGACGTGACCAAGGGCCGCGTGTTCGACACCCTGGGCCGCATCCTGAACGAGCCCGAGGCCGAGTCGGAGATCACCGACCGGTGGGAGATCCACCGGCAGGCCCCGGCGTTCGACCAGCTTGAGTCGAAGACCGAGATGTTCGAGACCGGTCTGAAGGTCATCGACCTCCTCACTCCGTACGTCAAGGGCGGCAAGATCGGCCTGTTCGGCGGCGCGGGCGTGGGCAAGACCGTGCTCATCCAGGAAATGATCATGCGTGTGGCGAAGCTGCACGAGGGCGTCTCCGTGTTCGCCGGCGTCGGTGAGCGCACGCGTGAGGGCAACGACCTGATCGACGAGATGGAGGAGTCGGGCGTTCTCCCGCAGACCGCGCTCGTCTTCGGTCAGATGGACGAGCCGCCGGGCACCCGCCTGCGGGTCGCGCTGGCCGGCCTGACCATGGCGGAGTACTTCCGCGATGTGCAGAAGCAGGACGTGCTGTTCTTCATCGACAACATCTTCCGCTTCACCCAGGCCGGTTCCGAGGTGTCCACGCTGCTGGGCCGCATGCCCTCCGCGGTGGGCTACCAGCCGAACCTGGCGGACGAGATGGGTGTGCTCCAGGAGCGCATCACCTCGACCCGTGGTCACTCCATCACCTCGATGCAGGCGATCTACGTGCCCGCGGACGACCTGACCGACCCGGCGCCCGCGACGACGTTCGCCCACCTGGACGCCACCACGGTGCTCTCCCGGCCCATCTCCGAGAAGGGCATCTACCCGGCGGTCGACCCGCTGGACTCGACCTCCCGCATCCTGGACCCGCGCTACGTCTCGCAGGACCACTACGAATGCGCGTCCCGCGTCAAGGGGATTCTCCAGAAGTACAAGGATCTCCAGGACATCATCGCGATTCTCGGCATGGACGAGCTGGGCGAGGAGGACAAGCTCACGGTCAGCCGGGCCCGCCGGATCGAGCGCTTCCTGTCGCAGAACACGCACGCGGCGAAGCAGTTCACCGGTCTCGACGGGTCCGACGTGCCGCTGGACGAGTCGATCGCCGCGTTCAACGCCATCGCGGACGGGGAGTACGACCACTTCCCCGAGCAGGCGTTCTTCATGTGCGGTGGCCTCGACGACCTGAAGGCCAAGGCCAAGCAGCTGGGCGTTTCCTGACGCACCGCCTGCGGTACTCGTCCGGGGCGGGGTTTCCACGACCCCGCCCCGCACGTGACAGGGCATGCCAACTATTCTTCGGAAAGCCAGGTACTAAAGGGATGAGGAGCCATCGTGGCTGAGCTGCACGTCGAGTTGGTCGCCGCGGACCGGCAGGTATGGTCCGGCCGGGCCAGCCGCGTCGTCGCGCGCACGGTCTCGGGTGACATCGGCATCATGCCCGGCCACCAGCCGCTGCTCGCCGTCCTCCAGTCGGGTCCGGTCACCGTCCGCACGACGGGTGAGACCGGCGAGGGCACGGTCGTGGCCGCGGTGCACGGCGGTTTCATTTCGTACACGGACGGTAAGCTGTCGCTGCTCGCCGAGATCGCCGAGCTGGCGGACGAGATCGATGTCGACCGCGCGGAGCGGGCGCTGGAGCAGGCCCGTGCGGAGGCGGACGCATCGGCCGAGCGCCGCGCCGACGTCCGGCTCCGGGCCGCGACGGCGGGACGCTGACGGACACGGACGACTCAGGGGACTTTGCTGCACCAGGCGCGTAGGCACACCACGAGGCGAGGAGGTCGGTAGAGATGGTCCTCGCACTGCTTGTGGTGGGCGGCGTGATTCTCGCCGTTGTCGTCCTCGGCCTGCTCGGCTTCGGCGTGCGGCGGCGGCTGATCCAGCGGCCAGGCGGCACGTTCGACTGCAGCGCGCGCTTCGCGCCGCCGCGCGTGGACCAGTCGCAGGGCAAGGGCTGGCTCTACGGGGTGGCGCGCTACAACGGGGACCAGGTCGAATGGTTCCGCGTCTTCTCCTACGCACCGCGTCCGCGGCGCTCCCTCCAGCGGGACCGCATCCAGGTCCGCGAGCGCCGTCATCCGCACGGCGAGGAGGAGCTGGCCCTGCTGCCGGGTGCGGTGGTGCTCAGCTGCCGTCACGACGGCTTCGACGTGGAGCTGGCGATGAGCGAGGACGCGCTGACGGGTTTCCTCGCCTGGCTGGAGGCGGCGCCGCCCGGCCAGCGCGTCAACGTCGCGTGACGTCCGCCCGCCGCGGTCCGGCGGGCGGGCGAACGAGAAAGACCGGGCAGGCGGGGGCGGTCCGCCTGCCCGGCCGTACGGAGCCGGGTGATGAGGGAGATCAGCCCAGCCCGGTACTGATGGCGCGGACCAGCTCGCCGTCGGCGGTGTCGCCCGACAGCTCCCAGAAGAACGCGCCGCCGAGGCCCGCGTTCGTGGCCCAGTCCATCTTCCCCGCGATGGTCTCCGGGGTGTCGTAGCTCCACCACTCGTTGCCGCAGTGCGCGTAGGCGGTGCCCGCGACGGTGCCGTTGGCCGGGCAGCGGCCGGCGAGGACCTTGTAGTCCTCGATGCCCGCCTCGTAGGTGCCCGGCGCGGCGCCGGTGGCGGTGCCGCCGGGTTCCGACTGGGTGACGCCGTTCCAGCCGCGGCCATAGAAGCCGATGCCGAGCAGCAGTTTCTCCGGTGGGACGCCCTGGGCGACGAGCTTCTCTATGGCCGACTGGCTGTCGAAGCCCTGCTGCGGGATGCCGTCGTACGTCGTCAGCGGCGAGTGCGGGGCGGTCGGGCCTGTCGCATTGAACGCGCCGAAGAAGTCGTACGTCATCACCGCGAGGTAGTCGGCGTACTGGGCGCCTCCGGCGTAGTCGGCGGCGTCGATCTTGCCGCCGTCCGACGCGTCGGCGGTGATCGCCGCGGTGACGAGCTGGTCGCCGAACGCGCCGCGGAACGCCTGCATCATCTCCTCGAAGACCTCGGGCCCGCTGGAGTCGCAGGTGAGGCCGCAGGCGTTGGGGTACTCCCAGTCGAGGTCGATGCCGTCGAAGACACCGGCCCAGCGCGGGTCGTTGACCAGGTCGTAACAGGACTGCGCGAAGCGCTGCGGGTCCTGCATGGCCTGGGCGAAGCCGCCCGACCAGGTCCAGCCGCCGAAGGACCACAGCACCTGGATGTCCGGGTACTGCTCCTTCAGCTGGCGGAGCTGGTTGAAGTTGCCGCGCAGCGCGCCCGGCTCCCAGGTGTCGGCGACGCCGCTGACGCTTTCGGCGGCCGTGTAGGCGCGGTCGTAGGCGGCGTAGGAGTCGCCGACGGTGCACTCGCCGTTCTGGACGTTGCCGAACGCGTAGTTGATGTGGGTGATTTCGTCGGCGGTGCCGGAGTCCACGATGTCCTTGACGTGGTAGCCCCGGTCGTAGACGCCCCACTCGGCGAAGTAGCCGAGGTTGACGTGGTTGCTCGGCGCCGCGGTGGTGTCGGCCGCGGCGGGGGCCTCGGCGGTGTCGGCGTCGGGGGTGGCCTGGGCGGGACCGGTGAGGGCCACGATGCCGGTGAGGGGGAGGGCGAGGGCGGCGATCCCCGTGAGGATCTTGGTTTTCAGGCCGCCGCGCCCTGCCGGGGTCGCGGTTCTTGCGGATCTCAAGGGAGCTCCTCAAGTCGGTCGGACGGGACGAAGGATCTGCGCCGCCCCAGGAGCCCGCTGTTGATTGTCATGGCGTGCTCACCGCAGATGCCGTGAGCGTAGAGAGGTCTGGACCACAGGTCAATAGGTCTGTACCAAAGGTGTCGTGGTGGTCCTTGACCCGCGACGGGCGTACGCCGGGCGGGTGTTCCGCCTCCGTTCCCGGCGCGCGCCGGCCGGGTGTCAGTCGCGCGGCAGCAGGGAACCCAGCGGGCCCAGATCGAGGTTGAGGTCCTCGGGCCCGAGCCCGAAGTGCTCCCTGAGCTGCACCATCCGCTCGTCGAGGAGCATCAGCGTCGTGCCCACCCGCTCCACTTGCTCGTCCGTCAGCTCCCCGGCGTCAACGCGGCGCAGCGCCTGCCGCTCGGTCAGCTGGCGCAGCAGCTCCACCACCGTCAGCACCAGCGCGGCCAGATCCCTGCCCACCGTGTCGGCGTCGAGGTTGACGCGGGCGGGGGCCGTCACAGCGGACCGCCATCGCCCCAGGGGGCGGGCACGCGGTCGCTGACCGAGGACAGCAGCGCGTGCAGCGAGAGCCGGACCAGCGGCACCTCGGCGATGGCGATGACGAGATCACCGCTGATCACGACGCCGGTGGCGAGCACCCGGTCCAACAGATCGACCAACGGCACCCCGAGCGGCCCGGCGGCACTCTCCGCACCTTGCCACGGCACCGGTTCACGCGTCATCGTCATCGACCCCGCCCCGGTCGGTCTCTTCGGCCTCGTCCGTCTCTTCGGCCTCGTCGGCGAACGAGTACGGGGCCCACGGGCCCGTGGTCTCGATGCGCACCAGCGGGCCGAACTCCGGGTCGGTGCGCAGTGCCGCGACGGCCCTGGTCAGCTCGTCGCACCGGGCCGCGTCGACCAGGTAGGCCGCGTTCAGTACCTGCGGCTGCGCCTCGCCGGTGAGGTCGGTGCCGTGCGTGCGCAGCCGCCTGGCCGCGGCGGACGTCGCACGCAGCGTGGCATCGATGCGGTCGACGGCCGCCCGGACCGCATCCCGGTGCGCCTCGCGGCCGCGCTGCCGGTCCCTGAGCCGGTCGAGGTAGGCGCGTCCGGACCGCGGCGGTGCGCCCGGCATGCCGTCGGGGCCGGGCACGGGGCCGGCCGCGAACACCTTCACGCCCCACTCGGCCCGGCCCCGCACCCGGTCGAGGACCGTGAGGAACCGGGCGCTCTCGCGGGCGATGGCCGCCCGCGCCCGTGCCTCGTCCGCGTACAGCGTGGTCAGCGGAACGGGAACGGCGGGCCCCGCCGCGGCCACGGCGGCCACCACCTCGTGGTGGGCGCGGGCATACCGTTCCAGCGTGGCCCGGTCGGACAGGTGCGTGCGCAGCGCCTCGGCCGTGAACTGCGCGGCGGGCACGTCCTGGACGACGGCGGCGAGCGCGCCGACTCGCAGGCAGCGGACGGCCGTTCCCTCGGCGTGCCCGCGCAGACCCGCGAGGGCCGGGGTGGCCGCCCCGCCGCAGACGGCGAACACGCGGACGGCGCCGCCGTTCACCGGTCCTCCGCCCGTTCCCGCGAACGGTCCTCCAGGGCCGTGAGGCGCTCCCGCAGCCGGGCGTTCTCCTCGGCGAGCGCGTCCCGCGCGGCGCGCGAGGACAGGGCGGGTTCGGACTCCCACCAGTCGATGCCCGCCTTCTTGGCGGTGTCGACGGAGGAGATGAACAGTCGCAGGCGGATCGTCAGCAGCTCGATGTCGAGCAGATTGATCTTGATGTCTCCGGCGATGACGATGCCCTTGTCGAGCACCCGCTCCAGGATGTCGGCGAGGTTTGCCGCCCGGGGCGGGCACGGGTCGATCGGCTCGCAGGCCGTCAGGGGTTCGAGCGCGCCGCTCACCGTTCGTCACGCTCCTCGTCGTCGTCCTCGTCCTCGTCCTCGTCCTCGTCGTCTTCGTCTTCGTCTTCGTCGTCCAGATCCTCGTCGTCGTCCCCGTTCCCGTTCTCCTCCTCGTCGGGGCCGCGCACCACTTCGCCGTCCCGCACCTCGCCGCGCCAGCCGGGGGGCGTCTCCTCGGCGACCAGCGTCACGTACCGCTGGAACTGCTTGAGGTCCAGACGCAGCCGACGGCCCTGCGCACGCCAGAGATTGGCGGTCTTCTCGAAGAATCCGGCCGGGTAGTACTCGACGACCACGACGATGCGGGTGAGATTGCGGGCCACCTCGTGGAACGTGACGACGCCGCGGGTGCTGCCCTTGCCGCCCTCGGAACGCCACTCGATGCGCTGGTCCGGGATCTGCTCCTGGACGGTCGCCTTCCAGGAGCGGTTGGACGGGCCGATCTTCAGCTTCCACTCGCTCGTCGTATCGTCGGAGCGGTCGACGCTCTGCACGCCTTTCATGAAGTCGCTGAAGTTGTCGTAGCTGGTCCAGTGGTTGTAGCAGTCGCGCAGCGGAACGCCGACGTCGATCGTCTCGATGATGCTGGTGACCTTGGCGTCGGGGCTCTTGCCGCCGCCTCCGCCTCCGCCGCCCGCGTCCCCGCCGTCGTCGGAATCTTCGCCACCCTTGCCGACGGCCTTCTTGGCCGTGCCCACGGCGTGGTCCTTGGCCTGCTTGGCGCCCTGCCCGGCCAGCGCCGCCCCGGCCTTCGGCACCGCGGCGGCGGGCGCGGCCGACTCCCCGACGCGCCCGGCGAGGTCGGTGATCTTCTGCCCGGCGGTGTCCGCGAGGCGCTTGGCCTGGGCCTCGACGAGGCCGATGAGGGCCGTCCCGAGCCGTTCCAGGCCCCCGGCCAGGCCGTCGGACCCGGACTGCGTCTTCTTCTCCATGCCCTTCACTCCCGCTCGGCCCCGACGGCGGAGCGTTCCGCCTTCCCGTTCTTCTTCGCCGGCCGCCCCGCCTCGTCCCCGGACTCGGACTCGGACGCGGACTCGGGTCCGGCGTTCTCCGGCTCGTTGAGCGCCTGTACGCGCCCCTCCACCGCCTCGGTGAGCGACTCGATGCGGCGGCCGACCGCGCCGGAGGCGACCGTCCGGCCGGCTTCCGCGAGCCGGTTGCCGAGGCGGCCGCCGACCTCGGAGAACTGCGGGTGTTCGCGTAGCTTGCGCACGCCCTCGCCGGCCAGCTTCCGCGGGCCGAGCGGGAAGCGGCGGCCGACGACGTACGTCGCCACGGCGAACGCGATCTTCGCCCGTTTCCTGCGGCCCATCAGGTAGCCGCCGGCGATGCCCGCGGCGAAGGCGGCCTTGCTTGCTTCGTTCATCAGCTACTTCCGTTCGGTGGGCCGTTCGGTGGGCCGTTCGGTGGGTCCGGCTGGAGCAGGCGCAGCAGGCGTTCCTCCTCGGCCTCGAACGCGTCGAGGCCGATCTCGCCGTCGGCGAGCGCACGGTGCAGCGCCGCGAGGCGGGTGCGCACCGGCGTCGGGTCGGCCGCCTCGCGTTCCGCGGCGTCGGCGACGCGCTCCGCGAGCCAGCCCGCGCCGCGGGCGGGGGCCAGGGGCAGCAGGAGCAGCCCGGACAGCAGTCCCACGTCACGCCCTCCCCGCCGCGGTGGTGGCCGCCCGGCCATCGGCGGGCACGAAGCTGAAGCACGGCAGCGGTCCGGTCAGCCGCACATCGGCGCGTGCGGCGGGTTCCATACCGGCCGAGGCCGCGGCCCTGAACGCGTCAAGTGCGCCGCGGGGCACGAGGAACGAGGTGTTCCGCACGCAGCCCGGCACCTCGGGGCCGGGCACCGCCGCCTCGGCGAACGGCGCCACCCGCCGGGTCACCAGGCCGGCGGCGCGCGTGGCGGCGGCGGTCAGGGCACCGGCCACCGCCTCGCCGAGGCGCAGGCTCGCCTCGTAGCCGGGCCGGCGCCTGGCCGCCTCGCGCAGCCCGCGGAGCGCGGGGTCGGCGCGGAGCAGCTCGGGGAGTGCCTCCTCGGCGGGGAACACCTTGAGGTTCATCTCCAGGCGGCCCGCGAGGCGGGCGAGCGTGTCGAGATAACGGGCCTCGGAACGGGTGAGCTGGTCGGCGACGGCGGACTCCTCCGGCGCCACCACGCCGAACCGCATCGGCAGCACCGGGCCGTCCTCGGCGAGCGCGAGCAGCAGGTTCTGGTGCGCCAGCAGGTCGCGGCGGCGGGCGAGGAGTTCGTCCGGCGCGGCGCTCACCACGGCCGCGAGCGCCCCGGCGCGCAGCGTGCGCGCCGGGGCCGGCGGCGCACCGATCCCGGTGCACCCGGCGGGGAACGGGTGGTCGGCGCGGATCACGCCGTAGACGTAGACGGGGTGGTCGGTCAGCACGCCTCAGCCCTCGTCCCCGCGGCGGCGCGCGGAGCCGCCGTGCCGCTTCCCGCCCTTGCCGCCGCCCCCGCCGGCCCCGCCGCCGGACCGGTGCCCGGCGCGGTCGTTCGCGCGACCGTCGTCGTCCGTACCGTCGCCGTCGTCGCCGGTCAGCACGTTCTTCGCCTTGCGGCCGACGCTCTGCGTGGCCTTCTTGAGGCTGCCGCCCACCGCCGCCTTGGCCGGCCCGCCGCCGCTGATGAGGTCGCCCAGGCGGCGGCTGTGCGGGTCCTCCTCTGAGCAGAGGCTGTCGCAGACCTCGGCGAAGCGCAGGTACGTGTCGATGCTGGCGATCACGACGCGGACGTCGATCTTCAGGATCTCGATGCCGACCAGGGAGACCCGGACGAAGATGTCGATCACCATGCCGCGGTCGAGGATGATGTCGACGACGTCGTAGAGCGTTCCGGCCCTCGGCACACAGGCCACGTCGTCGCGGTAAGTGGGGGTGACGGTCATGAGGCGCTTCTCCTTCGTCCGGCGGGCGCCGTGGCGTCAGTCGACGGTGGCGCAGCGCCGGTAGCGGCGCACTCTGCGGTACTCCAGCAGGCGGCCTTCCTCGTCGAGTTGCACCTCGTAGGTGGCCATCAGGCTGGTGGTGTCGGGGATGCGGGGCACTTCGACGACATCCACGTTGACGTGCCACCCGTGTTCCGCGCGGGTCACCGCGGACACCCCGTCCACCGCGTGTCCCGTGAGGCGGGCGAGCCGGCGGCTGGCCCGGCGGGCCGCCCCGACCGGGCCGCGGACTCGGGATGACTTCTCGGCTGCGTCTGACATGGCCCCAGTCTTCGCCGACCGTGCGCCGGGCACCCGCTGGAGACGACCATTCGGGAACGGCCGCTGTGCCGACGTCGGGTCAGGGCTCGCGGCTGAGGCCGAACTCCTGCGCGAGCACGGCGGCCTGGACGCGGCTGCGCAGGCCGAGCTTGCCGAGGATGCGGCTGACGTGCGTCTTCACCGTGGCCTCCGCCATCGCGAGGCGGTCGGCGATCTCGGCGTTGGACAGCCCCTCGCCGACCCGGCCGAGCACCTCGCGTTCGCGCGGGGTGAGGCCGGACAGTCGTGCCGGGTCCGCGGCGGGGGGCCGCGGCGGGGCGGGCCTGCTGCGGGCGAACTCGGTGAGGAGGCGGCGGGTCACGGCCGGGGCGATCAGTCCTTCGCCCGCGGCGACGGTGCGCACGGCGTCGATCAGGGCGGCGGCGTCGCTGTCCTTCAGCAGGAAGCCGCCGGCCCCGGCGCGCAGTGCGCCGAAGACGTACTCGTCGAAGTCGAACGTCGTCAGCACCAGGACCTCCGCGAGCCCCTCGCCGGTGATCCTGCCGGTGGCGGAGACGCCGTCGAGGCGCGGCATCGAGAGGTCCATCAGCACCAGATCGGGGCGGAGTTCGCGGGCGAGCCGAACGGCCTCCTCGCCGTCGGCGGCCTCGCCCGCCACCTCGATGCCGGGCGCGCTGCGCAGGATGAGCACGAGCCCTTGACGGACGGCGGCCTGGTCCTCGGCGACGAGCACCCGGATGGTCATGACTGCGGGGTCCTTTCCCGGAGCGGAAGTGCGGCCTCGACCCGCCAGGACGCGGGGGCGGCGGGCCCGGCCCCGAAGGTGCCGCCGAGCAGGTCCACCCGTTCCCGCATGCCGACCAGGCCGGCCCGGGAGCCGGGGGCGCGGGTGGGGGTCCGTTCGTGGAACGGGCTGGTGACGGTGATCCGCAGGGCCTGTGCGTCCTGCCGGAGGGTCACCGTGACCTCGCCGGGCGCGGCGTGCTTGACCGCGTTGGTCAGCGACTCCTGGACGATCCGGTACGCGGCGAGCTCGACCGGCGCGGGCGGCCTGGCCGCGTCCGGCGGCCGTTCGTCGCGGCGGCTGAAGCGAAGCCCGCCGGCCGCCCCGTTCCTGGCGGCGTCGCGCAGCAGCGCGTCGAGGCCGTCGAGGCTCGGCGACGCCTCGACGGCCTGGCCGCCGCCCGCCTCGCGCAGCAGCCCGATCAGGCGGCGCATCTCGGTCAGGCCCTGGGTGCTGTTCTCCCTGATCACCGACAGGGCCTCGCGGGTGGCGGCGGGCTCGCCCAGCGAGAGCGCGGCGGTGGAGTGGATCGCGATGGCCGACAGGTGGTTGGCGACGCGGTCGTGCAGCTCGCGGGCCATCCGGGAACGTTCCGCGGCCACGGCCTGGACCCGGTCCATCTCGGCGAGCAGCGCGGTCTGTTCGGCGCGCAGCCGTTCCGCGGCCGCGGCGTCGCGGTGACTGCGGATGATCAGGCCGGTCCAGGCCGGGGCGACGGTGAGGCCGGCGGACACCGCGCCGAGCAGCAGTACCTCGGGTTCGCGCAGCCAGGCGAGGGTGCCGACGGTGATGGCCACGGTGAGAACGACGCTGCCCGTGACGACGGACCGGGCGAGGCGGGCCCTGCCGTAGAGCGCCGCCGCGTACACGAGGTCGCTGAACATGACGATGACCGCGAGCAGCCCGCCCGTCAGCAGGTCGATGACCACCCCCGCGCCGCCGAGCGCCAGTGCGCGCCCGGGCGCGACGCGCCGCAGCAGCTCGGCGGCGCACGTCACGATCAGCCCGGCCATGACCTCGGGGCCGTGCGGGTCGTTGACGCGGAAGGTGTAGAGGCCGAAGGCGATGGCGACCAGCCCGCCGGCCAGGCCCGCCACCGCGATCAGCACGTCGTCGCGGTGCGGGCGGGGCGGGCTGAGCATGGCTCCATCACAGCACGTGGGGGCGCGGGGCGGGCACCGTCGGGCGGCGTACATCGAACGATGCAGTCGCCGCGCGGCGAATCGTCGCGGGGGGCGATGGAACGGGGCGCGGGGCGCGCGAGCCTTACGAGCGAACCTCGGGGAGGAGCCCGCTGTGATCGTCACTCTGATCGTTGCCGCCGAGATCGGCTTCTGGGTCGTGCTCGGCGGCGGCCTCGCCGTTCGCTATCTGCTGCGCAGGCCGCGGCTCGGCGGGGCGCTGCTGCTGTGTGTGCCGCTGATCGACGTGCTGCTGCTGACCGCGACGGCGATCGACCTGCGGCGCGGCGCCGATCCCTCGGCCGCGCACGGCCTGGCCGCCCTGTACCTCGGGTTCACCGTCGCCTACGGGCACTACGTGGTCCGCTGGGCGGACGGGCATGCGGCGCATCGTTTCGGCGGGGCGCCGCGGCCGGCGAAGCCGCCGCGCCACGGGATGGCGCGGGCCAGGCACGAGTGGCGGCTCTGGACGATGACGCTGGTCGGCGTGCTGATCGGGCTGGCGGTGCTCCAGGGCATGATCTGGGCGATCGACGACGGGGACCGCACCGATCCGCTGCGCACCTGGCAGGGCACGGCGCTGCGGGCCCTCGGCATTCATGCGCTGATCGCGCTGAGCTACACGCTGTGGCCGAAAAAAGCCCCGGCGCCGGAGCGCGACCCGGGGCGCGCGGTCGAACACGGCTGAGCCGCGCCGACGCGCGCCCGGGGGCGCGGGGGCCCGCCCAGGTCGTCGCGCCTAGCGGTTCTCGCCGGGGACCCACAGTACGTCCCCGACCTCCTTGTTGGCCGTCCTGGCCAGGATGAACAGCAGGTCGGACAGGCGGTTGAGGTACGTGGCGGTGAGTTGGTTCATCGTGTTGCCGTGCTCTTCGAGTGCCGCCCAGGTGGCGCGTTCCGCCCGGCGGACCACGGTGCACGCCTGGTGCAGAAGGGCCGCCCCCGGGGTGCCGCCGGGCAGGATGAAGCTGCGGAGCTTTTCGAGATCGGCCAGAAAGCGGTCGCAGTCGGCTTCCAGCCGGTCGATGTAGGTCTGCAGAACGCGCAGTGGCGGATGTTCGGGGTCGGGCACCACGGGCGTGGCGAGGTCGGCCCCGACGTCGAACAGGTCGTTCTGTACCCGGATCAGCACGGTGCTGACCTCGTCGGGGAGCCGGCCGAGGGCCAGCGCCGTGCCGATGACGGCGTTGGCCTCGTTCGTATCGGCGTAGGCGGCGATCCGCAGGTCGGTCTTGGCCGTGCGGCTCATGTCGCCGAGCGCCGTCGTACCGGTGTCTCCGGTACGGGTGTAGATCCGCGTGAGGTTGACCATGCGGTGAGCTTAGAGGCTGTCAGGCACCGGCCCTCGAGAACAGCCGGCTGCCCAGCGCCAGGGAGAGCGCCATCAGCCCGGCGGTGACCAGCAGGCCGATGAGCAGCGTGCTCCCGTAGTCGCCGAGGAACGCGGCCCGCACGCCTTCCACGAGGTAGCGGAACGGGACGGCGCGCGAGAGGGCGTCGAGCCAGCCGGGCGCGAGGCTCATGGGCAGCAGGATGCCGGAGAGCAGCATGGCGGGCAGGTTGACCGCGTTGATGGCGGGCGCGAACTCCTGGGCGCTGTTGACGCGCATCGCGAACGCGTAGGACAGCGAGGCCAGCGAGATGCCGAGGCCGGCGACCACCAGGAAGCCGATCAGCACGCCCGGCACCGGCGCGCGCAGGCCGAGGGCGGTGCCGAGGAGCACCAGTACCAGGGACTGGGTCAGCAGGACGACGGTGTCGCGCAGCACCCGGCCGAGGAGCAGGGCGAGGCGGCTGACGGGGGTGACCCGCATGCGTTCGACGATGCCGAGCTGCTTCTCGATGATGATGCCGATGCCGGCGAACGCGGCGCTGAACAGGCCGAGTTGAACGAGCAGGCCCGGGACCAGTATCTGCCAGGAGTCGCCCTCGCCCAGCGGCACGTCCCGCAGCAGCGGGCCGAAGAGGACGAGGAACAGCGCGGGCTGCATCAGGCCGAAGACCAGGGCGATCCGGGAGCGCAGGGTCTGCCGGAGGTAGCGGTCGAGGACGAGCAGGGTGTCGGTGAGCACGGTGGGCATGGCGGAGTTGGTCTCCCCTCGGTGGTGCCGGTGGTGCCGGTGGTGCCGGTGGTGCCGTCCGGTCGTCCGGGGCGTCAGACGGCGACGGGCGCGGGCTCGTCCCGGCGGGGGCCGCGGCCCGTGATGGCGATGAACGTGTCCTGGAGGGTGGCCTCGGGCGAGCCGCCGTGGGTGGTTTTGAGGTCGTGCGGGGTGCCCTCCGCGACGACGCGGCCGCCGTCGACGACGACCAGCCGGTCGGCGAGCGCGTCGGCCTCGTCCAGGTAGTGCGTGGTGAGGAAGACGGTGGTGCCGCGCTCGCCGCGGACGTGCCGGATCAGGTCCCACAGGTCGGCGCGGCTGCCGGGGTCGAGGCCGGTGGTCGGCTCGTCGAGGAACAGCAGGGCGGGCCGGTGGACGAGAGCGAGCGCGATGTCCAGGCGGCGTTTCTGGCCGCCGGACAGCTGGGCGCACGTGCGGCTCCGCAGCGCGCCGAGGCCGAGGCCGTCGGCCACCTCCTCGGCGCGTGCGGTGGCCTCGGCCCTGGCCAGCCCGTAGAGGCGGCCCTGGAAGACCAGCTCGCCGTGGACCGTCTCGTTCGGATCGGTGCCGCTGGTCTGGGCCACGTAGCCGATGCGGCGGCGCACGGCCGCCGGCTCGCGGGCGAGGTCGAGCCCGTCGACGGACGCCCGGCCGCGGGTGGGCGCGAGCAGGGTGGTGAGCATCTTCAGCGTGGTGCTCTTGCCCGCCCCGTTGGGGCCGAGGAAGCCCAGGATCTCGCCGCGTTCGACGTGCATGTCGATGCCGCGGACGGCCTCGACCGTGCCGTGTTTGGTCTCGAAGGTGCGGGCGAGGTCGTGCGTGGTCAGGATCGGTGCCGGTGCCATGGCCCCAGAAAAGCAGAGTGACTGCAAACTTGCAATGCCTCCAAGTTTGCATTTGGTCAAGGATCGCTACCATGACGGCATGGCCGGGCTGAGGGAACGCAAGAAACAGCAGACGAGGACCCACATCTCCGATGTCGCGACCGGCCTCTTCCTCGAACGCGGCTTCGACGCGGTCACCGTCGCCGAGGTCGCGGAGGCCGCCGACGTCTCGGTGAACACCGTGTACAACTACTTCCCGGCCAAGGAGGACCTCTTCCTCGACCGCGAGGAAGAGGTCGTCGAACGGCCCTCGGAGCGCGTCAGGTCCAGGGCCCCTGGGGAGTCCGCCCCCGAGGCGGTGCTGCGCGGCCTGCGCACCGACATCGAGGAGCGGCAGCCCTGGGCCGGGCTCGGCGAGGGATACGAACGTTTCGTGAGCGTCGCCTTCAGCGCGCCGACGCTCACGGCCCGGCTGATCCACATGATGTACCGGACGCAGCAGCGGCTCGCGGAAACCCTCGCCGAGGAGGCGGGCGACCCCGCGGGCGACCACCGCGCCGAGTTCATCGCCGGCCAGCTGATGGCCGTTCAGGGCGCCGTGTACCGCACCGCGGGCCAGTGCGCGCTCGACGCGTGGTCCGTTGAGGAGACCGCCCGGCTGATGCTGGAGAAGCTCGCCCTCGCCGAAACCCTGCTGAGCCCCGAGGTCCGCGACTACGCCCGCCGCCCCGTCGCCGGCTGAGGGCGCGCGTCCCCGCCGCCGAGAAAGCGGAGCCGCGCCGCGCGCAGCGCCGCCGTCTCCGCGTCGAGCGCCGGATAGTCGAAGTGACCGGCCGTCAGCACGAACAGCTCCGCGGGGCCGCCCAGCGCGTTGTGCACCGCGAACTGGCCGGGCGGCGGCACCGCCGGGTCGAACAGTGCCGCCGCCACCAGCACCGGCACCGCGATCCGCGAGGCCGCCACGGCGGCGTCGAAGTACCGCAGCACCCCGGCCACCGCCGGGTCGCGCGCGTACCGGGCGCGCACCGCCTCACCGCTGCCGGTGCACGGCAGCGTCAGCCGCAGTGGGTGGTTGCCGAAGCTCGGCACCGTCAACGCGGCCCCGTGGAACCGTTCGTCCCAGGGCAGCGCGAGCGCCCCGATGCCGCCGCCGAAGCTGACGCCGACGAAGTCCAGCCGCCCGGCGGCGGCCGGGAACAGCGCCAGCAGGGCGGAGGCCGCGCACCACACGTCGGCGGCGCACGCCCCGTGCACGTAGGTCTCCCGCCCCTCGATCCCGTGCAGCACGTGCGCGTCCGGCGCCTCGGGAACGTCGGGGAAGCGGCTGCGCGTGCCGAGGCCGCGCAGGCAGGGCCAGATCGTCGCCGCGCCGGGCGGCGGCAGCGCGGGCTCGGGCGCCGCGAGCCCGCCATAGCCGTGCGCGGCCACGCAGCCGCGGGTCACGCGGCCGTCGGAGGGCAGCGTCAGCCAGCCCCCGATGCGCCGGCCGCCGACCGAGGTGTAACGGACGGGGTGCACGTCGAAGCCAGCCGCCCGGCGTTCGCGCGGGCCCACGACCGGCGCGGCCTCGACCGCGCGCGCCGCCGCGTGCCGCGCACGCCAGAAGGCGTCGAACCCGTCCGGCGCCGCCGGCGCCCCGACCGCGCGCAGCGCCGGCAGGTCGTATCCGTGCCGGGGATCGAACGCGAAAGCGTGCCGCAGCGCGGCGGCCCGCCGGACCGCATCCGTCTCGTTCACCATCGGTCCGCCGCCCGCCCCTCGTCCGTCGTGTGTTCCAGAGTGCCACCGGGTCCGGGCGCCCCACGCACGACCCGTCAACGCGGCGGAGCGCGCGAGGCGTTGGCGCTCCGGCGCGCGGCGACCAGTCACCGCGCGCCGTGGGGCGGGGGTCACATCGTGACGCGCGTCTCTTCTGCGCCCACGAACGCCCCGCTCTCGCTAGGGTCTGAGGTTCCCGGCCGGGCACGCATCAAAGGAGATCAACGTGGCCAGGAAGCTCGCCGTCATCGGGGCAGGACTCATGGGGTCAGGCATCGCCCAGGTCGCCGCCGCGGCGGGGTGGGACGTGACCCTGCGGGACGTCACCGACGCCGCGCTCGCCCGTGCCAGGAGCGGTATCGAGACCTCCCTCGCGAGGTTCGTGGCCAAGGACAAGGTGTCGGAGGACGAGGCCCGGGCCGCCCTCGCGCGGATCGCCACGACCACGGACCTGGACGCCGCGGCCGACGCGGACATCGTCGTGGAGGCCGTCTTCGAGCGGCTCGACGTCAAGCAGGACCTGCTGCGGACCCTCGACGGCCTGGTGGGGGAGCACACGGTGCTGGCCTCCAACACCTCCGCCATCCCCATCACCAAACTCGCCGCCGCCACCGCACACCCCGAGCGCGTGATCGGCACGCACTTCTTCTCGCCGGTGCCCCTGATGGCGCTGTGCGAACTGGTCCGCGGCCACCGGACCAGTGACGCAACCCTGGCCACCGCCAGGGAGTTCGCCGAGTCCACCGGCAAGACGTGCATCGTGGTCGAACGGGACGTGGCCGGTTTCGTGACGACCCGTCTGATCTCCGCCCTGCTGATGGAGGCGGTCCGGCTGTACGAGTCGGGCGTGGCCACCGCGGAGGACATCGACGCGGCCTGCCGCCTGGGCTTCGGGCATGCCATGGGGCCGCTGGAGACCGCCGACCTCACCGGCGTCGACGTCCTGCTGCACGCCGCGCAGAACATCCACACCGAAACGCAGGACGGCAAGTTCGTCGCTCCCGAGCTGATGCGCCGCATGGTCGACGCGGGGGACATCGGCCGCAAGAGCGGGCGGGGTTTCTACCGCCACTGAGCCCGCCGGACACCCCGCCGATCACGACTCGATCACCTCCACGGGTGATTTCGGTATCGGTTTGAACACAGACAGCAACTCCTGGCTCAGGAAGCTGTCACATTTATCAGTCATTGACATTGGTTGACATCTGTCACCAACCGGCCACGTCCCAGGGGAGCGGGGAGCGTATATGCAGATCAAGGGCGACCACGCGGAGCTGGTCGTCGGCGGCCGTCTGGACGTGCGCAGCGCGGCAGATGCCAGAATGGCGCTCCACCGCGCCGTTGACGCGGGGCAGGGAGACCTGGTGCTCGACCTGAAGCACCTCGACTCCTGCGATGCCACGGGCCTCGGCGTCATCATGGGCGTGCACCGGCGGGCGGGCCGGTGCGGCAGACGCCTGGTGCTGCGCGACGTGCCGCCGCACGTGCAGCGCGTACTGGTGGCCACCCGGCTCCACCGAATCCTCACGATTGCCCCGTAATCCCCGGAATCTGCCGACGGGTTGCACGGCACCGGCCATGAGGCACACGGAACACAACGGTAGCGTTGGCCCCACAGGCGGCCTGGCCGCACCGCTCCCGGAAGACACTGACCATGGACCTCACGCACCCCGCAGGGGGAGCCGACGACGGTTCGGCGCGGACCGTCGAGCTGGTCGCGGGTGACTTTCTGCTCACCATCAACCCCGTGGACGGCAGCGAGATCGAGTCCTGCCCACCGGGCCGCCGCCCCATCGTGCCCCGGCGCGCGCCCGCGGACGGCGGCGGCGCGGACGGCGCGGCGCAGGCCGCGCCCCTGCTCGAACGCGACGAGGAACGGCACCGGCTCTACCGCCTCCTGGCCCGCGGCCGGTCCGTCCACCTGTCGGGCCCGGCCGGCGGCGGCCGCACCGCGCTGCTCGACGCCGTCGCGCGGGACTGCGCGGGGCTGGCTCCCGACGGCGTCATCCGGCTGAGCGGCTACCGGCGTACCACGGCCGACCTGATGCACGAGCTGTACGCCGCCGTGCACCACACCCCCGCCCACCGCCCCGGCCCATCCGAACTCGCCGCCGCACTGCGGCAGATCGGCGCCGTCGTCGTCCTCGACGACGTCGAGTCCGGCGGCGCCGCGCTCGAAGACCTGCTGGACGCGACCCCGGAGTGCGCGTTCCTCATCGCCGCCGGGGCGGGCGTGCCCCTGCCCGCCGGCGAGGCGCGCCTGGAGGAGGTCGACCTCGCCGGCCTCAGCCGCACCGCCTCGCTCGAGCTGCTCGAACTCGGCATCGGCCGTCCCCTGGACGAGGCCGAGACCGACTGGGCCGCCGACCTGTGGTTCGAAACGGAGGGGCTGCCGCTGCGCTTCGTGCAGGCCGCGGCACTGCTGCGGCGCCGCACGCCGGGGACGCCGGTCCCGCTGCCCAACGCCGCGACCCTCGTGCCCACCCTCACGCGGGCGCTGCCCCAGGGCGCGAAGGAGATCCTGCGCTACGCCGTCGCCCTCGGCGGCGACGTGCCAGGCCCCGCCCGGCTGCCCGCCCTCACCGGCTTCCCCGCCGCCGCCGACGAGCACGCGGAGCTGGTGACCGACGGCCTGCTCACCGCAGTCGGCACCCGCCACCGCCTCGCCCACGGCACCCACGCGGAACTGCTCGCGGCCGGCTACGGCGAGGCGTCGGCCGACCGCCTGCTCGCCGTCGCGCAGCACTACGCATGGTGGCTCGGCGAGTCCGCCACCACGCGGGAGGCCGCCGCGGAGACGGAGGCGCTCCTCGCCGCCGTTCACGCGGCGCAGCGCGCCGGGCACGACGCGGCCGTGGCCGCGCTGGCCCGCGCCGCGGCCCCGCGGCTGGGCGCCGCGCTGCGCTGGAGCCAGTGGGAACGGGTCCTGCACAGCGGCCAGGAGGCCGCCCGCGCGGCCGGGGAGGTCGCGCAGCAGGCGTACTTCCACCACGAACTCGGCGTGCTCGCCGTCATCCAGGGGCAGCTGGACCAGGCCCGCACCGAGCTGGAGGCGTCGACCGCGCTGCGCAGCGTGCTCTCGGACACCGGGGGCACCGTCGTCGGCCGCCGCGCGCTCGCGCTCGTGGACGACCTGGGCTCGGGGCGCACCACGACGCCGCCCGACGGCGTGCCGACGGCCGCGCTGCCGCGGCCCGTTCCGGCCGCGGGGCTGCCGCCGGGTCCGCCCGGCGGGACGGAGGCCGCCACCCAGGTCATCCCGCGGCCGGCGGGCCCCGCCCGCCGCGGCCCCGGCCCGCGCCGCAACGCCGTGGCCGCCGCGGCGGGCACCGCGCTCCTCGCGGTGCTCGGCACGGTCGTGGCGTTCGGTCTCTCGGGCGGCTCCGGCGAATCCGGTTCAGAGGACGGCGAACGCACCACACCGGCCGGCCTCGACGACGAGGGCCCGACCGAGGAGGAGACCTCTCCGTCGGAGCGGCCGGCGAGTCGTTCCCCGGAGGACGAGGAGAGCCCGACGCCCTCCGAGACCCCGTCGGCGCCCACGGCTGAGGACGTCACGCCGCCGCCGCCCGTGGCCGAGGAGCCGGCGCCCGATCCCACGGAAGAGGACACCCCGAGCGACCCGGGCACGCCGGGCGGCACCCCCACCGAGGACCCCACCCCTCCGGGCGACGGGGGAGGACAGGACGGCGGCGCGGATGAGGGCGCGGCCGATGGCCCCGGGGGCGGCACGGACGAGGGGGGTGCTGTGGAGGGCGGTGACGGCGGTGCCGAGGACGGCACGTCCGATGGCCCCGGGGGCGGCACGGACGAGGGGGGTGCTGTGGAGGGCGGTGACGGCGGTGCCGAGGACGGCACGTCCGATGGCCCCGGAGGCGGCGCCGACCAGGGCGCCGAGGGCGGCGGCGGGACGCCGACCTCCACCGGCGACCCGGCGCCGACAGCCTCGGAGGCGGTGGGCGGCGTCGGCTGACGCCGCCCGTCCGGCCCGCGCCTCAGAACAGGCGCAGCTTGTCGTCCTCGACGCCGCGGAGCGCGTCGTAGTCCAGCGTGACGCAGCGAATGCCGCGGTCGGTGGCCAGGGTGCGGGCCTGCGGCTTGATCTCCTGGGCCGCGAACACGCCCTGCACCGGGGCGAGCAGCGAATCGCGGTTCAGCAGCTCCAGATAGCGGGTCAGCTGCTCGACGCCGTCGATCTCGCCGCGCCGCTTGATCTCGACCGCGACGGTCCCGCCCGCCGCGTCCCGCCCCAGGATGTCCACGGGGCCGATCGCCGTCGGGTACTCGCGCCGGATCAGCGACCAGCCGTCGCCCAGCGTCTCCATGCGGTCCGCCAGCAGCTCCTGGAGGTGCGCCTCGACGCCGTCCTTGATCAGCCCCGGGTCCACGCCCAGCTCGTGCGAGGAGTCGTGCAGGACCTCGGCCATCGTGATGATCAGCTTCTCGCCGCCCTTGTTCTGCACCGTCCAGACCGGGGTGCCGTCCTCTCCCTCGCTCTCCTTCAACGTGCACGGCGGCGACATCCAGTTGAGGGGCTTGTAGGCCCGGTCGTCGGCGTGTACCGAGACGGACTGGTCCGCCTTGACGAGGATCAGCCGTGGTGCCAGGGGCAGATGGGCGGTGAGCCGGCCGGCGTAGTCGACCGAGCAGCGGGCGATGACGAGACGCATGAGGCCAGCCTAGACGGGACCCGCGCAGCGCACGTCCGCCCTCAGGCGTTCCAGGAACGCGAGGGTGGCGGGCGGGGGCATCGCCAGGTCGCGCACCCGGTCGTAGACCGTCCGCAGGCGCTCGATCTCCCGCTGCTCGCGGATGAGTTCGCCCGAGCAGCCCGAATCCGTGTACACCGCCGTGCGCCCCGCGGGCAGCCACAGCATGGCCATCTCCGTGTGCGTCAGCCCGTGCAGCCCGGCGGAGAACGGCAGCACGTGCAGCGTGACGTTCGTCCGGGCGGCCATCTCCGCCAGGTGGCCGAGCTGGCGCCGCCACGCGCCCCGGTCGGCCAGCGGGCGGCGCAGCACCGCTTCGTCGAGCACGGCGCGGAAGTCGGTGGGGTTCTCCGCGGTGAGGACGAGCTGCCGTGCCAGCCGAGCCCTGACCCGCGCCTCCAGGTCCGCCTCGCGCGGGTGCGCCATGCGCAGCAACTCCCGCGCGTACTCCTCGGTCTGGAGCAGCCGCGGCACCACGCCGACCGCGTACTGGTGGATCGTGCGCGCCCGCGCCTCAAGGCGCAGATAGCCGCGGTACTTCTCCCGCGCGGCGTCGTCCCGTGCCAGCTCCCACAGCATCATCAGGTGCGGCGTGGTCCCGTACGCGGAGTCCAGGGCCGCGATGACGTCGGGCCCGCCGAGGCCCTCGCCCTTCTCCAGCTTGTACAGGTGCGTGTGGTCCCAGCCCAGCTTGTCGGCGAGCCGGCGCAGCGACCAGCCCGCCTCGTGGCGCAGCCGGCCAAGCTCCTGGGCGAGCATGAGCCGTGCCGACGGCTTGTCCCGCCCCCGGGTCGGTTTCCTTGCCGGCATGCGCACACCTTCCGGATCGGGGTCCCCACCAGCTACAGGCCGGTCACAGTAGGTGCATATCGGCCGGACTGAAGGGAGTTCGGCGCAAACGCCACCCGGAAGGAAACGCCATGGCACGAAAGTCCCACGGCGGCCCGGCGGCGCGGCGGTCCGGCGGCTCGGCGGCGCGGCTCGCGGAGTAACGGGCGGAAGGTCACGGGGTCAGCGTTATGCGCGGGATTGGCGGGATTGAGCATTGGCCAGATATGTGCCCGTTCCGCTGACATGCACGGGCCAGGCGGCTTACCGTGTGCCAAGGGGGCGTCACCGTCGTTCGCATTGTGCCGCCGCGTGCGGCGTCCTGCTCGGCAGCGGTGCTCTCCGGCCCGTCCGCCAGACCCCCCGGCCAGGGGTCGCGAGAGGAGAATCCCATGTCGCTCGACGTCTCACCGGCACTGCTCGATCAGGCCGAGCGAGGCGATGTCGACGAAGCGGAGTTCGTCGACTGCGTCCGAACGTCCCTGCCCTACGCCTGGGACATGATCAGCAACCTGGTGGCCCGGCTCAAGGTGGACGGCGGCGCCTTCGCCGACAACACCACCCCGCCGCCGGACGAACAGGCCCGCGGGCAGCTGCTGCGCGCCCTGGCGAGCAACGCCATCCGGGGCGCCCTGGAAAGGCACTTCGGCGTCCGGCTCGCGTTCCAGAACTGCCACCGGGTGGCAGTCTTCCCGCTCGACGCCTCCACGTCGTCCGACGCGCCCCTCACCCGGTTCACCTCGATCCGGGGTCAGATCCTCAACCAGTCGCCCGAACTGCGCGACTGCTGACGGTACGCGGGCGTGCCGCCGCTCCGGCCACTGCCTTGGGCAGGAGCGGCAGCACGTCCTCCGCGATCCGCCGCACATTCGTCTCGGTGGCCACCAGCTCGCCCGAGCCCTCGGCCAGCAGCGCGAAGCGCGTGATCCCCGTCCGCTCCGATGTCGCGGTCAGCCGGTCCGCGCACAGCTGCGGCGGCCCCACGGGGTGCAGCTCGCACAACAGCTCCGTGTACGCCAGGGGATCGCGCATCGAACGCGGCCGGTCGTCCACGGTGCGGTGGGCCGTCAGGCCCCGGCGCAGCCAGCCGGGCAGCGCGCGGCGCAGCACCTGGACCGCCTCCGTATGGCTGTCCGCGACCTGGCACACGCCGACCGACACGTGGTCGGCGTCCGGACACTGCCCCGCGTTCCGGGCGGCCTTGCGCCACAGCGCGACCATCTCCGCCTTCTCCTCGTCCCCGGTGTGCATGCCGAGCAGCATCGGCAGGCCGTGCCGCGCGGCCAGTTCGACGGTGGCGGGTGAGGTGCAGGCCACGATCACCGGCGGGGCGTCCGCGGGTCTGGGCACCACCGGCACCTCGCGGAAGCGGTAACGGTTGCCTTCCGCGCCGACCCGCGGCTCGTTCAGCCAGCGCAGCAGCAGGTCGAGCGACTCGGGAAAGCCGCTCTCCAGCGCCTCGACGCCGCCGCCGAACACCTCCAGGTCGACCCACGGCCCGCCGCGCCCGACGCCGAGCGTGAAGCGCCCGCCCGAGGCCATGTGCAGCAGCGCGGCCTGCTCGCCCAGGGCGACGGGGTGCGCGGTGGTCAGTACGCTGATGGCCGTGCCGATGCCGATGCGGCCGGTGCGGCCGAGGAGGAGACCGGCCAGGGTGGTCGCGGACGGGATGACGCCGTACGGAACGAAGTGGTGCTCGGCCAGCCAGACGGAGTCGAGACCGACTTCGTCGGCCACCTCCGCGGTCCGCAGCGCCCGTTGCAGTGCTTCGCGGTCGCTCTGCCCCGGGTACTGACCAGCCAGCACAAATGTCCCAATCCGCATCGGCCCCATTGCCGTGGCCCCTCTCACCGTGGTCGTCGCAGTGCGCCTGCCCCGTTCTTTCGTGGGCACTAACGCAGGACACGTGCCGGAGGCACGGGCCAGCGGCAATTTCTTCGGATGATCGGCCAGGTGGCCGGGTTGGGCCGACGCGTAGACTCGAAAAACAGCTTGCCGTCGGACCTCCGAGGTGTATCCGTGTCCCCCCGTCGCAACCGGCCACGCGCCGCAGGGCCGCCGCCCGGCGCCCGCGGCGCCGACCACGGCATCGAGCGGACCGATCTGTGGCGGGGCGAGGAGTGGGTCGTCCGGCCCATAACGGGCGGCGCGGCGGCCAAGCACTACCGGTGCCCCGGCTGCGACCAGGAGATCCCGCCCGGCGTGCCGCACGTCGTCACCTGGCCGCGGGCGGGCGCCGTCGACGACCGCAGGCACTGGCACGGCCCGTGCTGGAACGCCCGCGACCGCAGAGGCGCACGCCCCCTGCGTTCGCGGAACGCCCCACGCTACTGAGCGGCCGCAGACGCCGAACGGTGCACCGGCTGCCGTGTGTCAGGCGTCCGTCGACGTCAGGCGCGCGTAGGCGCCGATGAGGGCCGCCACCGTGATGCCGGCGAGCATGCCGAGCAGCGGCCAGCCGGTGGCCGTGTCATCGCCCTCCATCGGCAGCCGGTAGAGCGACGCGAGCCCGTTCAGCAGCGAGTACTCGATCAGCTTCTCGCGGACCGTCTCCATGCTTTCGCCGACCATGAACATCGCGGCGATCAGTGGCAGCATGACAAGACCGATCAGCGTGGTGATCGCCCCGGCGGAGTGCCGCAGCAGTGCGCCGAGAGCCAGGCCGAGCACGCCGAGCAGCGAGACGTACAGGGACGCGCCGACGGTCGCCCCCATCCAGTGGCCCGCGGTGGCGACCAGCTCGCCGTTCTCGATCGAGCCCTCCATGTACGGGTCCTGCGCCGCGTAGTGCGGGATGTCCTGGTCGCCGAGGAGGGAAGAGTGGATCAGGCTGGTCAGCGTGGTCGCCACGAGCGTCATGACGAACGCGAGAGAGAAGAAGACCACCGTCTTGGCCATCAGCACGCGCCCGCGGTGCGGGCAGGCGGTGAGGGTCGTGCGCATCATGCCGGTGCCGTACTCGGAGGAGATGACGAGCACGCCGAGGGTCATGATGCACAACTGGCCGAGCATCACGCCGAAGAAGCCGCCCGCGAGCAGCGGCCAGCCGACGTAGTCGTCACTGGCGAGGGCGACGGCGAAGAGCAGCCCGATGCCGACGGTGATGACGAACATCAGGACGAGGGTCCACACGGTGGAGCGGACCGACTTGATCTTGGTCCACTCCGAGGCGAGCGCGTGCCCGAGGTGTGTGCGCACCACCGGAATCGGCGAGGCGTAGCCGGGGGCGGGCGGCGGGGGCGGCATCTGGGCCGGGGCGGTCATCGGGCATCCTCGGAGCTGGACGGGTCGGACGGCTGCGGCTGCGGCGGCTGCTGCGCAGCGGGCTGTGCGGCCGGCGGTTGGACGGGGGTGCCGAGGGTCATGGTGCCGGGGGGTTGTTGCTGCGGGGGTTCGGTGGGGGGTTGGACGGGGGTGCCGAGGGTCATGGTGCCGCCCGGCTGCTGCTGCGGGGGTGCGGCCGGCGGCTGTGCCGGGACGCCGAGCGCCATCGTGGCGCCGGGCGGTGGCGGCTGTGCCGGGACGCCGAGTGCCATCGTGGCGCCGGGCGGTGGCGGCTGTGCCGGGACGCCGAGTGCCATCGTGGCGCCGGGCGGTGGCTGCTGTGCCGGGACGCCGAGTGCCATCGTGGCGCCCGCGGGCGCCTGCTGCGGAACGGGGGCCGCCGCCTGCTGCGGTTGCCATGCCGCGGCCGGGGCCTGCTGGATGAGGCCGCTGCGCTGGTCCGCCGTCGACCGGAAGTCCACGGCGCCCTGCGTCATGCGCATGTACGCCTCCTCCAGGGAGGCGGTGTGCGGCGACAGCTCCCACAGCCGCGCCCCGGCCTCGTGGGCCAGGTCGCTGATGCGCGGCAGTCCGAGGCCCACGACCTTCAGCGCGCCGTCCTGCTCCTGGATCACCTGGCCGCCGGCCTCGGCCAGCGCGTGCACCAGCTTCTCGCGCGGCTCCGCCGCGTCCTCGGCGGTCCTGACCCGGGCGAAACCGGTCGAGTTCTGCCGGATGAAGTCCGCCACCGGCAGGTCGGCCATCAGCTGGCCGCGGCCAATGACGATCAAGTGGTCCGCGGTCTGCGCCATTTCGCTCATGAGATGGCTGGAGACGAAAATCGTGCGGCCCTCGGCGGCGAGCCGCCGCATCAGGTTGCGGACCCAGAGGATGCCCTCCGGGTCGAGACCGTTCACCGGCTCGTCGAACAGCAGCACGTGCGGGTCGCCCAGCAGCGCGGCGGCGATGCCGAGCCGCTGGCCCATGCCCAGCGAGAAGCCCTTCGAGCGCCGCTTCGCCACGTCCTGGAGGCCCACCACCCCCAGCACCTCGTCGACCCGCCTGGCCGGGATGCCGGACAGCTGCGCCAGGCTCAGCAGGTGCGCCCGCGCGCTGCGCCCGCCGTGCTTCGCGTTCGCGTCCAGCAGCGCGCCCACCTGCCGCGGCGCGTTCGGCAGCTGCCGGTACGTGTAGCCGCCGATGGTCACCGCGCCCGCCGTGGGCTGGTCAAGGCCCAGGATCATGCGCATGGTGGTCGACTTCCCCGCGCCGTTCGGCCCGAGGAACCCGGTCACTTTGCCCGGTTGGACCGAAAAGCTCAGGTTGTACACGGCCGTCTTCGAGCCGTAGCTCTTTGTCAGGCCGACTGCCTCGATCATCTCTTTCACCCGTCACAGCCGAAACTCATCCCCCAATGGAGGTAAGACACTATCGGCTGTTCGTCATTATCGGCGGCGGGGGCGGCCACGCCGCCGTCCGGGACGGCTCAGGCGTCCCGCCGCTTGAGGACGACGTATCCGGCCAGCAGCGAGGCGGCCACCCAGGCCAGCATGATCAGCAGGCCGGTCCACGGGCCGTAGGGACGCTCACCGTCGTCGATCACCGCCATGATCCGCGATCCCGCCTGATCCGGCAGGTAATCGCCGATCTTCTCCGTCGCCTCGACGTTGGCCAGAATGCTGGAAATCATGAAGAAGAACGGGATGAGCACGCCGAACGACAGCATCGGACTGCGCAGCATCCACGTGACCCCCATGGCGAACAGGGCGATCAGCCCCATGTAGAGCCCGCCGCCGAACACCGCGCGCAGCACCCCGGGCTCGCCGAGGTCCGTACGGTGCTCGCCCAGCATCGCCTGGCCGAGGAAGAACGTGAGGAAGCTCGTCAGCATCCCCACCAGCAGCGCCAGCGCGGTCGCGATCACCAGCTTGGCGCCCATCAGCACGCCGCGCTGCGGCACGGCCGTCAGCGAGGCGCGGATCATGCCGGTGCTGTACTCGTTGGACACCACCAGAATCCCGAACGCGATCATGGCGAGCTGCCCGAGCGAGGTGCCCGCGAAGCTGATGAACGTCGGGTCGAACGTCAGGCGTTCCTCGCGTGACAGATCGTCGTAGCTCTGCCGGACCAGGAAGCTGATCAGCATGCCGAGCGCCACCGTCACCACCAGGGCGGCGGCCAGCGTCCACAGTGTGGAACGCACCGAACGGATCTTGGTCCACTCCGAGGTCAGCACCCAGCCGGTGTGCGCCATCGCTCAGCCCTCCCGCGCCTGGTACTCGACGGACCCGTGCGTCAGCCGCATGAACGCCTCCTCGAGCGACGCCTGCCGCCGGGACAGCTCGTGCAGCACCAGGCCGTTCGCCGCGGCGATCTCGCCGACCCGCGCGGCCGGCACGCCCTCCACCTCGAACCCGCCGTCCGGCTGCGGCACGGGCCGCAGCCCGGCGCCGGCCAGCGAAACGCGCAGCCGCTCCGGATCGGGCGACCGCACCTGGACGTAGGGACGGGAATTCTCCTCGATGAACCGCGCCATCGAGGTGTCGGCCAGCAGCCTGCCCTGGCCGATCACCACCAAGTGGTCGGCGGTCAGCGCCATTTCGCTCATGAGATGGCTGGAGACAAACACCGTGCGGCCGTCCGACGCCAATTGCTTCATCAGATTGCGTATCCAGTGAATGCCCTCGGGGTCGAGGCCGTTCACCGGCTCGTCGAACATCAGGATCTTGGGATCGCCGAGCAGCGCGCTCGCGATGCCGAGCCGCTGCCCCATCCCCAGCGAGAAACCCTTCGGCCGCTTCCTCGCCACGCCGGAAAGGCCCACCAGATCGAGCACTTCGCCGATGCGCCGCTCGGGAACGCCGTTGCTCTGCGCAAGGCACAGCAGATGGTGGTACGCCGTCCGGCCCGGGTGCACCGACCTGGCCTCCAGCAGGGCCCCGATGTACGTCAGCGGCTCCGGCAGCTGGTCGTACCGTTTCCCGTCGATACGCACGTCGCCGCTCGTGGGCCGGTCGAGACCCAGGATCATGCGCATGGTGGTCGACTTGCCCGCGCCGTTCGGGCCCAGGAAGCCGGTGACCACACCGGGGCGCACCGCGAAGGTCAGCCCCTCCACGGCCGTCTTCCCGCCGTACCGCTTGGTCAGCTCAGACAGCTCGATCATGGAACCGACGCTAGAACGCCGCGGGGGCCGCCGCCCGTCCAGGCGGCGGCCCCTGCGCCATCGGGGTGAGCGCCCCGGCCCGGCAGGCCGGGGAGCGCTCGGTGGTCCTGCTCAGCGGGACTGCTGAGCGGGCACGCCCTTGGTGACGCCCTCGTCCCCGTCGTCGTCGCCGAGCGTCGCCGCCGCGACCTGGGCGCCGGTCAGCGTGGCCAGCATCTCGCGCACGTTCGTCAGCTGCGCGTTGATGCTGTCGCGGCGGTTGGTCAGCGCCGCCAGCTCGCGCTCGGACTCGCTGCGGATGCGGTCGGCCTTCGCGTTGGCGTCCGCCACGATGTCCTCGGACTGCCGCTGCGCGGTCTCCACCGTCTGGCGGGCCCGGCGCTCGGCGTCGGTGCGCAGCTTCTCGGCCTCAAGACGCAGCTGCTCGGCGCGGTGCTCGATCTCCGCAAGCCGCTTCTCGGCCTTGGCCTGACGCGAGGCCAGGTCGCGCTCGGACTGTTCGCGCCGCTTGGCCAGGTTGGTCTCGAAGTCCGCGGCGGCCTGGGCGGCCTTGGCGCGGGTGTCCTCGAAGAGGGCGTCCGCCTCCTCGCGCTTGGCCAGGGCGTCCTTGTCGGCCTCGGCACGGGTGGCCGCGGCCTCGCCCTGCGCCTTCTCGACGATGCGGGAGCCCTCTTCCTCGGCCTTGGCCTTGCGCTCCGCCGCGTACGCCTCGGCGTCGTTGCGCACCTGCTGGGCCGCCCCCTCGGCCAGCTCGCGGTGCTGTTCGGCGGCCCGCCGGGCCTCCTCGCGCAGATCCTTCGCCTCTTCCTCGGCGAGGCGGAGGATCTTTTCGACCCGGGCGCCAAGACCCGCGTATGACGGCTCGGAATCGGTAACGG
Source organism: Streptomyces johnsoniae (assembly GCF_031845565.1). Classification (NCBI taxonomy): domain Bacteria; kingdom Bacillati; phylum Actinomycetota; class Actinomycetes; order Kitasatosporales; family Streptomycetaceae; genus Streptomyces; species Streptomyces johnsoniae. Next base: position 364,920 of record NZ_JAVREV010000001.1, on the reverse strand, counting down.
CCGCCTGGGCGTTCTGCGTTTCGAGGTGCAGCTCCTCGATCCGCTTCTCCAGAGAGGTGATACGAGCAAGTGCGCTGTCACGGTCGGCGACGAGCTTCGAGATGCGGTCGTCCACCTGCCCGCGGTCGTAGCCGCGCCGCACGAGCTCGAAGCCGAAGGGGGAGGAAGTGTCGCTCATGGGGTTCCTGTCGAATCAGACGGGTGAGTGAGTTGATGGAATGTCGGGCCTGGGCGTTCAGCGCTTCGAGGTCGAGCTCCTAAAGCCTTTGTGCAGACGGGTCCATGCCCTCGGGGCCATCATCCTAGGGGGCGAACCGGCGTGTCTTCGAGCGGATGCGCCTTCTCCGTGGAGAATGTTCGCCCCTTCCGCTCAATCGAGTGTTCAGGTGATTGGCCCGACTCCGTTAGCCGCCGGGCCGTTTGCCGCCGGAACGTGATCCGCCGGCGCCCGCGGAGACCGCACCCTTGCCGCCGCCCTTACCACCGGGCTTGGGCGCCTCGAAGGACTCCAGGGCCTCCAACACGTCCTGAACACGGGAGATTTCGGCATTGATGTCCGCACGGCGGCGGGAGAGCTTCTCCAACTCCCGCTTGCCCTCGTCCACCAGACGCTTGGCCTCCCGCTCGGCCTCGGAACGCATCGACTGCGTCTCGCGCAGCACCTTCGTACGCTGCTGCTCGGCGTCCTTCAGCAGAGCCTCCGCCTTCTTCACCGCGGCGATCCGCACCTTGCTCGCTTCCGCGTTGGCCTCGGCGGACAGCTTCTCCGCCGCCGACCTGGCCTCGGCCCGCTGCTCCTCCGCCGCCTTCATCAGCTTGTCGACCCGCTCGCCGGCCGCGCGCGCCAGCTCGGCGGACTCCCGCCTGGCCCGGTCGTGCAGCTCCTCGACCTCGGACTCGACGCGCGTCCGCAGCTCCTCGGACCGTTCCCTGACGGCCGTGGCGTCCCGGCGGGCCTCCTCAAGCAGCTGGTTGGCGTCCCTGCGGGAGGTCTCCACCAGCTCGCTGCCGGTCTCCTGTGCCTCCGCGATCAGCCGGCCCGACTCCTTGCGGGCCGCGGCGACCATCCGGTCCGACTGCTCCTCCGAGGCCGACGCCATGCGCAGCGCCTCCTCCTGAGCCTTCGCCAGCAACTCGTCCGCCTGCGCCGCCGCGTCGCTGCGCTTGCGCGACGCCTCCCGGCGCGCCCGGTCCAGGATGGTGTCGGCCTCCGACCGCGTGCGCTCGGCCGCCTCCTCCGCGCCCGACCGCAGCCGATCGGCCTCGGCGATGGCCTCCTGGACCGTCCGTTCGGCCAGCGCGGAGGCCGCCTCCTTCTCCTCGGCGGACTCCCGCAGCACCCGGGCCGCCTCCCGCTCCGCCTCCGCGCGGTGCGTCGCGATCTCCGCCTCGGCCGTCTCGCGCAGCCCGGCCACCGAGTCCCGCACCTGCTGCGCCTTGTGCTCGGCCGCCGCGACCAGCGTCTCCGCCCGCCGCTCCGCGTCGTCGACGCGCGCCTGCGCCGAGGCGAGCAACTCCTCGCTCCGCTCCCGCGCCTGGGCCCGCTCCCGGTGCGCCGCGTCCCGCGCCTCCGTGAGCGTGGTATCGGCCTCGGCGTGCAGCCGCGCCGCCTCCTCGCGCGCCGCCGACAGCGCCTGCGCGGCCTCGGCCGCGGTGCGCTCGGCCGCCGCTTCCGCGTCGGCGCGCACCCGGTCCGCGGCCTGCCGTGCCTCGTCGCGCAGCCGGTCGCCTTCCGCGATGGCCTCGCCCCGCAGCCGGACCGCGACCTCCTCGCCCTCGGCCCTGGCCCTGGCCGCGTCCGTGACGGCCTCGTCCCGCAGCTGTACCGCGGCCTGCTCGGCCTGCTCGGTGAGCGCCCTGATCCGCTCCGCGGACTCCGTGCGCAGCCGGTCCGTCTCCGCGGCGGCCTCCGTGCGCAGGCGGCCCGCCTCCTCGCGCGCCTCGGCCAGCGCCTCCTCGGCCGCCGTGACCCGCTGCTCGGCCTCCGTGCGCAGCCGTTCCAGATCGGCCGCCGCGGCCTCGCGCTCGGCCCGCGCCGCCTCCCTGGCCTCCGTGCGCAGCCGCCGCCCGGCGTCCTCGGCCTCCTGCGTGACCCGCTCCGCCTGGCCGGCCGCCTCCTCGCGCTGCGCCTCCGCGTCGGTGCGGGCCTTGCGCAGCGCCTGCTCCGCCTGGTTCCGCAGGGTGGTGGCGCGCTCGATCGCCTCGGTGCGGACCCGTTCGCTCTCGGCCGTCGCCGCGGAACGCAGCTCCTCCGCGTCGCTCCGCGCCTGCGCGAGCAGCTCCTCCGCGCTGGCCGCGGCCTGCTCGATCTGGGCAACGGACTCCCGCCGCGCGTCCGCGCGAACCCGCTCGCCCTCCTCCGCGGCCTCGGCGCGCAGCTGCTCCGCCTCGCTGCGCAGCCGCCGCGCCTCCTCCTGTAGCTCGACGGTCTTGGCGCGGTACTCCGCGGTGTCGTCCTGCGCGGTGCCCTTGAGCTGCTCCGCCACGTCGTGCGCCTCGGCGCGCAGCCGGTCCGCCTCGGCCTCCGCCTCGGCGCGCAGCCGCTCGGCCTCCTCGGTGGCGGCCTTCTTCGTGGCCTGCGCCTCCTCGGCGGCCTTGCTCAGCACTTCCTCCGCGGTCCGCGCCGCCTCGGCCAGCTGGGCCGCGTACTCCTCGGCCGATTTGGAACGGGCCTCCTCGGCGGCCTCCGCGACCACCCGTTCCGCCTCGGCACGGGCCTCTTCGAGCGCGTGCCGCGCCTCGGCCCTGCGGCTGTCCGCGTCGCGGGTGGCCTCGCCGACCATGCGGGCGACCTCGGCCTTGGCGGTCGCGGTGCGCTGCTCGTACTCCGACTCGGCGGCGCCGCGCCGCTTCTCGGCCTCCGCGGTGGCCTCGGTGACCAGCCGCTCGGCCTCCTCGCGCGCCGTGCGCAGCCCGGCCTGCGCCTCCTCGGCGCGCTCCTCGGCCTTGCGGACCAGCGCGGCGGCCTCCTTGCGCCCGGTCTCCGCGTCCTGCGCCGTGGAACTGCGCAGCCGCTCCGCGTGCTCGGTGGCCTCCTGCGCCTGCGCGGACGCGGCGCCGAGCAGCCGCTCGGCGTCCGCCCTGGCGCGGCGCAGCAGCTCGTCCGCCTCGGCCCTGGCGGCCTCGGCCTCCGCGGCGCTCCGCTGCCGCGCCTCCTCGGTCAGGCGCAGCGCCTCGGCCCTGGCCTGGCCGACGGTCCGCTCGGCCTCGGCCCTGGTCTCCTCGATCAGCCGACGGGCCTGCGACTCGCTGCGGGCGCGGACCTGCTCGGCCCAGGCGACATTCTCGTTGACGTGGGACTCGACGGTGGAGCGGCGCTGGGCCAGCTCCTCGTCGAGGCGCCGCCGGCGGCCGACGGCCTCGGCGTGCAGCTCCGCCTCCATGCGGGCGCGCTGCTCGGACTGTTCCTGAAGGACCCGCTGGGACCTGGTGCGGGCCTCCCTCAGCTCGCGTTCGGCCTCGACGCGCATCTGGTCCGACTGGTGCTGGGCGGACCGCAGGATCTGTTCGGCGTGGGCGGTGGCGTCACCGTAGACGGGGCGCAGGGAGAGCGCCCGGCGCACCTCGTGCAGCTTCGCGCGCAACACCTCGACCTGGTAGCCGAGATCGTCGGCATGGTCGACCGCCTTCTCCCGCTCCTTCTTCAGCCGCTCCATCTCGGCTTCGAATTGCGAGAGGTGGTCTGAAGCCTGGTAGGCGTCGTAGCCCCGCACTGCGCGGTCCCATCCGTCCCCTGGTCGTGGCACTGCAAGATCCGGTCATCGGCCGAACGACGGGACGAGTGAATGCGCCCACAGCCCCGGCTCGGCCACTCTACCGGCCGGGGCAGCGTGCGTCAGTGGCCCTCGGGCTCCCCCTGGGCGTGCGGGGCGGCGGAGGTGACGAGTTCGGTGAGCACGCCGTGACAGTCCTTCGGGTGGAGGAACGTGATCCGCGAGTCCATGGAACCGCGGCGCGGCTCGTCGTAGAGCACCCGGATGCCCTTGCCGCGGATCGCTTCGGAGTCGGCGTCCACGTCGGCGGTGCCGAACGCGATGTGGTGCACGCCCTCACCGTTCTTCTTCAGCCATTTCCCGACGGCCGAATCCTCCCTGGTCGGCTCGATCAGCTGGAGGTAGGACGAGCCCCCGTCGTCGGTGCCGTTGATCCTGAGCATGGCCTCACGCACGCCCTGCTCCTCGTTGATCTCGGTGTGGAAGACCTCGAAGCCGTAGGCGGCGCGGTAGAACTCGACGGTGGCGTCAAGGTCGGTACAGGCGATCCCGATGTGATCGATGCGCGTCAACATTCCCCCATCCCACCGCCTTTGACGTGACGCACGCAACGTGCGCACCGTCACAGACACGCGCCGGTGACCCGGTGCGTCACGCTCTGTACATTGTGTGTGAACCATCGTTCACTCCCCATATTTCCGAGGAGCGCACCATGACATCCAGCAGCGGCAGCGGCGCCACGTCCGTGATCGTCGCCGGTGCGAGAACGCCGATGGGCCGCCTGCTCGGCGCGCTCAAGCCCTTTTCCGGCGCCGATCTGGGCGGCTTCGCCATCCGGGCCGCTCTGGAGCGGGCCGGGGTCACCGGTGAGCAGGTGCAGTACGTGATCATGGGCCAGGTGATCCAGGCGGGCACCGGGCAGATCCCCGCACGGCAGGCCGCGGTGCGGGCGGGCATCCCGATGACCGTGCCCGCGCTGACCGTGAACAAGGTCTGTCTCTCCGGCCTCGACGCCATCGCGCTGGCCGATCAGCTGATCAGGGCCGGCGAGTTCGACGTGGTGGTGGCCGGCGGCCAGGAGTCCATGACGAACGCGCCCCACCTGCTGCCGAAGTCGCGCGCCGGGTTCAAGTACGGCGCGATCGAGATGCTGGACGCCATGGCGCACGACGGGCTGACCGACCCGTTCGAGGGCATCGCGATGGGTGCCTCCACCGAGCGGCACAACACCCGCCTGGCCATCACGCGCGAGGAGCAGGACGCCGTCGCCGCCCTCTCCCACCAGCGGGCCGCCGCCGCCCAGAAGAACGGGATCTTCGACGCCGAGATCGCCCCGGTGGCGATCCCGCAGCGCAAGGGCGACCCGCTGCCGTTCGCCCTGGACGAGGGCATCCGGCCGGAGACCACCGTGGAGTCCCTCGCCGCGCTGCGCCCCGCGTTCGACAAGGACGGGACCATCACCGCCGGTTCGTCCTCGCAGATCTCCGACGGCGCGGCGGCCGTGGTGGTCATGTCGCGGGCCAGGGCGGAGCAGCTCGGACTCTCCTGGCTGGCCGAAATCGGCCCCCACGGGAACGTGGCCGGCCCGGACAACTCCCTCCAGTCCCAGCCGGCCAACGCGATCGGGCAGGCCCTCGGCAAGGCCGGTCTGACGGTCGCGGACCTGGACCTCATCGAGATCAACGAGGCGTTCGCCGCGGTGGCCGTGCAGTCAATGAAGGACCTCGGGGTAAGCCACGAACGAGTGAATGTGAACGGCGGGGCCATCGCGCTCGGTCACCCGATCGGTATGTCGGGCACCCGGCTCGCGCTGCATCTGGCCCTGGAGCTGCGGCGCCGCGGCGGCGGGACGGGCGCGGCGGCGCTGTGCGGCGGCGGCGGCCAGGGCGACGCGCTGATTCTGCGGGTGCCGGCGGCCTGACCGGCTCCGCTCGGTGACTGGCCGCGGGCGTGGCCCGAGCGCGCCCCGAGCGGGGCCTGAGCGGAGCGGACGGGCCCGGCGACGAGGAACACGGGAAGGGAGCACGGGTGGCGAGGGCGACGACCGCCGACGTGGGTGAGCTGGTGGCGCGGGCCAGGGCGGGCGGGCCGCGGGCGGTGGCCCGGCTGATCTCCCTGGTGGAGGGCGGCTCGCCGCAGCTGCGGGAGGTCATGGCCGCGCTGGCGCCGCACACCGGCCACGCCTACGTCGTGGGCATCACCGGCTCGCCAGGTGTCGGCAAGTCGACGTCCACCTCGGCCCTGGTCTCCGCCTTCCGGCGGGCGGGGAAGCGGGTCGGGGTGCTCGCGGTCGACCCGTCCTCGCCGTTCTCCGGGGGCGCGCTGCTCGGCGACCGCATCCGGATGGGCGAGCATGCCTGCGATCCCGGCGTCTACATCCGTTCGATGGCGACCCGCGGCCACCTGGGCGGCCTGGCGAGGGCCGCACCGCAGGCGGTGCGCGTGCTGGACGCCGCGGGCTGCGACGTGGTGCTGGTGGAGACGGTCGGCGTGGGCCAGTCGGAGGTGGAGATCGCCGCCCAGGCCGACACGACGGCGGTGCTGGTCGCGCCCGGGATGGGCGACGGGGTGCAGGCCGCGAAGGCGGGCATCCTGGAGGTCGGCGACGTCTTCGTCGTCAACAAGGCGGACCGGGACGGCGCCGCGGCAACCGTTCGCGAGCTGAATCACATGCTCGGTCTCGGCGAGGCCCGCGCCCCCGGCGACTGGCGCCCGCCGGTGGTCCGCACGGTCGCGGCGCGCGGCGAGGGCCTGGACGAGGTCGTCGAGGCGCTGGAGAAACACCGTGCCTGGCTGGCCGGGGGCGGCGCCCTCGCCGAGCGCCGCGTGCGCCGGGCGGCGCGCGAGGTGGAGGCGATCGCGGTCGCCGCCCTGCGGGAGCGGATGGCCGATCTGCGCGGCGACCGGCGCCTGACCGCCCTCGCGGAACGGATCACCGCGGGCGCCCTCGACCCCTACGCGGCGGCGGACGAGCTGGTGGCGGGCCTCACCGGCGAGGCGTGAGGGACGCCCCCGCACGGGCGAACGCCCCCTGAAGGGCCGGGGCCTCCAGGGGGCGTTCGCCGTCCCGCCGCACGGGGCGGCGGGCGGCCTCAGCGGTCGTCCGCGTCGTCGTCACCGCGGTCGTCGTCGCGGTCGTCGCGGTCGTCGTCGTTGTCGTCATCCCGGTCGTCGTTGTCGTCGTCGCGGTCGTCGCGGTCGTCGCGGTCATCCCGGTCGTCCGCGTCGTCGTCACCGCGGTCGTCGTCCCGGTCGTCCCGGTCGTCGTCCCGGTCGTCGCGGTCGTCGCGGTCGTCGTCATCATCCCGCTCGCGGTCGGTGATGTCGCCCGTCGCGAGGTTGATGCTCAGCTCGTGCTCCGCGCCGTCGTCGCCGCGCAGCTCCAGCTCCCAGTGGCCGTCGTCGACGTTCGCCTCGCGCAGGGCACCCGAGGTCTGCTCCTCGGCCAGGCGGATCGCGGCCAGCGCGTCGACCTCGGCGTTGCCCGAACGCAGGCTCGTCACCGCCGCCTGGTCGTCGTCGTCATCGTCGTCATCGTCGCCGTCCGTGGCGCGGCTGCCGAGGACCTCGGCGCCGTCCTCGCTGACCAAGACCTTGTACCACTGGTCGTCCTCGCCGAAGATCTCGACCTCCCAGCCGCGGTGCCGGTCGTCGTCGTCATCGTCGTCGTCCAGCTCGATCTCGGTCACCACGCCGGGCCGCTCGGCGACGGCGGTGCCGACCGCCCGCTCGGCGGCCGAGCCGCCGCCCGCGCTGCCGTCATCGTCGCTGCCCGCGCCGCCCGCGGCGGTGTCGCTGCCGGCGTCCGCGACCGAGATCTCGTCCAGCGTGTTGGACGTCTGCTCGCTGTCGTCCCCGCTCCCGCCCATCGCGGCGCCGGCCAGGGTGCCCCCGCCGACGACTGCACCGGCGGCGACGATGGCGATGAGAATGTTGCGCTTCATGAGGGTTTCCTCCCCGTGGTCCTGGTTCCTGCCAACGGGAACGACGATGCCTGATCCTTGCTGAAGGGGAGCTGAAGGCACCTGAAGACTTCTTCAGGAACGGTTTGCCAAGCTTGCTCCATGCGCGTGCTGATTGTGGAGGACGAGAAGCGACTGGCCAGGTCGCTCGCCCAGGGGCTGACGGCCGAGGGCTTCGCCGTGGATGTGGCCCACACGGGCACCGACGGCCTGCACCGGGCCACCGAGGGGTCCTACGACCTGCTCATTCTCGACATCATGCTGCCCGGCATGAACGGCTACCGCATCTGCGCCGCCCTGCGGGCCATGGGTGACGAGACGCCGATCCTGATGCTCACGGCCAAGGACGGCGAGTACGACGAGGCGGAGGGTCTGGACACGGGCGCCGACGACTACCTGACCAAGCCGTTCTCCTACGTGGTCCTGGTGGCCAGGGTCCGCGCGCTGCTGCGGCGGCGCGGTGGCCGGGGCGCCTCGCCCGAGCTGCGCGTGGGCGATCTCGTCGTGGACCGCGCCGCCCGGCGCGTGTCCCGGGCGGGCCTTGAGGTGGCCCTGACGGCGAAGGAGTTCACGGTGCTCGAGTATCTGGCGGGCCGCCAGGGGGAGGTCGTCTCCAAGGCCGAGATCCTGGAGCACGGCTGGGACTTCGCCTACGACGGCGATCCGAACATCGTCGAGGTCTACATCAGCGCCCTGCGCAAGAAGATCGGCCCCGGGCTGATCGTCACCGTGCGCGGCGCCGGGTACCGGCTGGTGGCTCCCCGTGGCTAGCGTCAGGTCGAAGGCGGCGTTCGGCGCCACCGCGGTCGTGGCCGTGGCGCTGGTGGCGGCGGGGCTGATGATGCTCGCGCTGCTCCGGGAGAATCTGGACGAGCAGGTCGCCGACGATGCCGAGCTGACCGGCCGCATGGTCGCCGAGCAGCTGGCCACGGACACCGATTTCAGGGACCTCGACCTGGACAGTCCTGAGCCGGTGCAGGTCGTGGACCGGAGCACCGGCCTGACCCGTGCGAAAAGCGATGGCCTGGAGGAGATCGGCGGTACCGGCAGCGACCGGCTCGACGTGTCGCACCCGCCGTCGCCCGAGCCCACGCCGTCCGCCCCACAGGGCGAGGAAGGCGACCGGGACGACGACGATGACGACGATGACGATGACGACGACACCGAGGAGCGGCAGGACGACCAGGACGGCCTTGAGCCCAGCGAGGTCGACAACGACGTCGAGCACGGCAACGGCTGGGCGGTGATGAACGGCGAGCGCCGCGAGTACCTGTTCGCCGAGGTCGAGGTGACCACCCCGCGTGGCGAGGAGGCCATCGTCTACGCGGGCTCGCCGCTCGACGTGGAGCAGGCGGCCATCGACAGCATCCGCACCTCGATGCTGGTGGCGGTGCCGCTGCTGCTCGGTGTCGTCGGCGTCGTCACCTGGCTGGTCACGCGCCGCGCGCTCGGCCCGGTCGAGGGCATCCGCCGGGAGATGGCGGCGATCACGCGTTCCGCGGACCTGTCCCGCCGCGTTCCCGAGCCGCCGGCGCAGGACGAGATCGGCCGTCTGGCCGTGACGACGAACGAGACGCTCGCGGCGCTGGAGACGGCGGTCGAACGGCAGCGGCGTTTCGTCGCCGACGCCTCGCACGAGCTGCGCAGCCCCATCGCCAGCCTGCGCACCCAGCTGGAGGTGGGGGAGGCCCACCCCGAACTGCTGGACGTGCCCGGCGCGGTGAAGGACACCGTCCGGCTCCAGGCCCTGGCCGCCGACCTGCTGCTGCTGGCCAGGCTGGACGCGGGCGAACGGCCGCAGCCGGGCGAGGTGGGCCTGGCGGGGCTGGTCACCGAGGAGCTGGAGCAGCGGCCCGCCGCCGACCCGCACCCGGTGCGCCCGGCCGAGCTGGCGGAGGTGGACGTCCAAGGCTCGCGCGGCCAGCTGGCCCGGGTGCTGGGCAACCTGGTGGACAATGCGCAGCGTCACGCGGCCGGTCTGGTGCGGGTGTCGGTGCGGCGCGAGGGCGGGGACGCCGTGGTGGAGGTCGCGGACGACGGGGCGGGGGTGCCCGCCGGCGACCGCGAGCGGATCTTCCAGCGGTTCGTGCGCCTGGACGACGCGCGCAGCCGCGACGACGGCGGGGCCGGGCTCGGCCTGGCCATCGCGCGGGACGTGGCCGCGCGGCACGGCGGTTCGCTGACGGTCGGGGACGCGCCGGAGGGCGGGGCGCTGTTCGTGCTGCGCCTGCCCGCCATGGCCTGACGGCCCCGCGCCCGCCGCCCGGCGTCCCGCGTTCTGGCGCCGGGCGCTACCGCCCGCGCTGGGCGTGCAGGTGCTCGGCGACGGGTGCGAGGAGACGGTGCAGGACGGCCAGGTCCTCGGCGCCGAGCAGGTCGAGGAGGTGGCGGCGCACGGACGCCACGTGGTGCGGGGCGACCTCCAGCATGGTGGTCCAGCCCTGCTCGGTGAGCACGGCGAACAGGCCGCGCTTGTCGGAGTCGCAGTTCTCCCGGCGCACGAGGCCGGCCTTCTCCATGCGGGTGATCTGGTGGGACAGCCTGCTCTTGGACTGGAGGGTGGCCGCCGCCAGGTCGCTCATCCGCATGCGGCGCTCGTCGGACTCCGAGAGGTTCACCAGGATCTCGTAATCGTTCATGGTCAGTCCGAACGGCTGGAGGTCCCGTTCGAGCTGGTGCATGAGGAGCTTGGTGACCTCAAGATGCGTGCGCCACGCACGCTGTTCCGCGTCCGTGAGCCAGCGGGTCCCGGTGTCGGTGTCCATGCGGTGAACTGTAACCAACCGCGGCGACCCGGCCGGAATGATCGTTTCACGGCTTGCGACAATGGCGGGGGTTGTGCATTCATTCACGTTCACCCCGTTCCCGTTCCCGTTCCCGTTCCCGGAAAGCGGATTCCCATGGACCTCAAGACCGTCTCCGCCCTGCGCCGGCTCCGTCTGGTGTCCGCCCCAGAAGCGGTCTCCTTCCTGGTACTGCTGCTCTGCTCCGTGCTGAAGCGGACCACGGACTTCAACGCCGTGCCCGTCATGGGTGCGGTGCACGGCCTCCTCTTCGTCGTGTACGTGCTGTTCTGGGCCGACGCCTGGAACCGCACGAAGTGGCCGCTGAAGACCGCCGCCTGGTACTTCCTGATGTCCGTGCTGCCCGCCGGCGGTTTCTTCGCCGAGCGGAGCCTGCGCCGGGCGCAGGACGACGCGGTGATCGCCGACCGGGCGCGGCGCGAGGGCGTCATCAACGCCTGACCTTCCCTCACTCGGCCCCCCTCGGGTCGACAGGGCCTGTGGCCTGACGTGTCGTTGATATGTCGGCTTTGAGGCTTTCGTCCTGAGGAGGGTGCCGTGCGGCTTGCGGCGTACGACTACGAGACGTTCAGCTGCCTTGCCGGGCCCCTCGCCGAGCCGGAGCCCGGCTACCGGGTCCGCTACCGGACGCTGATCTCCCGTGAGCCGCACCGAATACGCGCCACCCTGCTGATGACGCTCGCGCCGCTGCTGTCCGCGGTGCTGCTGATCTGGCTGGTCTGGCCGAGCCACTGGACCGACCGCGACCACGCGCCCTGGTGGCTGCTCGCCGCGGACGCCGTCATGCTCGGCTGCATCGGGCTCATCGAGCTGTTCCGCCTCGTCAACGTCGTCTCCATCGCGCACGCCACCCTGGTCGCCCGCGACCCCGTGCCCGTCGTCGCCGAGACCGGCACCCGCGTCGCGTTCCTCACCACCTTCGTGCCCGGCAAGGAGCCGCTGGCCATGGTGCGGGCGACCCTGGAGGGCGCCGTCCGGCTCAGGCACCCGGGGCCGCTGGACGTCTGGCTGCTCGACGAGGGTGACGACCCCGCCGCCCGCGAGCTGTGCGCGGAGCTGGGCGTGCGGCACTTCACCCGGCACGGCGTCCCCGAGTGGAACCGGCCGACCGGCCCCCACCGGGCCCGCACCAAACACGGCAACTACAACGCCTGGCTGGCCGCCCACGGCGACGAGTACGACTTCTTCGCCTCCGTGGACACCGACCACGTGCCCCTGCCCGGCTACCTGGAACGGATGCTGGGCTACTTCCGCGATCCCGAGGTCGCGTTCGTCGTCGGGCCGCAGGTGTACGGGAACTACCTGACCCCCGTCACCAAGGCCGCCGAAAGCCAGCAGTTCCTCTTCCACGCCCTGATCCAGCGCGCGGGCAACCGCTACGGCTCCGCCATGTTCGTCGGCACCAACAACGCCGTCCGCATCTCGGCCCTCCGCGGCATCGGCGGCCTCGTCGACTCCGTCACCGAGGACATGGCCACCGGCTTCGAACTCCACCGCGCCGTCAACCCCGACACCGGCAACCGCTGGCGCTCGGTCTACACCCCCGACGTGCTCGCCGTCGGCGAGGGCCCCTCCAGCTGGACCGACTTCTTCTCCCAGCAACTGCGCTGGTCCCGCGGCACCTACGACACCATCCTGCGCCAGTACGGCCGCGGCCCGCGCCGCCACCCGGCCGGCGCCACGTTCGCCTACTCGCTGATGCTGGCCTTCTACCCGATGGCCGCGATCACCTGGGTCCTCGGCGCGCTCGGCTGCGCCCTCTACCTCACCCTCGGCGCCTCCGGTACGCAGGTCGCCTCCTCGGTGTGGATGATGCTCTACAGCGACGTCGCCGCCCTCCAGATCGGCCTGTACATGTGGAACCGGCGGCACAACGTCTCCCCGCACGAACCGGCCGGCTCCTCGGGCGCCGCGGGCATGCTCATGTCCGCGCTCTCCGCGCCGGTCTACGCCCGTTCCCTGCTCGACGCCCTGCTGCGCCGCCGCTCCTCCTTCGTCGTCACCCCCAAGGGCGGCGAGGCGAGCCCCGACCGGCCGGCCACGTTCCGGCTGCACTTCTTCTGGGCCGGCGTCATCGCCTGCGCGTTCCTCTTCTCCTTCGCCGAGGGGCACACCCACGCCGCGATGCGCACCTGGGCGCTGCTCGCCCTCGTCATCTGCCTGGCCCCCGTGGCCGTCTGGCGCCTGGACCTGCGCCGCGCCGCCGGCTCCCCGCGGCCCGCCGAGGCCGGGCCGCCGGGCGCGGGCGAGCCCTGCGCCCCCGAACCCACCGACGACACCGCTCCGCAACGACCCGTGGGAGTTGACGCATGAGGTACCGCCCCAGCGACCGGATGAAGAAGACCGCCGTCGGCACCGGCGCCACCCTGCTGCTCGCCGCGTTCAACGTGCCCGCCGCGCTGAGCTTCGCGCAGGACCGCCTGCACGAGTACCGCATATCCAGGCCCGAGTACCAGGCGCGGTACGGCTCCTGGGACGTCGTGGACGTGCCCGAGGAGTTCCGCACGAACGCCATCCACGCCGCGCTGCTGCGCACCGGCAAGGTGCTGCTGATCGCGGGCTCGGGCAACGTCGAGGAGGAGTTCGACGCCGGGACCTTCCAGACGGTCCTGTGGGACCCGGAGACGAACGAGTTCTCCGAGGTGCCCACCCCCGAGGACCTGTTCTGCGCCGGGCACGCCCAACTGCCGGACGGCCGCCTGCTGGTGGCCGGCGGCACCGCGCGCTACGAGGTGCTCGGCGACGCCGTGACGCACGCGGGCGGCCCGATGCTGCTCAAGAACGAGAACCCGGACGTCGAGCGGAAGTTCGAGAAGGGCACGCGGCTGCGTTCCCCCTCGGGGCAGGAGTACGTCACCGAGGCCACGGTGACCGTGCCGCGGGCCGAGAAGGAGGTCGTGGACGGCGAGGTGCGGATCACCGCGGGCGAGATCCGGGTGTTCGTGGTCGCCGCCGAGGAGGGCGAGGAGGGCGTCGCGAACGGTTCCGCGCAGTACGAGATCGTCGGCCTCAAGGGGCGCGACGCGGACAACTTCTACGGCCTGGCCGGCGAACTGACCCTGGACGACCAGGACTTCCAGGGCATCGATGCGGCCTACGAGTTCGACCCGGAGGCCGAGCGCTACGTGCCCGTGCCGTCCATGGCGGAGGCCCGCTGGTACCCGACGCTCACCGCGCTGCCCGACGGCCGGGTGCTCACCGTCTCGGGGCTCGACGAGGTCGGCGAGGTCGTGCCGGGCATCAACGAGATCTACGACCCGGAGTCGAAGACCTGGTCCGAGGGCCCGGAACGCTACTTCCCCACCTATCCCGCCCTCTTCCTCACCCAGGGCGGCAAGATCTTCTACACCGGCTCCAACGCCGGCTACGGCCCGGCGGACGAGGGCCGCGAACCCGGCCTGTGGGACCTGGAGGACAACACGTTCACGGAGGTCGGCGGCATCGGCGACCCCGACCAGCTGGAGACCTCCGCCTCCCTGCTGCTGCCCCCGGCCCAGGACCAGCGGTTCATGGTGCTCGGCGGCGGGGGCGTGGGCGAGTCGGAGAAGTCGACGGAGCGCACCGCGATCGTCGATCTCACCGAGGACGACCCCCGCTACCGCGAGGGCCCGTCCCTGCCGCAGGGCACCCGCTACCTCAACAGCGTGATCCTGCCGGACGACACCGTCTTCACCTCCGGCGGCTCGGAGGACTACCGCGGGCGCGGCGAGAGCGACATCCTGCGGGCCCAGTTCTTCGACCCGGCGACGAACGAGTTCCGGCAGGCCGCCGACCCGAAGGTGGGCCGCAACTACCACTCCGAGGCGCTGCTCCTGCCCGACGGCCGGGTCGCGACGTTCGGCTCCGACCCGCTGTTCGGCGACGAAGACAACACGCGCATGGGCGAGTTCGAGAAGCGCATCGAGATCTACACCCCGCCGTACCTCTTCGACGGCAAGGAGGAGACGCGCCCCGCGCTCGGCGAGGGCCCGCGGCGGGCCGCGCCCGGTGACACCGTCACGTTCCGCACCGAGCGGCCGGGCCGGATCGAGACGGCCCGCCTGATGCGCCCCAGCGCCGTCACCCACACCACCGACGTGGAGCAGCGCTCCATCGAGCTGGAGATCGAACGCGGCGAGGGCGAGGCGTCGTTCACCATCCCGGACGACACGTCCCTCGTCCCGCCCGGCTGGTACATGCTGTTCGTGACGGACGAGGCGGGCACGCCGTCCGAGGCGAAGTGGATTCACGTCGTCGAGTGACCGCGTGCCACCGACCGCGTGCCACCGACCGCGTGCCGCGCGCTCAGCCGGTGCCCGACTCCCGGGCCAGCGCGAGCGCGTAGTCGGGCCACCAGCGGCCCGCGGCGGGACCCCCGCGGCACTCGCCGTCGGACTCGCCGGGGCGCTTGATCCACAGGTAGGCGTCGATCAGGGGATCGCCGGTGTCCGTCGTGGGCGGGGTGCCGAGCGCCCGGCCCGGCGGGTTGCACCACGCCTCCTCGCCACCCTCGTAAGGACCGTTCCCGTTGCGGCTGGTGTCGATCACGAAGTGGGCCCCGCCGAGCAGCTCCGACAGCTGGTGCCCGTACGCCGCGCTGTCCCGGAGCGTCTGGAAGTTGGCGACGTTCACGGCGAAACCGTCCGCCCGTTCGACGCCGGACTGCCGGAGCGGGTCGGCGAGGCGGGCCGGTTCGGTGATCCAGCTCGGGTTGCCGGCGTCGAGGTAGACCCGGGTGTTCGGCTGCTGCTTCAGCCGGTCCACCGCGTGCGCCAGCAGCGCGAAACGCTCGGGCACGTACGACGCGTCGGTGCAGCCGTCCGCCGTGTGCGGCACCGCGTCCGGCTCCAGGACCACGGTGGCCGACGCGTCCCCGATGGCCGCGGCGAAGGAGTCGATCCACTCGTGGTAGGCCCCCGCGCCCGCCGCGCCGCCCTGCGAGTACTGGCCGCAGTCGCGGTGCGGAATGTTGTAGGCCACCAGCACCGCCGTCCGGTCCTGCGCCGTGGCCGCTCCGGTCACCGCCCGCACCCGCGGCGCGGGGTCCTCCTCGCCCGGCGGCCACGTCGCCACCGGGCGGTCGGCGATGCGCCGCAGGACCTCCGCGTCCTCGGCCCGGCCCGCCGCCTCCCACTCCCGCACCTGCCGCGCGGCCGGGCTCTCGGGGTCCACCCAGAACTCCCCGCCCGCGTCCGCCGCCTGCGACGGGTCCTCCTCCTCGGGCCCGCCGGGCCCAGAGGAGCCGGCGGAGCCGGAGGTGCAGCCGAGGGCGAGGAGGGCGCAGATCACGGCCGCGGCGAGGCGCCGGATGCGAAGACTGCCGTACATGGCGTCATCGTGTCATGACGGAACGTGCCTGCCCGGCAGCGCCACCGACCGCTCGGCGGCGCTCGCCGCGACTGGGCCGATAGGGTCGCCGCGTGCCGAAACCGCTCAGCCTTCCTTTTGATCCGATCGCCCGTGCCGACGACCTCTGGAAACGCCGCTGGGGACCGGCGCCGTCCATGGCGGCGATCACCTCGATCATGCGGGCCCACCAGATCCTGCTGGCCGAGGTGGACGCGGTGGTCAAGCCCTATGGGCTCACGTTCGCCCGCTACGAGGCGCTGGTCCTGCTCACCTTCAGCAAGGCGGGCGAGCTGCCGATGTCCAAGATCGGCGAGCGGCTGATGGTCCACCCCACCTCCGTCACCAACACGGTGGACCGCCTGGTGCGCTCGGGCCTGGTCACCAAGCGGCCGAACCCCAACGACGGCCGCGGCACCCTGGCGTCGATCACCGAGGAGGGCCGGGCGGTGTGCGACGCCGCGACCCGGGACCTGATGACGGTCGACTTCGGACTCGGCGCCTACGACGACGAGGAGTGCGAGGAGATCTTCGCGCTGCTGCGCCCGCTGCGGATCGCGGCCCGCGACTTCGAGGGCGGTGCGGGCTTCGAGGGCGGTGCGGGCTTCGAGGGCGGTGCGGGCTTCGAGGGGGCCGGGGAAGATCGCCCCGAATGACCGGATAGGCTCGGCCGCATGAAGCGGAGTGTACTCACGCGGTACCGCGTCATGGCCTACGTCACCGCCGTGATGCTGCTGGTCCTTTGCACCTGCATGGTCTTCAAGTACGGCTTCGACACGGGCGACGACGTCACCTTCATGGTCTCGCAGGCCCACGGCCTGCTGTTCATGATCTACCTGGTCTTCGCCTTCGACCTCGGCCACAAGGCCCGCTGGCCCTTCGGCAAGCTGCTGTGGGTCCTGGTGTCGGGGACGATCCCGTTCGCCGCGTTCGTCGTCGAGCGGAGGATCAGCGCGGAGGTGCAGCCGCTGCTGGAGGACGAGGAGCAGTCCGAGCCCGTCGGCGCGTAACGCCGCGAACCGCGGACCGCAGGCCGCGGTCCGCGGCGCAAGGCGGAGTCCTACAGCCCTCCGGCTCCGGAGGGCTCTGCACTCGACAGTTACTAGGACGTCCAAGTAAATTGGCGGTATGGACTCCGACGCCATCACCGCGGGCCGCCGACGCTGGCAGGCTCGCTTCGACGCGTCCCGTACCCGGGACGCCGACTTCACCACGCTCTCCGGCGATCCCGTTGAGCCCGTGTACGGCCCCCGCCCCGGCGACACCTACGAGGGCTTCGAGCGCATCGGCTGGCCCGGCGAGTTCCCCTTCACGCGCGGCCTGTACTCCACCGGCTACCGTGGCAGGACGTGGACGATCCGCCAGTTCGCCGGCTTCGGGAACGCGGAGCAGACCAACGAGCGCTACCGCATGATCCTGGACGCCGGGGGCGGCGGCCTCTCGGTCGCGTTCGACATGCCCACGCTCATGGGCCGCGACTCGGACGACCCGCGCTCGCTCGGCGAGGTCGGCCACTGCGGCGTCGCCATCGACTCCGCGGCCGACATGGAGGTCCTCTTCCGCGGCATTCCGCTCGGCGAGGTCACGACCTCCATGACGATCAGCGGGCCGGCCGTGCCCGTCTTCTGCATGTACGTCGTGGCCGCGGAGCGGCAGGGCGTGGACCTCGGCACGCTCAACGGGACGCTCCAGACCGACATCTTCAAGGAGTACATCGCCCAGAAGGAGTGGCTGTTCGCGCCCGAGCCGCACCTGCGGCTCATCGGCGACCTGATGGAGTTCTGCTCCGCGCGCATCCCCGACTACAAGCCGCTGTCCGTCTCCGGCTACCACATCCGCGAGGCCGGGTCCACCGCCGCGCAGGAGCTGGCCTACACGCTCGCCGACGGCTTCGGCTACGTGGAGCTGGGCCTCAGCCGCGGCCTGGACGTGGACACGTTCGCGCCGGGACTGTCGTTCTTCTTCGACGCCCACCTCGACTTCTTCGAGGAGATCGCCAAGTTCCGCGCCGCCCGCCGCATCTGGGCGCGCTGGCTGCGCGACGTCTACGGCGCCACGAGCGAGCGCGCCCAGTGGCTGCGCTTCCACACCCAGACCGCGGGTGTCTCGCTGACCGCCCAGCAGCCGTACAACAATGTGGTGCGCACCGCCGTGGAGGCGCTTGCCGCGGTGCTCGGCGGCACCAATTCGCTGCACACCAACGCGCTGGACGAGACGCTGGCCCTCCCCAGCGAGCGGGCCGCCGAGATCGCGCTGCGCACGCAGCAGGTGCTGATGGAGGAGACCGGCGTCACGAACGTCGCCGATCCGCTCGGCGGCTCCTGGTTCGTCGAGCAGCTGACCGACCGGATCGAGGCCGAGGCCGAAAAGATCTTCGAGCAGATCCTGGAGCGCGGCAGGCGCGCGGTGCCCGACGGGCAGCACCCGATCGGGCCGGTCACCTCCGGGCTGCTGCGCGGCATCGAGGAGGGCTGGTTCACGGGGCAGATCGCCGAGGCCGCGTTCCGCTACCAGCAGGCGCTGGAGAAGGGCGAGAAGCGCGTCGTCGGCGTCAACCGCCACACCGGCTCTGTCACCGGTGAGCTGGAGATCCTGCGTGTCGGACACGAGGTCGAACGGGAGCAGGTACGCGCCCTGGGCGCCCGCCGGTCGGCGCGCGACGAGGCGGACGTCCGGGCGGCACTCGGCGGCCTGCTCGACGCCGCCCGCTCCGGGCGGAACATGATCGAGCCCATGCTGCGCGCGGCGCGCGCGGAGGCGACCCTGGGAGAAATCTGCGGAACGTTGCGGGACGAGTGGGGCACTTGGACCGAGCCGCCCGGGTTTTAGGCCCCTCCGGGCCCCGCCACCGCGGGGCCCGTACCCGAACGGTCACGGAAGGGGGGAGACTGGTCTCATGCAGCCACGCAATATGTCCATGAGCGGAGCCGTTGACCTCTCCGCGGTGAAGGCGGCCGCAGAGGCCAAGCAGAAGGCGGAGCAGGCCCGCGCTCAGCGGGCCACGGCCCAGGCGGGCGGGCAGCAGCCGGAAGCCCACATCCAGCTGGTCATCGATGTCGACGAGTCGACCTTCGAGCAGGAGGTGCTCCAGCGCAGCACCGAGGTTCCGGTCGTCATCGACTTCTGGGCCGAGTGGTGCGGTCCCTGCAAGCAGCTCAGCCCGATCCTGGAGCGGCTGGCCGAGGAGTACGCCGGGCAGTTCATCCTGGCCAAGATCGATGTCGACTCCAACCAGATGCTGTTCCAGCAATTCGGGGTGCAGGGCATTCCCGCGGTGTTCGCCGTGATCGCGGGCCAGGCGCTGCCGCTGTTCCAGGGGGCCGCGCCCGAGCCGCAGGTGCGGCAGGTACTCGACCAGCTGATCGAGGCGGCGGAGCAGCGCTTCGGCATCGTCGGCACGCAGGTCGACCCGGCGCAGGCCGCCGCGGACCGCCAGGTCCAGGAGCCGGTCGAGCCCGAGCCGCCGTCCAACCCGGCGCTGGCCGCGGCGCACGCCGCGCTGGACGGGGGAGACCTGGGCGGGGCGATCCAGGCCTACGAGAACGTGCTGGCCGAGGAGCCGGGGAACGTGGAGGCCAAGCTCGGCCTCGCCCAGGCCCAGCTCCTGAACCGGATTCAGGGCACGGACCCGGACCAGGCGCGCAAGGCCGCCGCGGACCGCCCCGAGGACGTCGCCGCGCAACTGGCCGTCGCCGACCTCGACCTGGTCGGCGGGCACGTCGAGGACGCGTTCGGCCGGCTGGTCGGCACGGTGCAGCGCACGTTCGGCGAGGACCGGGACGCGGCGCGGGTCCGGCTGCTGGAACTGTTCGAGGTCGTCGGCCCCGACGACCCGCGTGTGATCGCCGCCCGCGGCGCTCTCGCGCGCGTGCTCTTTTGAGCCGCGGCCCTCTCATCCAGCGACAGCGGCCGCGCTTTACCAAAACTTGGTAATCGCGGCCGCTGTCACATTGTGTAGTTCCTGTTGGTGATTTCGGGCGTGTTACGTCCGATTTGGTGCGCGTGTGGGGTGACCTGTCGTGTGCATCGTGCGTGCGGAAGTCCGGGCGTTCTCCACGGATTTCCCACATCGGTATTACTGGCAAGTAATGAACCCCTTGTGTCATCCCGTGAGATGCACCACGATCGGCCAAGCCGATGGAGTCACGTGTCGGCCTCGGGGCAGGGGGGTTCCCGCCCGTCGGGCGGGACCTGTTCCGCAGTGAGCCGCGTACACCGCGGCCAGTGGCTGTCGCCGGGGTGCAGTCCGGGGATAACGCGCTTCTCCTCTCCAGGCGCCGGACGCCTGCTGACCACAGTCGCCGGGTCGTGTGGAGATGTTCGTCCGTGAAGGAGGAAAGTCATGGAGTCACAGGCTCGCGGCGGCACCAGATGGCGGCGATTCGGTCTGGTCATGGTGCCGAGCGTGGCCGCAACCGCAGCCATAGGCGTCGCCCTGGCCCAGGGCGCGCTGGCCGCTTCGTTCAGCGTTTCCGGGCAGGAGTTCAAAGTGAGTGTCGACCGGCTGTACGGCGAAGGATTCGTACAGTACGGCGCGAGCGTCAATCCGCCGGGACCCGGACGGGAGCCGGTCGCGATCTCGGCGTTCGAGCGCGCCGAGATCAACAACCTCTGCCAGTCGGTCGTTGTCCCGGTGCCCTTCATCGGGGACGTCACCCTGAAGATCGGGGCGGGCAGCGACCCGAGCAACCCGGTCATCGCCGACAACCTGTTCATCGATATCTCGCAACTGGACGCGCAGGCCGTGTTCACGAACATCGACATCGGTGTCAGCGTCGACGATCAGTCGAGAGGGCCCGACCCGACAGGGGAGTTCACCCCCGGCTCGTTCGGGCAGCAGGCAGAGTCCGTCGTGCTCACCGATGTCGAGCAGACCGCGTGGGCCACGTCCGCGGGCACGTTCGAGCTCACCGATCTGAGCTTGAGCCTGCACACGGGCAAGGACGAGTGCTTCTGACGGCATGAGCCGTGCCTGGGGCAGAGCGGACTCCCGTCTCTGCCCCAGGGAAAAACGCCGTATCGTGCGTCCCGCCACTGAATCGCGCCACTGGGGAGTACGTGCCGTGAGCATCAACACCGAGGGTCAGCCCATTGTTTCCTTTTTCTCCCGCGGACGCCTTGCGTTCCGGTACTTCCGGTGGCGGCGGCCCTTCTGGGCCGGCCTGTTCGTCCTGATCGCGGGACTGCCGATCGCCTACTTCCCGTACCGGAACGTCACCTTCGGCGATCTCACCGTCCGCATGGCCACCACGGCGGGCGCGGGGTCGCTGGTGATCGGGATTCTGCTGATGCTGCTCGGGCTCACCATATGGTTCCAGCCACACGTACGGATATTCGCGGGCGTCGCGGCGATTCTGCTGGCGCTGGTGTCCTTGATCGTCTCGAACTTCGGCGGATTTCTCGTCGGATTCCTCTTCGGGATGATCGGCGGGGCGATGAGCGTCGCGTGGCTGCCGGGCGAGCAGCGTTCCGCGGCGGACGAGCAAGACACAGGGGACCGGGAGCCGCCGGCCACGACTCCCGGCACCGGCAGCGCGCTGGCCGGCTTCGAGGGGGCCGCACCCGAGCGCGGGAAGGACCCGGGGAAGGGGAAACACCGTGCCGACTGACGACATAGCACCGGCCGACGCGGCGGCCGAGGAGGGCCCGCGGCACGCCGCCCCCCGCAAGACGCTGCTGCAACGCCTGCACATGCCGGTGGGGAAAGCGATCGCTCTGGCGGCGATGCCCTCGGCGGCGCTGATGGGGATGGGGTTCACCTCGCCGCTGGCCAAGGCCGACCCGCAGCCCCCGGAGAACCCGTTCCAGAGCGGGCCGTGCGTGGCCGTTCCCGACGGCGAGCAGCCGGGCGAGGAGCCGGAGGAGCCTGCCGAGCCGGAGGAGCCTGCCGAGCCGGACGAGCCGGACGAGCCGGAACAGCCCGCGGAGGAACCGGCGGAAGAGTCCGGGTCCGAGGAGGAGCCGGCCGGGGAACCGGAGCCTGATCCGGAGCCTGATCCGGAGCCGGAGGAGGCGCGGGACACCGCGGAGGCCGAGGGCGCCGTGGGGGACGCGGGAGCCGCCGACGGGGCCGCAGAGCCGCGTCGGCCGGAGGAAGTGGCCGAGGAGCCCGAGGCGGAGCCGGAAGAGGAGTCCGCCGCGGGGGAGTTCGACCCCAGGGACCCGCTCGGGCTCGGGCAGGGCCTTGAGGACCTGGGCAACGGCTTGGAAGACCTGCTCACGCCGGGCCGCCGGGACGAGGAGCGGCCCGAGGACACGGAGCCGCCCGAGGAGCCCGTCGCCCCGGAGGAGCCTGCGGAGCCGGAGGAACCGGACGAGCCGGCGGAGCCCGACGAACCGGCGGAGCCCGAGGAGGAGCCGCCGTCCGAGGACCCCGGGGCGCGGCAGGAAGAGGCCGCGGAGGACGCGGCGGCCGAGGACGAAGCCGGGAACGACGAAGAGGCCGGTGCGGACCCGTTCGCGCCGGACGCGGCGGGCCGCGAGCCGTTCCCCTGCCCCGTCGAGGAGTCCGTCGCCGGGACGGACGAGCGGACGCCCCGCACGCTGCCGAACGACCCCTGGTACCTGGAGGCGACCTACCTCACCCTGGCGGGCCTCCAGTACCACGGCGTCGTCAACGTCACCACCGCGGACGGCACCACCAAGCAGGTGCTCAAGTTCACCGCGGAGAAGGTGGACATCGGCGACCTGCACCAGATCGTGGACGGCCAGGACGGCGTGCGCACGCACGTGGGCACCGCCGAGGGCTCCAACTCCACCTTCAGGAACGGCACCGTCACCATGTACACCGAGCGGCTCGAAGGAAACCTGTTCGGCGTCATCCCCATCGTGTTCGACCCGGAGCACCAGCCGCCGCTGGATCTGCCGTTGGTCCACTTCACCGACGTGTTCGTCACGCAGGCGGGGCAGTTCGGCGGCACGCTGACCATGCAGGGCATGGAGATCTACCACACCCACGACGGCCCGACCGTTCCCCCGGCCTGACGGGCAAGGACCGGGGAGCCGCGCGTCCCCGGTCCCCGCCCCCGGTGCCGGCCGCGCGACGGTCAGACGCCGCCGTGTCCGCCGAGGTGGTGGACGCGCACCATGTTGGTCGTGCCCGGCACGCCGGGAGGGGAACCGGCCGTGATGATCATGGTGTCGCCCTGGGAGAAGCGGTTGAGGCGCGACAGTTCGGCGTCGCACAACTCCACCATCTCGTCCGTGTGGTTGGCGTGCCGCACGACGAACGTCTCGACGCCCCAGCTCAGCGTCAGCTGGTTGCGGGTCCCGATGTCGGAGGTGAACGCCAGGATCGGCTGCACCGCGCGGTAGCGCGAAAGGCGCCGCGCGGTGTCCCCGGACTGGGTGAACGCCACCAGCGCCTTCGCGTCGAGGAAGTCCGCCATCTCGGCCGCGGCGCGGGCCACGGACCCGCCCTGGGTGCGCGGCTTCTTGCCCGGCACCAGCGGCAGCAGGCCGCGCGAGAGCAGCTCGCTCTCCGCGGCCACCACGATCTTCGACATGGTCTTGACCGTCTCGATCGGATAGCGGCCCACGGACGATTCGGCGGACAGCATGACCGCGTCCGCGCCGTCGAGGATCGCGTTCGCCACGTCGGATGCCTCGGCGCGCGTCGGGCGGGAGTTGGTGATCATCGACTCCATCATCTGGGTCGCCACGATCACCGGCTTGGCGTTCCTGCGGCACAGGCCGATCAGCCGCTTCTGCACCATCGGCACCCGCTCAAGCGGGTATTCGACCGCGAGGTCGCCGCGCGCCACCATCACCCCGTCGAAGGCCAGCACGACCTCCTCCATGTTGTCGACCGCCTGCGGCTTCTCCACCTTGGCGATCACCGGAACGCGGCGGCCCACCCGGTCCATCACGCGGTGCACGTCCCGCACGTCGCCCGCGTTCCGCACGAACGACAGCGCCACCATGTCGGCGCCGAGCCGCAGCGCGAACTCCAGGTCCTCCACGTCCTTCTCGGACAGCGCGGGCACGTTCACCGCGACGCCCGGCAGGTTGATGCCCTTGTGGTCGGAGATCACGCCGCCCTCGATGACGATGGTCCGCACGCGCGGCCCGTCGACCTCGGTGACCTGGAGCGACACGTTCCCGTCGTTGATCAGGATGGTCTCGCCCTTGGCGACGTCGCCCGGCAGCCCCTTGTAGGTGGTGCCGCAGATCGACCGGTCGCCCGCGACGTCCTCGGTGGTGATGGTGAACTCGTCGCCGCGCTGGAGCTCCACCGGCCCGTTGGCAAACGTTTCCAGCCGGATCTTCGGCCCCTGGAGGTCGGCCAGCACGCCCACCGGCCGGCCCGTGTCCTCGCTGGCCTTGCGCAGCCGGTGGTACCGCTCCTCGTGCTCCTCGTGGGACCCGTGGCTGAAGTTGAAACGGGCCACGTTCATGCCCGCGTCGATCAGGGCCTTGAGCTGCTCGAAGGAATCGACGGCGGGGCCCAGGGTGCAGACGATTTTGGAACGGCGCATGGTGGCGATCCTATCGATTTGTTCCGTAGCTGAATTATCGGCGGGGCCAGGCTATCCGAGCGCGCTCGCGCGCATCCACGAACGCTCCCGGACCCTCACGATCCGACCAGGGCGAACACCTGGGTCGCGATCTCCAGTTCCTCGTCCGTGGGCACCACGGCGACCGCGACCCGAGCGTACTCCGGGGAGATCAGCCGGGGGCCGCTCTCCCGCGCGGTGTTCGCCGGCTCGTCCACCTCGATGCCGAGCCCTTCCAGGCCCGCCACGGCCGCGGACCTGACCGGTGCCGCGTTCTCCCCGACCCCGGCGGTGAACGCGACCGCGTCGACCCGGCCGAGCACCGCGCAGTACGCGCCGATGTACTTCTTCAGCCGGTGGATGTAGACGTCGAAGGCGAGCCGCGCCTCCTCGTCCCCCTCCGCCCTGCGCCGCAGCACCTCCCGCATGTCGTTGTCGCCGCACAGCCCCATCAGGCCCGAGCGCTGGTTCAGCAGCACGTCGATATCCTCCATGGCCAGGCCGGCGACCCGCGACAGGTGGAAGACCACCGCCGGATCGATGTCGCCCGAGCGGGTACCCATCACGAGCCCTTCCAACGGGGTCAGGCCCATCGACGTCTCCACGCACCGGCCGCCCGCCACCGCCGACGCCGACGCGCCGTTGCCCAGGTGCAGCACGATCACGTTCACCGCGGACGGCTCGCGCCCCAGCAGCGCGGCCGTGCGCCGCGCCACGTACGCGTGCGAGGTGCCGTGGAAGCCGTACTTGCGGATGCGGTGCTCCTCGGCCGTCTTGGCGTCGAGCGCGTAGCGCGCCGCGTGCTCAGGGATCGTCGTGTGGAACGCCGTGTCGAAGACCGCGACCTGCGGCACGTCCCCGTTCAGCGCCATGGCCGTCCTGATCCCGGCGATGTTCGCCGGGTTGTGCAGCGGCGCGAGCGGCACCAGACGTTCGATCTCGGCGAGCACGCCCTCGTCCACCACCGTCGGCTCGGTGAACCACCGCCCGCCGTGCACCACGCGGTGGCCCACCGCGGCCAGCTCCGGCGCGTCGAGGCCGAGCCCGTCCGCCGCCAGTTCCTCGGCCGCCGCGGTCAGCGCCGCCCGGTGGTCCGGCAGATCCGCCTCCCGCTCGCGCCGTTCGCCGTGCGCCGGGGTGTGCACCAGGCGCGCGGAACGTTCCCCGATGCGCTCCACCAGACCGGTGGCGAGCCGCGCGGTGCCGTGCACGGTGCCGTTCATGTCGAGCAGCTGGTATTTCACCGACGACGAGCCGGAGTTGAGAACGAGTACCCGGCTGCCCGCACGCCTCGTGCGCGTCACGGCGCCACCTCCTCCTGATCGGCCGGCTGATCGGCAAGGCCGCCCTGCTGGGCCTGGATCGCGGTGATGGCGACCGTGTTGACGATGTCCTGCACCAGCGCGCCCCGCGACAGGTCGTTCACCGGCTTGCGCAGCCCCTGGAGCACGGGCCCCACGGCGACCGCGCCCGCCGAGCGCTGGACCGCCTTGTACGTGTTGTTCCCGGTGTTCAGGTCGGGGAAGACCAGGACCGTCGCCTGCCCGGCCACCTTCGACCCCGGCAGCTTCGTCGCCGCCACCGAAGGCTCGACCGCCGCGTCGTACTGGATCGGGCCCTCCACCATCAGATCCGGGCGCAGCCGCCGCACCAGCTCCGTCGCCTCGCGCACCTTGTCCACGTCCGCGCCGGAGCCGGAGGTGCCCGTGGAATACGACAGCATCGCGATCCGCGGCTCCACCCCGAACTGGGCCGCGGTCGCCGCCGACTGGATCGCGATGTCCGCCAGCTGCGCCGCGTCCGGGTCCGGGTTGACCGCGCAGTCGCCGTAGGCCAGCACCTTGTCCGCCAGGCACATGAAGAACACGGAGGACACGATCGACGCCTCCGGCTTCGTCCTGATCACCTCGAACGCCGGACGGATCGTCGCCGCCGTCGAATGCGCCGCGCCCGAGACCATGCCGTCGGCCAGCCCCTCCTTGACCATCAGCGTCCCGAAGTACGACACGTCCGCCACCACGTCGTGCGCCAGCTCGTACGTGACGCCCCGGTGTGCCCGCAGCCCGGCGTACACCTCGGCGAACCGTTCGCGCAGCGGCGAGGTCACCGGATCGGTGATCCGCACCGGCAGGTCGCCGCCCGTCAGGTCGATGCCCAGATCCGCCGCCCGCTTGCGCACGGCCGTCTCGTCGCCGAGCAGCGTCAGCTCGCACACGTTCCGCCGCAGCAGCACCTCGGCCGCGCGCAGCACCCGTTCCTCGGTGCCCTCGGGCAGCACCACGTGCCGCCGGTCCGCGCGGGCCCGTTCGATCAGCCGGTGCTCGAACATCATCGGGGTGACCCGGTCGCCGCGCACCAGCGATATCCGTTCGGTCAGCGCCTGCGTCGCCACATGCCGCTCGAACACCCCGAGCGCGATCTCCGCCTTCCGCGGCGTGGCCGCCGTCAGCTTGCCCTCAAGGCCGGAGAGCGCGGTGGCGGTGGCGAACGAGCCGTCGGGCACGGACAGCACCGGCGTCCCCGGCGCGAGGCGGGCGGCCAGCGCCATCGTCTCCTCGCCCGGGCGCGCGCCCAGGGTCAGCAGGAGCCCCGCGATCGGCGGCGCGCTCGCGGAGTGCGCCGCCAGCGCGCCCACCACCAGATCCGCGCGGTCGCCGGGCGTGAGCACCAGACAGCCCTCGGTCAGCGCGGGCAGGAACACCGGCAGCGTCGCCCCGCCGAACACGAAGTCCCGCACGTCGCGCGCCAGCCCCGTCGCGTCGCCGAGCAGCACCTCGGCGCCCAGCGCCTCCCGCACCTGCGCCACGGTCGGCGCGGCCAGCGCGGGCTCCTCCGGCAGTACCCACACCGGAACGGGCAGGTGGCCCGCCAGCTCGCGGGCCGCCCGCACGGCGTGGCTGTCGCGGACCCGGTTCACCATCATGGCGATCACCTCGCAGCCGAGCGAGGCGTAGGCGTGGTGGGCGTTGCGCACCTCGGCCACGATCGAATCCCCGCCCTGCCCCAGGCCGGACACCACGGGCAGCACCGCCGCGCCGAACTCGTTCGCCAGCCGCGCGTTCAGCGACAGCTCCGCGGGCAGTTGCGTGTCGGCGTAGTCGGTGCCCAGGACGAGCACCACCTCGTACTGGCGCGTGACCGCGTGGAACCGGTCGAGCAGCCGCCCCACCAGGGCGTCCGTGCCGCGCTCCGCCAGCAGCTCCGCGGCCTGCGCGTAGTGCAGGCCGCGCGCCGCCCCGGGCGACTGGGCCAGCCGGTAGCGGGCGCGGAGCAGGTCGAAGACCGGATCGGGGCCCTCGTGCGCCAGCGGCCGGAACACCCCCACCCGGTCAACCTGGCGCGTCAACAGCTCCATGAGCCCCAGCTCGATCGCCTGCCGGCCGTCCCCGCGGCCGATACCGGCCACGTACACGCTGCGCGTCACTTTCCCGTCCCGTCCCCGTCGTCCCGTCGCAAGCCTGGTGTGAGGGGTTCCGGGCAGCATCCCTCCTGTCGACCGTACCCGTGAGAGGTAATGGGGCGCGCGTCGGGTTGACGAGCGCCGTTCGAACGTGCCGCCTTCTCGTGAAACAATTCGGGCGGCCGCGAGGGAGCGGTCGCCGATCCCAGCCTTGCCTGTCCCCGACCCCCGTCCCAAGCGAGCAGGAGAGCGTTCCCCATGCGCATCGGAGTTCTCACCGCCGGCGGTGACTGCCCTGGCCTCAACGCCGTGATCCGGTCGGTTGTGCACCGCGCCGTCGTGGACCGGGGCGACCAGGTGATCGGTTTCGAGGACGGCTTCAAAGGGCTTCTCGAAGGGCGCTACCGCGAGCTGGACATCAACGAGGTGAGCGGCATCCTGGCCCGCGGCGGCACCATTCTCGGCTCCAGCCGCCTGGAGCGGCACCGGCTCGCCGAGGCGTGCGACAACGCGGAGGCGTTCCGGCACAAGCTCAGCCTGGACGCGCTCATCCCGATCGGCGGCGAGGGCACTCTGACCGCGGCGCGCATGCTCTCCGACGCCGGTATCCCGGTCGTGGGCGTGCCCAAGACGATCGACAACGACATCTCGGCCACCGACCGCACCTTCGGCTTCGACACGGCCGTCGGCGTCGCCACCGAGGCCATCGACCGGCTGAAGACGACCGCGGAGTCGCACCAGCGGGTCATGGTCGTCGAGGTCATGGGGCGGCACGCGGGCTGGATCGCGCTGGAGGCCGGCATGGCCGGCGGCGCGCACGGCATCTGCATCCCCGAGCGGCCCTTCCAGATCGACGACCTGTGCAAGATGGTCGAGGAACGGTTCGCGCGCGGCAAGAAGTTCGCCGTGATCTGCGTCGCCGAGGGCGCCCGCCCGGCCGAGGGCTCCATGCCGTACGAGCGCGGCGAGATCGACCCGTACGGCCACGAGCGGTTCACGGGCATCGGCCAGCGCCTCGCCGACGAGCTGGAGCACCGGCTCGGCAAGGAGGCCCGCGCGATGATCCTCGGCCACATCCAGCGCGGCGGCACCCCCACCGCCTACGACCGGGTGCTGGCCACCCGCTTCGGCTGGCACGCGGTGGAGGCCGCGCACCACGGCGAGTTCGGCAGGATGACGGCACTGCGGGGCACGGACATCGTGATGGCCCCCCTGGCCGACGCGACGGCGGAGCTGAACCGCGTTCCGCAGAACCGGATGGACGAGACGGAAGCGGTGTTCTGACCGGCCCCCCCGGCCCCCCGGCCCCCCGGCCCCCCGGTCCCCGGCCTCTCTGCCGGCTCCCCGCCGCGCCCCCGCGCCCCGCGCCCGTCGGGCGCGGATTCGCCCGTTCCCACCGCATATCCGGCGTGGCAGCCGACCGCGGAAGCATTCCGGTGGAGTCACACGGGATCTTCACGTCTTCTTCCGGTGATTCTGCGGAAAAGGTCACCGGCGTCGAGTTTGCCCGCATGAGCAGGGCGGGAGAATGCCATGTTCGGCCTTTTCCGCTCGGTGCGGCTTTCCCTTTGACTTCTGGTCCGTTGCCAAATACTTCCGAAGTCTGGGAGAGTCTGGGCTGACCGACGGGGCCGCGGAAGTGGCGATTGAGCCGGGAAAGGGCGAAAGATGATGCGGGGTGATGGCGGGTCCGTCATGCGAGGATTGACGGGGTCCCTGCTCTTTCTGGCGATTCTCGGCGTCAGCGGATGCGGGACCGAGGAGGCCGGCCAGGCCGAGGAGCCGGGGGCGGCTCAGCCGTCGACGGAAGAGTTCGTCGCGGCCGACCGGGTGTGCGACGGAGCCTTTTCGCGGGTGGCGCGGGACCTGGAAGGTTTAACGGGTGCGGTCGAGTTTGTGGACAGGCCCGCTCTCGGGGAGTCCTTCGATATACCCGCCTTTATCCGGGCACTTCGAGAGACCCAGGGGGCGGAAGAGCAGTTGTGCCGTGTCTTCACACCCACCTCGGGTATTCTTCCGGCCCTGGAAGTATTCTTCGGCTGGGAGCCGCCGGACGACGGCACGGAATCCACGACGGAAGACGGGACAGTCCTCCGTTACGACACCGGGGAGAGCGCCCTCTCCCGGAACCAGTCCGCGGTCATCACCTTCCCCTGCACGGTGGAAGGCCGGAACGGCGACCTCCTCAAGGCCCGTCTCGCCAGTCCGCGCGGCGGTGAGCCGGACGACCGCATCACGGTGCTCAACGCGGCATCGCTTGCCATCGCCCGGGGCTTCGGCTGCCTGGACGAGTCCGGCCTGACGACGGGCCCGCCGCAGCGGCTGGAGCCCTGAGGGCTCAGGTGCTGCGGGTTCAGGTGCTGCGGGTTCAGGCGCTGGGGGTTCAGGTGCTGCGGGTCAGCCAGGCCCTCAGCTCTTCCGGAAGCGGGGCCACCGCCGCCCGGTAGAGGTCCAGGGCCGCCGCTTCCGGACCGGTGCCACGCCACTGGCCGTTCCTGCCTCGGTGGAAGAACTCGAAGTTCGAGACGATGTCGGCGACCGAGCCCTTGGTGAAGATCCGCTCGGGTTTCTCCTTCATGGCCGAGAACCGGCACGCGGCCACCAGGTCGGGCCAGACCGACTCGTCGACAGGAATGCCGAGGAACGCGCTGATGCGCCGCATCTCGCCGTCCAGGTCGTTCAGCAGATCCTGGTAATGCAGGAACAGGACGTTCGGCCGGTCGCGCATCGTCCACCACGACTCCAGGTGCCGGGTGGGGGAGTTGAACGGCCAGCCGTTCGGCTCCCACGGGAAGGCGCTGCGGGTGAAGTAGGCGTGCCAGTAGTCGGCCAGGTCATCGGCGACGACCGGCTGCTCCGGGGTGTGCACGTCCTCGCCGGTCGGAGACGTCATCCGGTCGTCGGCCGTCGCGTTCATGCCGCGGGCGTGATTGTGGGCGGACACCACCGTGTCACGCGGGTCGCGGCCGACGATCAGATAGGACGTTCCGGAGTGGAACGGCAGCCCGTCCAGCGGGAGATGGCTCTTGATGAACCGCCGGTGCCGTTGCCCGTCCAGGGTGCGCAGCATGTCGTCGCGCGCGGTGAACGTGCCGTCGAGCCACGGGCTGACGTCCATGAGGGGGGTGCCGAGCCGCGTGTGCTGGAACACCAGAACGGACACGATGCGCTGGGTCCAGGTG
Source organism: Streptomyces johnsoniae (assembly GCF_031845565.1). NCBI lineage: Bacteria > Bacillati > Actinomycetota > Actinomycetes > Kitasatosporales > Streptomycetaceae > Streptomyces > Streptomyces johnsoniae. The sequence goes on along the minus strand of NZ_JAVREV010000001.1, from coordinate 334,039 downwards.
GTGCCCACCTTGGGCGCGGTCGAGATGACGATGTCGTCCTCGCGCGGCTGAAATCCGTCCCAGTGGGTGCTGTTGATGAAGAAACTCCGGTACTTTCGCACAGCCGGTGTCCGCATGACTACATTCTGTGCCGGGCCGCGCGCGTTCATGCGCGGTCACGAGCGCCCGACAGGAACGTCGCGGCAAGGCCGCCCGCGAACAGCGCGGGCGCGAGCACGGCCGCCCGGCCCCCGGGCGCGAACCCCTCGGTGGCGAGCAGGGCGAGCGCCGCGGCGGCCGCGCCGACCCCGCACACCAGCAGCGCGGGCCCCCACCACCGCCCGGCCCCGCCCGCCCCCCGCGGCAGCCGGCCGAGCGGGCGCTGCGCCCACAGCACCGCCGCGGTCACCGGGGCGAGGACGAACGCGAGCAGCGCGACCCAGCCCACCCGCAGGGCCAGCCAGGGCGCCGAGCCGATGTCCGGCTGCGGCGCGATCCCGGCCGGGTAGAGCGTTACGGCCACGAGGACCACCGGCGCCATGTGCCATAGGTAGACGGTCATGACCGCGCCGTTCAGCCGCCCGAGCCGCCGCAGCCGGGCGGGCCGCTCCAGGCGGGACGAGAGCGCGGGCCCCGCGGTCAGCAGGAGCCCGGCCTGGGCGGCGGCGAGGGCGAGGAGTGCCGTCGACGGCGGCGAGGTGTTGTCCACCCGGGTGTCCGCACCGATCATCGCCACCGGGAAAGGACCCGGCCACAGCAGTACGACCAGCAGCACCGCCCCGGCCACCGCCAACGCGGCGGAGCGCCACCGGGGACGGACCAGCCGGCCGTCCTGCCAGGCGAAACCCCACTGGTGCATCGTTCCCCACACCAGCAGGTAGTTGAGGGTGCCGATCCACGGCAGCCCGGCGTCGACCACCGCGACATCAACCCCGCCGGCTAGCGCGGCCATCGCGGCGGGCACCGCGAGGCCCCAGCGGCGGTGGGCGGCGAGCATCAGCGGGGTCAGCACGATCATCAGCAGGTAGAGCGGCAGGAACCACAGGTGCAGGGCGACCAGCCAGCCGCCGCGGTCGAGGTCCGGCGCGGGCGCGCCCGCCGACGCGGCGGCGAGGACCCCGAGCAGCGCCACCGCCACGTACACCGCCGTCGGCCACATCAGCCCCAGCGCCCGGCCCTGGACCCAGACGTGCCAGGGGACGCCGCGCCGCAGGTGGGAGGTCCAGGAGACCGCGTTGACATAGCCGCCGACCAGGAAGAAGACCGGCAGCACCTGGAGGACCAGCGTCACCCAACTGCCCCAGTCGACGTGGTCGAGAGCGTCGCGGCCGGACAGGCGGCCGTCCCGGTAGGTGATGTCGGTCAGCAGCCAGTGCCCGGTCACCACCGCGGCGATCGCGCCCACCCGCAGCAGGTCGGCGTAGTGATTGCGCCCCGGACGCCCATCCCGTGCGTCGTCCACCCCACCAGCGTCGCGCGCCCCCGTCCGTACGGAAGAAGGGACGCGCCGACGTTTGCCCGGAGCGTCAGCGCGGTTCCCTGCGCCGGGTGAGGCGCGGGGAAACCCGCCGCGCCGCCCACAGCACCGTCGTGCGCCGCATGGTGAAGAACTCGCCGCTGGTGAATTCGAGCCGCTTCCCGCCACCGGCGACCGCCGTCATGTCCCGCACGGTCAGCGCCTGCCCACCCACCATCAGCTGATCGCCGCGCCGCACGGTCCCCGCGTCGATCTCCACGGCCACGAGCACCCCGGTCACCCCGGTCACTGGACCACCACCGCGTCCGCCTATACCTGCGTCCATGACCGTCATTCCGGCCTCCGTCCGAGGTGTTCCGCAATACGCTGATTCAACTCGGCTAGCTCCCGGGACAGTTCTTCGAGAACGGTGTCCTCGACCGCCGTCGGCGGCTCCTCCTTCGCTTCCTCTTCGGTCATTTTCCCCGCACCCTCCCGCAGGGAATGCCAAGCGCGGTAACGTGGCGCATGTCGTCGACGTCCCTCTTGTTGATGGCCAAGCCCCGGGGCGGGTGCGACCGCCCGCGGGGCTCCGAGACCGATTCGCCATCTTGACCGCGAACCAGCTGTGTGGATACCACTATTGCCGCCCGGCGGCTTCCGGTACACACCCGACGCGGGCCCAATAGGGGTCGGGACTCGGCGAGTTGGAGAGTATGTTCGATGGAGCTGTATGACGATGACCGGCCCACACCGAGTGTGGTGCTGAGCCGCAGAATGCGACGTGCAAGGGAGAGCGCGGGGTTGTCCCTGCGGGGCCTGGGGGAGCGGATTGTTTTCCCCTACGGATTCCTCGGCCGGGTCGAACGGGGCGAACAACCGGCGACGGACGGCCTCGTGAGGGCCCTGGACACGTTCTACAAAACCGATGGCCTGTTCGCCGAGCTGCTGCTCATGGCGCAGGAGCTGGCCATTCCGGCCTACGGCCGGGATTTCGTCCGCAGGGAGCGGGAGGCGCTGCGCATCCAGGTGTTCACCAGCAGCCTCGTCCCCGGACTGCTCCAGACCCGGGACTACGCGCGCGAGCTGTTCCGGACGTCCCTGCCGTGGGAGTCGGACGAGGAGGTGGAGGCGAGGGTCGACTTCCGCGTGAAACGGCAGTTGATGCTGGAGCGCGAGGAGCCGCCGTTCTACTGGGCCATCATGGACGAGGCCGCGCTGAAGCGGCCCACGATCAGCCGGGCGACCATGCGCGAGCAGGTCACGCACATACTGACAACTGCCGCGAGGCCGCACGTCGTTGTCCAGGTGCTGCCCTTCGCCCAGGCCATGCACCCCATGCTCGGCGGAAGTCTCACCCTGCTGAGCCTGAAGGACGGCGGAACGGTGGCGAACATCGAGAGCTTCGATTCGGGCGAGGCAGTAGACTCCCCCAGGAGACTCGCCACGTACGTCCAGCGGTTGGACGTGGTGCGCGCGATGGCGCTTCCCGAGAACGAGTCCCTGGATCTGCTGCGCAGCTACCGGAAAGAGTACGAGGATGAAGGCGATTCCTGATGCGTCCGCGCTCGGCGGCTGGCGCAAGTCCAGCTACAGCGAGAACGGTGCGGGCGCCTGCGTCGAGGTGGCGGAGGGGGCGGTGCCGTCCGCCGTTCCCGTGCGGGACAGCAAGGCCCCGCACGGCCCGGCCCTGGTGTTCCCGACCGCCGGCTGGAGCGCGTTCGTCACGGCCGTGAAGGACACGGACCTCCCCGCCCGCTGAACGTCGCCACGCAGGGTCGGTTGTCGTGATCCGGTGGTCCGCTGGTCCGGGGCAGCGGTGCTGCCCATGCGCTTGATGGCTCTCTTGGGGGCGGATCTGCTCACCATGGCCCCCGGCCCCTGGCTTGCTGCGCAGAGCGGCCACACCACCGACTGCGAGTCGGACTGACGGATCATCACCGCACGCGCCGATCCGGCCGACGTCGGGCTCTCCCGCGTGGGGCGGGAAGTGAAGCTGGGGGAGGTGGCGGCGGCTCGGCGGTCGAAAGGCGGGTGATCAGCACCGCAGACCTCTGGTACCACGACGGCTGTGCCCGCCGCGCCACCGACCGGGGCGTGCATGGCGCGGACCGTCACTGGTCCGGACTGCGGTGCCAGGAGTGCTCGGCTCGCGGCGATCGGGTCAGCGGCGTGGCAGGCCGAGAGCGCAGAGGGCAAAGGCGACTGCGAGGACGGCCTGGACGACCATGCAGATCGCGAGGGCGGTGGTGTACGACTGGTCGGCCGAGGCCGTCGAACCGGCCATCGCGGTGCCGAGCAGTCCTCCGGCGACGGCGACGCCGAGGCCCATCGCGGCCTGCTGTGTGGTCTGGAGTACCCCGGAGGCTGCTCCCGCGAAAGCCGGCGGAACGTCGGCGATCATCGCGCCGACCAGAGGGCCGAACATCAACGCCTGGCCGACCCCGACTCCGACGAGCAGTGCGCCCAGCGTCCACGAGTTCAACTCGGCGTGTCGGATGAACACCGACGTCGCGGTGACCGCGAGCAGCGTGGCCTGAACGATGCCGCCGGTCGTCAGCAGCCTGCGGAAGCCGAAGCGGGGCGCCAGCTTCCCCGACCAGATCGACACGGCGAAAAAACACAGGGCGTAGGGCAGCAGCACCAGGGCGGCGTGCATCGGGGACCAGCCCAGTCCGGTCTGGGTGGTGAGCGCGTAGAGGAAGGTGAACGCGCCGAATGCGGATTGGAGCATCAGCGCCATCACCAGGCCGATCCGGTACGAGCCCAGCCGGAGCAAGGGCGGCGGCACCAGGGGCACACGGGCCCCGCGATGCAGCCGGTGCTGCCAGGCCCAGAACGCCGCGAACAGCACCGGGGCCGTCACCAGCAGCACCCAGCACCAGACCGGCCAGCCGAGTGCTCCGCCCTGGGACAGCGGGATCAGCAGCGCCAGCAGCGCGGCCCCGAGCAGGGCGGTGCCGATCAGGTCGAGGGAGCGATGACCGGGCGAGCGGGTGTCCGGCAGCCAGCGCAGGCCGGCGAGGAAGGCAACGAGGCCCATGAGGACGCTGACCGCGAAGACCATGCGCCACGGGGCGCCTGGCAATGGCACGGACAACAGCACGCCGCCGAGCACCTGACCGATCGCCGTGGCACCGCCCGCGGTCGCGCCGAACAGGGCGACGGCTCTGGCCCGCTCGCGCCCTGTGGTCGATGCCGTGATCGTCGCCAGCACCTGAGGCACCATCGCGGATGCGCAGACACCGGTGAGCGCGCGAGCAGCGATCAACACGGGCATGGCGGGTGCCGCGGTCGCGATCAGCGAGAACACCGTGAACCCGGCCATGCCGACCAGGAACAGGCGGCGGCGCCCGTACAGGTCACCGAGGCGGCCGCCGAGCACCATGGGCACGGCGAAACCCAGCGAGTACACGGACACCACAAGAGACTGCTCGGCAGCCGAGGCGTGCAGTGACGCGCCGATATCGGGCACCGCGATGCCGACGGCGGCGAAACTCACCACCGACAGAAACAGCGCCGACAAGGCGGTGAGAAGCCCGGCCGTGCCCAGCGTCCGAGGGGCGGCGGCGGACCGTGAACGCGGCGCCGGAGGGGGGACGGTCGTGCCGTCGCTTTCCGCTCGCGTCCCGGGCGGGGTGCTGCGGGGTGTGGATTCTGTGGTCACACCCTCACCGTCACGGCATTACCATGCTGGTACCAGAAGCCAGTTTATGCGGGTACTGGCAGAACCTGGCTATGGACCGATACCTGCCGGCAGGGTGGAGACATGGGCGACGTCAGGCCCCCGGCGATCCGGCGCGAGCTCGGTGACTTCCTGCGTACCCGGCGCGAGCGGCTGGCCCCGGAACAGGTGGGCCTTCCTGCTACCGGGCGCCGCCGCACACCGGGTTTGCGCCGCGAAGAGGTGGCGGTGATGGCCGGAGTCGGCGTGACTTGGTACACCTGGCTCGAACAGGGCCGCCCGATCAACGTCAGCATGCAGGTACTGATGGCTGTCGGTAAAGCACTGAGACTGGACGACACCGAGAAATGGCATCTGCAACGGCTCGCGGGCCTGCCGTTGCCGCCCGCGGAACCGAGCGTGCACGACCCGGCCTTGGTGGCGGCGTTCCAGCCAGTGCTGGACAAACTCGAACCGTTTCCCACGTGTCTGCAAACTCCACAGTTCGACTTGGTGGCCTACAACCGCGCGTATCGCTTCCTGTTCACCGATATGGACATGATCCCGGCGGAGGAACGCAATTGCGCCGTGCAGTTCTTCACCGACCCCGACTGGCGCAGCCGCTACGTCGACGGCGATATCGTCGCCACCCGGATGGTCGCGGGGATGCGTGCCGCCGTCGGCACCGACCTGCACACCTCAGCAGCCGCAGCGACGGTCGAAAAGCTGCGGCAACGGTCAGACGAATTCGCGCGACTGTGGAGTCGGCACGACATTCTTCTTCAGGACTACGAGACCAAACGCCTGAACAGCCCTCTGGTCGGTCTGCTGCACCTCAAGTTCGTTTCCACATACACCTCGGACACCGGTCACCGGATGACCGTCATGACGCCGGCGAACGACGCCACATCCCAGCGACTGACCACGCTGACGGAACTCGCTGCGAACGCTGAGTCTGGACCTCGGTGAGCAGGGTCGCGTAGGCGTCCCACTCGGGGCTGGTGTAGATGGGCCCGGTCTCCTCGGCGGAGACGTACTCGTGGCACTCCACGTCGTCCTCGCCCTCCAGCACGCCCTCGCCGACCTTGTCGCCGGTGCGCGCCTCGTAGACGGTCACGCGGTAACGGCCCTGGGCGAACTCGACGGACTGGGTGGCCGGGCCGAATCCGAGCGGCCCCTCCGTGTACGGGCAGGAGATATCCGTGTCCGGCACCGCCCCGGACCCCGCGGCGCACGCCACCAGTTGCACCGTGTCCGCGTCCGGCTCGTCGTCGCCCCACTCCGGCTCCGCCGTTTCCGTACCCGTGCCCGAGTGCTCATCCCACTCGTCCTCGATGGCCACCCACGGGCTCGGCTCCTGCTCGTCGCCGGGCTCGAACGGGGCGGCGCGCGGGAACGGTTCGCCGCCGCCCTCGCCGTCCTCGCCGCATATGCGCGCGAAGTCGTGGAGGTCGCGCGGCAGGTCGCCGAGAACGGCGTCGTTGACGGGAGGCAGCAGCATCAGCGCCCACGACAGGACGGCCGCCGAGCCGAGCGCCACCGAGGTGATCACGACCCGCCGGGCGACGGGACGCGGCAGCGCGCCCCGCGCCCGCACGGCCCGGATCAGGCCGGAACGGCCCATCACCGCCCCGACGGTGAGGGAACGTTCGTGCGCAAGGTCCTTCCGGTGTCGGTCGCCCTCCAGCCAGGACAGCCGGAACGAGAAGGCGCCCTGCGCGTCGTTCACGCCCTCCTCCACCCCGCCGATCATTTCCCACGGGATCGCGAGGGCGGCGGGCTGCCCGCCGTGCAGGGACCACAGGAGCAGGCCCTCGTCGCAGACCGCGAACCAGCGCCGCCCCGTCAGCCTGCGGGGCGGCATCAGGTACACCCAGCTCGCCCAGCAGACGAGCAGCAGCGGGACGCCGACGAGAACGAACGGCAGGACGGCGGGGATGTAGAGCGGGGTGAAGACGGCGACGCCGATGAGGAGTCCGAGCAGGCTCGCGCCGCCGCCGGTCACCCAGCTCCGCCGCTCGTAGTGCACCCGGTGGACGGCACCGAGGCCGGCTTGCCTCGCCCGTTCCGCGATCGCGCGACGTCGCACACGTCTCATGGACCCGACCGTACGCGGACGGCCTGGGAGGGGTCCCGGGCGCGTACGGTTCCCGCCGGTCACGGGCCGGGGCGCGCCGCGCCGTGCGCTCCGGCTCGCGCTTCTGGTGGAGGCGGGGTGCGACAACGGGCGGAGGCGAGGGCCGGTTGCCGGGCTATTCAGGCGGGGAGAGATCGCTGCCAGAATCCGGCGGAAACCGGGAAACGCGGGGGGCGGCATGGCGGTCATCACGTTCGCGCACGTCAGGTACGGGAGCCGGGACAGCTGCGTGGCGGCGTTCCAACGGGCGCTCATGGCAAAGGGGTTCGCCATCGCCGCGGGCGCCACCGGGTACTACGGCGAGCAGACGAAGGCCGCGTGCGCCGCGTTCCAGCGGGCGCAGGGCTGGCGCGGCGCAGGGGCGGACGGGGTGCCGGGGGCGAAGACGTTCGCCGGGCTCGGCTTCGCGAACGGCGCACGGTCCGGCGGTGCCGCGGGCCGGGTCGCCTCGCCCGTGCAGGGGCGCGAGGTCACCTACCCGTACGGGGTGCGCAACAGCCGCTACGCGGCCGGGTTCCACACCGGCGACGACTACGCGGCCCCGGCCGGCACGCCCGTGGTCGCCGTCCGCGGGGGCACCATCGCCTGGTCGAACGGCGAGGGCGGCGCCTACGGGCAGTGGATCGGCCTGCGCGCCGACAACGGCCGGGACTACGTCTACTGCCACCTCGCCACCCGCTCCGTCGAGGCCGGGGCCCGGGTCAGCGCCGGGCAGCGGATCGGCGAGGTCGGCGACAGCGGCGCCACCACGGGCCCGCACCTGCACCTGGAGGACCGGCCGCACGGCGGCGGCTACGGCGAGGTCCGCAGGCCCAGTTGGTGAGGCGGCCCGCCGCGTTGGTGAGGCGGCCCGCCGCGTTGGTGAGGCGGCCCGCCGCCTCAGACCGGCTCAGCCCGCCTCAGACCGGCTCGTCCCGGTACCCCGGCGGGGGAACGTCCGCCGCGTCGAGTGACGCGAGCCGCCGCGCGACCGCCTCCGCCTCCGGGGTGCCCAGCTCCGCGAACAGCGCGTGCGCCCGGCGCCAAGCGGCGCGTGCGCCGGGCGCGTCGCCGGCCGCGGACCGGCAGTGCCCCAGACCTTCGTGCGCCCGCGCCCCCTCGTAGCGGTCGCCCAGCTCACCGGCCCGCGCCGCCGCCTCCCGGTAGTACCGCGCCGCCCGCGCCCACCGGCCGTCTCCCGGCAACGCCCGCAGCGTGGCGCCCAGTTCGTTCAGCAGCGCCACCTCCGCCACGTGGTGCCCGATGGCGCGCGCGATCGTCAGCGCCTGCCGCAGATGGTTCAGCGCCTGGGCCGGGCGGCCGTCCTGCCGCAGGATCGATCCCAGGCTGCCGAGTACCTGCCCCTCGCTGACCCGGTCCCCGATACGCCGCGCGATGCCCAGGATCTCCCGGCCCATCTCCAGCGCCTCGCTCGGATGCGCGAACTGCTTCGGGTAGCGCCCCAGCGGCTCGTACATCACGCCGCGGTCCCCGAGCTTGCCGTCCTCCTCGCGCCGCGCCCGCAACTGGCGCGCGATGGCGAGGGCCTGCCCGAAGTGCTCCCGCGCCTCGGGCAGCCGCCCCAGGTGCTGCAGCACCTCGCCGGTATTGCCCAGCACCCAGCCCTCGCCGACCCGGTCCCCGACGCCGCGGAACGCCGCCAGCGCCTGCTGGAAGTCCTCGATCGCGTCCAGGTCGCGGCCGACCCGCCAGCGCACCGCGCCGAGCCGCGCCAGTGCCTGCGCCCGGTCGTGCGGGTCGGGCGTCAGGTCGGCGCGGGTGTGCAGGGCCTCCGCCTCCTGGTAGTGCCCGCCGACATCCAGGTAACGGAAGAGGATCGCCGACATCTTGCCCGTGTGATCCGGCCGGCCGTGCTCCGCCGCGTGCAGGGCCGTGGCGATCAGACCCGCCCGTTCCGCCTCCAGCCACGCCGTCGCGGACCGCCGGTCGGTCAGCAGGGGCAGCACCGTGCCCGGGGTGCCCGGGGTGCACGGCGGCGGCCGGTGGTGGCGCTCGTACGGCGCGAAGTGGTCCATCGCGAGCGACACGGCGTGCCGGTCGTGGTCGAGCAACCGCGCCAGCGCCGCGCGCCGGGCGTGCGCCGGGTCGTGCTCGTGCGCCTGCGCCGTCGCGTAGATCCGCACCAGGTCGTGGAACGCGTACCGGCCGGGAACGGGCTCGCGCAGCAGGTTGGCCGCGAGCAGCGTCTCCAGGCGCGCCCGCACCCCGGCCGGGTCGTCGTCCGCCAGCGCGGCGGCCGCGTACACGTCCAGATCCGGCCGCGGGCCGAGGGCCAGCACCCGGAACAGGCGCCGGCAGCCGGGCGCCAGGCTCTCGTACGACAGCCGCAGCGCCAGCTCCACGCTGTCCTCGGACCGCAGCCGGTCCCGGTGCCCGAGCAACTGCTCCAGATGGTCCGCCAGCGTCCAGCCGAACCGGCCGCCGATCCGCCCCGCCACCACGCCGAGCGCCAGCGGCAGATGACCGACCGACTCCGCGATCCGCGCGGCCGTCCCCGGGTCGGTGTCCACGCGGTCCGCGCCCGCCGTGCGGCGCAGCAGCTCCATCGCCTCCCCGGGCGAGAAGACGTCGAGGCGCAGCCGCCGCGCCCCCGGCAGCCCGGGAAGGCTGCGGCGGCTCGTCACGAGCGTCAGGCAGCCGGGGCCCTCCGGCAGCAGGGGGCGCACCTGCTCCTCGTCGCCCGCGTTGTCCAGCACCAGCAGCACGCGGCGGCCGGCCAGCCGCCGGTGGAACTCGCGGGCGCGCGCCTGCGGCGTGAGCAGCCGGACGCGGTCCGCCGACATGCCGAGCCGCCGCAGCGACGCGTCGAGCACGGCCAGCGGGTCGGCCGGCGGCAGATCGGGCGCGTAACCGTTCAGGTCGACCCACAGCGTCGCCTCGAAACCGCCCTGCCGCCGCAGCAGATGGGCGGCCCGCGCGGCGAGCGCCGTCTTCCCGACGCCCGCCATGCCCTCGATGACCCGCAACCCGGCCGGGGGGTGGCCGCCGCCGAGCAGCGCGCGCAACGCGTCGCGCCGTCCGCTGAACGCGGGCAGGTCGGCCGGCGGCGCGTCCGCGACCGTCACCACCCCGGAGCCGGCCACCGCGCCGATGATCCTGGCGTGCGCGCCGCGCCACCGCCCGGCCGCGGCCTCGTCACCCACCAGGGCGCGCGCGATGTCCTCCACGAGGTCGACGTTCAGCCGCGCCCTGCCCTGCTGGAAACAGCGGTGCACCGTGTCGTAACTGGGCACCTCGGGAATGCCGCGCGCCGCGCGCGCACGGCTCACGCGCCGGTGCACCTCGCGCTCCGACAGCCCGGCCCAGCCACGCAACGCGCGCAGGCACGCCACCAGTTCGTCCATGGTCCGCGCGCCGCCCGGGTCCGGTGGATCGCCCGGAGGCCGCCGCGCGCCGGTGTCCCTCATCGCGTCCTCCACACCGTCACCCATTGAACACCACGGGTGTCTACCCGGCGTGACCGGGTTTGCACGGGAAACGCGACGGCCACCCCTCTTCCCGGTGATGATGGCCGCGGCGGTGACGCCCGCGGGACCGCGCAAGCACCGTGCGCGCGGAGGGGAATCGCGGGACACCGGGGGAGGGGCGGGGGACAGGGCGGCGGCGGACGGCCGCCCGTCCCCACCGTTCACCCCCATCCCATCCCGACGCGACGCGCGAGCCGGTGTCCATGGCCGGGTTCGGGTAGGTTCGACCGCCATGGATATTGCGATCACTTCCGGTTATGTCGTACCCGTCGAGGGGCAGCCGATCGACGGCGGCACCGTTCTCGTCGTCGACGGCAAGATCGCCGCCGTGGGGCCCGACGCCTCGGTCGCCGTCCCGGCGGGGACGCCCGTCGTCGACGCCGCGGGCGCCTGGGTGCTGCCCGGCTTCGTCGAGGCCCACGGCCACCTGGGCGTGCACGAGGAGGCGGAGGGCTGGGCCGGTCAGGACACGAACGAGATGACCGACCCCAACGGCGCCAGGATGCGGGCCCTCGACGCCATCAACCCGGCCGACGCGGGCTTCGCCGACGCCCTCGCGGGCGGCGTCACCAGCGCCGTCATCAAGCCCGGTTCGGGAAATCCGGTCGGCGGCCAGACCGTTGCCGTCAAGTGCTGGGGGCGCAGCGTCGACGACATGCTGATCAGGCAGCCGGTGAGCGTCAAGAGCGCGCTCGGCGAGAACCCCAAGCGGGTCTACGGCGACAAGAAGCAACTGCCTTCCACCCGGCAGGGCGTGGCCGCCGTCATCCGCGACGCCTTCACCCGCGCCCAGGACTACCTGACGCGGCGCGAGCACGCCGCGGCCGAGGGCAAGCCGTTCGAACGCGACGCCGGTCTTGAGGTCCTGGTGCGGGTGCTGGGCCGGGAACTGCCCTGGTGCCAGCACACGCACCGCGCCGACGACATCGCGACCGCGCTGCGGCTCGCGGACGAGTTCGGCTACCGCGTCGTCATCAACCACGGCACCGAGGCCCATCTGCTGGCCGACGAGATCGCCCGCCGCGACGTGCCGGTGATCGCCGGGCCGCTGTTCACCACCCGCACGAAGGTGGAGGTGCGGCAGCGCACCCTCGCCAACCCCGGCATCCTGACCCGCGCCGGCGTCAAGGTCGCCATCACCACCGACCACCCGGTGGTCCCGATCAACTTCCTTGTCCACCAGGTGACCCTGTGCGTGAAGGAGGGCCTGGACCGCGGCACCGCGCTGCGCACCATCACCACGAACCCGGCGGAGATCCTGGGCCTGGACGACCGGGTCGGCAGCCTGCGCCCCGGCCTCGACGGCGATGTCGTCATCTGGTCCGGCGACCCGCTGGACGTGATGAGCCGGGCGCTGCGCGTGTTCGTCGAGGGCCGGGAGGTCTACCGCTGGCACGAGGGAACGCGTTCGGGCTCGGTCGTCGACCCGTACTACCGGGAGCCCGCCACGGCCTGACGCCCGCCGGTGGGCAGGGGAGTTGAACGCCCGGGAAACTCTTCGAGCGGCCCGTGTTGGTGACATGTGCATGCTTGTCAACGCGCGTTGCGTCGGGCAGCCTGACATGCGTCGGCCTCTTCCCCCACACGCACACTCGGAGGACGCATGCGCAGGACAAGAGCCCTCACCACGCTCGCCACCGCCGTATCCGGACTGCTCCTCGCCCTCGTCGGCGGCGGAACGGCCCAAGCCGCCGGACCCTCCTACGTCGCGCTCGGCGACTCCTACTCCTCCGGCAACGGCGCGGGCGACTACATCGACTCAAGCGGCGACTGCCACCGCAGCAACAGCGCCTACCCGGCCCTGTGGGCCGCCGCCAACGCCCCCTCCTCGTTCTCGTTCGCCGCCTGCTCCGGCGCCGTCACCAGCGACGTGACCGGCTCCCAGATCTCCGCGCTGAACGCGGACACGCAACTCGTCAGCATCTCCATCGGCGGCAACGACGCCGGTTTCGCCGACGTGATGACCACCTGCGTGATCAGCTCCGTCGACACCTGCCTCGGCGACATCGCCACCGCCGAATCGTTCATCTCCGGAACGCTGCCCGGCCGCCTCGACGCCACCTACGACGCCATCCGGGCCGGCGCCCCCGACGCGCGCGTCGTCGTTCTCGGCTACCCGCGCATGTACATAGAGCCGTCCCCCGGGTGCGCCGGCATCGGCGAGACCAAGCGCGAAGCCATCAACGACGCCTCCGACCTGCTGAACACGGTGATCGCCGAACGCGCCGCCGCGCACGGCTTCGCGTTCGGCGACGTGCGGAACACGTTCGACGGACACGAGCTGTGCTCCGGCGACGACTGGCTCCACGACCTCGCCCTGCCGGTGTGGGAGTCCTACCACCCCACCGCCGTCGGCCACTCCAGTGGCTACCTCCCCGCCCTCAACGCCAACGACTGAACGGCTGAACGACTGAACGGCTGACGCCCCGTCACCGCTCCCGCCCCCCGGTGCGGGGCGCAGTGGACCGGTCACGATACGTGTGACTAGGTCCTGTCCTGTCGATCTTGTCGGAGCAGCCCGCGGCGTCAGATGCGGTGCATCGCAAGGCGGAGGATCGCAGCTCGTACTTGGCCGTACTCGCGCGATGCGACAACGCAGCGAGGTGCCGTAGCTGGCGTCGCGGGCCCGGCAAGATCGGCAGGACAGGGCCTAGCCTGGGCCCTCGCACGGCAACACCAGCCAAGGGGGCGGGACATGTGCGACGGAGCAGACCTTTCGGTCAACAGCGAAGAACTGGGCCCGGTGGAGTCCGCGGCCCGCGAGTTATACGAACTACTGCCGTCCAAGGGCCTCGCGGCCGAGCCGGAGAGCCAGGACACCGGCGCCGGGCTCGCCCGGCACGGCATCGCCAGCGGCACGGCCCTCACCGGGCTGACGGAGACCTGGCGCACGAGGATCACCTCGCTCCAGAACGACTGCGCCAGGATCTCCGGCCACCCGGACGGCACCATCGTCTCCCACAGCGATCTCGAACACCGCATGAACCGGCTGCTCGAAGACCACGCGGACGACCCGGAGTTCGCCGCCCGCATCGTCGACACCGTCGGCATGGAGGAGTACCTGCTGCCGGCCGACCGGACGGAGACGACCGCGACCCGGCTCAACAGCGACGGCACCCTCGCCGCCGACCTGCGGCAGGGCCTCGGCACCGCCCTGTCCACGTCACTGCGGCCCGCGGGCGACATGAGCAGCGCGCCGCCCGGCTCACCGGCGTACCTCCAGTGGCTTCAGACCTCGGCCGGACAGCAGTACCAGGAGCGCTACGACGCCTTCCACGAGGCGGGCAACCGCCTGCTGCACGAGCCGAGCCCGCTCGACCGCGACTCCGCGGACCAGCGCGTCGGCTACGATGTCGCCTTCGACCTGCTGGAGGCGTCGGACGTGCCCATCGACGACCAGTTCTTCCACCAGACGACGAGCCGGCTGATCGAGCTGGAACAGGAAACCCCCGGCATCTGGGAGCATGACCGCTTCCCCGAACGGGAATCCCCGTGGCTGCCGAGCCCATGGGACGCGAAGAACGACCTGGTGGACCGCATGCTCGGCATCGGCGCCCACGGCAACCCCGACGCGGTGACGGCGTTCTTCGACCCGGAGGGCCCCGGCGCGGAGCACCTGGACTACTTCATCGGCGAGGGCGACGAGGCCCGCCACGCGGCCGTGGGCACCACCCCCTCGCCGCTGCACGCCCAGTGGCAGACCACGCCCCCGGGCCCCGGCCTGCAAGCCGCCCTGGAAGCGGCGGCCACCGGCCTCCCTCCGGGCGAGCCCCCGCCCCCGGGCGAACACCGGACCCACTCGGATGCGAACGCCCGGGTGGCGGAGACCGTGTGGAACGAGTTCGCGGCGGACTACGCGGGCTCGGACGAGCTGTCCGACATCAAGACCCCCCCGCATCGCCGAGGGGGAGCCCTTCGCCGCCCTCCGCCCGGCCCTGGGCGCCATCGCCGCGGACTACATGCCGGACGTGCACCATGCGCTGGGCGGCATGGAGATCGAGCCCCGCCCCGATCCGCAGGCGGATTTCGAGGACGAGTACATGGCCCTGATGCTGTTCGACCTGGGCAAGGAGCCGGATGCGTACGCCTCCCTCACCGCGGCGAACGAGGTGTACACCTACGTGGCGGTCGACGCGGCCGTGAACCACGACTGGGGGACGAACGAGGAGCGGCGCTTCGCGGTGCAGGAACGCATCCCGCTCGCCGGCCCACTGGCGGTGAGCCTGCGGGCCGGCCTGACCGAGATGGTCTTCGGCGCGTTCGAACACGACAGCCAGGCCACGGCCGAGGACCAGGCCACCCGGGAGTACGAGAGGTCTTTGAACTATTACCGCGATGTCGTCGTGACGGGCGCCGTGGACGAAGCCTTGGCGCGGGGGGATTACGGTCTCTCGGACGAGGAGGAAAGAGCGGTGCGGAACGGCGCGAAAGATCACTTCCTGGGCAGTTTCAATAACGGTATCGATCGGACGGGCCGAAATTGAACGGCGTGGGCATGCGGGTCAAAGGTCCTTTACTGCTGGCCCTCGTGGCCGTGCTCGCCGGTACCTCCTGCTCGGGGGAATCGGACAGCGAAAGCATCGACTACGCCATTCCGGAGGACCTGTGCGACATCGCGGTCGACGAGCGAGAGTTCGCACCGCTCTTTCCGCCGGGTCGCGAAGTCGCTGTGGAGAACCGGCTGGAGGACCGGAGTGACGATCTGGACTACGTGCAGCCCTTCGGCGAGTGCGTTGTGAGTGTCGATGGGACGACGGCACTGTTCATCGACGCCATGAGCGCCAGTGATGGGGGAGTGGACGAGGGGGCCCAGGCGTACGTCGAGGATTTCCTCCGCGATGCGGAGTACGACCCCGCAGACGCGGAATGGGTCCCCAGCCCCCTGGGGGAACTTCTCGTGTGGCGGGACTTCGCCACCATGTACGTGCCCTGCGCCGCATCGCCCGCTCTCGACTTCACCGGCTTGAACGTGTCGATCCGGCTCGACTGGCCGGGCCCTTTTGATGACTACAGCGAGCAATTGTCGGAGGCCATCCAGCCGTTCGCCGAAGAGTTCATCGCCCGCCAGATGCCCGGTACGTGCGACCCTGCCTGACGCCTTCCGGGTTCAGGTGGTGGGGCGGAGCCATACCGTGGTGAGTGGGGGGAGGGTCAGGGGGAGGCTGGTCGGGTGGCCGTGGCTGGGGGTGGGGGTGGTGCGGACCGGAGTGGGGGTGGTGATGCCGCTGCCGCCGTACTCCGTCGCGTCGGTGTTCAGCGCTTCCCGCCACCTCTTCGCCACCGGGGGCACGCCGAGGCGGTAGGCGTGGCGGACCACGGGGGAGAAGTTGCTGACGGCCAGCAGGGGGGTGCCGTTGGCCGCGAAGCGGAGGAATGCCAGGACGTTGTCCGTCGCGGCGTCGGCCTCGACCCACGAAAAGCCGGACGGCTCCGTGTCGCGTTCCCACAGGGCCGGGGTGGCGCGGTAGCGGGTGTTCAGGTGGCGGACGAGGCGCTGGACGCCGGCGTGGTCGCCGGCCGCGGCGTAGGTGGGGTCCAGGACCCACCACTGCGGGCCATCCGTTTCGGACCACTCGGCGCCCTGCGCGAACTCCTGTCCCATGAACAGGAGTTGCTTGCCCGGGTGGGACCACATGAACGCGAGGTAGGCGCGCAGGTTGGCGCGCTGCTGCCACCAGTCGCCCGGCATCTTGGAGACCAGGGCGCGTTTGCCGTGCACGACTTCGTCGTGCGAGATGGGCAGCAGGTAGTTCTCGGAGTAGGCGTACACCATGGAGAACGTCATGTCGCCGTGGTGCCAGCCGCGGTGCACGGGCTCCTTGGACATGTACGTCAGCGAGTCGTGCATCCAGCCCATGTTCCATTTGAAGCCGAAGCCGAGGCCGCCGTGGTCGGTGGCGCGGGTGACGCCGTCCCATGCGGTGGATTCCTCGGCGACGGTCACCACGCCGGGGCAGCGGCGGTACACCGTCGCGTTCATCTCCTGGAGGAACGCGACCGCGTCCCAGTTCTCCCGGCCGCCGTCCGCGTTGGGGGTCCACTGGCCCTCCGCGCGCGAGTAGTCCAGGTAGAGCATGGAGGCGACGGCGTCCACCCGCAGGCCGTCGATGTGGTACTCCTCGCACCAGAACACGGCGTTGGCCACGAGGAAGTTCCGCACTTCGGGGCGGCCGTAGTCGAATTCCAGCGTGCCCCAGTCGGGATGTTCCGCGCGGCGCGGGTCGGGGTGTTCGTAGCAGGGGGTGCCGTCGAACCGGATGAGTGCCCATTCGTCCTTGGGGAAGTGCGCGGGCACCCAGTCCATCAGCACGCCGATGCCCGCCCGGTGCAGCGCGTCCACCAGGTACTTGAAGTCGTCCGGCGGGCCGAGGCGGGCGGTGGGGGCGTAGTAGCCGGTGATCTGGTAGCCCCACGAGCCGCCGAACGGGTGCTCCGCCGGGGGCATCAGTTCGACGTGGGTGAACCCGAGGTCGCGGATGTAGGGCGGCAGTTCTTCGGCGAGCTGCCGGTAGCCGAGGCCGGGGCGCCAGGAGGGCAGGTGCAGTTCGTACACGGACATCGGCGCGGCGTGCGGTGGCCGTTCCGCGCGGCGGGCCATCCACTCGGCGTCGCCCCACTCGTAGGTGCTGTGGTGCACCACCGAGGCGGTGGCGGGCGGGCATTCGGCCGCCAGGGCCAGCGGGTCGGCGTGCAGCGCGTGCGTGCCGTCGGCGCGGCAGATGTCGTACTTGTAGCGCGTGCCGGCGGCGACGCCGGGCACGAACAGTTCCCACACGCCGGTCGAGCCGAGGGAACGCATCGGGAAGCCGGTGCCGTCCCAGCCGTTGAAGTCGCCGACGACCCGCACGCCGCGCGCGTTCGGCGCCCACACCGTGAAGCGGGTGCCCGCCACGCCCTGGTGGGTCATGGGCCTGGCGCCCAGGGCTTCCCACAGCCGTTCGTGGCGGCCCTCGGCGAGCAGGTGCAGGTCCACGTCACCGAGGGCGGGCAGGAAGCGGTACGGGTCGTGGCCGCGGCTGCGGCTGCCGTCTGACCAGGTCACCACGGGGCAGCGGTCGCCCGCCTGCTCCGGGGGCAGGATCGCGGAGAACAGGCCGTCGCCCTCGGGCGTCAGCTCGGTGCCGCGGACCGCCACCCGGCGGGCGAGCGGGCGCAGGACGCGTACGAGGGTGCCGCCGGGCGCCGGGTGCGCGCCGAGCAGCGCGTGCGGATCGTGGTGCTCGCCGGCCAGCAGGCGGGCGCGTTCCGCTCCGGACAGGGTCGCATGCACAGCGGGGGACGTCCTTTCGGTCAGCCGGCGGGCTCGGCCAGGCGACGGATGGCCGCCATCGGGACGTGCAGCCACGCCGGGCGGTGCCTGGCCTCGTACAGCACCTCGTACACGGCCTTGTCCGTCTCGTAGGCGAGCAGCAGTTCCCGCTGCTCCATGGGGTCGGTGCCGGCCGCTTCCGCGTAGCCGCGGCAGTAGGCGACGCGGTTGGCGCGCGACCACTCCTCGACCCAGGGACCGCCGGTGCGGTGCTGGCAGGCGGCGTAGTCGAACGAGCGCAGCATCCCGGCGATGTCCCGCACGGGCGGTCCCGGGCGGCGCCGGTCGGTGAGCGGGCGGGCCGGTTCGCCCTCGAAGTCGATCACCGACCAGTGGGAGCCGCGGCCCCTGGGGTCGGGGGTCAGCAGCACCTGCCCTAGGTGCAGGTCGCCGTGCAGCCGCTGCACCGTGCAGGTGCCGCCGCGCCGCGCGTACGAGGCCAGCGCCTCGTACCCGCGGCGCAGCCCGGCGCGGTAGGGGCGCAGCGCGGGCACCGCGGCCGTGGCCTCGGTGAGTCGTTCGATCATGCCGGTCGCGGTCTGTTCGAGCTGGGGGCGGCGCAGCACGTCGGTGGGCAGGGCGGCGGCGAGGGCGGTGTGCACTTCGGCGGTGGCGCGGCCGAGGGAGTGCGAGGCGGAGGTGAAGTCCGTTCGATGGCCGAGGGACTGGAGGGCGAGCTGCCAGCCGTCGGTGGACCCGGCGAGGAACGGCGCGAGGACGCCGAGGGTCAGGGGCTCCGGCGCGTCGCCGCCGCCCGCTTTCGAGCCGCTGCCGGGGAAGACGGCCTCGAACCAGGCGGCGGGCGCGGGCACCCGGTCGGAGCCCGCGGCGGCCAGGGCCAGCGGCAGTTCCAGGTCGGGGTTGACGCCGGGGCTGACGCGGCGGAACAGCTTCAGCACGTGGGCGTCGCCGTAGACGACGGAGGAGTTGGACTGCTCGCCGGTGAGCAGCCGGGCCGGCAGCCCGGCGGGGATGGCGGCCTCCGGGGCCCGGCCGAAGCGCAGGGTGCCGAGGGTGCCGGGCGTGCGCATGCGTTCCAGCAGCAGTCCGGCGAGCCGCGGGTCATGCAGTGCCTCGTAGACGGCGCGCCCGCGCAGCGGCCCCTCGGTGGGTCGGCCGACGAGCGCCGGGCCCAGGGCCGGGGGGAGCGCGGGGCGGACGCCGAGCAGCAGTTGGTAGCAGTCGCCCGAGGGCGGGGCCTGGGTGCCGTCGCCGTCGGCCGGCCGGGTGCGGATCAGCAGGTGCAGCAGCCCGGGGTGCTGGCCGCCCGCGGTGCAGGGCGTCAGCTCCGTCGCGGAGACGAGGGTGAGTCCGCCGAGCGGACGGCCCTTGCCGGCGAACCAGCGCTGGCCGGGGAGCCAGCGGGAGAGCAGACCGTCAAGGGAGCGGAGCAGGGCGTTGCCCTGCGGCGCGTCGGCGAGCGGAAGCCGGGCCGGAGCCGTCCGGGGCGCGGAGCTATCCGACATGGCGTCCTTTCCCCGGGCACGAATTATGTGACGAAGTGTCCCGGATTGAGGCGTGGGTTGCCGGGCGGTGCGGGACGTGTCGTGAAGGAACGACCGTGCGGGTGAGGCCCGTAACGCATATGGAGGGCTCTGGGCAACGCTTGGCGTACGGGGAGGCTTCCCCCAGAGGGCTGGGGGTAAGCCTGTCTCGTGCCGTCCGCGGCTTATGACTCCGAGGCTTGACGCAGTCGGAACCAGTAGAAGCCGTGGCCCGCGAGGGTCAGCAGGTACGGCAGCTCCCCGATGGGCGGGAAACGCACCCCGCCGATCAGCTCCACCGGGACGCGGCCCGCCCAGGCCGCGAGATCCAGCTCGGTGGGCTGGGAGAAACGCGAGAAATTGTTGACGCACATCACCAGGTCGTCCCCGTGCTCCCGGAGGAAGGCGAGCACGGCCGGGTTGGACGAGGGCAGCTCGGTGTACGAGCCGAGCCCGAACGCCCGGTTCTGCTTGCGGATCTCCACCATCCGCCGTGTCCAGTGCAGCAGCGAGGCCGGCGAACTCATGGCCGCCTCGACATTGGTGACCTGATAGCCGTACACCGGGTCCATGATGTTCGGCAGGAACAGCCGGCCGGGATCGCAGGAGGAAAAGCCCGCGTTCCGGTCGGGGGTCCACTGCATCGGGGTGCGCACCGCGTCGCGGTCCCCGAGCCAGATGTTGTCACCCATGCCGATCTCGTCGCCGTAGTACAGGATCGGCGAGCCGGGCAGCGCCAGCAGCAGCGCGGTGAACAGCTCGATCTGATTGCGGTCGTTGTCCAGCAGCGGGGCCAGCCGCCTGCGAATGCCGATGTTGGCCCGCATCCGCGGGTCCTTGGCGTACTCCGCGTACATGTAGTCGCGCTCTTCGTCCGTGACCATTTCGAGGGTCAGCTCGTCGTGGTTGCGCAGGAAGACGCCCCACTGGCAGCCGGAGGGGATCTGCGGTGTCTTGGCCAGGATTTCCGAGACGGGGTAGCGGGACTCCCGGCGCACCGCCATGAAGATGCGCGGCATCACCGGGAAGTGGAACGCCATGTGGCATTCGTCGCCGCCCTTGTCGAAGTCGCCGAAGTAGTCGACGACGTCCTCGGGCCACTGGTTGGCCTCGGCCAGCAGGACCGTGTCGGGGTAGTGCGCGTCGATCTCGGCGCGGACCCGCTTCAGGAAGGCGTGCGACGCAGGAAGGTTTTCGCAGTTGGTGCCCTCCTCCGCGTACAGGTACGGAACGGCGTCCAGCCGGAATCCGTCGATGCCCAGGTCCAGCCAGAACCGCAGCGCCGACAGGATTTCCTCCTGCACGGCGGCGCTGCGGTAATTGAGGTCGGGCTGGTGGGAGAAGAAGCGGTGGAAGAAGTACTGCTTGCGGACGGGGTCGAAGGTCCAGTTGGAGGACTCGGTGTCGACGAAGATGATGCGGGCGTCCGAGTACTGCTTGTCGTCGTCGGCCCACATGTAGTAGTCCCCGTAGGGGCCGTCCGGGTCCTGGCGTGATTCCTGGAACCAGCGGTGCTGGTCGCTGGTGTGATTCATGACGAAGTCGATGATGACCCGAATGCCCCGCTGGTGCGCCGCGTCGACGAACTCGACGAAATCCGCCAGATCGCCGAAGTGGGGGTGCACGTCGGCGTAGTCCGCGACGTCGTACCCGCCGTCGCGCATCGGGGACTTGAAGAACGGCGGCAGCCAGAGGCAGTCGACGCCGAGCCATTGCAGGTAGTCAAGCCGGGCGGTGAGGCCCTTCAGATCGCCGATTCCGTCGCCGTTGCTGTCCTGGAAGGAGCGGACCAGGACCTCGTAGAACACCGCGCGCTTGAACCACTCGGGGTCGCGGTCGCGGTCGGGCGTGTCCTCGAATTTATCGGGGACCGGCTCATTGACGCTCATGGTGTGGGTGACCCTCCGGTCTGTGAGGACGGTCGCAGGGCCAAGATGTGGGCCGAGGAGGCGTACGCATCCGCACGGCCCGGCTCAAGCCGTACATAGTTGTCCCTGCCCCAGTAGTAGGTCTCCCCGGTGAGCTCGTCGCACACCGGGAAGGGCTCGGCACCCGTCTCCTGAGCGGGCGTCAGGCCGTAACCCTTGAGTTGCTCCATGTCCAACGAGACCGTTGCTTCGTGGGTGTGGTGGGGATCGAGGTTGACCACGATCAGCACGCAGTCGGCGTGAGGTGTCCGTGAGCGCTTCGAGTAGGCCAGGATGTGGTCGTTGTTCGTGCGGTGGAAGTGCAGATCGCGCAGCCGGCGCAGCGCGGGGTGGCTGCGGCGCAAGGTGTTCAGCTTGGTGATCAGGGGCACGAGGGAACGTCCCGCCGCCATGGCCCCGGCCCAGTCCCGCGGCCGGATCTGGTACTTCTCCGAGTCCTGGTATTCCTCGCTGCCCGGCGCCGCCGGCGTGTTCTCGCACAGCTCGTAGCCCGCGTACACGCCCCAGGTGGGGGAGAGCGTCGCGGCGAGCACCGCGCGCGTCTCGAACGCGGCCCGGCCGCCGTGCTGGAGGTAGGCGTGCAGGATGTCCGGTGTATTGACGAAGAAGTTGGGACGCATATAAGGCGCGGTGGGCCCCGACAGCTCCGTCAGATAGTCGGTCAGCTCGTCCTTGCCGTTGCGCCACGTGAAATACGTGTACGACTGCTGGAAGCCGACCTGCGCCAGGGTCCGCATCATCGCCGGACGCGTGAACGCCTCGGCGAGGAAGATGACGTCCGCGTCGGTGCGGTTGATCTCGGCGATGACCTTTTCCCAGAACACCACCGGCTTGGTGTGCGGATTGTCCACCCGGAAGATCCGTACCCCGTGAGCCATCCAGAAGCGCAGAATCCGCAGCGTCTCGGTGACCAGGCCGCGGAAGTCGTTCTCGAACGAGATCGGGTAGATGTCCTGGTACTTCTTCGGCGGATTCTCGGCGAACGCGATGCTGCCGTCCCCGCGCTTGTGGAACCATTCGGGGTGCGACTTCACCCACGGGTGGTCGGGGCTGCACTGCAGCGCGAAGTCCAGGGCGACCTCAAGGCCGAGCGCCCCGGCCGCGGACACGAAGGCGTCGAAGTCCTCCAGCGTGCCGAGGTCGGGGTGGATCGCGTCGTGCCCGCCGTCCGGCGAGCCGATGGCCCACGGCGAGCCGACGTCGTCGGGGCCCGCGGTCAGCGCACCGTTCCGCCCCTTGCGGAAGGCGGTGCCGATGGGGTGGACGGGCGGCAGGTAGACGACGTCGAAGCCCATCTCCGCGATGGCGGGCAGCCGCTCGGCCGCCGTGCGGAACGTGCCGTGCGCGGGCCGGCCGCCCCGGTGCGGCACGGGCACCTCGGAGCGCGGGAAAAACTCGTACCACGAGCCGAACAGGGCACGTTCCCGCTCCACGAGCAGCGGCAGCGGCCGGGAGGCCGTCAGCAGTTCGCGCAGCGGGTGCCGGCCGAGCACGGCCGTCACTTCGGGGGTCATGGCGGCGGCGAGCCGCACGGTGGGCGGGAGCGAGGCGTCCGCCAGGGTCACGACGGCGGCCAGGACGACGTCCTTGCCCTCGCTCTTGGGGACGGAGGCGGCGGCCTGGCGCAGCAGCTCCGTGCCCTCGGAGAGCGTCAGCTCGGTGTCGACGCCCGCCGGGATCTTGACGCGGGCCGCGTTGCGCCAGGAGGCGACGGGATCGCCCCACGCCTCGACCGCGAAGGTCCACCGGCCCTCGCGGTCCGGGGTCACGTTCGCGCCCCAGCGGTCGGTGCCGGGCGCCAGTTCGCGCATGGGCGTCCAGGGCCCGCCGCGGCCGCTCGGATCGCGGAGGACGACGTTCGCCCCGACCGCCTCCGCGCCCTCCCTGAAGACGGTGGCGGAGACCTCGAAGGTCTCGCCCGGTACGGCCTTGACGGGGCGCCGTCCGCAGTCAACGCGCGGCTGGACGTCGAGAACAGGGATACGACCGATCATTTGGGGATCACCTGAGAGCGTTGAGGGCGGACCTGGTTCCTCGAAATGAGGATTTTCCCTCGCTGAGAGGGCCTTTGTCCTTTGTATCTTCTTCGCTGCTGAGTGGCTGGTTCCGAGCATGGCCGCTCCGGTGCGCGTTCACTCGTGTGGGGGGCACCAACGGTAGGCGTCCACTGTCACGGCTACATGTCTGAAGGCTTACCTGCGGTTTCGCGCACACACCGGCAGGCCCGCCACATCTCGCGATATGGCGGGCCTGCCGTGGTGCGGGTGATACCGGTGTGATTACCGGGAATTGCTGATACGAGCTGTCAGACCGGCCATCACGGCCGTCACGTCTGTCACGTCTGTCACGTCTGTCACGGCCGTGCGGCCCCGCCGGCCGGGACGCCGGCCAGATCCGAGGGCGCCACGTCGGCCATGCCGGGGCCGATGGCGAAACCGGGGTGCGGCGGCTGGTTGTATGCCGTGTTCTGCCAGGCGATGCCGGTGCGGTACTGCCGGTCCTGCATCAGCGCCGGAATCGCGTGCTCCGTGGGAATGTCCGTCGCGTAGACGCGCAGCGCGCTGTTGTCCTCGGTGCGCCAGATGACCTCCTCGCGCCAGTCGCCGAGGATGTCGGCGGACAGCGCGGGCGTCGCCTTCGTGCCGTTGTTCGACGCCACGCCCTCGCCCGTCAGCAGCCGCGTGTCGCCGTCCGGGCCGTACTTGTCGATGTGCGTGCCGTCGAGCAGCTCGCGCGTCAGGTCGCCGTCCCACCAGCTGAGGAAGTTGGCGCTGGAGGGCTTGCGGCCGATCTCCTCGCCCGCCGTGTTCCGTAGCGAGCCGTCCGCGTTGGACCAGAACTCGGCGCCCGGGCTGCCGTCCCAGACATCGCCGCCCACGCCGCGCCCGTTGTCGCTGCCGCTCGCGGTCTCCCACAGGATGTCGCCGGTGGCCGCGTCGAGGAGGAGCGAGCCCGGCTTGCTGGAATCCTCGGAGACCTTGAACAGTTCCAGCCCGTCGCGCGCCGGATCGAGGTCGCCGAGGTGCTGGGCGTCGCCGTGCCCGGTGCCCGCGTTCCACAGCGGGCTGCCGTCGTCGTCCACGGCCATCGAGCCGTAGGCGATCTCGTCGTTGCCGTCGCCGTCGAGGTCGCCCACGGACAGGCTGTGCGAGCCCTGCCCCTCGTACTGGCCGCCCGCCTCGTCGCTGTCGAAGACCCAGCGCTGCGACAGCGAGGAGCCGTCGAAGTCCCAAGCGGCCACGACCGAACGCGTGTAGTAGCCGCGCGCCATGATCAGCGAGGGGCGCTGGCCGTCGAGATACGCGGTCCCGGCCAGGAAGCGGTCCGCGCGGTTGCCGTAGTCGTCGCCCCAGTCCGCCACGTTCCCGCGGCCGGGCACGTAGTCCACCGTGTCCACGGCCGCGCCGGTCGCGCCGTCGAACATGGTGAGGAACTCGGGGCCCTCCAGGATGTAGCCGCCGTCGTTGCGGTGGTCGGCGTCCGCGTCGCCGATGACCGTGCCCGCGCCGTCCACCGTGCCGTCCGCGGTCTTCGCCGCGACCTCGGCCGAACCGTCGCCGTCGTAGTCGAAGACCTGGAACTGGGTGTAGTGCGCGCCCGCTCTGATGTTGCGGCCGAGGTCGATGCGCCACAGCTGGTCGCCGCCCAGCGTGTAGGCGTCGAGGTAGACATTGCCCGTGACGCCCGACTGCGAGTTGTCCTTGGCGTTGTCCGGGTCCCACTTCAGGACGATCTCCAGCTCCCCGTCGCCGTTCAGGTCGCCGACGGAGGCGTCGTTGGCGACGTAGCCGTCGCCGGGCGAGCTGATGGGGATGTCGGTCTGCGCGTTCGGCATGTTCAGCGCCCGTGCCGCGTCGCGCACCTCCGCGCCGTCCGTGACCGTGCCGACGGTGTACTCGGCGTCGGCGGGCGCGCCCTCGTCGAGGAAGTTGGTGACGCCGGACAGCGGCTCGTCGGTCACCCGGGTGCCGTCCCGGTAGAGGTGGAACGCGATGTCGTCCGCGTCGGTGGCCAGCAGCCGCCAGCTCACCAGGTTGCCCTCGCCGGTGCCGACGCTGACCAGGCCGCGGTCGAGGCGGTCCATCTGGTAGGTCCCGGCGGGCAGGGCGCCCGGCGCGGCGCCGGACGCGGCCGGCGGCGTCTCCTCTTCGGACGCGTGGGCCAGCGCGGTCAGCCCGCCGGTGGCCACCACTCCGGCGAGCGCGGCAGAGAGCAGCAGCCTGCCCCGGCGCCCGTCCGTCTTTCGGTGCTCGGATCGCACGGCGATCCTCCTGATCGTGTGTGGGGGAATGTCACGGGAGTGTTGCCGCAGGGGGCGCACAAGGTTGCCGCGCGCCCGTTCGGCCGCTGAAACGGCACAAGTGCGCCTGATAGAAGGCATTCTGTCCCCCTTTATGGGGCACGTCTCAGGTCGGTATCGCCGTCCGGTATGCGGTTCACAGCTATGTACCTGCGCAGTAATGTGCCGTCCACCGAACGTCTGGCTCCGAGACAGGGCCTACCACCGCCGACCCATTGAGGTGGATCAATGCGCATAGCAAGACCCAGGGCCGCAAAGATGTTCGCGGCCGTACTCGCGATCGGCCTGATCGCGACCGGCTGCGCCAGCGAGCGCGACGACGACGAGAACGGCTCGGGTGACGACTCCCAGCCGTTCGTCTTCGGTGCCGCGGGCGACCCCGCCTCCCTGGACCCCTCGCTTGCCAGTGACGGCGAGACGTTCCGCGTCACCCGCCAGGCATTCGAGGCGCTGATCGAGCACGAGCCGGGCGGCACCGAGCTGGTGGGCGGCCTCGCGGAGACCTGGGAGAGCAACGAGGCCGGCACCGAGTGGACGTTCAACCTCCACGACGGGGTGACGTTCCACGACGGGGCCGAGCTGACCGCCGAGGTCGTCTGCGCCAACTACGACCGCTGGTACAACTGGTCGGGCACCTACCAGAACACGACGATCTCCTACTACTGGCAGACCGTGTTCGGCGGCTTCGCGCAGAACGAGAGCGAAGAGACGCCCGACCCCAACTACGTCGGCTGCACCGCCCAGGACGACCTGACGGCCGTCATCGAGGTCGCCGAGCCCTCCGCGAACTACCCGGGCGGCTTCTCCCTCCAGGCGTTCGCCATCCACTCGCCCAACGCCCTGGAGGCGTACGCCGAGGAGGAGGCGAGCGGCGAAGGCGAGAACATCACGTTCCCCGGCTACAGCCAGGAGGCCGGCACCGTCGCCGGCACCGGCCCGTTCGAGATCACCGAGTGGAACAAGGGCAACGGCGAGGTCAGCCTTACCCGCTTCGACGACTACTGGGGCGACACCGCCGGTGTCGAGGAGCTGGTCATCCGCACCATCCCCGAGGAAGACGCCCGCCGCCAGGCGCTCCAGGCCGGTGACATCCAGGGCTATGACCTGGTCGCGCCCGCCGACGTGGCGACGCTGGAAGGCGACGGCTTCCAGGTCCCGGTCCGCGACGTGTTCAACATCCTGTACCTCGGGATCACACAGGACAGCAACGAGGCACTCGCCGAGCCCGAAGTGCGCCAGGCCCTGGCCCACGCCATGGACCGCGAGAACATCGTCAACACCCAGCTGCCCGAGGGCGGCGTCGTGGCCAGCCAGTTCATGCCCGACACGGTGGCCGGCTACTCGGACGACGTCACCACCTACGAGTACGACCCCGAGCGCGCCCAGCAGTTGCTCGCGGACGCGGGCGCGGAAAACCTGACGCTCGACTTCTGCTACCCGACCGAGGTCACCCGCCCGTACATGCCGGCCCCCGCCGACATCTACGAGCTGCTGAAGGCCGACCTGGAGGCCGTGGGCATCACGGTCAACCCGGTCCCGCTCAAGTGGAACCCGGACTACACCGAGACCACCCGGGACGGCGGCTGCAACATCTACCTCCTGGGCTGGACCGGTGACTTCAACGACGGCTTCAACTTCCTCGGCACCTGGTTCGCCAGTTACATGAAGGAGTGGGGCTTCGAGAACGAGGAGCTGTTCGACCTGATGGCCCAGGCCGAGACGGAGCCCGACGAGGCCACTCGCGTCGCCCTCTACGAGGACATCAACGAGATGGTCATGGACTTCCTGCCCGGCGTGCCGATCTCCAGCTCGCCGCCCTCCATCGCGTTCTCCGCCGACGTCAACCCGCCGACGGTGTCCCCGCTCACCCAGGAGAACTTCGCCGAAGTCTCCTTCAAATAGCTTCACGTAGCTCAGGCGAGCAGGCCCTGGAAAATCCGCCCGGCCACAACACCCCGTGGCCGGGCGGACGTGTGAATTCCGGGCCCACAGAGAAAGGGGAGCCTTTCGGTGCTCCGTCTCATCGTTCGCAGGCTCCTGCAACTGATACCCACGTTGTTCGGCCTGACGATCCTCCTGTTCCTCTGGATCAACCGGTTGCCCGGCGGGCCGGCCTCCGCGCTGCTCGGCGAGCGCGCCACCGAGGCCGACCGCCGTCAGATCGAGGCCGCCCTCGGCCTCGACGAGCCGGTGTGGGTCCAGTACGGCCGCTGGATGGAGCGGCTCTTCCAGCTCGATCTGGGAACCTCCGTGCAGACCGGCCAGCCGGTCTGGGAGGAGTTCACCCAGCGGTTCCCCGCCACCGTGGAACTCGCGCTCACCGCCATCCTGATCGCCGTCGTCATCGGCATACCGCTCGGCTACTTCGCCGCCCGCAGGCGCGGCAGCTGGCTGGACGTGACCGCCGTCTCCGGCTCGCTGATCGGCGTGTGCATCCCGGTGTTCTTCCTCGCCTTCCTGCTGCGGGCCCTCTTCGCCGTCAACCTCGGCTGGCTCCCCAGCGTCGGCAGACAGTCGACAGGCATCGACGCCACGGAAGTCACCGGATTCTTCGTCCTCGACGGGCTCCTCACCGGCGAGTGGGACGCCTCCTGGGACGCCATCGAACACCTCGTGCTGCCCGGCGTCGCCCTCGCCTCCATCCCGCTCGCGCTCATCGTCCGCATCACCCGCGCCAGCGTGCTCGAAGTACTCGGCGAGGACTACGTGCGCACCGCGGAGTCCAAGGGCCTCAACCAGCGCGTCGTCCGCGGCCGGCACGTCATGCGCAACGCGCTGCTGCCCGTCGTCACGACCGTCGGCCTGGCCACCGGAAGCCTGCTCTCCGGGGCGGTGCTCACCGAGTCGGTCTTCGCGTTCGGCGGCATCGGCTCGTTCATCCAGACCGCCATCGACGGACGCGACTACCCCGTGCTGATGGGCTTCATCCTCTTCATCGCCCTCACCTACGTCCTCATCAACCTGCTCGTGGATCTCGCCTACAGCGTCATCGACCCGAGAGTGCGGGTGAACTGATGACCACCAAGACCGCAAAGATCGACCGCCTGGCCGAACTCACCGCGCGGCGCGAGACCGCCACCGGCGGCAGCCTGTGGGCGGAGGCCCTGCGCCGACTGCGCAGCAGCAAGATGGCCATGATCGGCGGCGGCATCATGGCCGTGTTCGTCATCATCGCCATCGTCGGCCCGTGGATCGCGCCCTACGACCCGACCGCGCAGACGTGGCGCGGCGAAGTCCGGGTCAACGCCGCCGTCTTCATCGGCCCCCGCGGCGACAACTGGCTCGGCCTTGACCACCTCGGCCGTGACGAACTGTCCCGCATGCTGGTCGGCGCCCGGCAGACGCTGATGGTCGGCGTCGTCTCCACCGTGCTCGGACTCACCATCGGCGCCCTCATCGGCGGCATCGCCGGCGCCGCCCTGTCCTTCGGCGGCGCGGCCGGGCGGCGCCTCGACACCGTGCTGATGCGCTTCATCGACATGATGCTGGCCATGCCCTCGCTGCTGCTGGCGGTGAGTATCGCCGCCGTCATGGGGCAGAGCCTGACCACGGTCATGATCGCCGTCGGGGTCGTGCAGATCCCCATATTCGCCCGGCTGCTGCGCGGCTCCATGCTGGCGCAGGCCGGCGCCGACTACGTGCTGGCCGCCCGCGCCCTGGGCGTGCGCCGACGGCGCATCGTGCTGGGCCACGTGCTGCCCAACTCGCTCGGCCCGGTCATCGTCCAGACCACCCTCGCCCTGGCCACCGCCATCATCGAGGCGGCGGCCCTGTCCTACCTGGGTCTCGGCAACCCCGACGCCTCGCAGCCGGAGTGGGGCGTGATGCTCGCGCAGGCCCAGCGGTTCTTCGACCAAGCGCCGATGATGGCCGTCTATCCCGCGCTCGGCATCATCATCACCGCCCTCGGTTTCACCCTCCTCGGCGAGGCCATGCGGGAAGCACTCGACCCGAAACTGCGGAGCTGATGCGTCATGTCCCTGCTTTCCGTGGACGAACTGGCGGTCACCTTCGGCGGGCGCGGCATGCGTGAGGTGAACGCCGTGTCCGGGGTGTCCTTCTCGGTGGACGAAGGCCAAGTGGTCGGCCTCGTCGGCGAGTCGGGCTGCGGCAAGAGCGTCACCTCGCTCGCGCTGATGGGCCTGTTGCCGAACAAGGGCGTGCGCGTCGGCGGCCGGGCGATGTTCCGCACCGGCCGCGGGGAGACCGTCGACCTGCTGACGCTGGGCCGCTCGGCCCTGCGCGACCTGCGCGGCACGCAGCTGGCGATGATCTTCCAGGACCCGCTGTCCTCCCTGAACCCGGTCGTGCCGATCGGCGTCCAGGTCACCGAGATCCTGACGCGCCACCGCGGCCTGCGCGGCCAGGCGGCGCGCAAGGAGGCCGCGCACCTGCTTGACCGGGTCGGCATCCCCGACCCGACGCGCAGACTGAAGGAGTACCCGCACCAGCTGTCGGGCGGGATGCGGCAGCGGGCCCTCATCGCGATGGCGGTGGCCTGCGCGCCGCGCCTGCTGATCGCCGACGAGCCGACGACCGCGCTGGATGTCACCATCCAGGCGCAGATCCTGGAACTGCTGAAGGAGCTGGTCGACGACCAGGGCACCGCGCTGCTGATGATCACGCACGACCTGGGCGTGGTCGCCGGCATGTGTGACACGGTGAACGTGCTGTACGCCGGGAAGGTGGTGGAGGCCGCCGGCCGCCGCCCGCTGTTCGCCGCCCCGGCCCATCCGTACGCGCACGGGCTGCTCGGCTCCATCCCGCGGCTCGACGCCCCGCGCGGCGAACGGCTGAACCCGATCCGCGGCTCCATCAACGACACCATCGCGTGGCAGGACGGCTGCGCCTTCGCGCCGCGGTGCGACTTCTACGTCGACGAGTGCCTGCGCGGCACGCCGCAACTGGCCGCGCTGCCCCGCGGCGCGGACGGCCACGACGTGCGCTGCGTCAACCCGGTCATGACCGGCCCCCCGGAAACGACCACCCTGCTGGACAAGCCACCCACCTCCTCCGAGGAAGCCGCCCAGGACTCCGCCTCCGACGGGGACGGCAAGGGCCCTGAGGCCGGCGCGGGTACCGACGAGGACACCGGAACGGATTCCGGAACGGAGGCATCGGCATGAGCCTGCTCGAACTGGACGACGTCAAGGTGCACTTTCCGATCAAGCGCGGGGTGCTCTTCGACCGGACGATCGGACACGTGTACGCCGTGGACGGGATTTCCCTGTCCGTGTCCGCGGGCCAGACCTACGGCCTCGTCGGCGAGTCCGGCTGCGGAAAGACGACGCTCGGCCGGGCCATCCTGCGGCTGAACGACATCACCTCGGGCCGTGTCCTCTTCGACGGCACCGACCTCGCCGCCCTGCCGGACGAGGAGATGCGGCAGTCCCGCAGGCGCCTACAGATGATCTTCCAGGACCCGCTGGGCAGCCTCAACCCGCGGCAGAACATCGAGTCCATCCTCGCCGAGGGCATGGCCGCCCACGGCATCGGCGCCTCCCGCGAGGAGCGCCGCGTGAAGATCAACGAGATCCTGGAGCGCGTCGGCCTGCCGGCCGGTGCCCTGTCGCGCTACCCGCACGAGTTCTCCGGCGGCCAGCGCCAGCGCATCGGCATCGCCCGCGCGCTCGTTCTGGAGCCCGACCTCATCATCTGCGACGAGCCGGTCTCCGCCCTCGACGTGTCCATCCAGGCCCAGGTGCTCAACCTGCTGGAGGAACTCCAGGACGCCATGGGCCTGACGTACGTCGTCATCGCCCACGACCTGGCCGTCGTTCGGCACATTTCCGACGTCATCGGCGTCATGTACCTCGGCGCCCTCGTGGAGGAGGCCCCGAGCGACTCCCTGTACGCCGAGCCGCGCCACCCCTACACGCGCGCGCTGATGTCGGCGGTGCCGGTGCCCGACCCGGATCTGGAGGACACCCGCGAGCGCATCCTGCTCCGCGGCGACCTGCCCTCCCCGGCCAGCCCGCCCACGGGCTGCCGGTTCCACACCCGCTGCCCGTGGCGGCAGCCGGAGCGCTGCGACACCGAGCGCCCCGAGCTGAAGGACATCGGCGGCGGACACCGCGTGGCCTGCCACTACGCGGCCGAGATCGCCGAGGGAACGATCCGGCCCACCACCGAGCTGGCCCCGCGCATCCTGGGCGATGCCGAGCCCGAGTCCGAGCCGCCCGGGGTGCCCGTCCCCTGACCGCCCCGCGTGGTCCCCGGGGGTGGTTTACCGGCGCCATTCCAGCCGAAAGGCCCGGAATCCGCCGCTACCGCCCCCGGGCCCCGGCTACGGTCGGAAACGTGAAGGCCATCCGTCGTTTCTCCGTTCGCCCCGTCCTTCCCGAACCCCTGCGACCCCTCCAGGAGCTGGCGTTCAATCTGCGCTGGTCCTGGCACCCCGAGACCCGCGAGCTGCTGCGCTCGGTCGCCCCTGACAGCTGGCAGGCGGCCCGCGAGGACCCGGTGCGCCTGCTCGGCACCGTCTCCGCCGACCGGCTGGCCGCACTCGCCGCCGACCGCGGCTTCCTGCGCCGCCTCGGCGTGGCCATCGGCGACCTCCGCGACTACCTGACCGAGCCCCGCTGGTACCAGCAGGCCGACGCCCGCGCCGGCGGCGAACTGCCCCGCTGCGTGGCCTACTTCTCCCCGGAATTCGGCATCACCGCCGCCCTGCCGCAGTATTCGGGCGGCCTGGGCATCCTCGCCGGCGACCACCTCAAGGCCGCAAGCGACCTGGGCGCCCCGCTGATCGGCGTCGGCCTGCTCTACCGGCATGGGTACTTCCGGCAGAGCCTGTCGCCCGACGGCTGGCAGCAGGAGCACTACCCGGTGATCGACCCGCACGAGCTGCCGCTGACCCCGCTCACCGAGCCCGACGGCACACCCGCCCGGGTGACGCTCGACCTGCCGGTCGGCCGCACCCTGACCGCCCGGATCTGGCAGGTCGCGGTGGGCCGCGTTCCGCTGCTGCTGCTCGACTCCACCGTCGCGGAGAACGGGCCGGCCGAACGTGACGTCACCGACCGGCTCTACGGCGGCGGCGGCGAGCACCGCCTGCTCCAGGAGATGCTGCTCGGCATCGGCGGCATGCGCGCCGTCCGCACCTACTGCCGCGTCACCGGGCACGCGGAGCCCGAGGTGTGCCACATGAACGAGGGCCACGCCGGGTTCCTCGGCCCCGAGCGCATCCGCGAGCTGGGCGAGGCGGGCACCGGCTTCGACGCCGCGCTGTGGTCCGTCCGCGCCGGCACCGTGTTCACCACCCACACCCCGGTGCCCGCGGGCATCGACCGCTTCCCTGAGGAGCTGGTGGCCCGGCACTTCGGCGAGGGCGGCGAGCTGGCGGGCCTGGGCACCGAGGCACTGCTGCGCCTCGGCCGCGAGACGACCGCGGACGGCGAGCCGCAGTTCAACATGGCCGTCCTCGGCCTGCGCACCGCGCAGCGGGCCAACGGCGTCTCGGCTCTGCACGGCAACGTCAGCCGCGGCATGTTCGCGGGCCTGTGGCCCGGCTTCGACGCCGAAGAGGCCCCCATCGGGGCGGTCACCAACGGGGTGCACGCCCCCACCTGGACCGCGGACGCCATGCTGCGGGCGCGCACCGAGGCGCTCGGCGACGCCGAACTGTGGGAGCTGCGCCGCACCCTGCGCGAGCAGCTGGTGCACGAGGTCCGCGCCCGGCTGCGCGCCTCCTGGCGGCAGCGCGGAGCCGGGCAGGCCGAGCTGGGCTGGGTGGACGACGTCCTGGACCCCGACGTTCTGACCATCGGTTTCGCCCGGCGCGTCCCTTCCTACAAGCGGCTGACGCTGATGCTGCGCGACCGCGAGCGCCTCACGTCCCTGCTGCTGCACCCGGAGCGGCCGGTGCAGATCGTCGTGGCGGGCAAGGCCCACCCGGCGGACGACGGCGGCAAGCGGCTCATCCAGGACCTGGTCCGGTTCGCCGACGACCCGGCGATCCGCCACCGCATCGTCTTCCTGCCCGACTACGGCATGGCGATGGCCCGTTCCCTGTACGCGGGCTGCGACGTGTGGCTCAACAATCCGCTGCGCCCGCTGGAGGCGTGCGGCACCTCGGGGATGAAGGCCGCGCTCAACGGCTGCCTCAACCTGTCGGTGCGCGACGGCTGGTGGGACGAGTGGTTCGACCCGGACTTCGGCTGGGAGATCCCCACCGCCGACGGCCTGGCCGCCGCCGAGCCCGACCGGCGCGACGCGATCGAGGCCGCCGCGCTCTACACCCTGCTGAACGAGCAGGTCACCCCCTGCTTCTACGACCGCGGCGTGAACCGCGGCGGGCTGCCCATCCGCTGGCTCGAAATGGTCCGCGCGACTCTCGACCGGCTGGGCCCGCGCGTGCTGGCCGACCGGATGCTGCGCGAGTACGTCACCGGCTTCTACGCCCCGGCCGCCGCCGCGCACCGCGCGATGACCCCGGAGGCCGCCGGGGAGCTGGCCGCGTACGCCGACCGCGTCCGGCAGGAGTGGCCGCGGGTCTCCGTCGACCACGTCGAGCCCGGCGCCGAGTCGCCCACCCTCGGCGGAACGGTGTCGCTGCGGGTGCGGGTCTCCCTCGGCGACCTCGATCCGGCGGCCGTCGAGGTGCAGGCGGTCACCGGCCGGGTGGACGGCGACGACACGCTCGCCGACTCGGTGTACGTGCAGCTCAAGCCGGAGGGCGGGGCCGACCTCGCGGGCCGCTGGACGTTCTCGGGCGAGCTGTCCCTGCACCGGCCGGGCCCGTTCGGCTACACCGTCCGCATCCTGCCCTCCCACCGGCTGCTGGCCCACCGCGCCGAGCTCGGCCTCGTGGCGCTGCCGGGGGAGGAGGACACCGAGGCCCACGGCACCCTCCTCCGCTGACGGCCGAGCCCGCCGGACGGCCCGCGACGGCGGGCCCCCGGCGCGGCCCCGGGAAGATCCGAACGGCACGGCCTACGCCAGGCTCTCCCGCCAGGCGCGGTGCAGGTCGGAGAACCGGCCGGTGCCCGCGATCAGATCCGCGGGCGGCCCGTCCTCGACGATGCGCCCGCCCTCCATCACCAGCACCCGGTCGGCGATCTCCACCGTGGACAGCCGGTGCGCGATCACCAGGGCGGTGCGCCCGCGCAGCACCGTCACCATGGCCTCCTGCACCGCCTTCTCCCCGGGGATGTCCAGCGAGGACGTCGCCTCGTCCAGGATCACCACGGACGGGTCGGCCAGCAGCACCCGGGCGAACGCCACCAACTGCCGCTGCCCCGCCGAGATCCGGCCGCCGCGCTTGCGGACGTCCGTCTCGTACCCCTCGGGCAGCGACGCGATGAAGTCGTGCGCGCCGATGGCCTTCGCCGCCCGCTCGATCTCCTCGCGCGAGGCGTCCGGCTTGCCCAGCGCGATGTTCTCCGCGACCGTGCCGGAGAAGAGGAACGCCTCCTGCGTCACCATCACCACACCGCGCCGCAGCTCCGCCATGGTGAGATCCCGCAGGTCCCTGCCGTCGAGCAGGACCCGGCCCTCCGTCGCGTCGTAGAAGCGGGCCAGCAGCTTCGCCAGCGTGGACTTGCCCGCGCCGGTCGCGCCCACCAGGGCCGTGGTCTGCCCGGCGGGCAGCGTCAGCCGGAACGTCGGCAGCACCTCGCCGCCCGTCCGGTACGCGAACCGCACGTCGTCGAAGACGACCTCGCGGCCCGGCTGCCCGGCCGAGCGCGGCGGCAGCTCCACGGGCCGCTCCGGCTCCGGCACGTCGGGGCGCTGCGCGAGCAGGCCCGCGATCTTGTCCAGCGAGGCCACCGCCGACTGGTAGTTGTTCAGGATCATCGCGAAGCGGTCCAGCGGGTCGTACAGCCGCCGGACGTACAGCGCGCCCGCGGCGAGCGCGCCAAGCTCCATGTCGCCCGAGGTGACCCGCTGCGCGCCCCACAGCACGATCCCGGCGATGGAGACGGCCGCGACCAGCCGCGACAGCACGACGAAGCGCGCCATCTCCAGGATGGTGTCGCCGTTCACGCGCTCGTGGCGCCGGTTCAGCTCGTCGAAGGCGGCGTCGTTGGCCCGCTCGCGGCGGAACGCCTTCACCGGCCTGATCCCGTTCAGCGTCTCGGAGAACTTGACGATGACCGCCGCGATCGCCGTCGAACGCCTGCTGAAGCGCTGGGCGGAACGCCGCCGGTAGTTGCGCACCAGCAGGCACAGCGGCACGAACGACAGCAGCGCGGCCCCGCCGAGGCCGAGGTCCAGGTAGAACAGCAGCCCGCCGATGTACACCAGGGACACCAGGATGATCAGCATCTCCTGGAGGCCCTCCTCCAGCAGCTCGCGCAGTGACTGGACGTCGCTGGTGGAGCGCGATATCAGGCGGCCCGAGGTGTAGCGGTCGTGGAAGTCGAGGCTGAGCGCCTGCGCGTGGCGGTAGATCCGGCCGCGCAGCTCCAGCAGGATGCTCTGGTTGACCCGGGCGGAGACGCGGATGAACGTGTACTGGAGCAGCCCGGCGCCGAGCGCGCAGAGCAGGTAGGCCACGGCGACCGCGATCAGCGGCCCGTTGTCGTCGTCGCGGACGGCGGGCACACCGCTGTCGATCGCGTACGCGACGATCAGCGGCACGGCCTGCACGGCGGCCTGCTGCGTGAGCAGCAGGGCCGCGGCCAGGCCGATCCGGCGGCGGTGGGGGCGCAGCAGCGAGCCGAGGAGGCGGCGGGACGCGCCCCGCGGCGCGGGCAGGGTGTCCTGGTCGAACATGTCGGGCCCCGGACGCTCCGGCGCGGCGGGCGGCTGTTTCGGGGCCTGCTTCGGGACGGTGGCGGTCATGGCAGGGACACCTCGGGGTGCTCGCCGGTCATCAGGTGCCGGTACTCGGCGTTGGAGTGCAGCAGCTCGGCGTGGGTGCCGACGGCGGCGATGCGGCCGTGGGACAGCAGCGCGACACGGTCGGCCAGCTGCACGGTCGAGGGGCGGTGGGCGACGACGAGCGCGGTGGTGTCCGCGAGGACCTCGCGCAGCGCGGCCTCCACGCGGGCCTCGGTGTGCACATCGAGGGCGGAGAGCGGGTCGTCCAGCACGAGGAACGGCGGCCGGCCGACGACCGCGCGGGCCAGCGCCAGCCGCTGCCGCTGCCCGCCGGACAGGCTCAGGCCCTGCTCGCCGACCTCGGTCTCCGGGCCCTGGGGCAGGGCGTGGACGAAGTCGGCGGCCTGGCCGACGCGCAGGGCCCGCTCCATCTCCTCGTGCCCGACGCCGTCCGCGCCCATCAGCACGTTCTCCCGGACGGTGGCGGAGAACAGCGTCGGCTCCTCGAAGGCGACGGCGACCCGCCGCCGCACCTCGGCCCGGGGCAGGGCGGCGATGTCCTCACCGTCCAGCGTGATGCGGCCCGAGGTGGCCTCGTGCAGGCGCGGCACCAGGCCGATCAGGGTGGTCTTGCCGCTGCCGGTGCCGCCGACGAGCGCCAGCGTCTCGCCGGGGCGGATGTGCAGGTCGATCCCGTCCAGCACGGGCGGGCTGCCCGGCGGGCTGTCCGGGAAGCGGAACACCACGTTGTCGAAGCGGAGGCCGTCGGGGGCACCGGGCACCAGCGCCGTGCCCTCCCTGGCGGACTCGGGCGGCACCTCCGTGTCCATGACGTCGAAGAAGCGGTCGGTCGCGGTGGCCGACTCGTTGCACAGGGCGAGCAGGAAGCCGATGGACTCGATCGGCCAGCGCAGCGCCATCGCGGTGGTCATGAAGGCGACGAGCGTGCCCGCGGTGAGGTCGCCGTCGGCGACCTGCACGGCGCCGAGCACGAGGGCCGCGCCGAGGAAGATCTCGGGCAGGGCCAGGATGACCAGCCAGATCCCGGCGAGCAGGCGGGCCTTGTGCAGCTCGGTCCCCATCAGGCGGCCGGAGAGCGCGTGGAAGGCGCGGGCCTGGCTGCGATGCCTGCCGAAGCCCTTGATGATGCGGATGCCGAGGATGGACTCCTCGATGACGGTGGTGAGGTCGCCCATCTGGTCCTGCGCCCGGCGCGCGACCAGGGAGAACCGGTTCTCGAACAGGGCGCACAGCCAGATCAGCGGCACCACGGGGGCGGCCAGCACGAGGCCGAGCTGCCAGCCCTGCGACATCAGGATGCCGAGGCCGATGAGGATGGTCGCGCTGTTGACGATGAGGAACGTCAGGCCGAACGCGAGGAACATCCGCAGCAGCTGGAGGTCCCCCGTGCCGCGCGAGAGCAGCTGGCCGGTGGCCCACCGGTCGTGGAAGGACACGGGCAGCCGCTGCACGTGCCGGTACAGCGCGGCGCGCATCGACGCCTCGACACCGGCCAGCGGCCTGGCCACCAGCCACCGCCGCAGACCGAACAGCAGGGCCTCGGCCAGCCCCACGCCGAGCAGCACCGCACCGCCGAGCCACACCCCGGACGTGTCGCCGTCGGCGACGGGACCGTCGACGATCCACTTCAGCACCAGGGGCATGAGCAGCCCCATCGAGGCGGCGACGACGGCCACGCCGGCGGCGCTGAAGACTCTCGCGCGAACCGGGCGGACGTAGGGCCACAGCCGAAGAAGGGAACGGACGACGGAACGTTTTCTGGCAGGGGACGCGGGGGGATCGGCTGAGGCAGACATCAACATACGAGCCTACGAGCAGCCTCTGACAGTTCCCATGGGTTTTTGGGCCTAGGGCAGTCCTAGGCCCCACGGCCCGTCCCGCTGTCAGTGGTACCGCCTACGCTGGCGCGCATGAATCAGCAGTCCGAGCTGAGGGACCTCCAGGCGGCCCTGCGGACCGCGTCCGACATCGCCTTCGACCACGACGAGCCGGCGGGGGAGCAGGCCGAGGTGCTGGTGGACGCGCTCCGCAGGGCGCTGGCCGCGGCCCAGTCCTACGTGGACGGGCCGGGCGAGACGGGGTGCCGCGAGCATCCGCGCGGCGCGGTCGACCCGCTCTACGGCGACAAGGACGATCCGCTGCCGCCCGGCTGGGGCAAGTGCCTGCTGTGCAACGACCGCAGGCGCCGGGCCACCCGTGGCCTGCGGTCACCGGTGACGCCGCCACGCCGGCCCGGGGGGCGCTTCGGTCCGCTGTGACCCCAGGGCGCCTCCGTCCCCGTCGGCTCCGGGCGTCCGAGTCCACATGCGTCGCGTTATCGTCCTCTGTCCTCCGGCTAGGTTACGTAGCGAGCCACCCGCCGCGCGGCAATACCGGCACACCCCCCATCCACCAGGCAGAGCCTTGTGCGCAGGACGAGCGCACGGCTCCCCTCGGCCTTGCGGTCCGCCACCGCGGGCAGGGCACGCCTGGCACGCGATCAGGTCGCGTCGGCCGGACGCGGACCTTCAGGAGGACACAGCATGGCATCCATACATGTGCGCCACCGAGGAAGAGGCAAGAGCGAGGAGGCGCGACCGTTCGGCCGCAGGGCCGGGCGCAACGCGCTGATCGGCGGCGCGGCGGGCGCGCTCGTCGTGGGGACGATCCTCACGGTCGCCCCGAGCGCGGGCGCGGACCCGACCGCGGCGGCCGTCGGCGAGCCGGAGGGCTTCGCCTCGATGTCGGTCTTGGGCCAGGACGGCACCACGGGCGGTGCCGGCGGCCCGACCGTGACGGTCGGCTCCGCGGACGAGTTCATCGAGGCCGCCGGCCAGGAAGGGCCGCTGGTCATCCAGGTCGACGGCATGATCGAGCTGCCGGGCCCGATGCAGGAGGTGACCTCCGACAAGACGCTCATCGGCGTCGGCGCGGACTCGGGCTTCACCGGTGCCGGGCTGAACATCGGGCTGCCCCTCGACGACGACATCACCGATCCGCCGGACGACGCCGTGCACAACGTCATCGTCCAGAACCTCACCTTCGAGGACTGGGAGGACGACGCGATCAACGTCCAGATGTTCTCCCACCACATCTGGCTCGACCACAACACGTTCGTCAGCGGCAGCGACGGCGCGCTCGACGTCAAGCGCGGCTCGTCGTTCGTCACCGTGTCGTGGAACCACAGCATGCACGGCAAGAACATGCTGCTCGGCCACGACGACGACAACAGCGAGCAGGACGTCGGGCGGCTGAACGTCACCTACCACAACAACTTCTTCGACGGCACCGACCAGCGGAACCCCCGCGCGCGCTTCGGCGATCCGGTGCACGTCTACAACAACTACTACCTGGACGTCGACGACTACGGCGTGGCCTCCACCGAGGACGCGGGCGTGCTCGTCGAGGCCAACTACTTCGAGAACGTCGACGACCCCTTCCACCTCGGCGAGGGCGACTCGGGCGACGGGAACCTCGAAGCGCGGGACAACTGCTTCGACAACTCGGGCGAGGGCGAGACCGGCGGCAGCGTCGCCGAGATCCCCTACGACTACACCGTCCTGCCCTGTGAGGACGTGCCGTCGGTGGTGAGCGCGGGCGCCGGTGCGGGGAACCTGGACACCACGCCTCCGGACGAGCCGGGGGACCCGGACGAGCCGGATGAGCCGGGGGACCCGGTGCAGGACGAGCTGGTCGGCTGGGCCGCGGAGAATGGCGGCACGACCGGCGGCGCCGACGGCGAGTCGGTGACCGTCACCGACGGCGACACCCTGGCCGAGCTGCTGGAGTCGGACGAACCGCTGACCCTCCTCGTCGACGGCGAGCTGAGCATGCCGGACGAGATGAACGACGTCTCCTCGGACAAGACGATCCTCGGTGTCGGCACCGACTCCGGCCTCACGGGCGCGGGCCTCAAGGTCAGCGATGCGGAGAACGTCATCATCCGCAACATGAACTTCGACGACTGGGGCGATGACGCGATCGTCGTCCAGGAGGGCTCCACCAACGTCTGGATCGACCACAACTTCTTCGGGTCGGGCAGTGACGGCTCCGTCGACGTCAAGAGCGGCTCCGACTTCGTGACCATCTCCTGGAACCACACCACCCACGACAAGAACATGCTGCTCGGCCACACGGATGGCAATGAGGACGAGGACGGCGGCCACCTGCGGGTGACGTACCACCACAACTGGTTCGACGGCAGCGCCGAGCGCAACCCGCGTGTGCGCCACGGCAACCCGGTGCACGTGTTCAACAACTACCTGGACAGCAACGAGATCTACGGCGTGGCCTCCACCGAGGGCGCGGGCGTGCTCGTCGAGGGCAACTACTTCGAGAACGTCCCGGCGCCCACCCACGTGGGGTACATGGACTCGGGC
Source organism: Streptomyces johnsoniae (assembly GCF_031845565.1). Taxonomy (NCBI): domain Bacteria; kingdom Bacillati; phylum Actinomycetota; class Actinomycetes; order Kitasatosporales; family Streptomycetaceae; genus Streptomyces; species Streptomyces johnsoniae. The sequence goes on along the minus strand of NZ_JAVREV010000001.1, from coordinate 293,169 downwards.
CCCGGCGACCTCGTCGAACGCGACAACGTGTACGACGGCTCGGGCGAGCCGGAGAGCACCGGCACCGGAGTCAACGAGATCCCGTACGACTACACCCTGGACCCGGCCGCCGACGTGCCGTCGATCGTGACGGCTGGCGCGGGACCGCAGGCCGCCCTCGGGCAGGCTCGCTGAGCGACGCGGGCGCCCGGGGACACATGTCCCCGGGCGCCTCGGCCTACGCGCGCGCCGGCCACGCCCCGGCGCGCGCGGCGTCGCGCGCGAAGGCGGCGAAGTCGCGGGGCTCGCGCCCCAGCGCCCGCCGCACGCCGTCCGACAGGTGCTCGTCGAGGCCGCGTTCGAGGGGCGAGAGGCTCAGGAGGAAGCCCTCGGCGTCGGCCGCCGGCCAGCCCTGCGCGATCAGCTCCGCGGTGAACTGCCCGGGCGGCAGCGGAACGTGACGGACCTCGCGGCCGGTCGCCGTGGAGATCTCGGCCGCGGCCTCGGCGAGGGTCAGGGCCCTGGGCCCCGACAGCTCGTAGATCTGCCCGGCGTGGCCGTCCTCGGTGAGCGCGGCGACGCCCACCGCGGCGATGTCCGCCGCGTCGACGAACGAGGCGGCACCGTCCCCGACCGGCAGCCGCAGTTCGCCGGACAGCACGGCCTCGCGGAAGAAGCCCTCGCTGAAGTTCTGCGCGAACCAGCCCGGCCGCAGGATCGTCCAGTCCGCGGTGCCGCCGCGGACCGCGTCCTCGCCGTCCACGTGCGTCTCGCCCAGGCCGTTCGGGTCCTCCTCGATGTAGCCGGGCACGTCGACGCCGCGGCCCGACAGCAGCACCACGCGTTCGACCCCGTGGTCCGCCGCCCGCGCGAGGAAGGGCCGGGTGAGGGTCGTGCCGTCCAGCGGCACCACGAACATGCGCCGCACTCCGGCCAGCGCGGTGTCCCATGTCGTGCGGTCCTGCCAGTCGAAGCGCTCCGCGGCGCCGCGCGAGGCCACGCGCACCGCGTGCCCGCGCTCCCGCAGCAGGGACACCACGCGGCTGCCGACCGTGCCGGTGCCGCCGGTGACGAGTATCGGGTGATCAGTCATGGCTCCAGTGAACGCGCCGCCCGGGAGACGGGCCATGGCCGTTCCGCTCGCTGGGATGTCCGAGCGTCCACGCGGTTACAGTCGAGGCCATGGACGCGGATGTGGACGGGGGCGTGGACGGCGACGTGGATGTGCTGGCCGAGGTACTGGGCGGGGTGCGGGCGCGGGGCGCCCTCTTCCGGCAGCTGCTGATGAGCCCGCCGTGGTCGCTGCGGTTCGCCACCGGCGCGCCGCTGACGTTGTCCACGATGCTGCGCGGCGCCGCGTGGGTCCTGCCCGCCGCGGGCGCGCCGGTGCGCGTGCGGGAGCGGGACGTCGTCATCACCCGTGGTCCCGCGCCCTACACCGTGGCCGACGATCCGGCGACGCGGCCGCGGTACCTCGTGACCGACGCCGACTACTGCGCCCGCGCGGACGGCACGGACGCGGGGGACGAGGTCGAACGGCGGCTGCGCACCTGCGATATGGGCCCGGGCGGCGCCGCGCTGCTGCTGGCCGGTGCCGTCGAGCGCCGCGGGGAGATCGGCGACCGGCTGCTCGCGGCGCTGCCCGGGGTGCTGGTGGTCGCGGCCGCCGACGTGCGCCTGCCCGCGCTGGATCTGCTGGCCGAGGAGGTCACGCGGGACGGGCCGGGACAGCAGGCCGTGCTGGACCGGCTGCTCGACCTGACGCTGACGTCCGCGCTGCGCGCCTGGTTCGGCCGCGCGGGCGCCGACCGCCCGGACTGGTACGCGGCCGGGGACGACCCGGTCGTCGGCCGGGCGCTGCGGCTGCTGCACGCGGACCCGGCGCGGCCGTGGACGCTCGCGGAGCTGGCGGCGGGGGCGGGGGTGTCCCGCGCCGCGCTCGGCCGCCGCTTCACCGCCCGGGTCGGGGAGCCGCCGATGCGCTATCTCACCGGCCACCGCATCGCGCTGGCCGCCGACCTGCTGCGCGATACGGACGCGACCGTGGGCGCCATCGCGCGCCGCGTCGGATACGCCAACGCCTTCGCGCTGAGCGTCGCGTTCAAGCGCCGCCACGGCGTCGCGCCGAGTGCGCACCGGGCCGGGCACGAGATCCCGGCCGCCGGGCCGGCCGCCGGGGTCAGCCGACGGGGCGGTAGCTGACCCGCATCTCGAACCAGGTGCACTTGCCGTCGGCGAGCAGGTCGACGCCCCAGCGGTCGGCGAGCGTGTCGACCAGGAACAGGCCCCGGCCGCTGACCACGTCCATCTCGCGGACCGGCAGGTGGCAGGGCAGGGCCCGGGACGGGTCGCGGACCTCGACGCGAATCCAGCCGCGGCGGCGGCGAATCCGCAGCCCGAACTCCGCGGCACCGGCGTGCTGCACCGCATTGCCCACGAGCTCGGACACCAGCAGCACCGCGTCGTCGGTCAGCTCGGCGGGCAGCAGCCAGCGCTGCTGGAGCTGCCGCTGGGTCAGCCGTCTGGCGACGCGCGCCGAACGCGCGCGGGAGGGAAGGCGGATTTCGCCGGCCGAGGGGTCGAGGCCGAGATCCCACGCTGTGTCGGTCGACTCGTCCTCTTCCCTGACTCCGAGCATGGGAGTGTCCGACGCTGCTGCCATCCTCCCATCATGGACTGCATATGCCCCGCGCGCGGGCAGTTCCGTGGTAACTGGCCCTTCTGGGGTGGGTGATCCTGGCGTGGTCGCCCACATATGCCCTGGGCAGGATCACTACTGCCCCGCGCCCCACTCTGCCCAGGCCATGTTCCACCCGTTGATGCCGTTGTCGGGTGCGATCACATCGTCGTCAGAATTGATCACTTCGACGACATCGCCGATCATCGAGTTCTCGTAGAACCAGGAGCCGGGCGTGGACGAGTCGTTCGCCCCCTGCGTGTCCTGGAGGCCGACGCACCCGTGGCTGACGTTCTCGCTGCCGAACGTCGAGCCGGAAGCCCAGTAGTTGCCGTGGATGAACGTCCCCGAGGTGCTCAGCCGCATCGCGTGCGGCACATCCGGTATGTCGTACTCGCCGCCGAAACCGACGGTCGAGCCGTCCATCCGCGTTTCCTCGTGCTTCTCGGTGATGACCATCTTGCCGTTCCACGTGGGCGTGCCGGGCGCGCCCGTGGTCACGGGAATGGTCCGCAGGCTCTCCCCGTCGCGCACGACCTCCATGGTCATCGCCGCCGCGTCCACGGTGGTCACCTGGCTGCGGCCGACGGTGAACGTCACGTCCTCGTACAGCGTGCCGTACACCCCGGGCGCGCCCTCCACACCGCGGACGCGGAAGCTGACCGTCACCTCCGTGCCGGCCGCCCAGTACTCCTCGGGCCTGAAGTCGAGACGCTGGTTGCCGAACCAGTGCCCGCGGACGTCGACGTGCGGCTCGGCGCTGATCCGCACCGCGTCGCGCACGGCCGCCATGTCCTCGATGGGGGTGTCGAACGTCATGGACAGCACCATCCCGGCGCCGACCGTCGCCCCGTCCGCGATATTCCAGTTGCTGGTGAACGTCGCGTCCGCCGCCGTCGTCGTGAACGCGGCGCTGCGCGTCTGCTCCTCGCCCCCCGCGTTCTCACCGGTCGCGGTCACCGTGTAGTCGGTGCCGTTCGCCAGGTGTTCGCCCGGCCGCCACGACGTCCCGTCCCCGGACAGCTCGCCAGGCACCGCGGCGCCCTCGGCGTCGGTGACCGTGACCTCGGTGAGCGTGCCGTGCTCGGCCGTCACTTCGAGCGCGCCCGAGGTCGCCACGTCCGTGGCGCCGTCCCCGGGCGCGATGGCTATGTCGACCGACTCCGCGCCGGCCGGTGTCTCCCCCTCGCCGCCGCGTTCCCCCGCCTCACTGCTTCCGCTGCACGCCGTCAGCACCAGCAGCAGTAGCCCGAGCAACGCCGCGACCGGCCCCGTCTTCACGATGGACCCCTCTCCCTCCGCACACCCTCTCCTGATGCCAGGTAATCACACCGCGCTTACGGGAAGGAAAGCCGATTGTCACTGTTCCGTCGCAGTTCAAGGGCCTGCGGCGAACACGGCGGGCGATCCAACGGTAAAACGCGGCAATCACCGCAAAACTGATTGAATGCCACTCACACCCGGTGGAGCCCCGCCCCGCACGTGAGGGCGCCCCGCGCAGCGGGAAGTATCCGGGCAGCGAGATGTGGAGGCACCCGTGTCCCAGGCACCCGAGCGTGCGACGACCGATGTCTGGCCCGGCCGCCCGGCGCCGCTCGGCGCGCGGTTCCGCACGGGCCCCGACGGCGTCGAGGGCACCAACTTCGCCCTGTGGGCGGGCGGCGCGGACGCCGTCGAGCTGTGTCTCTTCGACGACGACGGGCGGGAGATCCGCTGCCCGCTCGAAGAGCTGACCCACGAGATCTTCCACGGCTTCGTGCCCGGCGTCCGGCCGGGGCGGCGCTACGGCTACCGCGTCCACGGCCCGTGGGACCCGGCGGCCGGTGCCCGGTGGAACCCGGCCAAGCTGCTCCTCGACCCCTACGCGCGGGCTGTCGACGGCGACTTCGGGCGGCTGCCCCCGGAGGTGTACGGGCACCACAGGGACCACCAGCGGCAGGACCTCGCCGACACCGTCCGCGACGACCGCGACTCCGCGCCGTTCGTCCCCAAGGGCGTCGTCGTGCACGACACCGAGACCTGGGTCGACGACGTCAGGCCCAAGACCCCCTGGGCCGACTCCGTCATCTACGAACTGCACGTGCGCGGCTTCACCATGCGCCACCCCGGCGTCCCCGCGGCACTCCGCGGCACCTACGCGGGGCTCGGCCACCCGGCGGCCGTCGACCACCTCGTCTCCCTCGGCGTCACCGCCGTCGAGCTGCTGCCCGTCCACCAGTTCGCGCACGAGGACCACCTGCTGCGCCGCGGGCTGCGCGACTACTGGGGCTACAACTCCATCGGCTACTTCGCACCGCACGCCGCCTACAGCGCCACCGGCACGCGCGGGCAGCAGGTCGGCGAGTTCAAGTCCATGGTCCGCGCCCTGCACCAGGCGGGGATCGAGGTCATCCTCGACGTCGTCTACAACCACACCGCCGAGGCCGACGAGCTGGGCCCGACCCTCTCCCTGCGCGGCATCGCCAACCCCGGCTACTACCGGCTCGCCGACGACCCGCGCCACTACGCCGACTACTCGGGCTGCGGCAACACGCTGCACGTCGTGCAGCCCCAAGTGCTGCGGCTGATCACCGACTCGCTGCGCTACTGGGTGCAGGAGATGGGCGTGGACGGCTTCCGCTTCGACCTGGCCGCGGCGCTCGCCCGCTCGTTCCACGACGTCGACATGCTCTCCCCCTTCCTCGCCGTCATCGCCCAGGACCCCGTGCTGCGGCGCGTCAAACTCATCGCCGAGCCCTGGGACGTCGGCAGCGGCGGCTACCAGGTCGGCGCGTTCCCGCCGCTGTGGACCGAGTGGAACGACCGCTACCGCGACACCGTCCGCGACTACTGGCGGGCGGCGCTGCCCGACGTGCGCGACCTCGGCTACCGGCTGTCCGGGTCGAGCGACCTGTACGCGTGGGGCGGGCGCCGCCCGTACGCCTCGGTCAACTTCATCACCGCACACGACGGGTTCACGCTGCGCGACCTCGTCACCTACGAGGCCAAGCACAACGAGGCGAACGGCGAGGACAACCGCGACGGCACCGACGACAACCGCTCCTGGAACTGCGGTGCCGAGGGCGAGACCGGCGACCCGGGCATCACCGCGCTGCGCCGCCGCCAGCTGCGCAACCTGCTCACCACGCTGCTGCTGTCCACCGGCGTGCCCATGCTCGTCGCGGGCGACGAGATGGGCCGCACCCAGCACGGCAACAACAACGGCTACTGCCAGGACAACGAGACCGGCTGGATCGACTGGTCGCTGCGCACCGACCCGGCCTGGCGGCCCCTGCTCGACCTGACCCGCCGCCTGATCCGGACGCGCCGCGACCATCCGGTGCTGCGCCGACGCGCGTTCTTCTCCGGCAGGCGCCAGGGTCCTGAGGGCATAAGGGATCTCGGCTGGTTCACGGCGGCGGGCAAGGAGATGACGGAACGGGACTGGTACGCGCCGGGCGCCACGCTCGGCATGTTCCTCTCCGGCCGCGACATCCCGCAGCGCGACGCCAAGGGCCGCCCGGTGACCGACGACAGCTTCCTGGCGATCCTGCACGCGGGGGCCGCCCCGGTGGAGTTCCCGCTGCCCGCACAGCCCTGGGCCGACGCCTACGCGCTGCTGATCGACACCTCGCGCGAGGACCAGGACACCGCGCCGGGCACCGTCCACCACGGCGGGGAGACGATCACCGTTCCCGAACGGTCGGTCCTGCTGCTGCGTGCCCTGCCGGTCGCCGCCACCGTCCCGCTGTCCGCCACGTCCTCCGCCACGCCCTCGAACCGGTGACATCTACCGCTCGTACCGGTGATATCTCCCGCCTCCGCGAGGTCCCGCCGCCAGGGTGTACGGCATGCTGATCAAACGAATCGCGCGCAGGGCAGCGGCAGTTGCCCTGCCCCTGACCCTGCTGTTCACCTCCGCGCCCGGCGCCACCGGCACGGCGGCGGCCGCCGTGGCCTGCCCGTCCGTGCAGGACCCGCTGTACGCCGCGGCCACCCGGGACGTGGACGTCGACCGGATCTCCCCGGCGCCCGCCCACCGCACCGACTGCCGTCAGCTCTACCGCGCGGAGAACCGCGGTCCCGCGGTGATCTTCGAGGAGGGCTTCCGGCCCAAGGATGTGAACGGCCAGTACGACCTGGAGGCGTACGTGCTGAAGAACCAGCCCTCGCCGTTCGTCAGCACCACCTACGACCACGACCTGTACAAGGAGTGGGGCCGGGCGAAGTACAACTACTACGTGGACGCCCCCGGCGGCATCGACGTCAACGCGACGATTGGTGACCAGCACCGGTGGGCCGACCAGGTGGAGGTCGCGTTCCCCGGCGGCATCGACCGTTCCTTCATCGTGGGTGCCTGCCCGGTCGACCGCACCACGGACACCGAGATCATGGCCGAGTGTGTGGACAACCCGCACTACGAGCCCTGGCGCGCGGCGGCCGGCTGACCCCGGCGGTGCCCGTCCGCGGTCCCGTGGCACCCCCTTCGGGGTGGACGGGCGGCGCGCGGGCGGGCACCGTTCCGTCATGACCGCGACTTCGAGCACCGCGACGTTCCGGGCGGCCCGCGATCACCTGCTGGCCCACCGCGACGACTACGACACCGCGTACGCGACGTTCACCTGGCCTCGGCTGGACACGTTCAACTGGGCGCTGGACTGGTTCGACGTCATCGCCGAGGGCAACGACGCGCCCGCCCTGTGGCTGGTGGAGGAGGACGGCTCGGAACGGGTCTGGTCCTTCGCCGACCTGTCCGCCCGGTCCGCCCGCCTGGCCAACTGGCTGCGCGGGCACGGCGTCCGCCGCGGCGACCGGATGCTCCTCATGCTCGGCAACCAGGTCGAGCTGTGGGAGACGATCCTCGCCGCCATGAAGCTGGGCGCCGTACTGATCCCGGCGACGCCGCTGTTCGGCCCGGAGGACGTGGCCGACCGGGTGCTGCGCGGCGGGGCGCGGCACGTGGTGACCGGCTCGGCGCACACCGGCAAGTTCGCCGGGGTGCCCGCGGACGTCACCCGCATCGCCGTCGGCCCGCCGACGCCCGGCTGGCTCGCCCACGCCGACGCGCACGCCGTCTCCGCCGCCTCCGCCGCCTTCGAGCCGGACGGGCCGACCGCGGGCGGCGACCCGCTGCTGCTGTACTTCACCTCGGGCACGACCGCCCGGCCGAAGCTGGTCGAGCACACTCATCTCTCCTACCCCGTCGGGCACTTGTCGACGATGTACTGGCTCGGCCTGCGGCCGGGCGACGTGCACCTGAACATCTCCTCGCCCGGCTGGGCCAAGCATGCCTGGAGCAACGTCTTCGCGCCGTGGAACGCGCAGGCGTGCGTCTTCGTCCACAACTACACGCGCTTCGACGCCGCCCGGCTGATGGCCCACATGGACCGCTGCCGGGTCACCAGCTTCTGCGCGCCGCCCACGGTGTGGCGCATGCTGATCCAGTCCGACCTGCGGCTGCTGCGCCGACCGCCACAGATCGCGGCGGGGGCGGGGGAGCCGCTCAACCCCGAGGTGATCGAACGGGTCCGGGAGGCGTGGGGGGTGACCATCCGCGACGGCTTCGGGCAGAGCGAGAGCACCGTGCAGGTCGCCAACACGCCGGGCCAGCCGGTCAAACCCGGCTCCATGGGCCGCCCGGCGCCCGGCTTCCGCGTGGCGCTCATCGACCCGGTGACCGGGCAGGAAGGCGACGAGGGCGAGCTGTGCCTCGACCTGTCCGCGCGGCCGCTCGGCCTGATGACCGGCTACCGGGACGACCCCGAGCGCACGGCCGAGGCGATGGCCGGCGGCTACTACCACACAGGGGACGTCGCCGCCCGCGACGACGAGGGCTACCTCACCTACGTGGGCCGTTCCGACGACGTGTTCAAGGCGTCGGACTACCGCATCTCGCCGTTCGAGCTGGAGAGCGCGCTGATCGAGCACCCCGCGGTGGCCGAGGCGGCCGTCGTGCCCTCGCCTGACCCGGTGCGGCTGGCCGTGCCCAAGGCGTACGTGGTCCTCGCGGCCGGCTGGGAACCGGACGCGGACACCGCGCGCGCCCTCTTCGACCACAGCCGCGCGCGGCTCGCGCCGTTCCAGCGCATCCGGCGGATCGAGTTCGCCGAACTGCCCAAGACCATCTCGGGGAAGATCCGCCGCGTGGCACTGCGCGACGCGGAACGGTCCAAGCACGCGGACCCGGCCGCGCGCCCGCCCGGCGAACACCGCGACGGCGACCGGTGAACGACGGACCCGCGGCAGGCCCGTTCACGCGCGGGCGTGCCGCGGGAGTATTGCAGGACTGCCACAAAGCGAGGCGGGTGCCCCGGACCGCCGTCCGCACTGCGTAGGGTGCGGATCACCGCCGGAACCGGCGGTGATCCGATCCGGGAAGGGTTAGCACGTGAGTCTCAACTTGTCCAAGGGACAGGCGATCAACCTGGCGAAGTCCGACGGGGGCACCCTGACCGCGGTGCGGATGGGACTCGGCTGGCAGGCGGCCCCGCGCCGCGGACTGTTCGGGTCGCGTTCCCGGGAGATCGACCTCGATGCCTCGGCCGTCGTGTTCGCCGACAAGCAGCCGGTGGACGTCGTCTTCTTCCAGCACCTGGTGTCCGACGACGGCTCCGTGCGCCACACCGGCGACAACCTTGTCGGCGGCGCCGGGCAGGGCGGCGACGACGAGGCGATCCTCGTCGACCTCCAGCGCATTCCGGTCCACATCGACCAGATCATCTTCACCGTCAACTCCTTCACCGGCCAGAGCTTCACCGAGGTGCAGAACGCGTTCTGCCGTCTGGTCGACGAGACCAACGGCCAGGAGCTGGCCAGGTACACGCTGACCGGCGGCGGCCAGTACACCGCGCAGGTCATGGCCAAGGTGCACCGCCAGGGCAACGGCTGGCAGATGACCGCCATCGGCGAGCCGGCCAACGGCCGCACCTTCCAGGACCTGATGCCCGCGCTGATTCCCTACCTGTAGGCGCGGCGCACGGCGCGGATACCATCGGGCCCGGCAGTGGCACGCGGCCACGCCGGGCTCGCCGGGCGCACGGGGCACATGGGGCACACCATCCACACGCGGCACACCATCCACACGCAGCGCGCCGGGTATCGCCCGGCGGGGCGACCTAACGAGGGGGCGCAAGCATGACGGCCGAGCTGATCCGCGGGCAGAACCACCCGCTTCCCGAAACCCGCCTGGAAATACGGGTGTCCGCGGGCCGGCCGATTCTGGCCGGAGTGACGCTCAACGACGAGGCGGGGCGCATGAAGGACGCCGAGTGGGTCGCCCACCCGGCATCGCCCCGCCTCCCCGGCATCGAGGTCTCCAAGCAGGCCGCCGCGGACCACCGGCTCGCCGTCGACCTCGGCGCGCTGCCCGCCGCCGTGCACCGGGTGAACGTGATGCTCGCCCTGCCGACGGGCACCGGCGGCCCGGCGAGCTTCGGCGCCGTCGCGGCCCCCTTCGTCGCCGTGACCGGCCTGGACGGCACCCCCGTCGCGAGCTACACCATCATCGACCTCGACGCGGAGTCCGCCGTCGTCGCCCTGGAGCTGTACCGCAGGAACGACGCCTGGAAGGTCAGGGCCGTCGGCCAGGGCTACGCGGGCGGCCTCGCCGCGATGCTCCACGACCAGGGCCTGCCGCAGGCCAGGGACCTCGCCGCCGCCATCGACGAGGCGGTCGCCGGCGGCATGGCGCGTTCGGTCGCGCCGCCCCCGCCGCGGACCGCCGACGCGGACCGCGAACGCCGCGCCGCCCCGGTCGGCGGCGGGACCGCCCCGCGGCCCGTCGCGGGCGGCGCGACCGGCGGCCGGATCGACTACCGGCACCCGGGACGCCACACCGCCGACGCCCCCGCCGCGCCCTCGGCCCCGCCGCCGGCCGCCCCCGGGCCGCAGCAGGGGGCGCACCCGCGGCCCGTCGCGGGCGACGCGACCGGCTGGTCGATGGACGAGCGGCTGTACAACCAGGTCTGGGGCATGTTCGAGGACCTGGCCCGTTCGACCGCGGCCTACCGCAGCGCCGTCGACTTCGCCGACTCGCGCATGGACCGGGAACTGGACTCGGTGCTCTCCGACCCGAGCACCCGTGTGGGCCCCGCCGCCGACGCGGCGCGCAACGCCGCACGCGCGAAGCACACGCAGCTCGTCGACCAGGCCAGGGCCGCGTTCGACCGCGACGTGGCCCAGCTGATCGCCGAGGCGGCGGTCGTCGAGCCCGCCCTGCCGCCCGCCTACGCGCGCTGGGACAGCGCCGTATGGCAGCAGTACCGGGTGCCGGAGGAGACGGCGATGGCGCTGCGCCTCGGCGACCTCAGCCTGCCCGAGCGGGTCGACCTGCGTATCCCGATGCTGGTGCGGCTGCCGCTGCAACGCGGCCTGTGGATCGACAGCGGGCGCGGCGGCAGTTCGGTGCAATCCGCGCTCGTCGACGGCGACGAGCTGCGCCGGCTCGCCGCCGGTACGGCGGCGGTCATCGCCGCCCGCCTGCTGGCGGCCCACCCCGCGGGCGGGCTCAGTGTCCACATCATCGACCCGGCGGGCGCCGCCGCCACAGCGCTCGCGCCGCTGACCGAGTCCGGCGCGCTGGCCGGGCCGCCCGCGGCCGGGGCCGCGGGCGTGGGCGCAGTGCTCGGGCGGCTGACGCAGCGCGTCGACCTGGTGCAGATGGCCGTGCGCAGCGGCGTCGCCGACGCCCTGCCGCAGGACATCGACCTGGCCGAACAGCTGCTGGTCGTCCACGACTTCCCGCACGGCTTCGACGACAGGTCCGTCACGCAGCTCCGTTACCTGGCGGACGAGGGGCCCTCGGTCGGCGTCCACCTGATGATGGTCGCCGACCGGGAGGACGCGCGGGCCTACGGCCCGGTGCTCGACCCGCTGTTCCGGGCGCTGCTGCGCATCACGCCGGTGCCCGACGACCACTTGGCCGACCCGTGGGTCGGGCACGCCTGGACCTACACGCCGGCGCTCGCGCCCGCGGGCGGTCAGGTGGTGCCGCAGGTGCTGCGCCAGGTCGCGGCCGCCCGCGCCACGAACGGGCACTGAACGGGCACTGAACGGGCCGCCGTTCCACTCCGCCCGCGGTCCTGGCCGCCTGGACAAGGCGGCCAGGACCGCGGCATCAATCGGTAAAGTCCACAGGGTCCGCGCCATATTCCACACCTTTTCTGCTTGCCGATCCGATCCCTTGACAGCCCTTAACACCGGCGATACTTTCCAGAAACCGGAAAGCGCTTGCTATTTCACGGAGACCGTCACGGCAGAACCGCATACCGGCCCTCCGGAACCGGAGGGACGTGCGGCAACGCACCCCCGGAAGCCGACCTGGCGGCAGGTCGGCGCCCGAAGGGAATGGGCCCGGCAAAGGGGCCCGTCCCGCGCTCGTCATAGCCACCCGCATTCCCGGGAACGCTTCCCCGTCCCGGAAATGCGGCCCCCACAGGTCCGAGCCGCTCCCCCCTCGTTCAACGGCTCGGCAATGACGAAAGGAAGACCGGGATGTCCCGCGACAACGCCGACACACGCAGAAAGTCCCTTCGCGCCCGCCCGGCGCTGCTCCTGGCGGGCACGCTGGCCGTCGTCACGGCCGGCACGGGCATGACGCCCGCCGGGGCGTCCGCCCCCGCGCCCTCCGCCGAGGGGCTGGTCGGCTGGGCCACGGAGAACGGCGGCACCACCGGCGGCGCCGGCGGCGGCACCGTCACCGTCGGCTCCGCCGGTGAACTGACCGACGCCCTCACCCAGTCGGGGCCGCTGGTCATCGAGGTCAGCGGCACCATCAACCTGTCCGGCATGAACGACGTGGGAAGCGACAAGACCATCGTCGGGGTCGGCGGCGCCACCATCACCGGCGGCGGCTTCGACATCAACGGGCAGAGCAACGTCATCATCCAGAACCTCACCTTCGATGACTGGGACGACGACGCCATCAACGTGCAGGAAAGCTCGACCAACATCTGGATCGACCACAACACGTTCGGGACGGGCAGCGACGGCGCGGTGGACATCAAGCGCGAATCCGACTTCATCACCGTCTCCTGGAACCACCTCGACGGCAGCGACAAGTCGATGCTGCTCGGCCACTCCGACAGCCACACCGAGGACCAGGGCCACCTGCGGGTGACCTACCACCACAACTGGTTCGACGGCAGCGAGACGCGCCACCCCCGTGTCCGGTTCGGCGACCCGGTGCACGTCTTCAACAACTACTACTACGACAACGAGTACGGCGTCGCCTCCACCGAGGGCGCCGGGGTCCTGGTCGAGGGCAACTACTTCGAGAACTGCGAGGACCCGGCCCTCGTCGGCTACGCGGGCTCCGACCCGGGCGACCTCGTGGCCAGGGACAACCACCTGGTCGGCTCCGGCGAGATCCAGACCGCCGGTTCGGTGGCGGACATCCCGTACGCGTACAGCCTCGACAGCGCCACGAGCGTCAAGGACATCGTCACCGGAGGCGCAGGCGCGAACTAGTTCGGCGCGCGCCGGGGGTGCCGGGTGCCGGGTGCCGGGTGCCCGAACGGTGAGGGCCTGCTGGCTCCGGTGCGGATGGTGAAGTCCGCACCGGGGCCGGTGCGCCCGGCTCACGCGGGGGGCCGCGCGCCCTGCGCGCCGCCGCCCGCGCCCCGGCGGCGCCGGGGGCGCCACGTCGTCCCGTCTTCCTCGTTGGGAGGGGCAGCACGTCGCACACCGACGCGCGCCGTCCCCCAACGGGAAGGAAGCACCCGCCGCTCATGACCACCGTGACCAGTGCCGCCTCCGCAGCGGACCTCCGCAGGACGCTCGTCGACCGGCTCACGGCCGGTGGACACCTCGACCCGCGGTGGCGCGACGCCTTTCTGCACGTTCCGCACGAGGCGTTCTTCCGCGAGGCGGAGTCCGGCTGCCGGGACGACGCGCCCGCGGCGGACGGGCCGGGCGCGCGGCCCTCCGTGCTCGCCGCGATGCTGGGCGCGCTGGGCCCCGTCGAGCGCGGCACCCGCGTGCTCCAGGTCGGCACGGGCCGCGGCTACGACACCGCGCTGCTGTGCCACCGGGCCGGTGAGGCGACCGTGACTTCGCTCGCGCCCGGGCCGGAAGCGCTCGCGCCGGCTCGCGAGGCATTGGCCCGCGCCGGGTACGCGCCCACCCTGGCCGTCGGTGCGCCCGCGGCCGGCCACCCCGGCGGCGCGCCCTACGATGCGCTGATCGCGGGCGTGGACGTGCCGCGCGTTCCCGCGGCCTGGCTGGCGCAGGTGCGGCCGGGCGGCACGGTCGTGGCCGCCCTCGGCTTCGCGCTGGCCGCGCTCAGCGTCGCGGCCGACGGCAGCGCCACCGGGCCGCTGCTGCCGGTGACGGCCGCGTTCGCCGACGCACCCGCCGACGCACCCGCCGACGCGTGGCAGGACCCGGCGGGCCCCCTCGGCTACGACGTGGGCATGGTGCTGTCGCTGCGCGGGCAGAGCCGGGTCGCCGTACTGCCCGATCTGGGCGGCACCGTGCCGCGGCTGCTGCGCCACCTCGTCCAGCCCGACGTCACCCAGGTGACGCTCCGCGAGGCGGAGAAGGAACAGAGCGCCCTCCACATCCTCACCCACCGCCCCAGCGGCTCCTGGGCCAGGGTCGTGCCGCGCAGCGGCGGCTTCGTGCACGTGGACCACGCCGGACCGCGGGACGTCTTCGGCGAGTTCGCGCCCGTCGTCTCCCATTGGGCCGCCGCCGGACGCCCGGGTCCCGAGGCGTACGGGCTGACGGTCTCGGCCGACGGCGGCCACGCGTTGTGGTCGGCGGCGGACGACGGGTTCCGCAGGCCGCTCGCCCACGGATGAGGGGCCGCCGCCCGGCCCGTGCGCCCTCCGGTTGCGCGGGCACCGCGCGCGTGCTGCCGTGGGTGGGGCGGGACCCTCCCGCACGCCGCGCCCGCCGCGGGGCGGCGACGAGGCGAGGAGCAGCGGACATGACCGTGCCGGAGGAGAACCGGCCCAAGACCCGGACGACCGACGAGGTGCTGGACGGGCCGGAGCCCGTCGCCGAGTCCCGGGGCCAGGACGAGCCGGGCCGGGGCCAGGGCTCGACGATGCGGGAGGCGCTTGAGGACGCGGAGGTCCACCCGGAGGACTTCCGCGAGTAGCCCGGGGGCGGCGTTCCAGACCGGAACGCGAGCGCGTGGCCGCCGTCCGCCCTGCGAACGGGCGGGAGCCCGCTCCCCGCGGGTGCGGGGGAGCGGGCCCTGACCGGCCGGCGGTTCGGCTATCCGTCTTTGCCCATGGCTTTGCGGACCGCGTCCTTGGTGCGGTCCATCAGTGCGGCGAACGGACCGGCGGCCATGTTGGCCGCGGCGCCCTGGACGGCTGGGTGCGGGTGGGTGGGGGCGGTGGCTTCCGCGGCTTTGACCGCTTTGGCCAGGGCGGCGAGTCGTTCGGGGTCGGCGTGGCGGCGCAGCTGGGCGAATTCGTAGCGTTCCTCGGCCCGTGCGTGTTCCATGACGTCCGTGCGCAGGTGGCGCAGGCCGGGCAGGAAACCGGGGGAGTCGGGGTCCATCGCGTCCAGCTGGGCGAGGGCTTGTTTGGCGTGTTTCTCTTCGGCCAGGCGGTCGGCGACCACGCCCTGTCCGCCGTCGAACAGCTGCCGGGCGAAGGGGTGCACGACTTCCTGTTCGGCCGTTTCGTGTACGGCCAGCAGCCGGACCAGGCGGCGGAAGGCGTCCCGCCGGTCGTCGCCGGTGGTGCGTTCCACTTCGTCGAAGAGGTTGCGGATGTCTCCGTGCTGGCGCATCAGCAGTGCCACGACGTCGTCCTGGTCTGCCGCGTCGGGTGTGGTCGATGTCATTGCGTGGCCCTCCCTCGGGGTCAGTTCCAGTGGCCGGTGGCGAAGGCCGGGTGCTCGCCCTCGGTCTGGACGCGGTAGTCGCGGCCGAACATCTCCTGGTGGCGTTGCATGACCTCGTCGCTGGGGGCGGGGCCGTCGCCGTTGAGCTGCTGCTGCATGCGTTCGAAGCGTTCGTGTGCCTCGCGTACGTAGCCGGTGCCCAGGGTGGTCAGGTCCAGCTGGTCGGCGATCAGCTCGCGCAGGTACTGCTTGTTCGGCTCGAAGGTCAGCACGTTCGGCAGCTGCGGCGCCACCACCTCGGCCGGGTCCCTGCCGTCGTGGCGGCGCATGAGGTCGCAGGCGTTGTGCAGGTGCTCCAGCTCCATGTTCAGGTGCAGTTCCCAGATGGCTTTCACCCGCCGGTCGCTCTCCTGCTCCATGAACGAGTGGTAGAGGTAGCACTCGTTGTACTCGTGGTGGACCAGCTGCTCCCACCAGGTTTCGCCCGGGTCGACCAGGGATTCGTAGTGGGTGACGTGCTCCTCCTCGATCAGCCCGATTTCCTGGTAGAGCTTGCGGGCGATCGGTTCCATGTACGTCGGTCCGACGTTCATGTAGAAGTTCATGGTCTGCTGCTCGGCTGACATGACGGTCAGCGCGTGGAGTTTCGACAGCGGGTCGGTCTGCCGGCGGTCGTAGGGCTCGCGCACGTTGTCGGTGGGGTGGCGGTGGTGCAGCGGGGTGGGCCGGCCGGGCATGACCTCGGTGAGCTGGTCGACGATCTCCTCCGCCTTGCGGTGCTCGATCATCTCGTAGAGATTGGCGTACCGGTACAGGTGGTCGAAGTCCTCCAGCACTCCGAACTGGTACGCCTGTTTGAGGTAAGGGTCGGGCTCGGCCCGCGCGATCCAGGCGGTCAGGTCGACGGCCACCTGCTCGTAGGAGATCGTGGTCTCCAGCACCGAGGACACCCCCGGCAGCAGCCAGTTGACCGCTTTCTGCTGCTGCGCCTCGATGTAGCGGACCTCGGCCAGTTTCCGTTTGACCTCCGGGTCCTGGCAGTGCCGGGCGAACTGGTGGCTGAAGAGGATCGCTTCCACCTCGATGCCGTTCATCGTGATGATCCGGCACCGGGTGTACGGGTCGCTGCGGTCGGGGTCCACCGGCTCCACGGCCAGCTCTCGCCAGTTCCGCAGTTGCCGGTCCAGCGGGATACCACGCTGCTCCAGCGGGTTGAACGTCATGGGTTCTCCTTTGTGGCAAGGGGTGCCAAACCTACCCATTTCATGATCAACCGCTTCACCGACTCGCGGCCTCCGGTCCGCCGCGGCACCTCCCCGGGCGAGCCGCGTCCGCCCTCGGCGGCAGCGGGCTGAGAGCGCTCTCCGGCCGCGACGGGGAACGGCCCTGCAGGTCCGCGCGGCATGCTCCGGCGGCGACCGGGTACCCCGGAAGTCCGGTCCGCGTCCCGGCGGGCCGCGGACGAGGAGGACAGTGGTGGGCAAGGCGGACATCTTCGTGATCGGGATGGACGAGGCGAACGAGCAGGTGCTGGGGGAGGTGCCGCACGCCTCCGATTACCGGTTCCACCCGCTGCTCACCATCGAGGAGCTCCAGCACGGAGAGATCGACTTCCCGGCCCTGGTCCGCAAGGCGGAGCGGCAGCTGGACGCGTTCGACGGCTCGGTCGACGCCATCGTCGGCTACTGGGACTTCCCCGTCTCCACGCTGGTGCCGATCCTGTCCGAGCGGTACGGGCTGCGCAGCACGAGCCTCGCGTCCGTGGTCAAGTGCGAGCACAAGTACTGGAGCCGCCTCGAACAGGCCGAGGTGACGGACGCGCTGCCCCGCTTCGGTCTGGTGGACCTGGACGCGGACGCCCCGGAGCCGCCGGAGGGCGTGCGGTTCCCGATGTGGCTGAAGCCGGTGACGGCGTACTCGTCCGAGCTGGCGTTCGGCGTGGCGGACCTGGCGGAGTTCCGGGCGGCCGTGGCGCGGATACGGGAGGGTGCGGGCCGGGTCGGCAGACCGTTCGACTTCGTGCTCGACCGGCTGCCGCTGCCACCCGCCGCCGCGGCCGCGGGCGGCCGGGGATGCCTGGCGGAGGAGGCCATCCGCGGCGACCAGGTGGCGGTCGAGGGCTACGTGCACGAGGGCAGGGTGACCGTCTACGGAACGCTCGACTCGCTCACCTACCCCGACAGCCCGTGCTTCCTGCGGCACCAGTACCCCTCGCAGCTGCCGGACGGCGTGACGGAGCGGCTGCGCGACATCTCGGAGCGGGTGATCACGCGGATCGGGCTGAACAACGCGACCTTCAGCATCGAGTTCTTCTACGATCCGGCGACCGACAGGATCAATCTCCTGGAGGTCAACCCCCGTCACTCACAGTCACATGCGGAACTGTTCGCGTACGTCGACGGGGTGCCCAACCACCACGTCATGCTGAGCCTCGCCCTGGGCCGCGATCCGGCGCTGCCGCACCGCGCGGGCGACTACGCGCTGGCCGCCAAGTGGTACTACCGCCGTTTCGGGGACGCCGTGGTCCGCCGTTCCCCCACCGAGGAGGAGCTGGCCGCCCTCGCCGGCCGCATCCCCGGCACCCACGTCAACCACGTCGTCCCGGCCGGTGCGCGGCTGTCCGAGCTGCCGGAGCAGGACAGCTACAGCTTCGAGCTGGCCCATGTCTTCACCGCCGCCGACAGCGAGGAGGAGCTGGTCGCCCGTTACGACGAGGTGGTGAAGGGACTGCCGTTCGCGTTCGAGGAGATGAGCGGCTGATGCGGTTCGTCGACCCCGAGGACCTGCCGCACCGGGTGCGGACCGAGGAGGATGTCCGTATCCCCGTGGCGGACGGCACGCGCCTGGCCGCGCGCGTCTGGCGCCCGGTCACCTCCGACGACCGGCCCGTTCCCGCGGTGCTGGAGTACATCCCCTACCGCAGGCGCGACCTGACCGCCGCCCGGGACTCCGTGCACCATCCGTACCTGGCCGGGCACGGCTACGCCTGCGTGCGCGTGGACCTGCGCGGCACCGGGGAGTCCGGCGGCGTGCTGCTTGACGAGTACCTGGAGCAGGAGCAGACGGACGCCGAGGACGTGCTGGCCTGGCTGGCCGCGCAGCCCTGGTGCGACGGCCGCACCGGCATGATGGGCCTGTCCTGGGGTGCGTTCGCCGCGCTCCAGGTCGCCGCGCGCCGCCCGCCGAGCCTGCGCGCCATCGCCATCTCGTCGTTCACCGACGACCGCCACGCCGACGACATGCACTACATGGGCGGTTGCATGCTCTCGGACAACCTGGCCGAGGCGGGCACCATGTTCGCCTACGCCACCTGCCCGCCCGATCCCGCGCTGGCCGGCGAGGACTGGCGCGCCATGTGGTTCGAACGCCTCGACGCCGCCCGCCCCTGGGTCGCGCACTGGCTGCGCCACCAGCGCCGCGACGCCTACTGGCGGCACGCGTCCGTCTGCGAGGACTACACCGCCGTGCGCTGCCCGGTGCTCGCCTCCAGCGGCTGGGCCGACGGCTACTCCAACGCCGTGACCCGCCTGCTCGCGCACCTGGACGTGCCGCGCAAGGGCCTCATCGGGCCGTGGTCCCACAAGTTTCCGCACCAGGGCGAGCCGGGGCCCGCCATCGGCTACCTCCAGGAGCTGGTGCGCTGGTGGGACCACTGGCTCAAGGACATCGACAACGGCGTGATGGACGGACCGATGCTGCGCGCCTGGATGCAGGAGAGCGTGCCGCCCTCCACGTCCTACGAGGAACGTCCGGGCCGCTGGGTCGGCGAGCCGGACTGGCCCTCGCCCCACGTCCGCGAGATCCGCCACCCGCTGCTCGACCGGCGCATCGGGGCGGCGGACGAGCGGCACCCCGCGGGGGAACGGGCGGCCGCCGCCGTCTGCTCGCCGCTGTCCGTGGGGCAGTTCGCCGGAAAGTGGGCCTCCTACAACGCGCCGCCCGACCTGCCCTACGACCAGCGCGAGGAGGACGGCGGATCGATGGTCTTCGACAGCGACCCGCTGACGGAACGCCTCGAAGTCCTCGGCTCGCCGTCCGTCGACCTGGAGATCTCGGTCGACCGTCCGGTCGCCATGGTCGCGGCCCGCCTCTCCGACGTCGCCGAGGACGGCAGCGCCACCCGCGTCACCTACGGGCTGCTCAACCTGACCCGCCGCGACAGCCTGGACGATCCGCAGCCCCTCGAACCCGGCCGCCGTTACCGCGTCACCGTGCCGCTCAACGGTGTGGCGCAGGCGTTCCCGCCGGGCCACCGGGTGCGCGTGTCGCTGTCCACGTCGTACTGGCCGCTGGCCTGGCCGCCGCCGGAGCCGGTGCTGATGACGGTGCACGGCGCCGGCTGCCTGACCCTGCCGGTCCGCCCGCTCGGCGAGCCGGACGACGTGGCCGAGCGCCCGTTCGGCGAACCCGAGGGCACCCGGCCCGTTCCGACGACCCGGCTCACTCCGGGCGAGCAGCGCTGGCAGGTGTCCCGTGACCTGGTGGACTACCGCTCGACCCTGGAGATCGTGAAGGACCAGGGCGTCCAGCGCCACGAGGACCACGGCATGGAGGTGCACCGGCGGGCCTGCGAGCGCTACGACTCGGTGGCCGACCAATTCTGCTCGGCGCGCGGCGAGTCGGCGTGGACGATGGCCTTCCGCCGCGGCGCGTGGGAGACGCGCACGGAGACCCGCACCGTTCTGGAGTGCACCGATACGGACTTCCGGCTGCACGCGACCCTCGACGCGTTCGAGGGGCCGCACCGCGTCTTCTCCCGTACGTGGAGCGAGACCATTCCGCGCGATCTGATCTGAGATCTGATCTGATACCGCGGCACCGGGTGGGCCGCGTGCGACGGCCTCTTGACGGCGCGTGAGATGAGTCACTAAGTTCCCCCCGTATTTCGAACTTCGTTCGGAATGTCGAACGTGTGTCGGCCGTCTGTACGGCCACCGACTCCTCTCACAGTTCAGAAGGAGCAGCGACCACATGAGCCCCAGCAGAAGAACCGTCCTCGCCTCGGCCGCCGCCGGGCTCGCCGCCACCGCCGCGGCCGGCCAGGCCCGGGCCGCCGCCCCCGCGGAGGGAAACGGCGAAGGACCCGAGGTCTTCGGCCACCTGCCCGACGGCACCGAGGTGCACCGCTGGACCCTCAGCCGCGGCGGCACCCGGCTGAAGGTGCTGAGCTACGGCGGGATCGTCCAGTCCCTCGAACTGCCGGACCGCGACGGGGAGTACGTCAACGTCTCCCTCGGCTTCGGCACCCTGGCGCCCTACCTCACGGCCACCACCTACTTCGGCGCCCTGATCGGCCGCTACGGCAACCGCATCGCCGAAGGCCGCTTCACGCTCGACGGCACCGCCTACCAACTCCCCGTCAACGACGGCCCCAACAGCCTCCACGGCGGTGACCGCGGCTTCGACAAACGCCTGTGGGACGTCACGCCGAACGGCCGGTCCGGACTCACCCTGCGCCGCACCAGCCCCGACGGCGAGATGGGCTACCCCGGCACGCTGGAGGTGCGCGTCGACTACACCCTCACCCGCGACGGCGACTTCCGTATCGACTACGAGGCCACCACCGACGCACCCACCCCTCTGAACCTCACCAACCACACCTACTTCAACCTCGGCGGCGAGGGCACCGGCAGCATCGAGGACCACCGCCTGGAGATCGCCGCCGCCCGCTACACGCCCGTCGGCGAAACCCTCATCCCCACCGGCGAACTCGCCCGCGTCCAGGGCACCCCCTTCGACTTCCGCCGCGGCAAGAACGTCGGCCGTGACATCCGCGAAAGCCACCAGCAGCTCCTGTACGGGCAGGGCTACGACCACAACTTCGTGCTCGACAAGGGCATCACCGGCGCGCCGCGGCACGCCGCCACCCTCCACGACCCCGGCTCGGGCCGCCTCATGCGGGTCGACACCACCGAGCCCGGCGTGCAGTTCTACAGCGGCAACTTCCTCGACGCCACGCTGACGGGCCCCGGCGGCCGGGTCTACCGGCAGGGCGACGGCCTGTGTCTGGAGACCCAGCACTTCCCCGACTCACCCAACCAGCCGCACTTCCCCACCACGGTCCTCCGCCCGGGCGAGACCTACCGCTCCACCACCGTGCACAGCTTCGGCACCCGCTGATCCGGGGCGCACCTCGGGTCCGCCCAGAGGCGCCGACAGACGAACGGCGCAGGGTCGGGACACAGCGCGACGGGACCACCGATCTCGCCGTCACATGAGATACGCGTCCGGGCCCCTGGAACACGGTCGGCGGGCGTTCCGGACGATCGCCGCTCCGGCCGTGCGCTGCTGACCCCCTCGCGATGTCTCTACGCTGTAGCGGTGATCAAGTGTGTTGCCCTCGACATCGGTGAGACGCTGGTGTGTGACGACCGCTACTGGAACGCGTGGGCCGACTGGTTCCAGGTGCCTCGGCATACCTTGTCGGCTCTGGTCGGCGTGGTCGTGTCGCAGGGGCGCGACAATGCCGACGCGATTCGGATGCTCCGGCCCGGGGCGGACGTGGCGGCCGAATACCGAGCACGCGAGGCCGCCGGACGCGGCGAGATCCTGGACGAGACCGATCTGTACGGCGATGTCCGGCCGGCACTGTCGGCGCTGCGCAACCTCGGCGTACGCGTCATCGTGGCGGGCAACCAGACATCGCGCGCCGGGGAGTTGCTGCGGGCGCTCGACCTTCCGGTGGACGCGGTGGCGGTGTCCGGAGACTGGGGCGTGGCCAAGCCGGACAGCGAGTTTTTCCGCAGGGTGATCGAACTCGCGGAAGCGCGACCGGACGAGACCCTTTACGTGGGAGATCACCCGGCGAACGACGTGTTCCCCGCAGGCGATATGGGGCTGCTGGCCGGCCACCTACGGCGTGGCCCCTGGGGGCACTTGTGGGCGGACGCCCCGGAGGTGCGGGCGGTGGCGGACTGGTCCATCAACGGCCTGCGCGAGCTGATCGACGTCGTCACGGAAGCATGAACACATATACCTGAATGTGATCGCCCGGGTACCGTTCGGTGTGATGAGCACCGAACGGGGAGCCAGAATGCCGCGAACACCACGCTGGAGGCAGGGCGTCGCATCGCCTATCACCGGCGCCTCGCACGCATGACTCAACGCCAGCCCTCGGTGGGGCGCTGCGGACGGGGACGCTTCGCCATGCCCGGCATCTGGGAGCCGTCGTCTGCCGGAGTAGCTGGTGGGAGTTTTCGTCTTGCCTCTTCGGCGGGCACGATCAGCGTATGAGGATTCTGGTACTCGGCGGCAGTTGGTTTCTTGGACGAGCCATCGCTCAGCAAGGTGTTGACCGGGGGTGGGACCTCTGGACGTTCAACCGCGGTCGGTCCGGGCAAGACGTCGCCGGGGTGCGGCCGGTGCGCGGCGACCGGAAAGTTCAGTCGGATCTGAAACGGCTTGCTGACGCGGGCGAGTGGGACGCCGTGATCGACACCAGCTCGGCCGACTTCGCGCCTCGGTGGGTGCTCGCCGGGGCCCGCGCCTTGGCGCCGGTTTCTAGCCGGTACGTGTACGTCTCCACCGTCAACGCCTACCGGGGCTGGCCGACCGAGCCCTTGACCGAGGAGTCCGAGTTGCTGGACGCGCCCGCGGACGCCGACGAGGAGTTCGGCCGGGACGGGCCTGCGGCCACGTGCTACGGCGTACAGAAAGCGGGGTCCGAGCGGGCCGTCATCGATTCCTACGGCCCGAACCGAGTAGTGATCCTGCGGCCGGGCGTCATCTTGGGGCCGGGCGAATACGTCGGCCGTCTGCCCTGGTGGCTGCACCGGGCCGAGCGCGGTGGAACAGTGCTCGCCCCCGGCGCTCCAGGCAAGACCATCCAGCCTGTTGACGTGCGCGATGTCGCCAGCTTCGTCCTGGACCAGGCCGCCGCCGAATACGCAACCGGCGGTGCCTACAACGTCGCCGCGCCAATCGGCCACGAGACGATGGGCAGCTTTCTGACCGCCTGTCTGGACGCAACAGGGAGTCGCGGTGTACTGCGCTGGGTGCCCGATCAGACGTTGATCGAGCACGGGGTGCGGCAGTGGGCCGAACTCCCCTTGTGGCGCACCTCCGTCGGCGCCTGGGCGGTGGACTCCACCCGCGCGCAAGCGGCAGGGCTGCGGTGTCGGCCGTTGGCCGAGACCGTGGCCGACACCTGGGCCTGGCTGCGCGAGGGCGGGGCGCCGGTGGAGCACCCGCGTTGGGTCGAGCATGGCATCGCCCTGGAAAAGGAGGCGAGGATTCTCGCTGCGCTCGGCCAGTGATCAGGGTTCGAGAGCGAGCGGAGACACGGTGCCGAGCCCTCGCCCGGCCGCGTGCGCCGTAAAGTTCTCCATTCGCTCGCCCAGCGCTTGCACGGCAGTAGCGTCCTGGAGGCCCGCTGCGGGCCGTCGCAGGAATTCGAGCAGCTCGCCGAGCGACCTGGCGCGGCCGAGGATTTCGCCGTTCGCGCGCACCCGCCGCCCGCCGCCCTCGGTGAGCGGATAGACGACGATGCGTGTGGCCATGCGCCAAGAGTGCACCCCGGCGCACGCCCGCGCACCCCCAGCGACGCACGCGGGTCCGAAACACCCAGCCCGGGAATGGCCCCGGGGTTTCGTCTTGTGCCCGACTGAGGTCCGGGCAAAAGGAAAGCGCCGCTCTATGCTGGCAAGTGACGAGCAAGCCTCGTAGGACGGGGACTGTCATGCACGACGAAAGCTCGGCGGGGGATCAGCTTCGATACCTCCGCAGGAGCCGCGGCCTCACCCAAGAGTCTCTGGCCGAGCGCGCCGGCCTGCGCCCCGGGGTAGTGAAAAAGATTGAGGGCGGCGGGAACGCCAGGATCGAGACCTATCACGCGCTCGCGCGTGCCCTCGACGTGCGGACCAGCAGGCTGTTCGACTCGGGCCCGCCCCACCGCGACCGGCGCGGCGATGAGGACAACCTCGTTCTCATGCCCCTGCGGCAGGCGATCGCCCCAGCTGTCGGTGCCGCCGGGCCACTGGCCACGTGCGGGACCGTGGAGCCGGACCCGGACCTCGCACAGATGCGGCGCACCTCGGACGCTTTGGCCGACTCCTACCACCGCGACGACTACGCCACCGTCGCCGAGGTGCTGCCGCCTCTCATTCACTCGGCGCACCTTGCCGTGCGTCATTTCGATGGCGGGACGGACCGCGCCGAGGCGCTGCGGCTGCGTGGCCGAGTCCTTCAGATGGCCGGGCGGTATCTGGTTCAGGTCCGCGCCTACGACCTCGCGCAGACGGCGCTCCGGCACGCCGTGGAGGACGCGGCCGCTGCCGGGGATCAGGCCGGGGTGGCCGCAGCGGTCTACCAGCAGGGCTGGCTATTGATCCGTCAGGGACGCCTCGATGAGGCCGAGCGGGTGTCCGTGGTGACTGCGGATGGCTCCGAGCCCCGTATCTCGCGAGCGTCGCGGGCAGCACTCGGTGCGTGGGGCAAGCTGCTCGTTCATGCTTCTTCGGCGGCGGCTCGGAACAACCGCCCCGCCGAGGCGCGTGAGATGCTGCGGCTGGCCCGGACCGCCGGGGTCGCCCTTGGAAATGCCACGGCGGTGGACAACGGCAGTTGGGGGCGCTTCGACTGGCGCACGGTGGCCTACCAGGCGATCGAGAACCAAATGGTCGCTCAGCGCCCCACGCGGGCGCTGGCGCTGGCGGCGCGTATGCCGCCGCTGCCCAAGGGGCAGACGTTCGGGCGGCGACACCTTCTGGATGTGGCGCAGGCCCACGCGATGCTGCGGCAGAGCGACGACGCGTTGGGAATCCTTGCGTCGCTGCGCTCCGAGACTCCCGAGTGGCTGCGCCACCAACGGCTGGCCGCTGATGTGTTCCGTGATGCGCGGCGTGCGCGGCGGCGCGCTCTGTCGAGGGAGCAGCGGGCCCTCGGGGACTTCCTGGGCGCCCATTAGAGACACGTTCCGTATCTGTCCGCGTGCTCCAGGTATGGATGGGCATGGAACGTGCCTGGAGCGGCCGGTCGGGCGTCAGTAGCGTCCCAGCATGGCCGAAATCGAGGCGGTGCCGGACTGGATGCCGCATAAGGGCGTGGAGTCGCTGCCGTGCGGCAGATGGTTCGACGGCGTGCAGTTGCCGACGTTTGTCGGGTTGCGGGTTGTATCGCGGTTGCGGGAGCGGTCGGGGCCGGTGGTTCAGGATCAGGTCGCGGATGTGCTGACGTGGCTGGTGCGGCCGGGTGCGGCGGTGGGGTGGGAGGAACGGGCGCCGGGGGTGGACATCATGCGCGGGCCGCGGGTGGTGGCGGTGCCGCCCGCGGCGTGGTGTGAGGGGCCGTGGACGGGTGGCTCGGCGATCCGCTGGCTGATCCGCCCGACTCCGATGTGCCTGACCGATCCGCCGGTGCTGCTGGAAGCACTGCGGCACGTGCTTCCGCCGCGGGGAGGCCGCTGTGGCTGATGCGCCGTTGCCCGTTCTGCTGATGGGGCTTGATCTGGAACGGGACCTCTCGCCGCGGCAGTGGTCCGGGGCCGCGTGCGTGCTGTGCCGGGCCTGGCTCGGGCACCGGCCCGGCGAGCGTTCCCGCGTCCTGGCCACTGTGAACGGCCACCCGCTGCGCGCCTGCGCACCAGCCTGCGGGAGGCGGTCGTGATCGGCGGGGTGCTGGTTTCGGTCGAGGTGGACGCCGCCACCATCGCCCGCGGCGACCAACTCATGATCGGAGGCGGGACGTTCACCGTCACCGACATGACCGCCATGCGCGGCGGAGCGAAACGCCTGGTCTTCAGCTCAGGCGAGTCATTCGTCAGGACGCGCACCACCACCCTGTGGGCCGCCCGCCGCCATATCCCCCTCCGCCTCGGCCGACGGCGCCCCCCGGCAAGCACATCCTGAGACCGGCTGGTCGCCGCACCTCTGCCCGTCCTCGGCACCCGGGTCTGCGCCGAGTTCCTGGCATCCCCCGCTGACCGGCCTCCCGGACGGAGTCCGGGAGGCCCTCCGGCCGCCCCGCCGCCGCTACGCCGGGGTGGTTTCGAAGCCGTTCGCGGTCAGGGGTGCGATGGTCACCGAGTCGATGTCCGGGGCCCAGGCGCCCGGCACGTCGTTGCCGAGGAACAGGGAGCCGTTCGTGGTGGTCAGGGTCACGCCGACCGACCGCTCCCAGAAGCTGTCCCAGTGGTGGTTGTTGCGGAACATGCCCCGGCCGGCGTAGCCCTCGGCACCGTCCTCCGTGATCTGCAGGCCACGGTCGACGACCTGCGGGTTGTAGTCGTGGTCGCCCGAGGTCTCGGCGTTCGCGTAACGCACCACGACGGTGTAGTCGCCCGGCGCGTCGAATCCCGGCTGCCGCGGAATCTCCAGCCGGTTGCGGGCCTCGGCCGTGTCGTTGCCCAGGTACCTGACGACGCTGCCGCCCGAGGCGTTGCTGCCCGAACTCTCCGGCAGTGTCTCGACCGCCGCCGCCCCGTGCAGGACGGCATCCTCGGCCTGAACGGTGACGGCCGCCGCGTCCGCCGCCGCGTTCCGCGCGGTCGTCACCGAGGAGACGGCGATGCCCTCCGCCGAGGTGACCTCCAACTCGTTGATGCCCTCGGCGAGATGAACGCGCGCGGTGGAACGCCACGTGCCCGCGCCCGGCGCCTCGAACGGTTCGGCCTCGGCCCCGTTGACGCGCAGCGACGCCGAAGCGGCCCCCGTACTCGCGTAGTCGACGACGACGTCGTGGTAACCGGACTCCCAGGCGGTCACGTACAGCTCGCCGCGCTGCCCGTCACCGCCGATCCGCGCGGCGCCCCGCGTTCCGCTCTCCTCGAACGCGAGGCGGGCGCCGCCCTGAAGGCGCATGGTGCTCGCCGGGTACACCGTCGGCGCGCCGTCCGTCACATCGGTCAGAACGTACCGGTCCAGCGTGATGTCGCTGTTCGGCAGCGCGGTGGCGCCGTCGGCGCTCGCCCGCAGCGACAGGGTGTGTTCCCCCGCGGGCAGTTCGATCTCGACCTCGGCGCTGCCCCGGTACATCCACTTGCCCCGTGTCGACAGGTCGGATGAGTACTGGACGGTCGCGCCGAACCGGTCGTCGACGAACAGGGCGTGGCGGCCGGGGGCCGGCGCCGAGCCGATGACCTGGAAGCGGTAGGTGCCCGTTCGCGGCACGGTGACCGTGAAGTCCGAACGCGACCCCGGCTGGTTGAACTCGGCCACGTCCGCGTCACCGGAAGCCTGGAACTCGTGGTCGGCGGCGTCGCGGACGGACGCCTCGGTCAGCCGCGTGTCCTCCGCCTCGAAGGACCGGCTCCACGCCTGGTCCGCGAGCGCGGCCTCGACGTCGCGGTCCTGGCGGGGCGTGATGACGAGCTGGTAGGCGGCGTCCTCGTCGTGCGTCGGGACCGTGACGTCCGCCAGCGTGCCGTCGTCGCCGAGCGGCACGCCCTCAAGGGCGGCCACGAGCCGCGGATTGCCGTGGACGCCCTCCGCGCCGCTGAGCGTGATCTCCCGCACCTCGACGTCGACCTGGCTGCCGAACAGGGACCGGTCCAGGCCGTGCAGGTCGAGCGCCACGTCGGCGTTCGTGCCGCCGTAGAGAACGGTGGCCCGCCGGTTGTCCTCGTCGAGCGCGCCGATGCCCCGCAGCGAGGTCACGTCCTCGGGGTGTGGCGGGGTCACCCGGACCGTCCGTGAGCCCGCCAGGTCCCCGTACCACTTGAACATCCACCAGCCGCCGTTCGCGCCGTTGGCGCGGGCCATGTTGTCCGAGAAGTTGCCCGCGTAGTTCCAGTAGGCGGTCTGGGCGTCGACCTTCTCCGCCTCGAATGCCGCGAACCACCGGGCGATCCGGCCCGGCGTGCTCATGTCCTCAAGTCCGCCCCACTCGCTGATGGTGACCGGCAGGTCCAGGTCCGCGCCCAGGAACTCGTCCTCCAGCGCCCGGTATTCGCGCATGTGGTCGCGGAACAGGTCGGGGTCCGTGCCGCCCAGCTCGTGCCAGATGTAGGTGTCCGGCACGACGTCGTGCGCCGCGGCGTACTCCAGGAAGTCCCGCTCGCGCCGGTTGTCGTCCGGCTCGGCGGTGCCGTGCCAGCGCGAGTGCCCTGGGCCGCCGATGCGCGGCTGCACGGCGCCGTCGAAGACCTCGTCGTAGATCTCGTGCACCAGGTGGTACACCTCGGTCCAGTCGGCCAGGAACTGGTCCTTCATCCCGGGCCAGTCCTGGTACCAGATGCCGTCCGGCTCGTTGAAGATGACGAACAGGTACTGGTCCGGGTGCGTGGATTCGGTGGCGATCCGGGTGACGACGTGCCGCACGACCTCCAGGTAGTCCCAGGTGCCGTTCCCGCCTTCCGTCCACGAGCCGTCCGTCTGGTCGTACGTGCGCGTGTCCTGCGGGCGTTCGCCCTCGTGGTACGGCCAGTCCGGGTAGAGGTCCTGGACGTACACGGCCAGCTCCCTGCCGTGCTTGTCGAAGAAGCCGTCCTCGATGTTCAGCACGTCGCCGCTCGGATGCTGGAGGCCCGCCGGCGGCTTCTGCGAGGAGTTGGTGATGTGCGCCCCGTTGATCAGCGCCTGAGTCGGGGAGCCGTCGTCGCCGAAGCCGTACAGCGTGCCGCTGGCACCCCCGCGGAACGCGCCGGTCGTCTCGCCGAAGTCGACGGCCAGGACGTCGGGTTCCGCGGCCGAGGCCGCCGGGGGCACCAGCAGCCCCGCGGCGGTGACCACGGCGGCGGCCCCGGCCAGGTGTCTCAGGGATTTCCTCATGGGTGCTGCCTCCTCGTATCCGGGATGTCCGTAGTCGTGCTCGAACGCGGGCCCCGCCGCCCCCGCCCCGCCGCCCGGCCGCCCCCTCACGTGGTCAGCCGCAGCAGCAGGGCCGTGCCGGGCCGGGGCAGGGTGACGGCCAGCTCGCCCAACGCGGCGGACCACGCCGCGCCGCCCGCCGTGCCCGCGGGGAACAGCACCTCCACGCCTGCCGCCCGGCCGCGCAGGTGCGGCAGCGGGAGGACCGCGTCAGGACCGCCGCCCTCGCGGCGCCACACGGTGAGATAGGACGCCCGCCCGGCCCGCAGCCCCAGGGCGGTCCACGGGGCGGTCCAGCCGGGCAGGCCCAGCGGCCAGAACGGCACGGCGTCCGGCAGGTCCTGCCGGATCGACCGGTACACCCCGACCGCTTCCCGCACCCGCCCGAGCTGCGCCGGGGACATGCGGTCGAGACGGCCGGAGAGGTGAACGCGGCCGAGCAGGGCGCCCGCCAGGATGAACGCGTTCTCCTCGTCGCCGAACTCCGGCTGCACGTACGCCCACACGGCCCCCTGCTCGGGCGGCACCGCCGTCGGCGCCGCGGCGGCGATCGGCGGGTAGCGCAGGTGGTCCTGCTGGTCGCTGGTCGACTGGAGCTGCGCCACGCCGAGCAGCGCCCCGTCCATGCGCATGCCGCCCGAGGCGCAGTTCTCGATGACGAGCCCCGGGTACCGGTCGAGGACCGCGTTCAGCCAGTCCAGGTAGGCGCGCGCGTGCCCGAGCAGGCCCGCGCCCGGGCTCTCCACGCCGCCGCCGTCGGTGCCGGGCGGCACGCTGATGTTGTAGTCGAGCTTGAGGTAGCCCACGCCCCAGGCGCCGACGAGCCGGTCGACCGTCTCGTCCAGGTGCGCAACGGCCGCCGGATGCCGCAGGTCGAGCTGGTGGCGGCCGTGCTCCCTGATGCGCACCCCGTCGCGCCGGAAGAACGCCTCGTCGGGCAGCCGTTCGGCCAGCGGGCTCCGCACGCCGACAACCTCGGGCTCCAGCCACAGGCCCGGCACCATGCCGTGCTGCCGTATCCGGTCGAGCACTTCGTGGATGCCGCGCGGACCGGGGAACCGGCTCGCCGCGGGCTGCCACGCGCCGACGCTGTCCCACCAGCCGGCCGCGTCCTCGTCGTACCAGCCGGAGTCGATGACGAAGTACTCCGCACCGGCCAGGGCAGCGGCGTCGACGAGCGGCAGCAGTTTCCCGGTGGTCGGGTCGCCGGAAAGGGTGTTCATGTAGTCGTTGAAGATCACCGGCAGCGCCCCGTGGTCGGGGTGCGGGCGGCGCACCCGCCGCCGGTAGCCGGTCAGCGCGCCGAGCGCGCCGTCGAAGCCCTCCCCGGACATCGCGACGGCGGCCGGCTGGGTACGGAAGGACTGACCTGGGGACAGCCGATCGCGCCACTGGTGTTCGGTGTCGGTGGGCCCGTGCAGCGCCAGATAGGTGCCGCCCTCCCGCTCCCCGGTCTCCCAGGTCCACCCGCAGGGCGACTCGACCTGCCACAACCAGCACCGCCCGCCGGTGCGTTCGGTCAGCGCGCCCATGGGGAGGTGGCCGTCGGTGGACCAGCTGCCGCGGCTGCCGAGGGCGAAGTGCCCCCGGCTGTCGTGCTCGTGCACGCCGCGGTTGAGGTCGGGCAGGTGTTCGCGCAGCGGCGCGCTGCGCCAACGGCACTCGGCCAGCCAGTCGTTGTCCGCCCAGTGCAGCTCCAGCTCGCCGGGCGCGGGCAGGCCGCCGAGGGCGAACGAGGAGACGGCCAGCAGCGTGACCGGCTCCTGGCCCTCGTTGCGAATCTCGGTGTCGGCGCGGACGACGGGCAGCCCTTCGGGGGAGGAGAGCCGGAGTACGGCGGTGATGCCGCTGACCGCGTCGTGCAGGTCGAGGCGCAGCACGTGCCAGTCACCGTCGCGTTCCCTGGTGTGGCCGCGCAGCCGCAGGCGCGCGCCGACGGCGGTCTCGATCGACCGCCGCCCCGACCATCCGCTGCCGTGCCCGAGCGCCAGCACTTCGACCACCGGGGTCGCTTGGGGCGGCGCCGCCGCCGCGGTGTCCAGGGGGCCGGCGCCCCGGGGGCCGAGCCCGACGATCCGCAGGGAGCCGTCGGGCGCCGTGGCGAACTCGGCGGACAGCGCGGAGTGCCCCCAGTGGATGCGCTGGCTGCCACCAGCCGCGGGTGTACCGGACAACGCGTGCCTCCCGGTGAATCCGTCGGTGCAGTTGGTGCAGTTCTTGACGGCCAAAGTGTTACCGGTCACAATCCTGGCATGCGTGTGACCGGTAACACAAGGCTGCGGGGCGGCAGACGGCCGCGGGGAGCCGAAGCGGCCACGCGCACCGGCCCCGTGGGCGGCCGGCCCGAGAACTGAACCCGCACCGACCACCCTTCCCGGAGTCCGCCATGCGAAGAGTCGCCGGCCTGACGGCCCTCATATGCACCGCCGCCCTGACCCTGACCGCGTGCAGCGACAGTACGGCGGGCGGGCCGCCCGACAGCGGCGGCGGCCCGCCGGTCGACCCCACCGCGAGCCTGGAAGGCGTGGAACTCACCTTCTGG
Source organism: Streptomyces johnsoniae (assembly GCF_031845565.1). Taxonomy (NCBI): domain Bacteria; kingdom Bacillati; phylum Actinomycetota; class Actinomycetes; order Kitasatosporales; family Streptomycetaceae; genus Streptomyces; species Streptomyces johnsoniae. The sequence goes on along the minus strand of NZ_JAVREV010000001.1, from coordinate 261,449 downwards.
ACCGCGCAGAACAGCGTCACCGCCCCCGAGCCGGTGATCGAGGCGTTCGAGGCGGCGACCGGCGCCGAGGTGTCCACCGAGGCCATCCCCGACCTCTACGAACAGAACGTGCCCACCCGGCTGGCCGGCGGCGACAAGCCCGACCTGATGTTCTGGCAGCCCAGCATCAGCACGCTCCCGTTCATCCAGCCCCAACAGAACCTGCTCCCGCTGGACGAGGAGCCGTGGGTCGAGGCCCTCGGCCCGACCGAGCGGTCCCTCGGGGTCGTCGACGGCACCCGCTACGCCGCGATCGTCACCAGCCCGGCGATGCTCGGTGTCTACTACAACAAGGACGTCTTCGCCGAAGCCGGCCTTGACGAGGCGGACTTCCCCGGCAGCTACGAGGAGCTGCTCGCCCTCGGGCACACCATCGCCGACCGGACCGACGCGGCCCCGTTCTACGAGGTGGGCGGCGACAGGTGGCCCCTTCAGTGGCAGGTCCAGGTCCAGCTCACCGACCTGCCCGACGCCTGGTGGGAGGGGCTGAACCGCAACGAGGAGTCGTGGACCGACCCGGTCGTCGTCGACGCCATCACCCGCTACCAGGACGACCTCCTCGGCGCCGGACTGGCCCAGGAGAACTACCGCACCGGCACGTTCACCGGCCAGGGCGAGGCCCTCTGGGGCGGCACCGCCGCCATGGCGCTCAACGTCACCTCCTTCCAGTCCCAGCTCCAGGCCCAGTACGGCAGCGCCGAGATCGACGAACGGATCGGCTGGTTCCCCATCGCCAACTCCGAGGCGCGCGGGCTGTACTCGCCGGACCAGACCAACGGCGTCGTCGCCTTCCGCACCGGCGACGAGCAACGGCAGAACGCCGCCCGCCAGTTCCTCGCCTTCTGGCTGGGGCCCCACTACCCGGACTACGTCGACGCCAGGGACATCCCGTCCATCCAGCCGGACGTGCCGACCCCCGACGGGCTGCCGCAGACCGCCCTCGACCAGGTCGCCGCGCTGCCCGACGCCCACGGCGTCTTCCAGGCCCGCGCCATCGTCGCCCCGGAACTGCACGTCGGCCTCGCGGACATGATCCACGGGGAACGGTCGCCGCGGGACGTCGCCGAGTTCGTGCAGGACCAGTTCACCGAGATCGCCCGCGCCCAGGGCGCGGCGGGCTTCTGACCCGAGCGAAGGGACACGCATCGTGGCGCACACCGCCACCGACAAGGCGTCCGCCACGGGCCGCCGGCTCTCCGCCGCCGCCGTTCACCACCCCTGGTGGTTCGCCCTGCCGGCCGTCGTCGTGTTCGGCGGGTTCTTCCTGCTGCCCAACCTCCTCAACTTCTGGTACCCGTTCACCGACTGGTCCGCCTACCACAGCGAGATCGGCTTCGCCGGCCTGGACAACTTCCGCGCCGTCCTCGACGACGGAACGCTGTGGCGGGCCATCCGCGTGACGCTGACGTACGCGCTGCTCGCCGCTTTCTTCCAGAACCTCTTCGGCCTGCTGCTGGCGCTGCTGCTGGAGAAGGACACGCGCTTCAACCGCTTCTTCCGCGCCGTGTTCTTCCTGCCGGTGCTGATCTCGGCGCTCGCGGTCGGCTACGTCTTCCAGGCGCTGCTCAACACCGAAGGCGCCGTGAACGACCTGCTCGGAACGTCCGTCCCCTGGCTGGGCGACACCACGTGGACCGTCGTCCTGGTCGCCGTCATCCACGGCTGGAAGTGGATGGGGCTCGCCATGCTCATCTACCTCGCGGGCCTCAAGGGCATCCCGAACGAGGTCACGGAGGCAGCGCGCGCGGACGGTGCGGGGCCGTGGCGGATGTTCAGGTCCGTCCGCTTCCCCATGCTCGCGCCGGCCGTCACGTTCAACGTCACGACCTCGCTGCTTGGCTCGATGAACACCTTCGACATCGTCCAGGCCACGACGGCGGGCGGCCCGGCGGCCTCCACCGAGGTCATGAACATCTACATGTTCCGCGTCTTCGGACAGGGCCTGTACGCCCAGGCGTCCGCGATGAGCCTCGTGCTGTTCCTCGTGGTCATCGCCATGGCGATCCCACTCATCACCGGCCTGCGCCGCAGGGAGGAACTACTGTGAACCGCCCCGGCCGTTACTGGCGCCTGGGGCGCCCGGCGCTCGTGGTCGTCCTCGCGCTCGTCACCGTCGGCATCCCGCTCTGGCTCGTCCTGGCGACCTCAGCCAAACCCCAGGGCGAGGCCGTCCGCCCGAACCTGGACCCGCCGGGCGACTGGCAGCCCGGCGCCAACTACGCGGACGCCTTCAGCGAGGGCGAGATGCTGCGCGGCTTCGTCAACAGCCTGCTCGTCATCGTTCCCTCCGTGGTGCTCGTGCTGTGCCTCGGCGCCGCCGCGGCCTGGGTGTTCGCCCGCCGCCGCGGGCGGCTCGTCGCCGCCGCGTACGCCGTCTGCATCAGCGGCCTGCTGCTCCCGCCGGCCATCATCACCATCGTGCTGCAACTGCGCCAGCTCGGCCTCGCCGGTACGCGGCCCGGCATGATCGCGGTCTACACGGCGATGTACCTCTCCACGGCGATCTTCTTCATGACCGGCTTCATTCGCAGCATCCCCTTCGAACTTGAGGAGGCGGCACGGGTGGACGGCGCCCGCCCGCTCCGGGTGTTCCTGCGCATCATCCTGCCGCTGCTGCGCCCGGTCATCGCGACCGCGACGATCATGGTGATGCTGTACGCCTGGAGCGACATCTTCTACGCGTTCTTCGTGCTCGGCGGCGGCGACGCCGCCACCCTGCCGATCAACCTCTACCAAGTGGCGAGCGCGCAGCTGTACCTGAACAACTGGCACCTCGTCTTCGCCTACGTCGTACTGATGAGCCTGCCGATGATCGCGGTCTTCGTCATCGCCCAGCGGCGCATCGTCTCGGGCATCACCAGCGGCGCCGTGAAGTGAGCCGGACGGCGCCGCTGGTCCCGGGGGCCTGTCAGCCGCCGTCCTCGCACAGGGCGTTGTCGATCAGCTCGGTGGCGGCGGACTCCTGGCGCAGGGCGCTGTCGGCCGAGTCCTGGAGCTGGGTGGACATCGACACCACGACGCTGCGCAGCCCGTCGGCGGTGACGCCGATCCTGGTCTTGTAGCCGATCTGGTCGCCGCTGGGAATCCACACGGTGCCGCCGCAGGGCAGCGGACGCGAGAACACGCCGAGACCGTAACGGGCCCCTGGCCAGGGGGTGTCGTCCTCGCCGAGCGCGACGGTGCGCGTCAGCTCCGCCCGTTCGGCCTCGTCGAGCAGCGTGCCGTCGAACAGCGCCCGCGCGAACCGGTCCAGGTCGGCGGTCGTCGAGAGGTAGCCGCCCGAGGCGTCGGCGTCGATCAGCTCGGTGGTGTCCACCAGGTCCTCGCCTGGCGCGAAACGGGTGTAGCCGTGTGCGTGCGGGTGGGGCAGGGTGGGGGAGAGGCCCGGCCAGATGGTGTGCCGCATGCCGAGGGGCGTCAGGATGCGGTCGTTCACCTCCTCGTGCCACGCCCGTCCGGTGACCTGTTCGATGACCATGCCGAGCACCGCGTAGCCGGTGTTGGAGTAGCTCCAGCCTTCGCCGGGCGGGAAGTCCGGCGCGTGGCGCATGGCCGCGGCCACGATGTCCTGCGGCGTGTGCACGTCGTACCGGTTCGCGTAGTAGTCGGCCGCGGAGCCGCCGCGGCTGGGGTAGTTGCCGTCGTACACGCCGCCGGTGTGCTGGAGCAGCGCGCGGAGCGTGATGCGGCTGCCGTCGTGGCCGTTGCCCTCGACGACGCCGGGCAGCCACTCCGCCACGGTGTCGTCCAGCGACAGCGCGCCCTCGCGCGCGAGTTGCAGCAGGACGGTGGCCACGAGCGTCTTGTTGGTGCTGCCGATCCGGAAGTATCCGTTCGGCGGGACCGGCCGCCCGGTGCGGAGGTCCGCGACACCCGCGGTCGCGGTGCGCACGCGTCCGTCGGCCCCCGTCACCCGCGCCTGAACGCCGGTCACGCCGGCCGCCGTGATCGCCGCCACGTCCTGCCGCAGCCGGTCCCCGTCGCCCTCGCGCGGGTCCGTCGCCGCTCCGCCGGCCGCGGCCGGCCCGGCGAGCGTCGCGAGTACCGCCACCGCGATGCCGCACGCCACCGCCCGCCCGGCGCGGCCCTTCGTCCTCGTCATATCCTTCATGCCGCTCACCCTGCCGCCCGGCGCCACCGGCCCACCATGCGGCAACCCACCGGGTACGCGGTGGGGTTACCCCCAGGACCCGGCCGGTCAGCGCGGTTCCGGGGCGCGGCCCAGCGCCGACCCGTGCCGCACCGCCCAGTCCGCCAGCGCCGACAGCGGTTCGAGCAGCGACCGGCCCAGCGGCGTCAGGCTGTACTCGACGCCGGGCGGCACGGTCGGGAACACCTCGCGCCGCACCAGGCCGTCGTTCTCCAGACCGCGCAGCGTGCGGGTCAGCATGCGCTGGCTGATGCCCTCGACGGCGCGGTGCAACTCGTTGAACCGGTACGGGCGGTGCCCGAGCAGGATCATCAGCAGCATGCTCCACTTGTCGCCCACCCGCCGGAACACCTCCCCGACCGGACAGGCGGCCAGCTCGTCCAGCGGCACGGGACGCGGCAGTTCGTGCGCGAGCACCGAGGGAACATCGCTGTGCGTACCTGACATCAAAGTGCCTTCTTTCCCGCTTCCGAGGCCGCGGCCGACGATGGACCGGCCGATCGACGAGCCTATGCGGAGGACACCATGCCGGTCCCGGCACGAAAGAACGTGATCATCAGCGGCGGTACCGCCGGCATGGGCCGGGCGACCGCGCTGGAACGGCTGGCGCGCGGCGACCGCGTCACCGTGATCGGCAGCAGCGAGTCCAGAGGGCGCGCGCTGCTCGACCTGGCCGGGCACCGGGACCTGCGGTTCATCCGGGCGGACCTGTCCTCCATCGCCGAGGTCGAGCGGGTCGCGGCCGAGATCGCCGGGCACCACGAGGCCGTGGACGCGCTGGCGCTGTTCGCCAACCGCGTCAGCGTCAAACGGCGGGAGACCCCGGACGGGCTGGAGTTCACCTTCGCCCTCTACTACCTGAGCCGCCACCTGCTCGCCCACCGCCTGCGCCCCCTGCTCGACGCCGCCGAGACCCCCGTCGTCGTGAACGTGGCCGGGGTCGGCAACACCGCGGGCCGGATGCACTGGGACGACCTGCAACTGACCCGCCGCTACGGCCAGGTGCGCGCCCAGCTCCAGGCCGGGCGGGCCAACGACCTGCTCGGCGTGGCCTTCGCGGCGGCCGGCGGCCGGGCCCGTTACGTCCTGTACCACCCGGGCTTCACCCGCAGTGGCGCCGACGCCCACGGCAACCCGCTGGTCCGTGGCTCGATCCGGCTGCTGGGCCGGTTCTTCGGCCGCCCGGTGGCCGACTCGGCCCGCCCTGTCGTCGACTGGATCGACCGGCCGCCCGCGGAACCGCTGACCGCCGTCGACCGCGGCCGGAACGTTCCGCTGTCGCTGAAGACCCTCGACCCGGCCGACGCGGCCCGCCTCGCGGAGCGCACCGAGGAGCTGCTGAGCCGTACCCGTCCCGGCCCGGCACCGAGTGCCTGAACGGGGCCTCACCCCTGCGTGCTGTCGTGCCGTCCGAGTTGGCCGGGCGCGGCGGACCGCGCGTTCCCGAGGTCAAGGGCGAGGACCCGGAGAACCGCCGGGCCCGTCGGGCGGCGGAGCTCGCCGATCTGCCGCCAGCCGAGGGCCGCGAAAGCCCGCACGGCGTACTCATCGGCGCGGTCCACCAGGGTGACGCCCAACGAGACCTGGTGATCGGCGAACAGACGCTTCTGAAGCCGTTCGGTGAGCCCGCGGTCGCGCTCCCGCGGATGGACCACGATCGCGGTGATCGAGAACACCCGCCCCGAAGCGGTGAGGTGCTCGACATCCGGCGGCAGCGGGCCGTCGAACCCGTGCCACCAGGAGCTGCCACGCCCCACCGGGAAGCCGAAAGCGCACCCCGCCAGGGTGGTCGTCTCCGCGATGAGCATGCCGAACCCCGGCTGCCTGACATCCTCGGCGAGGCGCCGGAAGAAGTCTTCCCGGCTCCGGTAGTCCACGTCGGTGCCTGCCGTCGTGGACTCCGCGTACAGATCCGCGAGATCCTCCCGCATCCCTTCGGCCTGCCAGCGGCTGAGCCGGCGCAGGCGGGCAGGGGACGTCGCGGACACGGGCCGCTTCCCGGGCCGGGCAGGCGGCCTCACCACACACTCCCGCACGCCGCGCGGCCCGGCCGCCATGGTCGGCCCGCGCCTCCGGAGAACCGTCCGGGCGGCACCGGCCCGGCGCGGACGTCCGGGCAGTGCAGGCGCAGCACGGCGCCCGCCGTCGCCGCGCGCCGGGACGCGGTGAGGGCGGCGTTCACCCCGGCGCAGTCGCGGAAGGTGACGCCGGCCAGGCCGGCGTCGATCAGGTGGATGCCGTCGCGGAGCAGTGCCGAGGACGCGACGCCGATGTCGCCCGTCAGCGTGATCGGGGCCCGGTCGGCTCTCCGGCGGTGGGACACGCGCAGCGGGACGCCGGTCCGCCCGGGACGCGCGAGGTCGCTTGTCACGCCGGGCCCCGCCGCTCGTGGTGCCGTCCGGCGCGCGGGCGTTCCGGCGGGACGGCGCCGCCCTCGTCCTCCCACACCGTCAGCAGCTCCGGGTGGGCCGTCTCGTCGGCCATGAGCGCGCTCGCGGTGCGGGGTGGCCCTGACGCGTCGCGCGCCGCGGCCATCAGCCGTTCCGCCGAGTGCGCGCTGGTCTCCGGAGGAATCACCAGCAGATCCCAGCGGCCGACGCGGAAGGAGAGCAGCAGGAGCATGTGCGGGTCCAGTTCCGCCGCGAACCAGCCCACCTTGATCACGTGCCGCCCGACCGGCACCTTGCGCGGAACGACCGGCCAGTGGCGGGGGTTCACGGCGACACGGGTGATCCTGCCCCACAACGGGTCCAGTACGGCGGCCAGCGCGGGAAGCTCCCGGGACAGCTCCCGGGAACGAGGCCACCATGCCCCGTCCAGCAGCTCTCGCGGAGCATCCGGGCTCTTCAGGGCCAGTCGAGCAGGGAGGGCATCAGCACGCCCCGAGGGGAATGTGGGGCGATCGGTTGTCGCTGACATGGGACGAACCCGTCTCCGGCCACCGCCTGGGGCGAAGGCCGGCATTTTCCTTCGTCGAGAACGGCGCCCGCATGAAAGCCGACGTACGACAAACTCTCGATACCACCACTGTACGGCGCCACCGTCGCTGCGGACAGCCGCGGTGGGCGGCTGCGGGCGTCACACGCGCAGCAGGGCTTTGATGGCGCGGCGTTCGTCCATGGCCCGGTACGCCTCGGCGGCCCGGTCGAGGGGGAGGGTGAGGTCGAAGACCTTGCCGGGGTGGATCTTCCGCTGCCAGATCAGGTCGATCAGCTCGGGCAGGAAGCGGCGGACCGGGGCGGGGCCGCCGTGGAGGTGGATCTGGGAGAAGAACAGTTCCTCGCCGCTGAGGGTGACGTCGTGGTTGACGCCCACGAAGCCGAGGTGGCCGCCCGGGCGGGTGGAGCGGATCGCCTGCTGCATCGACTGCTGGGTGCCGACGGCCTCGACGACCGAGTGGGCGCCAAGACCGCCGGTCAGTTCTTTGATCGCGGCGACGCCCTCGTCGCCGCGTGCGGTGACGACGTCGGTGGCGCCGAACTCCCGGGCGAGCTTCTGCCGGGGCTCGTGGCGGCTCACCGCGATGATCCGCTCGGCGCCGAGCTGCCGGGCGGCCAGCACGGCGTGCAGGCCGACCGCGCCGTCGCCGACGACCGCGACGGTCTTTCCCGGCCCGGCCTCGGCGGCCACCGCGCCGAACCATCCGGTGCCCAGCACGTCGGAGGCGGCCAGGAGGTGGGGGATCAGGTCCTCCTCGGGCGTGCCAGGGGTGGCCACGAGGGTGCCGTCGGCGTGCGGGATGCGGGCGCGTTCTGACTGGGTGCCGACCTGGGCCATGAACACGCGGTTCACGCAGGAGGAGGGGTATCCCGAGCGGCAGATCTCGCAGGTGCCGTCGGCGGCGACGAACGTGCCGACGACGAACTGCCCGGGCCGCACGGTGCGGACGTCGCTGCCGACCTCCTCGACGACTCCGACGTACTCGTGCCCCATCGGCATCGGCGCCTGAATCGGCTCGGTGCCGCGGTAGGGCCACAGGTCCGAACCGCAGACGCAGGCCGCCGACACCCGGATGACCGCATCCGTCGGCGCGGTGATCGTCGGGTCGCCGATCTCTTCCACCCGGACGTCGCCGGGAGCGTGCAGCACAGCAGCGCGCATGATGATCCCTCTTCCTCGTTCGCTCGCGTGCCGGGCCCCGGCACGGCGGCCGGGTCCGGTCCTGGACAGCTAAGGGCGGCCGGGGACAGGTACGGTTCGCGCACGCGGCGTGTCGGCGCGATGCCACTCGTCGGGCGGCACGCTGTCCAGGGAAGCGCGGCCGTCGGCGTCGAGGGAGGTTCCGCCGAGGGGCGCACCAGCAGTGCGTCCCTCGCACAGCCGGGCGGGCGTACCGTCGATGACCTGGACAAGCGCCAGGAAGTCCGCGAGTTCCCCGTCTCGCGGCGAGCCAAGGTCGCCCCCGAGCAGGCCGGACTGCCCACCGGCGGCGAACGCCGCGTCCCCGGCCTGCGGCGCAGCGAAGTCGCCGCCCTCGCCGACGTCGGCGTCGAGTGCTACGCCAAGGTCGGACGCGGCCACCTCGCCGGTGTCTCACCCGCCGTCCTGGAGGCTATCGCCGCCGCCCTCCGGCTCACCGCACCCGGCAGCCCGGCTCGGCGTTCGTCAAACCCTCAGGTCCACCGCCATCAGGGGAAGCTCTCTGCCGGGAATCGATCCGGAAGGCTCCGAGCCGACACGTACCGCCCCCATCCGGCGGTAGAAGGGCTCCGCGTTGGGGTCGGCGCCGAGGATCAGGCGGGTGAAGCCGAGGCCGCGTGCCACATCGAGGGTGTGGTCGAACAGGCGACGGCCGACACCTTGCCCGATGGCGAGCGGGTCCACGAACAGCATCCCCAACTCACCCTCCAGCGGCTCACCGTCGAGGGTCGCGAACCCGATCGCGCGGCCCTCCCGTTCCGCCACGGTGGTCCGCCGGCGTTCGATGTCGCCGGGGTGGAGGCGCAACTCCTCGCGGCAAGCGGCGATAAAGGCATCGCTATAGCCCCAGTACGCCTTCGAACGAAGGGCCAGCTCGCTCAACGCCCCGGCCTCCTCGGCCCGCGCCGCTCTGATCAACATCGAGTCAGCACTCGACGATGTTCACCGCGAGGCCGCCGCGGGCCGTTTCCTTGTATTTCACGCTCATATCGGCCCCGGTGTCCTTCATTGTCTTGATCGCCTTGTCCAGCGACACGTGGTGCCGGCCATCGCCGCGCAGGGCCATGCGGGCGGCGGTGATCGCCTTGACGGCGCCCATCCCGTTCCGTTCGATGCACGGAATCTGCACGAGGCCGCCCACCGGATCGCAGGTCAGGCCCAGATTGTGCTCGATGCCGATCTCCGCGGCGTTCTCCACCTGCTCGGGGCTGCCGCCCAGGACCTCGGCGAGGCCGCCGGCCGCCATCGAGCAGGCGGAGCCGACCTCTCCCTGGCAGCCGACCTCGGCGCCGGAGATCGACGCGTTCTCCTTGAACAGCATCCCGATCGCCGAGGCGGCCAGCAGGAAGCGGACGATCCCCTCCTCGTCGGCGCCCGGCACGTAGTCGACGTAGTAGCGCAGCACGGCGGGCACGATGCCGGCCGCGCCGTTCGTCGGGGCGGTCACCACGCGCCCGCCCGCCGCGTTCTCCTCGTTGACCGCCATCGCGAACAGCGTGACCCACTCCATCGCGAGCGCCGCCCCGTCGCCCTCGCCGCGCAGGCGGCGCGCGGAGGCCGCGGCGCGGCGGCGGACCTTCAGGCCGCCGGGCAGGATGCCCTCGGTGCGCAGGCCGCGGTCGACGCAGGCGGCCATCACCTCCCAGATGCGCAGCAGCCCGGCGCGGATCTCGGCGTCGGTGCGCCAGGCCCGTTCGTTCTCCAGCATGAGGCCGGACACCGACAGGCCCGTCTCCCGCGTCATCCGCAGCAGTTCGTCGCCGGTGCGGAACGGGTGGCGCAGCGCGGTGTCGTCCAGCCGGATGCGGTCGGCGCCGACCGCGTCATGGTCGACGACGAAGCCGCCGCCCACCGAGTAGTACGTCTTGTCCAGCAGCGGGCGGCCCGCGCCGTCGTCCGCGCGCAGCGTCATGCCGTTCGCGTGGTACGGCAGGGCGCGGCGGCGGTGCAGCACCAGGTCGGTGTCCTGGTCGAACGGGACCGGGTGGACGCCGAGCAGCGGCAGGGAACGCTCGCCGCGTACCCGTTCCGCCTCCTCGTCCGCGCGGTCGGTGTCCACGGTGTCGGGCGTGTGGCCGAGGAGGCCGAGGAGCACCGCCTTCGGCGTGCCGTGGCCGTGCCCGGTGGCGCCGAGCGAGCCGAAGAGCTCGGCGTGCACGGCGGCGGTGTGGGCCAGCAGCCCCTCGTTCTTCAGCCTGCGGACGAACATCCCGGCGGCGCGCATCGGGCCGACGGTGTGCGAGCTGGAGGGGCCGATGCCGATGCTGAACAGGTCGAAGGCGGAGAGGGCCACGGCGTGCTCACTCGCTGGTGAAGGAGGTGTACTCGTCGGCGGACAGCAGGCCCTCCGGCTCGCCCGCCGAGGTGTCCAGGCGCACGCGGAACAGCCAGCCGCCCTCGAACGGCGCGGAGTTGACCAGGGCCGGGTCGTCCACCACGTCCTGGTTGACCTCGGTGACCTCGCCGGACACCGGGGCGTACAGGTCGCTGACGGACTTGGTCGACTCCAGCTCGCCGCAGGGCTCGCCCGCGGTGACGGCGGACCCGGTCTCCGGCAGCTGGACGAACACGACATCGCCGAGCGCGGTGGCCGCGTACTCGGTGATGCCGACCGTGGCGACGCCGTCCTCGGCGGCGGTCAGCCACTCGTGTTCCTTGCTGTAGCGCAGGTGCTGGGGGTTGCTCATGGGGTGGCTCTCCTGGGAGATCGCGGTTGTCTTCAGCTTGTGCGATTACTCGGGACTACTTCTGGCGACGGTAGAACGGCAGCGCCACGACGTCGTGCGGCTCGCGGCTGCCGCGAATGTCCACGCACACGCCCTCGGTGCCCGGCGCGGCGAACTCCGGGTCCACGTACGCCATGGCGATCGGCCGCTCCAGGGTCGGCGACGGCGCGCCGGAGGTGACCTCGCCGACGGGGGCGCCCGCGGCGTTCACCACCGCGTACCCGGCGCGCGGCACGCGCCGGCCGCGGGCCACGAGCCCGACGAGCGCGCGCGGCGGTCCGGCCGCGGCCCGCTCCGCCGCGGCGGCCAGGGCCTCGCGGCCCACGAAGCCGCCCGGCTTGTCGAGCTTCACCACCCGTCCGAGCCCGGCGTCGAACGGGGTGGTGGCGGTGGACAGTTCGTGCCCGTACAGCGGCATGCCGGCCTCAAGCCGCAGCGTGTCGCGGCACGCGAGGCCGCAGGGGACCAGCCCGTCGGGCCGCCCGACCTCGGTGAGCGCCTGCCACAGCGGCTCGGCGTCGGCCGGTGCGCAGAACAGCTCGAAGCCGTCCTCGCCGGTGTATCCGGTGCGGGCGATCAGCGCGTGGCGGCCCGCGACCGTTCCTGGCAGGCCCGCGTAGTACTTCAGGCCCGCCAGGTCGGCGTCGGTCAGGCGCCCGAGGATGCCGGAGGCGGCCGGGCCCTGGACGGCGATCAGCGCGTACGCCGCGCGGTCGTCGCGCACCTCGGCGTCGAACGCCCCTCGGCGTGCGCCCAGCGCGTCCAGCACGGTCTGCGCGTTGGCCGCGTTCGCGACCAGCAGGTACTCCGCGTCGGCGAGCCGGTAGACGATCAGGTCGTCCAGGATGCCGCCCGCGGCATCGCAGATCATGGTGTAACGGGCCCGGCCCACCGCCAGGCCGCTCAGGCGGCCGACGAGCGCGTGGTCGAGCAGCGCGCCCGCCTGCGGCCCGGTCACCGTCAGCTCGCCCATGTGGGAGAGGTCGAACAGGCCCGCGGCGGAGCGCACCGCCTGGTGCTCGGCCCGCTCGCTGCCGTAGCGCAGCGGCATCGACCAGCCCGCGAAGTCGGTGAGGGTGGCGCCGAGAGCGCGGTGCACGGCGTCGAGCGCCGTCGTCCGGGGGGTGACGTCCGTCATGGGCGGTCTCCAGGAGGCGATGGGCAGCGGCAGAAGGGCAGGGGGCGTAAGGCTTCCGGGCCCTCCCCATCTGTCATCGGCACCTGAGAGGTTCGCCGCGGCCCTGGCGGGCGGCGGCTTGCACCGTGGGTGGGGCCGCGCCGACGTGGGCGGCCCGCTTTTCAGATTCGCCTCCCGCGCGCGGTGCGGGGCCTGAGAGATTCAAGGGAGGACTTGCTCCTTCGGCGCCCCGGTGACCGGGGACTCTCCCGCGCGTGGTCGAACGGCCAGGTATGCGGTTGTGTCGTGCTGCGGACACATCATCGCACGGACCGGGGCGGCAGGCCGCCCGCCCCGTCCCCGATCGCCGCCCGTACTAAGGTCTGGGGCGGCGTTCCCGGACCTGATGAGATGGTGGTCGAACGAGATGAGTGTTCCGCGGCAGGGCCCCGGCTACGGGGGCGGCTGGCCGAGCAACGAGCTGGAGGAGACGCTCGCCGGTGCCCTCGGCGCCAACGACGCCGCCCCGCGCCTGCTTGAGACCCTGGCCCGCAGCGCCGTGTGGGTCCCGCTGCCCGAGGGCGGCGGGCCGGAGAGCCGCACCCTCGACCTGCCCACCATCGAGCTGAACGGCGGCGTGTACGTCCCGGTGTTCAGCTCCGCGGAGCAGCTGCACCTCGGCGGCGCCTCGCACCTTCCGTTCAGTGTCGCGCCCGCCTGGCAGTTCGCCCGCGGGCTGCCGCCGCAGGTCGGCATCGCCGTCAACCCGGGCGGCACGGTCGGCGTTCCGGTGCCGCCCGCCGCCGTGGCGGAGCTGTGCCGCTCCACCCCGGGCCGGCGCACGCCCGGTGTGCCCTCCGGCGCGCGGATGCGTCTGTTCCAGCCGGATTGGCAGAGCGAGCCGGTCGACTTCCTGAACGCGGCGGCGGCCGAGCTGGCGCAGGTGTGGCAGGTCAGGACCGCCCGCCGCGGCCTCGCCAGCGCCGAGGGAGCGCCGCCGAGCCTGTTCATCGGCGTGGAGCTGGACGCGCCGGACGAGGAAGGGCGCGCGGCCGCCGGCGATGCGCTGGGGCGCGCGCTCGCCGCGCGACCGGTCGCCTGGCCGGTGCAACTCGTCATGCTGGATGCGGCCGAGGACCCCGTGGTGGACTGGCTGCGGGAATGTGTGCAGCCGTTCTACACGCGTGACGTCTAAGCGCCCTCGGTGAGGGGCATGTGACGGGCGGCTGCCGGGCACAGTGCATCCGAGGGGCGCGAGGAGGTCCGGACCAGGTGAGTGCGGAAGAGGGCGTCGAGGAGCTGCTGCCCCGGATCACCCCCGACCGCCTCGACACCTACGAGAAGCTGCTCGGCGCGCTCGCCACCAGCGAGGTTCTGATGCTGCTGTGGCACGGCCGCCCCGGTGAGCCGGACGCGCAGTACGGCAGCGTGGACGTGGCGGGGCACGGCTACGCGCCGTGCGTCACCTCGGAACGGGAGCTGACCGCGAGCGGCTGGACGCGCGCGCACGAGGTGGTCGCCGGCCGCGACATCGCCGCGGCCCTCTACCCCGAGCACTGGGGCCTGTGGCTCAACCCGCACGCGGAGAGCGGTGGCCTCGGCATCCCGTGGCTGGACCTGCGCCGCATCGCCGGCGGCCTCGACCGGCTGCCCGCCGGCCCGCTGCGTATCAGCGAACCCAGCATCCGCGCGGACGCGTTCTACGCGCAACTCACGCTGCACGCCCGGCGCACGCCGGCGCTGCGCAGCCTGCGCCGTGCGTGGGTGCGCCCCGCGGTCGGCCCCGCCTACCTCGTGATCGGCCTGGACGTGGACGACACCGCGGAACAGACGGCGGAGGCCGTGCGGCAGATGATGAGCCGGGCGATCACCGCGGTGCCCGAGGGCCTGCCGGTCGGCACGGTCGCGATGGCCGACGCGTTCGACCCCGTCGCGATGTGGCTGCGGGCCAACGCCCGCCCGTTCTACGACCGGGACGCACCCGGCGACGGCTCGGGCCCCGCCCCGCCCCGCCGGCACGGCTACGGCTACCCGCGCCCGTACTGAGTCCCTGGGCGGTTTCGGGCGGCCTTTCCGGGTTACCCGTCACGTTCACAGACACAGGAGAGGGGACGCCCGCATGTACGCCATCAAAAGCACGCTGCCGGAGGCCACGCTGAAGACGGTGGGCGAGGCGCTCCAGGGCGCGCTGGTGGATCTGATCGATCTCTCCCTGATCGCCAAGCAGACGCACTGGAACGTTCTCGGCCCCCGGTTCCGCTCGGTGCACCTGCAGCTCGACGACGTCGTGGACACCGCGCGCTCCCACTCCGACACGGTGGCCGAGCGCGCCGCGGCCCTGGGCCTCTCCCCGGACGGCCGCGCCTCGACGGTCGCGGCGGCCACCGGGATCGGCAAGGTCGCCGACGGCTGGCAGCAGGACACCGAGGCCGTCCGCACGATGGTGGACGCGCTGGGCGCGGTCATCGTCCGCATGCGCGAGCGCCTGGACGAGGTCGGCCCGGTCGACTCCGTCACCGAGGACGTACTGATCCAGCTCACGAAGGAGCTGGAGAAGCACCACTGGATGTTCCAGGCCGAGAACGAGTCCTGAGACCGCCACCGTCTCGGCGTGGTGACCTGGGAAAACAGCAGTCACGACATGTGACACGGCGTTCCGTCACTCCCCGAAATGTGACGGAAGAAAACCGGAATCCGCCGCCCGACCGGAAGGAAACCGGAACGCAGCGAGGCCCCGGCCACCCTGAAAAGGGCGGTCGGGGCCTTTGTGTGGGCACCGCGGAAGGGCGGGCAACCGTGGGCCCCGCCCCCGCCGGCTCTCCCGGCGCCACCTCAGTTCACCTCGGCTGGCTCATCCGTATCGCCGGTGCCCTCGGCGTCGACCTGGCCGACCTCGTACAGGAGCCCCGGCCGCCGCGGTGACGGCCGGGGCGTTGCGCTGTCCGTCAGGTCAGGAGCTGCCGCCCTGGCAGCACACACAGGGAACAGTCACCGGGCCGTTCCCGGTGGCCATGACGATCAGTGTCCCGGGGCAGGTACGCGCCCATCGGGGCTTCCGGCTTCGCCGACGGAGTACTTTCTGCCAGTGCAGCTCGAAAACGGCCGCGGCATTCACGCCTTGCCGGTGCTGTTCCTCGGGATCGGTGGGATCGGTCATGGCCGCACTGTACGGTCGCGGCCCGCGCCTGGGAGAGGAAACGGCGGGTGCACCGCTCGTGTGGGTGGCATCAGTTCGGTGACGCGTCGCAGTCCTGGGCCTCGCACGGCGCGTCATCGCACGTGGGCGGCCGGTGCTGGCACTGCGCGGCCACGTCGACTGTGCGGTCCCCGGGAGGTCGCCACAACTCCTCGTCGACCTCGAACCCAGCCGCGCGGATCGCGTCCATGGCCCGGTCCCGCCAGGCCGTGTCGAACCGTCCGGAGTCCGGGGCCTGGGGCACGTGGTGCACGAACCGGCCCGCACGGTCGCACAGCCGCTGGTAGATGCGGGTGTGCAGGATCAGGGCATGCCAGCCCTCATCCACCGTGCGCGACGGGGAGATGGTGTGCTCGGTGACGGCGGCAGCGCCGACGAACGCCGCGCCCTGGGAGACGATGCGCTGGGCCAGCGGCTCGCGCATGCCGGGGTTGTTGCCCCGCACGGTCGCCGTGACGGCCGCGAACTCGCGGTCCGTTAGTAAGTCGCGCCCGGTGCGGGGCGCTACGGTGGTAGTGCTCATTCCGGTGTTCCCTTCTTGGTTGCTGGGGTGTTGCGGGCCCGCCTCCGGCGCTCGGCTGTCCAGGCGAGAGCGCCGGGGCGGGAGTCAACTGATCCAGGTGTGACGGCAGTCCCTGCACTGGCAGGGCACGCGCCCGTCTGTGGAAAATAGGCGGCGCACGTTCAGGCTGCCGCCCTCGGGGCAGGCGCCCATGCGCTTCTCCTCGTCGGTCGGTGCTGGTTGCCCGCCCCGTGGGCCCCGTGCGCGGGGCGGGCGTTCCCCTCGCGCACGGTTGGTTCGGGGCTGCCCGGCTCTGCGACCGGGCGGCCCCGCTGCGCGCGAGGGGAGAATGGGCCCCGCCGCCATGGTGTCGGGCTGCCGCGGGGGCGGGTGTCGGGGGCAGCGCAGTTTCAGGGGGTGTCCACCCGCGGAAGGGTGCGGCGGCGGGCGGCCCACAGGACGGTGGCTTTGGTCATGGTGAACGTCTCGCCGGTGGTGAACTCCAGCCGTTTGGTGCCGCGGTGCATCGTGGTGAGGTCGCGGACGGTGAAGTCCTGTCCGCCGATCGCCAGTCGGTCGCCGCGGCGCACGGTCTGCGCGGTGACTTCCACGGAGATCATGACCTGGCCGGCCCGCGCCAGGGGCCTGCCGGTCATCGGGCCGGCCTGCGCGGCTCGGCTGCGGGGGTCATGATGAGGTCCTCTCGGTCGGCGTCGGTCAGCGACGGCGCGGGCGACTCGGGCGGCGGGTCGGCGGGGGTGACGCAGGCGCGGGCGGTGTAGATCAGGGCATCGCAGAGCGGGCAGTACGCGCCGTCCGCGCGGCGGTCGAGGACGCCGGGGTGGTGACAGACAGAGGCGGTCACGGCGCTCACTCCCGCGAGACAAGGAGGACGGCGAGCAGGGCGGCCAAACCGAGCGGGTCCGCCGCGATCATCAGTTCGCCCGCGCGGGCGCCGAGCCAGCCACGGGCGCGGGCCTGGCGGGCAGCTGAGCGCCGGTGGCGCGCGCGGCGCGACAGCGCGTTCACCGAACCTGCTCCAGTGCGTCGTGCAGGTCGCCGGGGTCGGTCAGGCACGTGACGGTCGGGGGAATCAGCCACCGCAGGGACTCCCCGCCCGACCACGGCCCGCCGATGCTCTCGGCAGGCGGGACCAGCGCGGCCAGCCCCGCCCCGAGGACCCATATACCGCCGGCCCGCGCCCACCCGTCGGACGAGCCGACGGGCACCAACCACGTCATCGTGCGCAGCGCCTGATCCTCGATTACCGGCCCGGACCGCTCACGCAGGTGGCTGACCGTTCGCGTTCCCGTGAGCGAAGTGACGCGGACTGCGTCCCACCACCGGCCGGACGGCAACACCGCCGCCTCCTCAACGGGCAGCCACTCGGGCAGTACCTCGGATGTCGCCATGGCCCTGCCTCAGCTCGGGGTACGGACGTGAGTGGCCAGGGAACTCGCCGAGTCGGCGAGCAGTTGCATGTGAACGAGCATCGACATCGGACCCCCGGACGGCTGCTTCTCCAGCAGGTGCGCGGCGGTTTCCAGGGCTGCCTCCAGCCGGCGCCGCGTGGAGGTGTGCGGCGGCATCCGCTTGGCCATCCCCGAGCACTCTCGTACCAGCACGCCGAGGTGGCCACGTAGCTGCTCGGTCACCTCGGCGACCTTCGCGGCCTGCCACTTCGCGGAGTAGAGCGACCGCGCGCGGCTCACCGACTCCCGCAGCGCATCGTGGTCGATGCTCGCGTCCTTGCCCGTCGAGTTCACGACGCCTCCGTCCAGCCGTCATTGCCTGTGGTAACCAGACAACTACGTGGCGGGTGGCTGAAGATGCACAGATGATGCACAACCCGTTGAGGGAATAGCCCAGATGCCGGACGCGCCCCCAGCGAGGTGGGGAACACTTTGGACATGCACGCTGCCACAGCACCTACTGCCGTGGGCGAGAACATCGCCGTCCAGCGCAAGGCGAGGGAACTCTCGCAACAGGCGCTGGCCAACCGGGCAAAGATTTCCAAGTCACTACTCGCGAAAATCGAAATCGGTGACCGGGCCTGCCGCCCAGCCGTCGCCGCATCCATCGCCGGCGCGCTGGGTGTCCCCCTCACCGTCCTTTACGGCCAGCCCTACGCGGAATCCCCCGACCCCCACCTCATCGACGCCCTGCGCTCATCCGTCCGCCGGCACCGGCATCCAGCCGTCACGGATCTGCGTGCCGACCAGCTGCCCGCTGACATCGACGCCGCCTCCCGCATGCGCGCGTCGACCAACTACGCGCGCCTTCTCCCGATACTGCCCGCACTGATCGCCCGGGCTGTCGCACACGCACACGACACACAGGAACCAACGGCCTGGGAGCTGCTGGTTGATGCCTACAGCTGCGCGTTCACCATCGCCCACCGACTCGGGTATCCCGACCTCGCCGACCTCGTGGCCGCCCGGCAGGAGTGGGCAGCCAACCAGAGCTGGACGCCCGTGGCTCAGATGGCCGCCGCCTGGACCGAGGCCGGCTGCTACCAGTCCGCGGGCGACTACCTCGAAGGGCTCGCCGTCACCGACCGGGCGCTGACCTCCATGAGTGCCATCGCCACCGACAGCGTCGCCGGCGTCGTAGCCGCCGGATCGCTGCACCTCCGCGCCGTCACCCTGGCGTCCCGTGCCCGGGACGGCGCCACCACCAAATTCCACCTGGAGAAGGCCAAGCGACTGGCCGGGTACATCCCCGACGCCGACCTGTACCGGAACAACTTGACGTTCGGGCCGGGCAACGTCGTGCTCCATGAACTCGCCACTCACATTGAACTGGAGCGCCCCCGCCGCGCGGTCGCGATGGTGGACGAACTCACCGACGTCCCCCTCCCAGGACTTGCGCCGACCCGTGTCGGGCACCTGCACATCGACGCGGCACGCGCGCACTTGGCGGCCGGCGACCGTGACGAGGCGCTCCAGTCCTTGCTCCGCGCGCGGGACGCGGCGCCGCAGATGGCACGGATTCACCCGATGGCCCGGGAGGTGCTGCGGGTCCTGGTGTCGCTGCACCGGCGGTCGAAGCCGGAACTCGCGATACTCGCCAAGTGGGCAGGACTCCACGAGGCGTGACACGGCGGCCTGGCGCACGCTACCCGCACTCCCGTCCAGGAAACCGCCATGCCCGAGGAGACGAGGCTCCGGGCTCAGCGCGCGGCACACGCGGCAGCGTGGCGCTCCGGGCGGCGTCGGGCAGTCGGCCGGAGCCGTACCGGAACGCCGCGCGCGGCTTCGCGTCGGTCGGTCCTGCGGGTCCTGCCGGGGCCGTCTCCGGGCTGGGTGTTCCGCACCCGCGTGCGCCGTCGAGGGTGCGCGGGCGCGCGCCGGGGTGCACTCTTGGCGCATGGCCACACGCATCGTCGTCTATCCGCTGACCGAGGGCGGCGGGCGGCGGGTGCGCGCGAACGGCGAAATCCTCGGCCGCGCCAGGTCGCTCGGCGAGCTGCTCGAATTCCTGCGGCGGGCCGGGCTCGACCCGGACGATGTCGACCTGCGCGACCCCGGCCTCTTCGAATGGCGCGGCGGCGGGCCCGATATCTGGGAGTAGGCCCGCGCCGAGCGGCTCTCAGGGGCGCACCGCGGGGCGGGCCATCCGGCTGCCGAGCAGTACCATGCGCAGCGCCCGTTCCGCCGCGTCGGCCAGGAACTCTCCGCCGCGCGCCAGCGCCTCCGGCAGGCCGACAGGTGCGGGCAGGATGCCGCTCCAGGCGTCGACGCCGATCAGCCTGACCTCGTGCGCGCCTTCGCCGAGGGTGCCCGCGAGGGCGAGGACCGGAATGCCGAGCGCCTTCGCGCGCCGGGCCACCTCGCCCGGGATCTTCCCGCGGGAGGACTGCCGGTCCAGCGCGCCCTCCGCGGTGACCACCAGGTCCGCGCGCGCCAGCCGTGCGTCCAGGTCGACGTGGTCCAGCAGAACGTCGAAGCGCGGCAGCAGCCGCGCGCCCACGGCGGCCAGACCGGCGCCCAGGCCCCCGGACGCGCCGGTGCCCGCGCCCGTGCGTAGGTCGATGCCCGCGGGCGCCAGGTCGCGGGCCAGTACGCCGGCCCAGTGGTCGAGCGCCGTGGACAGCTCCTCCACCAGCGCGGGCCCCGCGCCCTTCTGCGGCCCGAAGACGCGGGCGACGCCGCGCGGGCCGCACAGCACGTTGAACGGGTTGCACGCGACCAGTACCTCGGCCTCGGCGAGCCGCGGGTCGAGCCGCCGCGCGTCGATGCGGTGCAGCCGCCGCAACGCGGCTCCGCCGGGCGGCAGGTCCCGTCCGTCCGCGTCCAGTAGTCGCGCGCCCAGCGCCTGGAGGGCGCCCGCGCCGCCGTCGGACGTGCCAGAGTCGCCGCAGCCCACCAGGATGCGCCGCACCCCGGTGTCGAGCGCCGCGGCGATCAGCTCGCCGACGCCGTACGTCGTGGTCGCGCCCGGATCGCGCTGCCCCGGCGGGACCAGCGAAAGACCGGCGACCGCGGCCATCTCCACCACGGCGGTGCCGTTCAGCAGCGCGAAGTGCGTCGGCACCGGCGAACCCACGGGTCCGGTCGCGGTGCGGTGGACCAGCCGGCCGCCGGCCGTGGCGGCGAGCGCCTCGGCCGTGCCCTCGCCGCCGTCCACCAGGGGGAGCAGGTCGATGTGCGAGCCGGGTGCGGCCCGCAGCAGGCCCTCGGCGATGGCATCGGCGGCGGCGGAGGCGGACAGCGACTCCTTGAGGCCGCTGGGCGCCACGGCAAATCGGTACGGGGGGATCACGGGCACTCCTCAGGGGGTGACGCCGAACAGCGGCCACACGGCCAGGGCGAACAGCAGAACGAGGGCGGCGGTGAGCGGGGCGAGCACCGCGGACAGCCGCAGCAGGTCACCGGGGGTGTACGTCGGTGTGCCGGGCACATCGGAGAACAGGGCGACCGGTTTGGCGGAGGCCGGCAGGGTGTGGCAGAAGCCCGCCGCCGCCGTCGAGGCCAGCGCGGCGGCGACCGGGTCGACCCCCGCGGCCATCGCCGCGGCCACCACCAGCGGCACCAGCACGCTGGAGCGGGCGGAGCGGGACTGGAGCACCAGATGCGCCGCGGTGCTCACCGCGACGACGACGGCGAGGAACGCCCACGCGGGGACCGCGTCCCCCGGCAGGCCCGATATCAGCCACGTCGCGGCCCCCGACTCGGCCAGCGCCACCCCCATCGCCATGGTGGCCGCCATGAACAGCAGCAGCGACCACGGCACCGTGGCCAGCGCGTCCTTGAGCCGTATCGTGCCGAGCGCGGGCGCCGTCGCGACGACGGCGCCGATCAGCGCGACCACGGCGGGCGACGCCCCGTGCAGCGGCTCGCTGCACCACAGCGCGACGACGGTGGTCAGCAGCGCGGCGCAGCGGGTCTCGGCCGGCGAGAGCCGCCCGGTCACCGGCCGTTCGCTGTGCTCCTCGATCGCCTCGGCGGTGACCCGCACCGGCCCGCGCCGGTCCGCCCGCCGCGTCGTCGTCAGCAGCACCACCTCGGCGGCGAGGTGGGAGGACACCACGGCCAGCGGCAGCCCGAGCAGCAGCCACTCGTGGAAACCGACGCGTTCCCCCGTGGTCTCCCACAGCACCGAGACGGTGATGAGGTGGGCGCCCGCGCCGATCAGCGTGGCCACCGCGGACAGCAGGATCACGGTCGGGAAGAGCAGGGCCAGCGCGACGACAAGGCGCTTGCGGTCGGCCAGCGCGCGGGCCAGGGCGAGGAAGACGGGCAGGGCCAGCGCGGCGCGGCCCGAGGTCGCGGGCACCGCGAAGGCCGAGACGACCAGGGCCGCCGTCGTCAGGTGCACCAGCTGCCGCACCGTGCGCGCGCCGCCCACGAGGAAGGCGGCGGCGCGCCCGGCGAGGCCGGTGGCCGCCACGGCGGCGGCCAGGACGAACGCGCAGATCAGCAGCCATATCGTCGCGTCGCCCAGGGTGCCGAAGAGGGCGTCCGCGCTGGTGACCCCGGTCACCGTCAGGGCCAGACCGGCGCCGAGCGCGACGTAGGTGTCGTCGATCGACGAGGCGATCCAGGCGCAGGTCGCGAGCGCGAAGACGGCGAGCGTGATGCGCGCGTCGCCGGTCAGCTCCGGGAAGTTCCGCGGAACGAGCAGCAGCCCGCAGAAGCTCAGCGTCGCGCACAGCGCCGCGGCCTGACGGAAGGTGAGTGTCACCCGACCAGTCTCCGAACGTCGGGTGAGCGGCCGATGAACCCTTCATGAGGGGAACTTCATCGGCCGGGCGGCGCCCTCCCGCGCCTCACTGCGGCAGCCGGTACCCCATGCCGCGCACCGTCTCGACGCGCCCGGCGCCGAGCTTCTTGCGCAGCGCGCGCACGTACACGTCCACGATGTTCGAGCCCGGGTCGAAGTCGTAACCCCATACGTGGGACAGGATCTGCTCGCGCGAGAGCACCTGTCCTGGGTGCCGCAGAAAAAGTTCGAGCAGCACGAACTCGCGCGCCGTCAGGTCCACCATCGCGCCCTCAGCGCGCGCCCGGCGCGTTCGCAGGTCGAGGCTCAGGTCGCCGCTGCGCAGCACCGTCACCTCGGGCGCCCTGGCCGCGGTGCGCAGCCGCAGCCGCACCCGGGCCAGCAGCTCCTCGAAGCGGAACGGCTTGGTCATCCAGTCGTCCGCGCCGCCTTCGAGGCCGGCCACGGTGTCGCGCACCGAGTCGCGCGCCGTCAGCACGATCACCGGCACGGTGACGCGGGACTCCCGCATCTCGCGCAGCACCGTGAACCCGTCACGGCCCGGCAGCCCGATATCGAGCAGGACCAGGTCGTAGCCGCCGGTGCTCACGTAGTCGAGCGCGGCGTCGCCGTCCGCGGCGACGGTGGTGGTGAAGCCGTTGGCCCGCAGGCCCTTCTCGACGAAGGAGGCGATGCGCTCCTCGTCCTCGGCGATGAGAATGCGGTTCATGGGGTCTCCAGTACGAGTACGAAGGTGGCGCCCCCGCCGGGAGTGGGGCGCAGGTCCACACGGCCGTGATGGCCCTCGGCTATCGCCTTGACGATGGAAAGGCCGAGCCCGGCCCCGCTGCCGCCGCCGGTCCTGCCGCCGCGCCTGGCGTCGCCGCGCCGGAAGCGTTCGAAGATCATGTCGGCGTCCTCGGCCGGGACGCCGGGCCCCGAGTCGGCCACGTACAGCTCCACGTGCCGCTCGGTCAGCCGGGAGCCGATGTGCACGGCCTGCCCGGGGCCGGTGTGCTCGACGGCGTTCTGCGCGAGCTGCACCATGGCCTGTGTGATGCGCTGCGCGTCCAGCTGCGCCTCGCACTCGGCCACTTCCGGCAGCTCCCAGCGCCGGTCGCCCAGGGCCCTGGCCTTCACGAACACGTCGGCGGTCAGCTCGGCCAGCTGAACGGGCGCGGGCTGCACGAAGTCCGGTCGTTCCGCCTTGGCGAGCAGCAGCAGGTCCTCGACGATGCGGCTCATCCGGTCCAGCTCGTCGGTGACAAGACGCACCGTCTCGCGCCGCTCCGCGACGCTCTCCGGGCCTTCGCCCTCGCTCATCAGCTCCAGGTGGCCGCGCACGATGGTGATGGGCGTGCGCAGCTCGTGCCCGGCGTCGTCCACGAAGCGCCGCTGGGCGGCGAAGGCGCGTTCCAGCCGGTCGAGCATCGCGTTGAACGTTTCCGCGAGTGCCGAGATGTCGTCGCGGCCGCGGATCGGGATGCGCCGCGTGAGGTCCTGCTCGGTGAGCTGTGCCGCGGTGGCCCGCACCAGGCGGACCGGCGCGAGGATGCTGCCCGCCACCGCCCAGCCCACGGCGCAGGTCATCAGCAGCGCGACGCCCGAGATCACCAGCAGGATGTTGACCACATTCTGCGCGGAGGACTGCGCGCGGTCGGAGTGGAAGGCGACGATGAACATGGCGGGCGGCTCGTCACCGGTGGGCGTGATGGGGACCTTCGCCCAGCTGACCTCGCCGCTGTCCCGCTTCAGCGTGCCGGTCCGGGCGGTGTCCTCGGCGATCAGCGCCAGCGAGGCGGGGTCCTGGAAGAGCGGCAGGCGGGAGGGTATGTCCCGTGGCTGCCTGATCACCGTGGGCCGCGGCGACTCCACGATGTAGCCGAGCAGCTCCTCGGCCGGGTCCGGGTACTGACGTTCCAGGTAGAGGTTGAGCAGGCGGCGCGCGTCGGTGAACGGCTGCCCGGTGCCCGGGTCGCGCCCGCGCGACACGAAGTTGCGGAACTCGGAGGACTCCTGGGTCAATATCTGGCTGGTGCGCTCCTCGACGTCGCGCAGCAGGATCGACCGCGTGGTGGTGACGACAGCGGCGAGCGCGACGGCCATCACGACCACGAGCCACAGCAGGATGCGGAACCGGGCGGAGACGCGCGAGGGCGCCCGGGTGCCGCGTTCAGTCGTCGAAGTCGTCCCCGCCCTCGTTTCCGTCGTCGTCCTGGTCGTCGTCCCGGTCGTCGTCCGTGTCGTCCCCGTCGTCGAGGTGCTGCTGGTCGTGTCCATCGATGGGGACCTCGGTCGGGTCGGGCCCTGGCACCACTTCTTCGTTGGGCGGCACCGTGGGCGACGGCTCCTCCAGCTCTACGTCGGAGGGGACCGCGGGCGGTTCGGGATCGTCACTGAGCAGGTAGCTCGTCCCGGCGATGCCCACGGGTATGAGGACAACGGCGGCGAGCGCTGCCATGCGGTGCGAGAAAGCCATACGAACAAGGCTGCGGTCGGACTGTGCTGCGCTTCATGAAAGCAGGATGAAGGAATCTTAATTGTTGAAAGCGCCTGGTCGAACCGGAAGATTCACGAGTTTCACTGACAAACGCCAACTACGCGCATTGCAGGGGGCGTTGACCTTCAAAGGCGAGACAGTGGGCGGTTCCCGCCCAGAAGGAGCATGGGGTGCCCTTGTGTAGCAGTCCGGACTCATCCTACAAGTCGTACATGGCTACTCCACTGTCTGCGGACAAACTCCTGAAAGCGCTCGGCGACGAAGGCGTCGACCTCGTCGAGCACCGTTCCTGGCGCACCAACAACCGCAACAAGTCCGGGGCCTGGGGCCCCGTGCACGGCGTGATGATCCACCACACCGCCACCTCGGGCACCGACAGCTCGGTCGAGCTGTGCTATGACGGCCGCTCCGATCTGCCCGGGCCCCTGTGCCACGGCGTCATCGCCAAGGACGGCACCGTCCACCTGGTCGGCCACGGACGCGCCAACCACGCGGGCAAGGGCGACGGCGACGTGCTGAACGCCGTCATCGCCGAGCGCTCCCTGCCGAAGGACAACGCCTCCGACACCGACGGCAACCCGCACTTCTACGGCTTCGAGTGCGTCAACCTCGGCGACGGCGAGGACTCCTGGCCGAAGGAGCAGGTCGAGGCGATCGTGCGGGCCTCGGCCGCGATCTGCCGCGCGCACGGCTGGGGCAAGGACGGCGACACCTCGGTGATCGGCCACTTCGAGTGGCAGCCGGGCAAGGTCGACCCGCGCGGCCCCGGCATCTCCATCAAAGACGTGCGCAAGCGCGTCGTCGACCGGCTCGGCCATGCCGCCGACTGGACGCCACGCCCCTGAACCGGAAACTCCACTGCAACCGACGGCACCCCGACGGGCTCAACAGGGCAGCGGATCGGGCACGGGCACGGGCACGTCAGCGCGTGACACCCGGCGCCGAACGGACAACCAGGGAGGGCACCGCGCCGCCCGCCGCGGGGCCGGACGACCAGCCGGACAACCAGGACGGAGACCTCACGTGCACACCGAACCGGAAGACCTGGCCAGGGCCGCAGGACCCCGCGTCCGCGCGGCGCTGGCCGCCCTCCCCGAGACGCAGCGCGCCCTGGTCGGCCTGACCGCGGGCGGCCGCCGCACCGTTGCCGAGGCCGCCGCGGCACTCGGCGTCCGCCGCACCACCGCGCGCCTCCGGCTGCGCCGCGCGCGCCGGACGCTGCGCGCCGCCGCGCGCACCGAGGCGGCGGAGCGGGCCGCGGCGGCGCTCCCGTTGATGCTGACCTACTCGGGCCGCAGGGCCTGAGGCGCCGCGGCACCCTGGCCGCCGTGGCACCGTGGCCGCCGCACCACCGTGGCCGCCGCGGCACCTGGTGCCGTCACGCCGCGCCCGCGGCCCGCCGCACCAGCTCGATGTAGCGGTCCCAGTCCCAGTGCGGGCCCGGGCACACCCGCACCACGTCCGGCACCTCGTTGTGCCCGACGATGTGCTCGCGGTCGACCGGGATGCCGTACCGGTCGCAGATGCCGGCCACCAGCCGCGCGGACGACTCGTACAGCGCGTCGGTCAGGTACTCGGGCCGGTCCGCCCACCCCTCGTGCTCGATGCCGACACTGCGCTCGTTGAACCCCTGGTGCCCCGCGTGGTAGGCGACGTCCAACTCCCTGGCCAGCTGGGCTATGTGCCCGTCCTCGGAACGGACCACGTAGTGGGTCGCGGCCCCGTGCCCCGGGTCCTGGAAGACGCGCAGCGTGATCGGGTAGGTGGCCTCCGGCATGTGGATCACCACCCGGTCGATGCCGTAGTCCCGCGGGCGGCTGGCCTGCCGGTAGTTGGCGGAGGACGCGGGGACCCACTCGGCGCCCGCGTGGTCCACCTCCCCCTCGACGCGCGGGGTCTCGCTCCCCGAATAGCGCCACCACCAGCGCGAGAGCGTGTCCCGCGCCGCGAACCCGCCCACGCCGAGAGCCCCGGCCGCGCCGCCCACGAGCAGCGCCCGGCGCCCGGGCCCGCCGCGCGGCTCCCGCGGACCGCGCCCGGCGGAATGCCCACCCGCGGAATGCTCACCCATCGCGCATCTCCTCCGGTCGGAAAGAACGTCCGAGGCCCCGCCGCCGGTTCCGCAGCGGCTCGTAGAATCGGCTCACCATGCCCTACCTCGACCACGCCGCCACCACCCCGATGCTCCCCGAGGCCATCGCGGCGATGACCACCCACCTCGCCACGACGGGTAACGCCTCGGCGCTGCACGGTTCCGGGCGGCGGGCCAGGCGGGCGGTGGAGGAGGGGCGCGAGACGCTGGCCGCCGCGCTCGGCGCCCGGCCCAGCGAGATCGTCTTCACCTCCGGCGGCACCGAGGCCGACAACCTCGCGGTCAAGGGGCTGTTCTGGGCCCGCCGCGCCGCCGACCCCCGCCGCACCCGCGTGCTGGCCAGCCCGGTCGAGCACCACGCCGTGCTCGACGTCGTGCAGTGGCTCGCCGACCACGAGGGAGCGCGCGTCGAATGGCTGCCGGTCGACGCGTACGGCCGCGTCGCGCCCCGCGTGCTGCGCGCGGCGGTCGAACGGGACCCGGCCGACGTCGCGCTGGTGACCGTCATGTGGGCGAACAACGAGATCGGTACCCTTCAGCCGGTCGCCGAGCTGGCCGCCATCTGCGCCGAGCACGGCATTCCGATGCACTCGGACGCCGTTCAGGCCGTCGGCCAGCTGGAGGTGGACTTCGCCGCCTCGGGGCTCGCCGCGCTCACGGTGTCGGGGCACAAGATCGGTGGTCCTTACGGCATCGGCGCCCTGCTGCTCGGCCGCGACTGGACCCCGACGCCCGTTCTGCACGGCGGCGGCCAGGAACGCGAGGTCCGGTCCGGCACCCTCGACGTGCCCGCCATCGCCGGCTTCGCCGCCGCCGCCGAACACTCCGCGGCCCACCGCGCGGCGACGGCCCGCCGCGTCGCGGGGCTGCGCGACGCGCTCGTCGAGGCGGTCCGCGCGGCCGTGCCCGACGCCGTGCTCGGCGGCGACCCCGACCCGGCGGGCCGCCTGCCGGGGAACGCGCACTTCGCGTTCCCCGGCTGCGAGGGCGACTCCCTGCTGCTGCTGCTCGACGCCCAGGGCATCGAGTGCTCCACCGGCTCCGCCTGCACCGCGGGCGTCGCCCAGCCCAGCCACGTGCTCCTCGCCACCGGCGCCGACCAGGACCTGGCGCGCGGCACGCTCAGGTTCTCCCTCGGGCACACCTCGACCGAGGCCGACGTGGCCGCCGTCGCCGACGCGATCGGGCCCGCCGTCGAGCGGGCCCGCACGGCCGGGCTCACCTGACCGGGGGGCACCGGTACGGGGCACTACCCTGGTGGAGTGATGACTGACTCCCTCCCCGCTCCCGGACCCGCGGGCGGCCCGCGACGCCTGCGCGTGCTGGCCGCGATGTCCGGCGGGGTGGACTCCGCCGTCGCCGCCGCCCGCGCCGCCGAGGCCGGGCACGAGGTGACCGGCGTCCATCTCGCCCTCTCCGCCAACCCGAAGTCCTTCCGCACCGGCGCCCGTGGCTGCTGCACCGTCGAGGACTCGCGCGACGCGCGCCGCGCGGCCGACGTCATCGGCATCCCGTTCTACGTATGGGACCTGGCGGAGCGGTTCCGGCAGGACGTCGTGGAGGATTTCATCGCGGAGTACCGGGAGGGCCGCACGCCCAATCCGTGCCTGCGCTGCAACGAGAAGATCAAGTTCGCCGCGCTGCTGGACAAGGCGCTGGCCCTCGGCTTCGACGCCGTTTGCACCGGGCACTACGCGACGGTCGTCCGCGGCGCGGACGGGCGCGGGGAGCTGCACCGCTCGGCCGATCTCTCCAAGGACCAGAGCTACGTGCTCGGCGTCCTGGACGAACGGCAGCTGGCCCACGCCATGTTCCCGCTCGGCGACACCCGCGCCACCAAGCTGGAGATCCGGGCCGAGGCCGAGCGCAGGGGTCTGGCCGTGGCCCGCAAGCCCGACAGCCACGACATCTGCTTCATCGCCGACGGCGACACCCAGGGTTTCCTGGCGGGCCACCTCGGCTCGGCCGAGGGCGACATCGTGGACGAGGAGGGCCAGAAGGTCGGCACCCACCGCGGTGCGCACGGCTTCACGATCGGCCAGCGCCGCGGCCTGCGCATCGGCCACCCGGCCCCGGACGGCAAGCCGCGCTACGTGCTGGACATCTCGCCGGTCACCAACACCGTGACGGTCGGCCCGGCCGAGGCGCTCGACGTGGTCGCCCTCACCGCCATCAGGCCCCGCTGGTGCGGGGCCGCGCCCACGGGCCCCGCCGCGTACACCGCGCAGCTGCGCGCGCACGGTGCCGAGACGCCGGTCACGGCGGAGCCGGACGGCGGCTCGCTGCGGGTGCGGTTCGCCGAGCCGGTGCGCGGTGTCGCGCCCGGCCAGGCGATCGTGCTGTACGACGGGACGCGGGTGGTCGGGTCCGCGACCATCTCCGCGACGGAGCGCGCGGGCGCGGCCGTCGGCTGACGGCCGTCGGCTGACGGCCGCGCGCCGTTCGCGCCGGCTCACACCACGTCGCGCCTGCGGTTGGCGAGCACGGGAAGGGTCCGCCTGGCCCGTTCCGTCTCGGCCGGGTCGACATCGGCGACCAGCAGCCCCGGCTCCGCGCCGAGCCGGGCGCGGACCTCGCCGTAGGGCGAGACCACCATGCTGTGCCCGATGCCGGTGGGCGCGGACGTCGCGGGCGGTTCGCCGACGCTCGCCGGGTCCGCCTGCCCGGCCGCGACCAGCCAGCAGGTGCTGTCGAGCGCCCTGGCCCGCACCAGCACTTCCCACTGCTCCGCCTTGCCGGGCCCCGCGCCCCACGAGGCGGGCAGCAGCACGATCCGGGCGCCGTCGTCCGCGAGCCGCGTGAACAGGCCGGGGAAACGGACGTCGTAGCAGGTGGCGAAGCCAAGCACCACGCCGTCGAGCTCCGCCGTCACCGGCCGCGAACCGGGCGCCACGGTCGCCGACTCCGCGAAGCCGAAAGCGTCGAACAGGTGCAGCTTGTCGTAGTGCGTGTCGATGCCGCGGCCGGTGATCAGCAGGGTGTTGCGGACCCGGCCCGCCCCGGCCGGGGTGAACATCCCGGCGACCACCAGCACCCCCGCGGCATCCGCCACGGACCGCACCCGCGTCGCCCACGGCCCGTCGAGCGGCTCGGCGAGCGGGCCGAGCGGGATGCCGAACCTGGCCATCGCGGCCTCGGGGAAGACCACGGCGTCGGCGCCCTCGGCCGCCGCCCGCGCCGTCTGTTCCGCGATGGCCGCCAGGTTGTCCGCCGGCGAGACGCCGGACGCCAGTTGACTCACTGCGATCCGCACGGGGAGCCCTCCTTCGCTGTCGGGGCATAGGAGACCATGGTCGTATGGCAACGCATGTGATCACGGGGGCAGGGTCCGGAATCGGCGCGGCGGTGGCGCGGCGGCTCGCGGAGCGCGGTGACGAACTGTGGCTGTGGGCCCGCGACGCGGGGCGCGCACGGGAGCTTGCGCAGCATTTCCCCGGCGCGCGCACGCTGGTGGGCGACCTGGCCGAGCCGGAGCGGCTCTCGTGGGCGCTCGGGCACCAGTCGCCGCCCGACCGCATCGACTCGCTCGTGCACAGCGCCGGCGTCGTCGACCTCGCCGGCGTCGGGGAGCTGACGCCGCGGATCTGGCAGGCCACGCTCGCCGCCAACCTCGTCGCGCCCGCCGAGCTGACCCGGCTGCTGCTGCCGCAGCTGCGCGCCGCCCGCGGCCACGTCGTCTTCGTCAACTCCGGCGCGGGGCTGCGCGCCAGCCCGCAGTGGTCCGCGTACGCGGCGAGCAAGCACGGGCTGAAGGCCCTCGCCGACGCCCTGCGCGGCGAGGAGGCGCCGGGCGGGGTGCGCGTGACCACCGTCTACCCCGGGCGCACCGCGACGCCGATGCAGGAGAAGGTGCACCGGCAGGAGGGCAAGGACTACGACCCGGAACGGTGGCTGACCGCCGACGCGGTGGCCACCACCGTGCTCACCGCCCTCGACCTGCCGCGCGGCGCCGAGGTCACCGACCTGACCGTCCGCCCGGCGGAATGACCCGCCTGCCGGGAGCCGCACCCGCCCGGTGACCTACGTTGTCCCCGTGACAGACACGTGGAAGTTCCCCTGGGGCCCGGCCGCCGCGACCGGGGTCGGCTCGATGCCGGGCGAGGACGTCCGGGAGGCGGCCCGGATCGTCACCGGCACGCTGGAGACGCTGCCCTTCCTGCCGGAGCTGCCCGCCCGCGGTCCCGGCGCCGACATGACCGGCCGCACCGCGGGGCTGCTGGCCGAGCTGTACGCGCACCTCCAGCCGAGTGGCTGGCGGATCGCCGACCGCCCGGGGCGCGATACGCGGCGCGCACGGGCGTGGCTGCGCGAGGACCTGGACGCGATCGAGGAGTTCACGCAGGGCTACGAGGGCGCGCTGAAGGTGTCGGCCGTCGGCCCCTGGTCGCTGGCCGCGGCCCTGGAGCGCCGCAACGGCGAGGCGATGCTCGGCGACTCCGGCGCCCGCAGGGACCTGGCCGCGTCACTGGCCGAGGGGCTCGCGGCCCACCTGGCGGAGGTGCGGCGCCGGCTGCCGGGCGTTCGCCCCGTGCTCCAGCTCGACGAGCCCTCGCTGCCCGCGGTGCTCTCCGGCCGGGTGCCGACCGCCAGCGGCTACCGGGCCCACCGTGCCGTCGACCCCGCCGTCGCCGAGGAGGCGCTGCGCGGCCTGATCGCCGCCGCCGGGGACACCCCCGTCGTCGTGCACTGCTGCGCCGCTGAGGTGCCGTTCGGACTGCTGCGCGGGGCCGGGGCGACCGGGATCTCCTTCGACGCCGGACTGCTCACCGAGCGTGACGACGAGGCGGTGGGGGAGGCGGCCGAGGGCGGTACCGCCCTCTTCGCGGGCGTCGTGCCGGGGCGGGGAGCCGAGGCGGAAGAATTGTCGGACCCGGCCGGTACTGTCGGTGGAGTCAGGTCGCTTTGGCGCAGGCTGGGCCTGTCTCCCGGGCTCCTCGCGGAGCTGGTGACACCCACCCCGGCCTGCGGCCTCGCGGGTGCCTCCCCCGGGTACGCGCGGGCCGCGCTCGTCCACTGCGCCCGGGCGGCGAGATCCCTCGCGGACAACCCTGAGTGACGGGAGACGAGACAGTGGCTGGGGAACGTGGCGTCGAGCAGCAGTCGTCAGTGCCCGCTTCGGCCCGGGAGCGGCATGCGCGCCTCGCCGAGCAGGTCGAGGAGCACCGCTTCCGGTACTACGTGAAGACGCCCGTCATCAGCGACGCCGCCTTCGACAAGCTGCTGCGCGAGCTGACGGGTCTTGAGGAGGAGCACCCGGAGCTGCGCACGGCCGACTCGCCGACGCAAAAGGTCGCCGGCGTCTACGAGACGGAGTTCACCTCCGTTCCGCACCGCGAGCGGATGCTCTCGCTGGACAATGCGTTCGCCGACGAGGACCTGGACACGTGGGCGGACCGGATCGCGGAGGAGCTGCGCGGCATTCCGTACCACTTCCTGTGCGAGCTGAAGGTGGACGGGCTCGCGGTCAACCTGACGTACGAGCACGGCCGGCTGACGCGGGCGGCCACCCGCGGCGACGGGCGGACGGGCGAGGACATCACGCCCAATGTGCGCACGATCGACGAGGTGCCGCTCCGGCTCGCGGGCGATGACGTGCCGGAGCTGGTGGAGATCCGCGGCGAGGTGTTCTTCCCCATGGAGCGCTTCGAGGAGCTGAACGCGCGGCTGGTCGAGGCGGGCGACAAGCCCTTCGCCAATCCGCGGAACGCGGCGGCCGGTTCGCTGCGGCAGAAGGACCCGAAGGTCACCGCGAGCCGCCCGCTCCAGATGGTGGTGCACGGCATCGGCGCCCGCGAGGGCTTCGACATCGACCGGCTGTCGCAGGCGTACGAGCTGCTGAAGGGGTGGGGCCTGCCCACCGCGCGGGCGGGCAGGGTCGTCTCCTCCATCGACGGCGTGCGGGAGTTCATCGCGTACTACGGGGAGCACCGGCACGCGGTGGAGCACGAGATCGACGGCGTCGTGGTGAAGGTGGACGAGATCCCGCTCCAGGGCCGCCTGGGCAGCACCTCGCGGGCGCCGCGCTGGGCGCTGGCGTGGAAGTACCCGCCGGAGGAGGTCAACACCAGGCTGGTGGACATCCGGGTCGGCGTGGGGCGCACCGGCCGCGTCACCCCCTATGCGGTGGTCGAGCCGGTCACGGTGGCCGGTTCCGAGGTGGAGTTCGCCACCCTGCACAACCAGCAGGTGGTCAAGGCCAAGGGCGTGCTCATCGGGGACACGGTGGCCCTGCGCAAGGCCGGGGACGTGATCCCGGAGATCCTCGGCCCGGTGGCCGATCTGCGGGACGGCCATGAGCGGGAGTTCGTGATGCCGGCCGAGTGCCCGGAGTGCGGCACGGCCCTCATGCCGATGAAGGAGGGCGACATCGACCTCCGCTGCCCCAACGCCAGATCCTGTCCCGCCCAGTTGCGGGAGCGGATCTTCTACCTGGCCGGGCGCAGATGCCTGGATGTCGACCACTTCGGCTACGTGGCGGCCACCGCGCTGACCCAGCCGCTTGAGCCCACCGAGCCGCCGCTGCGCGACGAGGGGCGGATCTTCGAGCTGACGGTGGAGGAGCTGCTGCCGATCAAGTCGTACGTGCTCGACCAGGACACCGGTTTGCCCAAGCGCGACCCGGAGACCGGCGAGCCGAAGATCGTCACCTTCTTCGCCAACCAGCAGGGCGAGCCCAAGAAAAACACGCTGGCCATGCTGGAGGGGTTGCGGGAGGCGAGGCAGCGGCCCCTGGCCCGCATCATCACCGGCCTGTCGATCCGGCATGTGGGGCCCGTCGCGGCGCAGGCGCTGGCGCGCGAGTTCCGTTCGCTCGACCGCATTGCCGAGGCGAGCGAGGAGGAGCTGGCCGCGACCGAGGGCGTGGGCCCGACGATCGCCGCCTCGCTCAAGGACTGGTTCGCCGTGGACTGGCACCGCGACATCGTCGAACGGTGGCGGGCGGCCGGCGTCAAGCTCGCCGAGTCGGGGGACGAGGAGGCCGGGCCGCGCCCGCTGGCCGGGATCACCGCGGTCGTCACGGGCACGCTCGCGAGCCACACCAGGGACGAGGCGAAGGAGGCCCTCCAGAGCAGGGGCGCCAAGGTGACCGGCTCGGTCTCGAAGAAGACCCACTTCGTGATCGTGGGGGACAGCCCCGGTTCGAAGTACGACAAGGCGGTGCAGGCCAAGGTGCCGATCCTCGACGAGGCCGGGTTCGCGGTCCTGCTGGAGCAGGGGCCGGACGCGGCGCGCGAGGCGGCCCTGCCCACGGACACGGACACGGACACGGACACTGAGCCGGACACGGACACTGAGCCGGAAGCGGGCACGGAATCGGGCCCGGGGGCGGGCGCGGACGCCGCCGAGGGGGAGACCGCGGGCGGGCAGGCTGCCGAGGGCGGGTCGGCCTCGTGAGGAGCGGGGCCCTTTCCCCCCGGCCATGCGGTCGGCATATACCAGAGGAATAAGCGCATGTGAGGGCCTTTCAGGAAGCGCGCAGGTTCCCTGCCCCTCCCGCCGCCACGCGGCCTAGGGTGGGGAGGTGCGCCCGCTCGGGCGCCGGCGACACCGGCCGTGAGAGGGAATCCCGCATGCAGTCAGCCCCCCGCGGAAGGCCCGTTCCGCTGCGCGGTCCGGCCTGGCTCTCCCGGTATCTGAGGCCCGCGGTCCTGGCGTGCGCCGGGGTCGCACTCCTGATAGGCGTCCTCCAGGTGCTCGCCGACGGCCGCGCCCTCTTCCCCGGCGATCGCCCCGGCTGGGGCTTCGCCGTCCTCACCGGCATCATCGTCGCCTACCTCGTCGCCGTCGACCGCGACCGCTGGTGGGGCGGCTCGGGCGCCGGTGCGGCCCTCGCCCTGGCCATGCTGCTGCTCTACGGCTGGGTCCCGGCGGTACTGGTCAGCCTGGCCGTCGTCACCCTGGTCGGCGCCGCGCGCAAGGACCGCTGGCCCGACGCCCTGCTGCACGGCGCGATCGACATGCTGGGCGTCGGCGCGGCCGCCCTGGCGCTGGCGGTCTGGGGCACCAGGCCCAGCGTCGAGCACCCCTGGGAGCCCGGTGACTGGCAGCCCTCCACCCTGCCGCAGCTGCTGCTCGGGGCCTGCGCCTACCTCGTCATATCCCGCGCGCTGCTGTGGCTGAGCACCGATCCGCCGGGCGGCCTCGACTCCCTGGCGCTCACCGCGCTGCTCCGGCAGGGTCTGGTCGCCGTGGCACTGCTGTGCACGGCGCCGCTGATCGTGGTCGTCGCCGTCGAACGCCCCCTCGTGCTGCCGCTGTTCGCGGTGCCGCTGATAGCCCTGGACTCCTCCTTCTGGATGGCGCGCGCCCGCGACGAGGACCAGCTCCTCGACCCGCTGACCGGCCTGCCCAACCGCCAGTGGCTGCTGGCCCGCACGCAGACCGCCCTGGACGAGGCGGCCCTGACGGGCGACCGCGCCGCACTCCTGCTGATCGACCTGGACAGCTTCCGTTCCGTCAACGACACCCTCGGTCACCTCACCGGCGACCGGCTCCTGCTCCAGATAGCCGACCGGATACGGCGCGAGCTGCCCGGGGACGCGGAGGCCGCCCGGCTGGGCGGCGACGAGTTCGCCGTGCTCCTGCCGCGCGTGCCGTCCGCCACCAGCGCGCAGCGCGCTGCCCGCGCCCTCATCGGCTCCCTCAGCGCCCCGCTCGATCTGGACGGACTCACGCTCGTGGTCGAGGCCAGCGTGGGCGTGGCCGTCTTCCCCGACCACGCCCCCGAGGGCGAGGGGCTGCTGCGCCGCGCCGACGTGGCGATGTACGCGGCCAAGCGCGACCGCAGCGGCGTCGAGGTCTACGAGGCCAGCCGAGACGTCAACACCCCCGACCGGCTCGCCCTGCTGGGTGACCTGCGCCGGGCCCTCGACACCGGCGAGGTCGAGCTGCACTACCAGCCGAAGGTCCGTTTCGACGGCGTCGTCGCCGGGCTCGAAGCCCTGCTGCGCTGGCAGCACCCGGACCGGGGCCGCGTTCCGCCCGACGAGTTCATCGCCATCGCCGAGACCTCGGGACTGATGCCCCGGCTCACCGAGTACGTGCTGGAAACCGCCCTCGGCCAGGTCGCCCGCTGGCGCGCGGACGGCCTCACCGTTCCCGTCGCGGTGAACGTCTCGCCCCGCGACGTGCACACTCCCGGGTTCGCCGGGGCCGTCGCCGCCCGCCTGGCCCGGCACGGCGTACCGGCCGGCTCCCTCCAGCTGGAGATCACGGAACACGTGATGCTCGAGGACCCGCAGCAGGCCGCCGACACTCTCGCCGGTCTCACCGGGCACGGCGTCCGCATGTCGCTGGACGACTTCGGCACCGGCTACTCCTCCCTGGTCCACCTGCGGCGGCTGCCGGTGAGCGAGCTGAAGATCGATCGTTCGTTCGTCGCCCGGCTCGTCGTGGACAGCGAGGACGCCGAGATCGTGCGCTGCACGGTCGAGCTGGCGCACTCCCTCGGCCTCGTCGTCGTGGCCGAGGGGGTCGAGGACGACGAGACCTGGGAACGGCTGCGCGCCCTGGGCTGCGACGCCGTCCAGGGCTGGCTGGTCGCCGCCGCGATGCCGCCCGCCGAGACCACCGCCTGGCTGCGCGCCCGCGAGACCGCGCCGCCCGAGGCGGAGTCGGCCCGCGCCACCGCGCTTCCCGCCGCCGCCCCCGCGGACGCCGAGCCGGTCCGCTGAGCGCACGGCCCGCCGGGCCCGTTCCGCGGGACCCTGCCCGGCGGGGAACGTGTGCGCGGGCCCGGGAGCGGGCGCCATAGGATTGGCCGTGAACTTGAAGCCCGCGACGAGCAAGAGGATCGCCACATGCCCGGCATCACGCGCGAGGAGGTCGCCCACCTCGCCCGGCTGGCGCGTCTGGAGCTGACGGACGAGGAGCTCGACCACTTCGCCGGACAGCTCGACGACATCATCGGCGCGGTCGCCCGCGTCGCCGACGTCGCCACCGAGGACGTACCGCCGACCTCCCACCCGCTGCCGCTCACCAACGTGATGCGCCCCGACGAGGTCAGGCCCGGCCTGACCGCGCGGCAGGCGCTGTCCGGGGCACCCGCCCAGGAGCAGCAGCGTTTCAAGGTGCCGCAGATCCTGGGGGAGGAGTGACCGACATGACCGATCTGACCCGTTCCACCGCGGCGCGGCTCGCCGCGCGCATCGCGGACGGCACCGTCAGCGCCGTCGAGGTCACGCAGGCGCACCTCGCGCGCATCGACGCCGTCGACGAGAAGGTGCACGCCTTCCTCCACGTGGACCGCGAGGGCGCGCTCGCCCAGGCCGGGGCCGTGGACGCGAAGCGGGCCAGGGGCGAGAAGCTCGGCCCGCTGGCCGGGGTGCCGCTCGCCCTCAAGGACATCTTCACCACCGAGGGCGTGCCGACGACCGTCGGCTCCCGCATCCTGGACGGCTGGGTCCCGCCGTACGACGCGACGGTGACCCGCCGCCTGAAGGAGGCCGGGATCGTCATTCTCGGCAAGACCAACATGGACGAGTTCGCCATGGGGTCCTCCACCGAGAACAGCGCCTTCGGCCCCACGGGCAACCCGTGGGACCTCACCCGCATCCCCGGCGGCTCCGGCGGCGGTTCCGCCGCCTCCCTCGCCTCCTACCAGGCGCCGCTCGCCATCGGCACCGACACCGGCGGCTCCATCCGGCAGCCCGCCGCCGTCACCGGCACCGTCGGCGTCAAGCCCACCTACGGCGGCGTCTCCCGGTACGGCATGGTCGCGTTCTCCTCCTCGCTCGACCAGGGCGGCCCCTGTGCGCGCACCATCCTGGACGCCGCGCTGCTGCACGAGGTCATCGCGGGCCACGACCCGCTGGACTCCACCTCCATCGACGCCCCGGTGCCGCCGGTCGTCGAGGCCGCGCGCAACGGCTCGGTTGCCGGGCTGCGGGTGGGCGTGCTGCGGGAGTTCCGCGGCGAGGGCTACCAGGCCGGTGTGCTCCAGCGGTTCGAGGAGTCCGTCGAGCTGCTGCGCGAGCTGGGCGCCGAGGTGGTCGAGCTGTCCTGCCCGTCCTTCGACTCCGCGCTCGCCGCCTACTACCTGATCGCCCCGTCCGAGTGTTCGTCCAACCTGGCCCGTTTCGACGCCATGCGCTACGGCCTGCGGATGGGCGACGACGGCACCAGGTCGGCCGAGGAGGTCACCTCCCTCACCCGCGAGGCGGGCTTCGGGCCCGAGGTCAAGCGGCGCATCATGCTGGGCACCTACGCGTTGTCCTCCGGCTACTACGACGCCTACTACGGCAGCGCGCAGAAGGCCCGCACGCTCGTCACGCGGGACTTCGAGCGGGCGTTCGCGCAGGTCGACGTCATCGTCGCGCCGACCACCCCGACCACCGCGTTCCCCATCGGGGAGCGCGCCGACGACCCGATGGCGATGTACCGCGCCGACCTGTGCACCATCCCGGTCAACCTCGCGGGCAACACCGCCCTGTCCCTGCCCTGCGGCCTGGCCCCCGAGGACGGGCTGCCCGTGGGGCTTCAGATCATCGCCCCCGCCCTGGCGGACGACCGGCTGTACCGCGTCGGAGCCGCGGTCGAGGCCGCGTTCGAGGCACGCTGGGGCCACCCGATCCTGGAGGAGGCACCCGCGCTATGAGCAAGAAGCAGAAGTCCAAGACGAGCATGTACATCTCGCTGGGTACGACGCTGTTCGGCACGGTGAGCGTCATCAGGCGGCTGAAGGACGCGCGGCAAGAGGGCGACACGCTTCAGCTCGCGGACGCCGTCGTCTCGGCCGCCGCCATCGTCACCGGTGTCGCCCTGCTGACGCGGGAGCTGCGCCGCATCAACGAGGACGGCTCCGGCATCCTCCCCGACTGAGCGGCACGAGCATCCGAGAGGTAGTACCCCTGTGACCGTCACCGAACTGGTGTCGTACGAGGACGCGCTCACGTCCTACGACCCCGTCATGGGCCTGGAGGTCCATGTCGAACTGGGCACCAAGACCAAGATGTTCTGCGGCTGCGCCACCACCCTGGGCGCCGAGCCCAACGCGCAGACCTGCCCGACCTGCCTCGGCCTGCCCGGCGCGCTGCCCGTGGTCAACGCGGTCGGCGTGGAGTCCGCCGTCCGCATCGGGCTCGCGCTCAACTGCGAGATCGCCGAATGGTGCCGCTTCGCCCGGAAGAATTACTTCTATCCGGACATGCCGAAGAACTTCCAGACCTCGCAGTACGACGAGCCCATCGCGTTCCACGGGTACCTCGACGTCGAGCTGGCGGACGGCGAGGTGTTCCGCGTGGGCATCGAGCGCGCCCACATGGAGGAGGACACCGGTAAGTCCACCCACATCGGGGGCGCGGCCGGCCGCATCCACGGCGCCTCGCACTCCCTGCTCGACTACAACCGGGCCGGCATCCCCCTCATCGAGATCGTCACCAAGCCGATCACCGGTGCGGGGGCGCGCGCGCCCGAGGTGGCCCGCGCCTACGTGGCCGAGCTGCGCGAGCTGATCAGGTCCCTCGGCGTCTCCGAGGCCAGGATGGAGATGGGCCAGCTGCGCTGCGACGTGAACGTTTCCCTCCGCCCGCACGGCCGGGAGGCGTTCGGGACCCGGAGCGAGACGAAGAACGTGAACTCGCTGCGCAGCGTCGAGCGTTCCGTCCGCTTCGAGATCCAGCGGCACGCGGCCGTGCTCGGCGACGGCGGCACCATCGTGCAGGAGACGCGCCACTTCCACGAGGACAACGGCACCACCACCTCGGGCCGCGTCAAGGAGGAGGCCGAGGACTACCGGTACTTCCCCGAGCCCGACCTCGTGCCGGTGGCCCCGGAGCGCGCGTGGGTGGAGGAGCTGCGGTCCGAGCTGCCCGAGCTGCCGCTCGCCCGCCGCACCAGGCTCCGCGAGGAGTGGGGGATCTCGGCGCACGAGATGCAGTCCGCGCTGAACGCGGGCGCCATCGACCTCGTCGTCGCCACGATCGCCGAGGGCGCCGACCCGGCCGCCGCCCGCAAGTGGTGGCTGGGCGAGCTGGCCCGCCGGGCCAACGAGCAGGCCACCGAGCTGGCCGCCCTGCCCATCACCCCGGCCCAGGTGGCGCGCGTCGCCGCCCTGGTCGCGGAGGGCTCGCTGAACGACAAGCTGGCGCGGCAGACCATCGAGGGCGTGCTGGCGGGCGAGGGCGGCCCGGACGAGGTGGTCGAGAAGCGCGGCCTGCGCATCGTCTCCGACGAGGGGGCCCTCGGGCAGGCCGTGGACGACGCCATCGCGGGCAACCCGGCCATCGCCGACAAGATCCGCGGCGGCAAGGTGGCCGCCGCGGGCGCCCTGGTCGGCGCCGTGATGAAGGCGACCCGCGGTCAGGCGGACGCCGCCCGCGCGCGGCAGCTGATCCTGGAGCGGCTGGGCGCCGCCGAGTAGCGACGGGTTCCCGTACCGCGGCCCCGGCCGGTCCCGAGCGGGCCGGCCGGGGCCTTTTCCGGCCCGCGCCGCCGGTCGTTCCGCGCCGCCGGTCGTTCAGCGCCGCCGGTCGTTCCGGCCGATCGCCGGGGTGACCGCGGATACCGCGCGGCCGGGCGGGCGTGCCATCCTCGACGGCGTGGAGAGCCGCAGCCCGAGCCCCGTGTTCGTCGGCCGCGCCGCCGAGCTGGCGGAGCTGTCGGCCGGTCTCGGCCGGGCCCGCGCGGGCGTGCCCCAGGCGTTCGTGATCGGTGGCGAGGCGGGTATCGGCAAGACGCGGCTGGTCGAGGAGTTCCTGACCCGCGCCCGGGCCGAG
This sequence comes from Streptomyces johnsoniae, assembly GCF_031845565.1. Classification (NCBI taxonomy): domain Bacteria; kingdom Bacillati; phylum Actinomycetota; class Actinomycetes; order Kitasatosporales; family Streptomycetaceae; genus Streptomyces; species Streptomyces johnsoniae. The sequence goes on along the minus strand of NZ_JAVREV010000001.1, from coordinate 221,068 downwards.
GGCGCCGTCACCGCCACCGGCGCGTGCGTCGAGCTGAGCGCGGGCGCACTGCCGTTCGCGCCGGTGTCCGCCGTGCTGCGCGCCCTGCACCGGCGCCTCGGCCGGGCCGTGGCGCGGGCCGCCGCCGGGCACGAGGCGGAGCTGGCCGGACTGCTGCCCGAGCTGGGCACCGCGGGCCGCACCGCGGGCGAGCCCCAGGACCGCGCCCGGTGGCACGAACTGATCACCCGGCTCCTCGAACGGCTGGCCGCCGCCCGCCCGCTCGTCGTCACCATCGAGGACCTGCACTGGTCCGACGGCTCCACCCGCGACCTGCTCGGCTACCTCTTCCGCTCCGTGCACCACGGCACCCGCCTCCTCGTCCTGGCCACCTACCGCACCGACGACCTGCACAGCCGCCACCCGCTCCGCCCCTACCTGGCCGGGCTCGACCGGCTGCGCACCGTCCGCCGCACCGAACTCCGCCCGTTCACTTCAGCCGAGGTCGCCGCCCAGCTGACCGGCCTCACCGGCGCCGCGCCCGCGCCCGAACTGCTCTCCGGCATCCACGCACGCTCCGAGGGGAACCCGTTCTTCGTCGAGGAGCTGACCGCGGCCGGCCAGGGCACCGGCCTCAGCCGCACCCTGCGCGACCTGCTGCTCGTGCGCGTCGAGGCGCAGCCCGACGCGGTACAGGACGTGCTGCGGGCCGTCGCGGCCGGCGGCCACCGGGTGGAGCACCGGGTGCTGGCCGCGGCCGTCCCGCGGCCCGAGTCCGAGCTGCTGACGGCGCTGCGCACCGCGGTCGGCGCCCACCTGCTCGCGCCGACCGGCGAGGGCGACGGCTACCGCTTCCGGCACCCCCTGCTGCGCGAAGCCGTCCTCGACGACCTGCTGCCCGGTGAACGGGCCCGGCTGAACCGGCGCTTCGCCGAAGCGCTCGAACGGCACGGCGACCTGGTGCCCGAGGACGAACGGGCCGCCCGCCTCGCCGGCCACTGGTACCACGCGGGCGACCGGGCCAAGGCGCTCCCGGCCGTGCTCGCCGCCGCCGACCGGGCCCGCCACCGCCACGCCTACGCCGAACAACTGCGGTTGCTGGAACGCGCCCTCGGCCTGTGGGACGGCGTCCCACCGGCCGTGCTCGCCGGGCTGCGCCCGGGCGGGCGGACCGGAGGCCACCCCGGCGCCGGTCCTGGCCCGCGGCCCGCGTCCCTGGTGGACCTGCTCGCCGAGGCGACCGGGGCCGCCGCCCTCGCCGGCCGGCCCGACCGGGCGCTGACCTTGAGCGGACGGGCCCTGCGGCTCATCGACGAACGCCACGAACCGCTGCGCGCCGCCTGGTTCTGGGCCCAGCGCGCCCGCGTCCGCGAAGGGTTCGGCCGCAGCGAAGGCCATGCCGAGCTGGACCGCGCCCGGGACCTGGTGCGCGGCCTGCCACCGTCCCTCGTCCACGCCCAGGTGATGGCGCTGGCCGCCGCCAGACTCCTGGCGGAGCGGCCGGGGCCCGAGCTGTTCGAGACCGCGGAGCGCGCCGCTGCGCTGGCCCGCCTGGTGGGCGGGGAGAGCGTCGAGCTGGACGCCCGGATCACCCTCGCCCGCCTGCGGGCCGACGCGGGGGAGACCGCCGAGGGGCTGGCCGAGCTGTCCGCCGTGCGCGACCGTATCCTGGCGCGCGGCGAGGTGGGCCTGCTCGGGCGCTGCCTGGTCGGCCAGGTGTCGACGCTGGGCCTGGCCGGGCAGTTCTCGCACGTCGCGGAACTGTCCGCGGAAGCACTTGGCCTCGCCGACCGCTACGGTCTGGCCGACACCCGGGGCCGCCTCGCGGCCGCCCACGCGAACGCCCTGGTCCAGCTCGGCCGCTGGCAGGAGGCGGACGCCGCCCTGGCCGCCGCCGGGGAACGGGCGCACGCCGTCCACCCGCGGGTCGCCGCCCTGCTGGTCGCCGGCCACCTGGCCGTGCTGCGGGGCGACCTCGCGGCGGCCCGCGCCGCGTCGGCGGACATCCGCGGCGAGATCCGCACCCCCGACCCGCGGCCCGCGTTCGTCATCGAGCTGGCCCGGCTCGACGTGGCGACCGCGGCGGCCGAGGGGCGCACCGAGGCGGCCAGGGAGGCGTTCGCGCGTGCGGCGAGCGGCACGTTCCCGCCGTTCAGCTCGCCCCAGGTGTGGGGCCTGCTGCTGGCCGCCGCGGACGCCGAGGCGGCCGCCCGCGGCCGGCCCGCCGCCGCGCCGGGCAGGGCCGCGGCCCTGGCGCGGATCAGGCAGACGATGAAGGTCCGGCCGAGGAAGCCCCCGACGTGGTCCGCGCACGCGCTGTTCGTCGAGGCACTGCTGCTGCGGGCCGAGGGCAGGGACGCCCCGGCCCAGTGGGCCGGGGCGGTCACCGCGTTCGAACGGCTCGGCCTGCCCCACCAGTTGGCCGCCGCCCGCCTGTCCTGGGCGGAGGCGCTGCTCGGCGGCCCCGCGGGCCGGACCGCCGCGCGCGCCGAGGACCGCGACCAGGCCGCCGAACTGCTGCGGTCGGCCCGCGCCACGGCCGCCGCCCTGGGCGCGGAGCCGCTGGGCGCGCGCGCCCGGAAGGCCGCGGCCCGCGCCTGTATCGACCTCGCGGGTCCCGGCGTCCTGATGCCCGCCGCGGCGCGGGACCCGTTCGGCCTGACCCGCCGCGAGCGCGAGGTGCTCGCGCTGGTGGCCGCGGGGCGGAGCAACCGGCAGATCGGCGAGGAGCTGTCCATCTCGCAGAAGACGGCGAGCGTCCACGTTTCCAACATCCTCGCCAAGCTGGCGGTCCCCGGCCGCGTCGAGGCCGCGGCCCTCGCCCGCCGGCTGAAGCTGGTCCCGGCCGGCTGACCACCACCCCCGCGCCCGCCGCCTCGCGTCTCCCGCCGCCTCGCGTCTCCCGCCGCCCCCGCCCGGCACCTCAGGCCGCAGGGCGCCCGTCGCCCCGGGACCGGACGTCAGGACCCGCCGCGGCAGCGGCCTAAGGCCCCCGCACCCCGCCGTCTAAGGCACCGGGGCGGCGCACAGTTCCGGATGCTGCCCGATGCGGCGGCCCCTCCTTGCCGCGGAGCCTTGAGGTACCGGGAAAGGCCCGGGACCGAGGAGCGGACGATGCTGCACGAGATGTACGAACTGGAAGCCAGGATGCGGGCCAGGCGCGAGGAGGGGGCACAGGAACGGCTCGCCGCCGAGGTGCGCAGGGCGCGCAGGGAACGCCGCGCCGCGGAGGCCGCCGCCCGGGCCCGGGACGGGCGCGAGCGTGCCGGACGGCCGGCGGCCGGCGGCGGGTGGCGTCGCATGCTGCGGTGGGGCACGGGGGCCTGATAATGGCCGACCCGCTGTCAGTGGCATATGCGATGCTGCGAGACATGCAGACCAAAACCGTCAGTCCCGTCTTCGTCGGACGCGCGCCCGAGCGCAGCGCCCTGACCGAAGGGCTCGCCGAGGCCACCGACGGCCGGCCGCAGGCCGTGCTGATCGGTGGCGAGGCCGGGGTCGGCAAGACGCGTCTGGTGGAGGAGTTCCTGCGGCAGGCCGGCGAGGCCGGGGCGGTCACCGCCGTCGGCGCCTGCGTCGAAGTCGGCGCCGACGGCCTGCCGTTCGCACCCGTCTCCACCGTGCTGCGCGCGCTCCACCGCCAGCTCGGCGAGGAGCTGACGCAGGCCGCCGCCGGGTTCGGCGGCGAGCTGGCGCGGCTGCTCCCCGAGCTGGGGGAGCCGAGCGCCGCGGTGCGCGCGGCCCGCGACGTGGAGGTGCGCGGCCGCCTCTTCGAGCTGACGGGCCGGCTGCTGGAGACGCTGGCGCAGGAGCGCGTGCTCGCCCTCGTGATCGAGGACCTGCACTGGTCGGACACCTCCACGCGGGAGCTGCTGAGCTACCTTTTCCGCTCCCTCCAGGGCGGCCGGGTGATGATCGTCACCACCTACCGCTCCGACGACATCCACCGGCGCCACCCGCTGCGCCCGTTCCTCGCCGAGCTGGACAGGCTGCGGACGGTGCAGCGCCTGGAGCTGCCCCGTTTCACGCGCGAAGAGGTGCGCAGCCAGCTCGCCGGCATACGCGGCAGCCGGCCGCCCGAAGATCTGCTCGACCAGGTCTACCGGCGTTCGGACGGCAATGCCTTCTTCGTCGAGGAGCTGGCCAGTATCTCCGACGGCTGCGGCTCGGGCGGCATCAGCGACTCCATCCGCGATCTGCTGCTCGTGCGGGTCGAGGCACTGCCGGAGACCGCGCAGAGCGTGGTGCGGGTCGCGGCCAAGGGCGGTTCCAAGGTGGAGTACGGGCTGCTGCGCGCCGTGGCCGGGCTCGGTGAGGACGAGCTGATCGCCTCCCTCCGCGCCGCGGTCGGAGCCAGCATCCTCCGGGCGGCGGAGGACGGCACCTACCGTTTCCGGCACGCGCTGGTGCGTGAGGCCGTCGACGACGACCTGCTGCCGGGCGAGCGCTCCCGGCTCAGCCGCCAGTACGCGCAGGCCCTGGAGGCCGAGCCCACACTGGTGCCGGCCGGCGAGCGCGCCGCCCGCCTCGCGACGTTCTGGTACCACGCGCACGACCCGGCCAAGGCGCTGCCCGCCGTGGTGCGGGCGGCCACCGGCGCCCGCTGTCAGCACGCCTACGCCGAGCAGCTCCAGCTGCTCGAGCGCGCACTCGAGCTGTGGGACGACGCGCCCGCCGAGGTGAAGCGGTCGTTGGAGGTCGCCGAGGATGCCGAGTCCTACCCGCTGTGCGACTGCGGGGACGAGGCGCTGAGCTTCCTCGACATGCTCGCCGAGATGACGCTCGCCGCCCGGTACGCGGGCGAGCCCGAGCGGGGCCTGTCCGTGATCAACCGGGCGCTCCGCTCCCTGGAGCGGCTCGACCACCCGCTGCGCGCCGCCTGGTTCTGGGCGGAGAAGTCGCGCCTCATGCGCAACCTCGGGCGCGGCACCGGCTGGGAGGAGCTGGGTACCGCGCAGGAGCTGCTGCGCGGCTTCGACCCCTCCCCGGTGCACGCCCGGGTGCTGACCGAGGCCGCGCTGTGGGGTGCCGTCTTCGACCCGGGGCCCGGCAGTCTGGCGATAGCCAGGCGCGCGGTGGAGCTGGCCCGGGAGGTCGGCGACGAGAATGCCGAGCTGAACGCGCTGCTCAGCCGCGGTGGGCTGCTGATCGAGACGGGCCGTGGCGAGTCGGGCGTCGCCGACATGCGGGGGGTGCTTGAGCGGGTCGTCCACTCCGATCTGGTGGGGGTGTTCACCCGCAGCCACATCAATCTCCAGTCGCTGCTGCAGTCCATGGGCCGCTCCGAGGAGTCCCTTGAAGTGGCCGAGGAGGGCATCGAGCTGGCCTACCGTTACGGGCTGGCCGACACCCAGTCGTGGCTCCATGGGAACCGGTCGGATGCCCTCTTCTCCCTCGGCCGGTGGGCGGAGGCCGAGGAGGCCGCGCTGAGCGCGCGGCGCAGCGGTCAGATGCCGGTGACGCGGTCCCTGGCCGCGCAGCGGCTCGCCCGGCTCGCGCTCGCCCACGGTGATCTGGCCGCGGCCGAGACGGAGATCGCGGCCATGCGGGAGCACCACCGCCCGTACCACGGGGCGGCCGCCCAGTACGCGCACGCGGCGGCGGAGTACCAGATCGCGCTCGCCGCGCACCAGGGCCGCATCCTCGACGCCCGCCGCCTCTTCGCCGATGTCGCCGCGGTCGGCCTCGGCACCGGTTCGGGTTCCTATACGTGGCCGATGCTGGCCGCCGCGGCGGAGGCCGAGTCCGCCGCGCGCGGCGTGCCCGCCGCGGCCCCGGGACAGCCCGAGGCGGTTGCCGCCATCCGGGCCTACGCGAGCGGGATACGCCGCGACTACCCGGTGTGGGTCGGCTACGCGGCGCTCGTCGAGGCGGAGCTGCGCCGCGCGGAGGGCACCTCGCGGGCCGCGGACTGGGCGGCGGCGGTGGCCGCGTTCGAGAAGGTGTGCCGCCCCTTCGAGCTGGCCCGGATGCGCACCCGCTGGGCCGAGGCGCTGCTCGCCGAGGGCGAGCGGGAGCGTGCGGGGGACCTGCTCGTGCGGGCCCAAGCGGTGGCGGTGCGGCTGGGCGCCGGGCCGCTGAGGGCACAGACCGAGCGGCTGGCCCGGCGCGCCCGGCTGCCCCTGACGGCGGGCGGGGCCGGGGCGGCGGGGCCCGGCGAGCCGGAGACCTTCGGTCTGACCCGGCGCGAGCGGGACGTGCTGACGCTGGTGGCCGCCGGCCGGAGCAACCGGCAGATAGCGGAGGAGCTGTTCATCTCGCCGAAGACGGCGAGCGTCCACGTCTCCAACATCCTCGCCAAGCTCGAAGTCGCCGGCCGCGGCGAGGCCGCGGCCCTGGCCCACCGGCTGGGCATCGTCAGCACGGAGATCGCCACGCCCGCCTGAGGGCGGACCGGCGGCCCCGCCGACCGAGCACCGCGCCCGTCCCGCGGTTCGCGTCCGTCCCGCGGTTCGCGCGCGTCAGCGGACGCGCAGCCGCAGAATGCGGTCGTCGTCCCCGTCCGGAGAGCCGCGGCTGTCCGTCTCGTTCGTCACCAGCAGCAGCTCGTCGCCGCCGGTCGCGAGCAGTGCGCGCAGCCGCCCGTACTCGCCCTCGAAGAAGGACTGCGGCTCGGCGGCCGGCTCGCTCCCGTCCAGCGGTACGCGCCACAGCCGCTCCCCGCGCAGCGCCGCCAGCCACAGCGAGCCCTGGCTGAACGCGAGGTCGCTCGGGGAGGCTTCCGCGGGCGGCCACTGCTCCACGGGGTCGACGAATCCGGCGTCCTCGCCGCCCCTGCCCTCGTACTCGGGCCAGCCGTAATTGGCGCCGGGCTCGATCCGGTTCAGCTCGTCCCACGCGTCATTGCCGAACTCGGCGGCCCACAGCTGCTCCGTGCCGTCCCACGCCAGCCCCTGCACGTTGCGGTGGCCCATCGAGTAGACCAGCGAGCCGGGGTCGGGATTGTCCTCTGGCGGCTCGCCCGTCTCCGGGTCGATGCGCAGGATCTTGCCCGCCAGGGACTCCGCGTCCTGCGCCAGGTCCCCGTCGCCGATGTCCCCGGTCGAGGCGTACAGCATCCCGTCCGGGCCGAACGCCAGACCGCCCCCGTTGTGGATCACCTCGCCCCGCGGAATGCCGGTGAGCAGCTCGCCGTCCGGCGTCAGCCGCTCGCCCGCGGGCGCGGACGCGTCGTAGCGGAAGACGGAGATGCGGTTGTCGGACTCCGCGGTGTAGTAGGCGAACAGGCGCCCGCCGGGCTCGAAGTCCGGCTCCAGCGCGAGACCGAGCAGCCCGCCCTCGCCCTGGCCGCCCGCCACCCCGGGCACCGTGCCCGCCTCCTCGGTATCGCCGGAGTCCGCGTCCACCACGTCCACCCGGCCGCCGTCCCGCGACCCCACCAGCAGGTCGCCGTCCGGCAGCGAGACGATGCCCCACGGGGAGTCGAGCCCTTCGGCGACGGTCTCCACCACCTCCGCCTCGCCCTGGGCGGGCGCGGCCGAAGGGCTCGCCTCCGCGGTCTCCTCTGTCTCCTCCGCGCTGTCCGACGGGGCCGGCTCCGAGGCGGACGCGGACTCCTCCCGGCCGCCGTCGCCCTCCTCGTCCCCGCCGTCCGAGGAACAGCCGGCCGCGAGCACGGCCAGCGCGAGAAGCGCGGCCGGCCCGCCGCGCCGGACGCCACGTACGGTCATCAGCACCTCCCGGCTCATCCGCGGAACAGCACCGCGTGGCCCGGCTGCCCGGGCACCGACTCCAAGAGTGCCCGGTGCGCGACGCCTCACTCCCACGACTCGCGCGCGGGCGGCAGCGCCTCGATCTCCGCGAGGTCCCCTTCGGTCAGGTCGAGCCCGGCGGCCCCCGCGTTCTCCCTGGCCCAGTGCTCCCGCCGGGTGCCGGGCAGGGCGATCACGCCGGGGCCCTGCGCCAGCAGCCACGCCAGCGCCACCTGCGCGGGCGTGGCCCCGGCGTGCCGGGCGGCGACCCGCCGCAGTCCGGCCACCACCGGCTGGTTGGCCGCCATCATCTCGGCCGTGAACCGCGGGTGCCTGGCCCGCAGGTCGGCCGGTTCGAAGCCGCCGCCGGGCACCAGCGTGCCGGTCAGGAAGCCGCTGCCCAGCGGCATCGCCGCCAGGAACCCGACGCCCCTCGTCTCGCACCAGGGCAGCAGCTCCGCCCGCGCCGCGGTGGACCACACCGACAGCTCGGCCTGCACCGCGCTCACCGGGAACACCTGCTGCACCCGCGACAGCGCCCCGAGCGCCGGACCGTAACCCCCCGCCGCGGACGCGCCGGGGCCGCCGCGCGCCGTCACGGCGCACAGGCCCAGCGCCCGGACCTTCCCCGCCCGCACCAGCTCCGCCATCGCCCCCCAGGTCTCCTCGACCGGCACCTCCGGGTCGACGCGGTGCAGCTGGTAGAGGTCGATGACGTCCGTCCGCAGCCGGCGCAGCGACGCGTCGCAGGCCCGACGCACGTACTCGGGGCGCCCGTTGGCCACGATGTGCTGCTCGCCCACCACGAGCCCGCACTTGGCCGCGACGAACGCGTCGGCCCGCCGCTCCTTGAGCACCCGGCCGAGCAGCAGCTCATTGGTGAACGGCCCGTACATGTCGGCGGTGTCGAGCAGCGTGCACCCCGCGTCCAGCGCGGCGTGCACGGCGCGCAGCGCCGCGTCGCCATGCCGCCCCGGCGTCGTGTAGCCCCAGCTCATCGGCATGCAGCCGAGCCCGACGGCCCCGACCCGCAGCGCCCCCGCCCCCATCGTCCGGTACCGCACCTGCCGCCGATCCCTCCACGCACTCGCCCCGCCGCGCCGTCTCCAACGTAACGGCTGCCGCTGACAGCCCCCGCCCCGGGCCATGGCCAGGGCTTAGCCTGGCGCTATGACCACACCGGATGTCTGGCTGCCCTTCCCGCCCGCTGAGCTCGCGTCCCTGCCCAGCTCGCTGAACTACGTCCACTGGAACGGGGAGCCCGACTTCCCTGCCGATCCGGCCCGTTGTGCCTTCTACGCCGTCCCCTACATGAAGGGCGCGGAGGTCGCGGTGCGTCCGCTCGCGCACATGCCGCGGGTGCGCGTCGTGCAGACCCTGACCGCGGGCGTCGAACACATGCTGCCCCGCGTGCCCGACCTGCCCGCGGATGCCGTGCTGTGCAACGCGGGTGACCTGCACAACACCAGCACCGGCGAGCTGGCCCTCGCCCTCGCCCTGGCCGCCCAGCGCGACATCCCCGGCGCGGTGCGCAACGCGCAGCAGGGGCGCTGGGAGTCGGCAGTGCGCCCCTCGCTCGCCGACCGCCGTGTGCTGATCCTCGGTTACGGCGGCATCGGCGGTGCCGTCGAGGACCGGCTGCTTCCGTTCGAGGTCGCCGAGGTCATACGGGTCGCCAGCCGCGCGCGGGAGAGCGAACGCGGGCCCGTGCACGGCATCGACGAGCTGCCAGGACTGCTGCCCCTGGCCGAGATCGTGTTCGTCACCACGCCGCTGACGGAGGCCACCCGTGGCCTGGTCGGCGCCGAGTTCCTCGCCCGCATGCCCGACGACGCCCTGCTGGTGAACGTCGCCCGCGGCGCCGTCGTGGACACCAAGGCGCTGCTCGCCGAGCTGGAATCGGGGCGGCTGCGCGCGGCGCTCGACGTCACCGACCCGGAGCCGCTGCCCGCGGAGCACCCGCTGTGGCGGGCGCCCGGCGTGCTGATCACCCCGCACGTCGGTGGCCCGACCAGCGCCTTCAGGCCCCGGGCCGAACGGCTGCTGCACGCCCAGCTCACGCGCTTCGCGGCGGGTGAGCCGCTGCGCCACGTCGTCGCGGCGGGGGGCGCGTCAACCGTGTGACGAGCTTCCCCCATGCCGTTACTTTAAGTAAGTTTCCTATGTCGCTGCGTGACGGTTCTGGTGTATCGTCCGTCCGGGGTGAGCCCGGAACGAGAGGGGGGCGACAAGGCGATGCACTGCCCACGGGACAACGGGGAGCTGCCGCGGGGCCATCGGGCCCAGGTGGGGTCCCTGCCGCAGCTCGCACTCGCCGCGGTCTGCGCGGGCTACGCGGCGGGGGCCGTCCTCGGCTGGGGGTCGCCCCGCGTGGCCGCGGCCATGGGGGACTTCGGACTGAGCGCCGCCGCGCTCCTCGCCGCGGGCTCCTGCCTGTGGTACGCCCGCGATCACGCCGGTGAATGCCGCACCGCCTGGGCCCTGTTCGGCATCTCCTCGGTCATGATGGCTCTGGGGAACGGGATCTGGGGCTGGTACGAGGTGGTGCTCCAGCAGCAGGTGCCGCCCCTCTCGGTGGCCGACCTGTGTTTCCTGCTGTTCGCGCCGCTGGCCATCATCGGCCTGCTCCTGCTGGCCAAGCGGCCGGTCACCCGGGCCGGCTGGGTCTGCCTCGGCCTGGACTCCTGGCTCATCGGCGGCTCGATGATGACCCTTTCCTGGAGCGTCGCCCTCGCACAGGCCGCCGAGCGGCAGGGCGAGACGCTGACCCGGGCGGCCCTCGCGCTGGCGTACCCGCTGCTCGACATCGCGCTCGTCAGCATGGTGCTCGTCCTGCACTTCCGGCGCAGCGCCGTGCACCGCCCCTCGATCAACGCGGCGATCGGCGCGCTCGGCCTGACCGTGCTGTGCGACGCGCTGTTCACCTCGCCGATGCTCCGCGAGCAGTACAGCTCGGGACGACTGCTCGACGCCGGCTGGTTCGCCGGCTCGCTGCTGCTCGCCTGCGCGCCGTGGATGGCGCCACGCCCGCAAGAGGGCGGGACGGCCGAGGAGCGGGCGGACCGCGCGCCCGCCGGGTGGCCCTGCCGGGCCCTCGGCGGCTCGCTGGCCGGGCTCGCGCCCTACCTCGCCGCCGCCGTCTGCGTGCTCAGCATCCTGTTCACCGTGGTAAGCGGCCGGCACGTCGACCGGGTGGTCGTCTTCGCCGCCTGCGCGGTCGTTCTCGCGCTGCTGGTCCGCCAGGGCATCACGCTCATGGACAACGTGTCCCTGACCAGGGAGCTGGCGCAGAAGGAAAACTACTTCAGGTCGCTGGTGCAGGGGTCGAGCGACGTCATCATGATCGCCGACCGGGACGGGAGCCTGCGCTACGTCAGCCCCGCCGCGAGCGGCGTCTACGGGCGGGAGGCCGAGCGCCTGACCGGCAGCGCGCTGTCCGAGCTGATCCACCCCGACGACTTCGGCCGCGTCCAGCACGAGCTGCTCCGCTTCCTCTCCGCCCCGGCCGCCCGCGAGCACGCCACCAGGATCGAGTGCCGTGTGCGGCACGCCGCGGGCCACTGGCTGAATGTGGAGTCCAGCGTGAAGCGGCACCAGGGCGGCCTCATCTTCAACACCAGAGACGTCACCGAGCGCGTGCGGCTCCAGGCGCAGCTCCAGCACAGCGCCTCCCACGACACCCTCACCGACCTGCCCAACCGCGCCCTGTTCATCGAGCGGGTCCGACTGGCCCTCGGCGGGGGCGGCGGGCCCGAGGCCGCGGTGCTGTTCATCGACCTCGACGGCTTCAAGGCGGTCAACGACTCGGTCGGCCACCAGGCGGGGGACGAGCTGCTGATCCATGCGGCCCAGCGGCTGCGGGAGTCCGTGCGGGCCGGGGACACCACCGCGCGGCTCGGCGGCGACGAGTTCGCCGCGCTCATCGCGGGAGACGCCGGCGGCGAGCAGCAGCCGAGGGAGTACCGGATACTGGAGATCGCCGAGCGGGTGCGGGCCGCCCTCAGCCGTCCCTATGCGATCGACGGCCGGGAGATCCGCGTGACCGCCAGCATCGGCATCGCCTTCGCCGAGCCGGGCGCGAGCCCCGCCGCGCTGATGCGCAGGGCCGACCTGGCCATGTACCGCGCCAAGCAGTCGGGCAAGGGCCGCGTCGAGCTGTACGACCCGCGGCTCCAGGCCGAGGCCGTACGCCGCACGGAGCTGGCCGACCGGCTCGGCCGCGCGCTGGACGCGGGGGAGTTCACCCTGCTCCACCAGCCCATCGTGGAGCTGGCCGACGGACGTGTCGCCGCCGTCTGCGCCCAGGCCCGCTGGCGCTCCGCACACGGCCACCTCGCCACCCCGATCGAGTTCCTCAGGGGCGGCCCCCGCGAGCTGCCCGCCGCCCCGACGCCCGAGGACGGCCGCGCCGCCGAGGTCACCGGCTGGCTGCTGGAGCAGACCGTCACCGAGGCCGCCCGCCGCCACCGCACGGGCCTGACCGTTCCCGTCAGCGTGCGCGTCCCCAGCGGGCGCCTCGCCGACCGCGCCCTCGGAGTCGGCGGGGTCGAGACGCTGCTCGGGCGGCACGGGCTGCCGCCCGAGGCCCTGATGATCGAGCTGCCCGAGGCCGACACAGTCCTCGCCTCGGGCGAGCTGCGCGGCCGCCTGACGGACCTCAGCCGCCTCGGTGTGGGCATCGCCCTCGGCGGGTTCGGCAGCGGCGGCACCGCGGCCGCCGCCCTGCACCGCCTGCCCGTCGACCTGGTCCGCCTCGACGGCGAGCTGGTCGACGGGCTGCTGGAGTCGGCCCCGCTGAGCACCATCGCCGCGGGGCTGCTGCGCATGGCCGCCGACCTCGGGATCGACTCGCTCGCCGACGGGGTGGACCTGCCGGAGCAGGCCGTCGCCCTGCGCGCCCTCGGCTGCCGCCGCGGCCAGGGCCTGGCGTTCAGCGAGCCGCTCGAGCCCGTCCGGCTGCGCCGGGTGCTGGACGTGGGCCACCTGCCGGTTCCGCCCGACACCGTCCGGGTGACGGCGCAACATCCCGTGCAGGCACCGCCCCGCACGGGCAGGACCGCGGCCGATTCCACCCCTTCCTCCACCGCGCCCACATAGTGAGACGTCATTCGCGCTCGCTTGACACACGGCAGGAGGAAAGAGCAGTGTCTGACCCATGCGCACCCGAATTCTCGTACTTGGACGGCGCGTCGGCTGACCCCGGGCTCACCCCGAGGACCCACAGCGGCGCGCTCCCCCTCGCATGCCTTACGGCACGAGGGGTTTTTTGTTGCACCAGTGCGCGGAAGACCCCTCCCCACCCCCCTCCCGACCAGCACCCGCATCAGCTCCACCACCCTCATACGCCGAGAAGAGATCGACCATGACCGAGCAGGCCACCGGGGCGCCGAAGCCGCAGCCACGAGCACCCCGAGGCGGGGCGCCGCAACCCACCACTGTCGCCAACCTGACGGGCGCCCAGTCCCTCATCCGCTCCCTCGAAGCGGTCGGTGCCGACACCGTCTTCGGTATTCCCGGTGGTGCGATCCTGCCCGCCTACGACCCGATGATGGACTCCACCGCCGTCCGGCACATCCTCGTCCGCCACGAGCAGGGCGCGGGCCACGCGGCGACCGGATACGCGCAGGCCACCGGCAAGGTGGGGGTGTGCATGGCCACCTCGGGCCCCGGTGCGACCAACCTGGTGACGCCCATCGCGGACGCCCACATGGATTCGGTGCCGCTGGTCGCCATCACCGGCCAGGTCGCCAGCAAGACGATCGGCACCGACGCCTTCCAGGAAGCCGACATCTGCGGCATCACCCTGCCGATCACCAAGCACAACTTCCTGGTCACCGATCCGGACGAGATCCCGCGGACCATCGCCGAGGCGTTCCACATCGCCGCCACCGGCCGCCCCGGGCCCGTTCTGGTCGACATCGCCAAGGACGCGCTCCAGCGCCGGACCAGCTTCACCTGGCCGCCCAGCCACGACCTGCCCGGCTACCGCCCGGTGAGCCGCCCGCACGCCAAGCAGATCCGCGAGGCGGCCCGGCTGATCGCCGAGGCCAGGCGCCCCGTGCTGTACGCCGGTGGCGGGGTCATCAAGGCGGGCGCCGCCGCCGAGTTGCTGGAGCTGGCCGAGCTGACCGGCGCGCCCGTGACCACGACGCTGATGGCGCTGGGCGCGTTCCCCGACAGCCACCCCCAGCACGTCGGCATGCCCGGCATGCACGGCGCCGTCACCGCCGTCACCGCCCTCCAGAAGGCCGACCTGATCGTCGCGCTCGGCGCCCGCTTCGACGACCGGGTCACCGGCCGCATCGACTCCTTCGCGCCGCTGGCCAAGATCGTGCACGCCGACATCGACCCGGCCGAGATCGGCAAGAACCGGGTGGCCGACGTCCCGATCGTCGGCGACGTCAAGGAGGTCATGGCGGATCTGACGGCCGCCCTGCGCGGCGAGGAGACCGGCGCCTCCCGCGGCCCCGCCGCGCGCGAGCGCTACGCGGCCTGGTGGGACCAGCTGAACCGGTGGCGCGACACCTACCCGCTGGGCTACGACCTGCCGGAAAACGGCACGCTCTCCCCGCAGCAGGTCATCGAGCGCATCGGCCGCCTCGCCCCCGAGGGCACCATCTACACCGCCGGCGTCGGCCAGCACCAGATGTGGGCCGCCCACTACCTCCCCTTCGAACGCCCCGGCACCTGGCTGAACTCGGGCGGTCTCGGCACCATGGGCTACGCCGTCCCGGCCGCGCTCGGCGCCAAGGCCGGCCGCCCCGACGCCACGGTCTGGGCGATCGACGGCGACGGCTGCTTCCAGATGACGAACCAGGAGCTGGCCACCGCCGCGCTGAACGGCGTGCCCATCAAGGTCGCCGTCATCAACAACGGCGCGCTGGGCATGGTCAGGCAGTGGCAGACCCTCTTCTACAACCAGCGCTACTCCAACACCGTGCTGCGCGACGGCCCGGGCGCGGACGGCGCGGCCACGAGCACCGGCACCCGCATCCCCGACTTCGTCAAGTTGTCGGAGGCCATGGGCTGCGTGGGGCTGCGCTGCGAGGACCCGGCCCAGCTCGACGCCGTCATCGAGAAGGCCAACGCCATCAACGACCGTCCCGTCGTCATCGACTTCATCGTCCACGAGGACGCCATGGTCTGGCCCATGGTCGCGGCCGGCACCTCCAACGACGAGGTCATGGCGGCCCGCGGGGTCCGCCCGGACTTCAGCGACGCCGACGACTGACCGAGACCCACCGCCGAGGTAACGAACCGACATGTCGAAACACACCCTCTCCGTCCTGGTGGAGAACAAGCCGGGCGTCCTCGCCCGCATCACCGCGTTGTTCTCCCGCCGCGGGTTCAACATCGACTCGCTCGCGGTCGGCACGACCGAGCACCCCGAGGTCTCCCGTATCACGATCGTGGTCAGCGTCGAGAGCCTGCCGCTCGAGCAGGTCACGAAGCAGCTCAACAAGCTCGTCAACGTGCTGAAGATCGTCGAGCTCGACCCGTCGGCCGCCGTTCACCGGGAGCTCGTGCTGGTGAAAGTCCGCGCCGACAACGAGAGCAGGTCGCAGATCGTCGAGATCGTGCAGCTGTTCCGCGCCAAGACGGTCGATGTGGCGCCCGAGGCCGTCACCATCGAGGCCACCGGCAGCAGCGACAAGCTGGAGGCCATGCTCCGCATGCTGGAGCCGTTCGGCATCAAGGAGCTGGTCCAGTCCGGCGCCATCGCCATCGGCCGCGGCTCCCGCTCCATCACCGACCGGTCGCTGCGCGCCCTGGAGCGGACCGCATAGCGAGACGGCCCCGCACCCCACCGATTCCCGCGGCTTACGGTGGTCCGCAGGCGCGGACCACCCGGCCCGCAGCAACCGTGCGCAGGGCTCCCGCGAGGGGGCGAAGGACGTGGCAACCGGGCCGCGGCGCACAGAACTACAGAGGAGAAAACTCAAAGTGGCCGAGCTGTTCTACGACGACGACGCCGACCTGTCCATCATCCAGGGCCGCAAGGTCGCGGTCCTCGGTTACGGCAGCCAGGGCCACGCCCACGCGCTGTCCCTGCGTGACTCGGGCGTCGACGTCCGGGTCGGCCTGCACGACGGCTCCAAGTCCCGGGTGACGGCGGAGGAGCAGGGCCTGCGGGTGACCACCCCGGCCCAGGCCGCCGCCGAGGCCGACGTGATCATGATGCTCGTTCCCGACCCGATCCAGGGCAAGGTGTACGAGGAGTCCGTGCGCGACAACCTCAAGAACGGCGACGCGCTGTTCTTCGGCCACGGTTTCAACATCCGGTTCGGCTTCATCAAGCCCCCGGTCGGCGTGGACGTGTGCATGGTCGCCCCCAAGGGCCCGGGCCACCTCGTGCGCCGCCAGTACGAGGAAGGCCGCGGCGTGCCCTGCATCGCGGCCGTCGAGCAGGACGCCACCGGCAGCGGTTTCGCCCTGGCCCTGTCGTATGCCAAGGCCATCGGCGGCACCCGCGCCGGCGTGATCAAGACGACGTTCACCGAGGAGACCGAGACCGACCTCTTCGGCGAGCAGGCCGTGCTGTGCGGCGGCACCTCCGCCCTGGTCAAGGCCGGGTTCGAGACGCTGGTCGAGGCCGGCTACCAGCCGGAGATCGCGTACTTCGAGTGCCTGCACGAGCTGAAGCTGATCGTGGACCTCATGTACGAGGGCGGCCTGGAGAAGATGCGCTGGTCCATCTCCGAGACCGCCGAGTGGGGCGACTACGTCTCGGGCCCGCGCATCATCACGGCCGACACCAAGGCGGAGATGAAGCGGATTCTCGGCGAGATCCAGGACGGCAGCTTCGCCAAGAGCTGGATGGCCGAGTACAGCGCGGGGCTGCCCAAGTACAACGAGTACAAGAAGGCGGACGGCGACCACCTCCTCGAAACCACGGGCAAGGAGCTGCGCAAGCTCATGAGCTGGGTCGACGAAGAGGCCTGAGCCCTCTTCCGACCCTGCGTTCCGCGGGAGTTCGCTCGATCGAGCGGTGGGCTCGGCGGCCGTCTGCCGGGCCCACCACCGCGCCGATACACTGCATGGCGAAGCGCGTCACAGGCTCACAGCGTCGTGCGTCTCCACGCGGCTGCCCTCCTCTCCCCCCGCCGTCGGCCGTCGGGACGCGGCCTTCCGCAAAGGACCAGTGAGACATAGTGAGCAAGCCCGTCGTACTCATCGCTGAAGAGCTTTCGCCCGCCACGGTCGACGCCCTGGGCCCGGACTTCGAGATCCGCCGCTGTGACGGCGCGGACCGCGCCGACCTGCTCGGCGCCATCGCCGACGTGGACGCCATCCTGATCCGCAGCGCCACGCAGGTCGACGCGGAGGCCATCGCCGCCGCCGGCCGCCTCAAGGTCGTCGCCCGCGCCGGCGTCGGCCTTGACAACGTGGATGTGCCCGCCGCAACCAAGGCCGGCGTGATGGTGGTCAACGCGCCCACCTCCAACATCGTGACCGCGGCCGAGCTGGCCTGCGGCCTCATCATCTCCACCGCGCGCAATATCCCGCAGGCCAACGCCGCTCTGAAGAACGGCGAGTGGAAGCGCAGCAAGTACACCGGCGTCGAGCTGGCCGAGAAGACCCTGGGCGTCGTCGGCCTCGGCCGCATCGGCGTGCTGGTGGCCCAGCGCATGGCGGCGTTCGGCATGGACGTCGTCGCCTACGACCCCTATGTGCAGCCGGCGCGCGCCGCACAGATGGGCGTCAGGCTGACCTCCCTCGACGAGCTGCTGGCCGCCGCCGACTTCATCACCGTCCACCTGCCGAAGACGCCCGAGACCCTGGGCCTGATCGGCGACGAGGCCCTGCACAAGGTCAAGCCGTCCGTCCGCGTCATCAACGCGGCCCGCGGCGGCATCGTCGACGAGACGGCGCTGCTCAGCGCGCTCAAGGAAGGCCGCGTCGCGGGCGCGGGGCTCGACGTCTACGCCACCGAGCCCTGTACGGACTCCCCGCTGTTCGAGTTCGACACGGTGATCGGCACCCCGCACCTGGGCGCCTCCACCGGCGAGGCGCAGGAGAAGGCCGGTATTTCCGTGGCCAAGTCGGTGCGCCTGGCCCTGGCGGGCGAGTTGGTGCCCGACGCGGTCAACGTGCAGGGCGGCGTCATCGCCGAGGACGTGCGCCCCGGGCTGCCCCTCGCCGAGAAGCTGGGCCGTATCTTCACCGCCCTTGCCGGAGAGGTCGCCCTGCGTCTCGACGTCGAGGTCTGCGGCGAGATCACCCAGCACGACGTGAAGGTCCTGGAGCTGTCCGCGCTGAAGGGCGTCTTCGAGGACGTCGTCGCGGAGACGGTCTCCTATGTGAACGCCCCGCTGTTCGCGCAGGAGCGCGGCGTGGAGGTCCGGCTGACCACCAGCTCGGAGTCCGCCGACCACCGGAACATGATCACCGTGCGCGGCACCCTCACCAGCGGCGAGGTGGTGTCCGTCGCCGGGACGCTGGCCGGGCCCAAGCACCAGCAGAAGATCGTCGGCATCGGCGACCACACGCTGGACCTGACCGTGGCGGACCACATGGCGTTCCTGCGTTACACCGACCGCCCCGGCGTCGTCGGCACGCTGGGCCGCATCCTCGGCGAGGCCCACATCAACATCGCCGGCATGCAGGTCGCACGTGCCGAGGAGGGCGGCGACGCGCTGATCGCCCTCACGGTCGACGGCACCATCCCGGCTTCCGTTCTCACCGAGATCGCCGCGGAGATCGGCGCCACTTCGGCCCGCGGCGTCGACCTGACGGACTGAGCACGGCGCGCGCCCGGCCGCGCGCACCTCGTCCCGGCCCCGGCGCTCCACCGCCCCGGGCGCCGGGACGCGTCAGCCGTTCGGCAGGATCACCGCGCGGCCGTTGACCTTCCTCGCGTGCAGCCGCTCGTAGGCGAGCGGAGCCTCGTCGATGCCGTACGTCTCGATGTGCACGTCGAGCGCGCCCGTCCGCGCGAGGTCGAGTACTTCGCGCAGCTCGCCCCTGCTGCCCCAGTAGGGCGCGGCGACGGCCACGTCGAACGCGGTGGTGTTGATGCCGACCGGCAGCGCACCGCCGCCGAGGCCGACGACCGAGACGTCGCCCTCCACCGCCGCCACCGCGCCCGCCGTCGCCACGGTGGGCTGGGCGCCGACGAAGTCGAACACGGCCTCCGCGCCGAGGCCGCCCGTCAGCTCCCGCACCCGGTCGGCGGCGCGTTCGTCGGACAGCACCGTGTCATGCGCCCCGACCGATCTGGCCAGCGCCAGCTTCTCCTCGGCCACGTCGAGCGCGATCACCCGGCTCGGGGTCAGCGCCCGCAGCAGCTGAATGGCGACGTGACCGAGCCCGCCCGCCCCGATGACCACGGCCGTGCTGCCGGGCACCAGCTTGGGCAGCGACCGCTTGATCGCGTGGTACGGCGTGAGCCCGGCGTCCGTCAGCGGCACCGACCTGACCGGGTCGAGGCCGTCCAGCGGCAGCAGGAACCGCGCGTCGTCGACGAGCAGGTACTCGGCCATGGCGCCCGGCGCGCCGAGGCCGGGCGGGAAGATGCCGAGCCGGGCCGCGTCCAGGCAGTAGTTCTCCTTGCCCTCGGCGCACTTGGCGCAGCGCCCGCAGCCCTGCGGCCCGTACACCGCGACGAGATCGCCCTCGGCGAGGCCGGTGACGCCGGGGCCGAACCCGGCCACTCTTCCCGCGCCCTCGTGGCCGAGGGTGAGCGGCAGCCGGTAGGGGAACTGGTCCGCGGGCCAGCTCATCAGCGCGATGTCGGAGTGGCACACCCCGGCCGCGGCCACCTCGAGCAGCACCTGCCCCGGGCCCGGCTCCGGCTCGGGGAGCGTGACGACTGCGGGGGCGGCGCCGATCTCCCGGTACTGAACGGCCTTCATGACGGCTCCTTCGGGTCTGCCCTTCTGAACTTTCCGGTCTGCCGGACCTGCCGGACCTGCCGGACCTGCCGGTCTTCCGGTCAGCGGGCCGCGTAGGCGCCGTCGACGAGGTGGTAGCTGCCGTGGACGAACGAGGCCCGTTCCGACAGCAGGAAGACGGTCAGCTCCGCGACGTCCGCCGCGGTGCCGAGGCGCCCGGCCGGGTGCAGGTCCACCAGCGCGCCGACGTCGATGTCCTCCGAGGCGTGCAGCAGCGGCGTGTCGATGAAGCCGGGGCCGACCGCGTTGATCCGGACATTGCGGGCGGCGTACTCCAGGGCGGCGGTCTTCGTCAGGCCGACCACACCGTGCTTGGCCGCCACGTAGGCGGCGGAGCCGGCGAAGCCGTTGGTGCCGAGGATGGAGGCCATGTTGACGATCGCGCCGCCGCCCGCTTCGAGGATGGCGGGCAGCTCGTAGCGCATGGAGTAGAAGACGCCGCTGAGGTTGGTGTCGACGACCCGCCGCCACTCGTCGAGCGGGTAGGCGCCGCTCTGGGCGCTCACCCCGCCGATGCCCGCGTTGTTGACGGCCAGGTGCAGGGCCCCGAACGTTCCGGTGGCGAACGCGACGGCGGCCTCCGCGGACGCCGGATCGGTGACGTCCATGCGGATCGCGGCGGCCTGGGCGCCGGTGCCGGCGATCTCGTCGGCGGCCTTCGCGGCGGCCGTCTCCTGGTAGTCGGCGAGGACGACGCTCGCGCCGCCCGCGGCGAGGCGGTCGGCGACGGCCCGGCCGATCCCGGAGGCCGCGCCGGTGACGAGGGCGGTCCGGCCGGAGAACTCCGTGCGGTAGTCGGTGACGGTCATGTGCCTGCTGCTCCTTCGGTGTCGGTGCTGCTGGTCCTGCCGGTCCTGCCGGTCCCGCGGTCCGCCCCGTCCTCCGCGCGCTGCCTCGGCAGCGCCCCGGGGCGGAGGGCCAGAACGGAGAAGGCACGTTCAACCAGTGCGGTGAGGTCGCTCCCCGCGTCCGCCCCGACCTCCTCGCTCCCGGCGATCCACAGCTCCTGGGCCGCGCTCAGGGCACCGGCCGCCGCGCCCGCGAGCACGGCGGGGCGGGGATCGTGGTGCGGGTCGAGGCCGAGTCGCGCGGCCACGATGCGCGCGGACTCTCGCTGGGCCTCGACCCGGATGTGGTGGAAGGCGGCGTGAAGCGCCGGCTCCCGCAGCGTGAGCCGCAGCAACTCGGGCATCCGGGGCCGGTGGGGCCAGGGCGGCTCGGTCGTGTCGGCCAGCCAGGACAGGACCGCGGCGCGGTAGGCGGCGAACGGCGGCTCGTCGGCCGGGCGCGCGCGCAGCAGCGCGTTGATGCGCGCGCCGTCGGCCCGGATGACGTCGAGCGCCGCGCTCTCCTTGCTGCCGAAGTGGCGGCTGAACGTGCGCCGCGCCACGTCGGCGCGCTCCGCGATCCGCTCGACGGTCACGGCGGCGAGCCCGTGGTCGAGCACCAGCTCGAACGCGGCACTCGCCAGCGCCTCCCTGGTCCGCAGGGCCTTGCGTCGGCGGCGGTCGGCCGCCGGAGCTTCGGTGGTCACGTTCTCCAGCGTACGCCGAGATGTCCCAGTGGGACTTTTGTCTCAGTGGGACGTGTGATCACGGCAGTCGAAACCGGTGCCGCCCTGGGAAGGCAGGGGCGGCACCGGTTCGGGCAGACGGACTGACGTCGTCGCGCGCGGTTCAAGGACCGCGTCAGCCGCCTGCCAGCTGGTACGCCATATCGGGCGAGAACTGCCCGGCCGGGCCGGCGCAGCCGTCCAGCTCACCGGGCGGCTTCACCCACAGATAGGCGTCGATCAGGTCGTTCCCCGTGTCGGCGGTGGGGTTCTCACCGACGAGGCGGCCGGGCGGGTCGCACCATTCGGCGCCGTCCGGGCCGTTGCCGTTGCGGCTGGTGTCGATGACCGCCCGCAGGCTGTCGTCCCCCAGCGCGGCGAGCACGCCCTCCGCGAAGGCCACCTCCTCCTCGGTGACGCGGTAGTTGGAGACGTTGCTGTAGATGCCGTCCCCGCTCTCCAGGATTCCGGCCTCGATCAGCGTGCCGGCCATCGTGGCCGGCTCGTGCCAGGCCGAGTGCCCGGCGTCGAAGTACACGCGAGCCTCGGGGTTGGCGGCGTGGATGGTGTCGGCCGCCTGCGCCAGCGCGGAGAAACGTTCGGCGCGCTCCGCGTCGTCCAGGCAGGTGGTCAGGGCCAGCGAGTCCGGCTCCAGGATGATCGCGACCGGGTCGCTGCCGAGCCCGGCCGCAAAGCCCTCGGCCCACTCCAGGTAGCTCGGGAAGTCCGGGGCGCCGCCTGCCGACGCCCCGCCGCAGTCGCGGTTGGGGATCATGTACGAGACCAGCACGGGGACCTCGCCCGCCGCCGCGGCGGCGGAGGTGACCTCCGCCGCGTCCTGGGTGACGGTGCCGGGTTCGTAGTTGGAGAACCACACCGCCTGCGGCTGGCTCGCGATCCGTTCCGCGATCAGCGGCTGCCGGGCGTCCCCGGCGTTCTCCTCGACCCACTCGTGCACCTGGAGCGGGTAGTTGTGGAACACCGCGTCGCCGGGCAGGTCGGCCGAGGCGCCCTGGGCGGTGGGGAGGGCGGTCCAGGCGAACACGCCGCCGAGCGCCGCGCCGGCGGCGAGCACCAGGGGCGCGCGCCGGGCGCGCTGGCGGCGTGCGCGGTCGTCGGGTGGTTGTGCGGCTCGTGGGGTGCGCATGCAGGCTCGTTCCCTTCGGGACGAAAATGTGGGGGGTGGGAGCGCTCCCATAGCCGCAGAACATAGCGGTTCGCTTGAGCCGAGTAAACGGTGCGGACGCACTCGAAGGGAACGGGTCGGCATTCGCCCACCGACCGGGCCTGCTTGCTGTTGGTTTGTCAATATTCGGCCGCGAAGGTGATGCGGCGCGGCGGAGGGGGACGTCGCGCGTCGTCGCGGAACGGCGCTCCGGCGCGTTCAGGGCGCGCCGGATGTCCGCGCGCCGGTTTCGGCGGTGTGTCGCGGGGTAAAGCCACGGTAATTTGGGAGCGCTCCCAGTTTCGGAACCCACAACCGGAAGTCGGAGACCGCGTCATGCACGTACTGAGACAGACTCACACCCCCCGCTGGACGCTCCGCGCCCTGGCGCTGCTGTCCGCGGCGATGATGTTCCTGATCCCCTGGGCGGACAACGCCGCCGCCCACGGGTCGATCGTCGATCCCGCCTCCCGCAACTACGGCTGCTGGGACCGCTGGGGCGACGACCACTTGAACCCGGCCATGGCCCAGGAAGACCCCATGTGCTGGCAGGCGTGGCAGGACAACCCGAACGCCATGTGGAACTGGAACGGGCTGTACCGCAACAACGTCGGCGGCAACCACCAGGGCCAGGTGCCGAACGGTCAGCTCTGCAGCGGCGGCCAGACCGAGGGCGGCCGGTACAACTCGCTTGACGCCGTCGGTCCCTGGAAGACCACCGACGTCGGCGCCAACTTCTCGGTGCACCTCTACGACCAGGCCAGCCACGGGGCCGACTACTTCCAGATCTACGTCACCCGCCAGGGCTTCGACCCGGCCAGCGAGCCGCTCGGCTGGGACGACCTCCAACTGGTCGAGGAGACCGGCAGCTACGCCCCCAGCCAGAACATCTCCGTGGACGTGAGCGCGCCCGGCCGCAGCGGCCACCACGTCGTCTTCACGATCTGGCAGGCCTCGCACATGGACCAGGTGTACTACCTGTGCAGCGACGTCAACTTCAACTGATGCGCTGATGCGCTGACGCCCGCGCCACCCGCTTCGCGAGCCCCGTCCGCCGCCCCGGCAGCGGACGGGGCTCCGCGTCGTTCCCCGGTGAGGCCCCGGCCGGCGAAGGCGGTCGCCCGTCCCCGGGAACGCCGCGCCGGCCGCCGCGGCACCGGATGAGGCCCGGCATCAGGTGCGGAGCGCGTCCGGCCGCAGTGCCGGATGGTGATGCTTGCCGGTGCTCGGTCGGCTGGATCACGGTCTAGTAGTGCTTCGTGAGGTTCTGTGTCTGGTTCTGTTGCGGGGTAGGGGCCGGCCGCAGGTGGTGCAGGTACCGGTCCGGCACTTCAGGAGGTCTTGGAGTGTGTCCAGGATCTGGTCGAGGGCCAGGCCGGCGTGGGTGCTTCTGGGTGGAGCCGTCGCAGGGTGAGGAAGGTCTGGGCGGCGGTGACGAGGGTGACGTGGTGGTGCCAGCCGCGCCAGGTGCGGCCTTCGAAGTGGTCCAGGCCCAGGCCGTGTTTGAGTTCGCGGTAGTCGTGCTCGACGCGCCGGCGCGTCTTCGTCCAGCGCACGAGGTCGGCGATCGGGGTGGCGGCATGGACGCTCACAGCGACCTGGCAGTTCGCCCGCTTGCCCAGCGCTCCGCAGTACTGCCGGGCCACCCCCACCGACGCCTCCCGCACTTGGGGAACGACACGTCGTCGATGACCCACACCTTGGGCCCAACCGCCTCGGTCAGCCGCTCGGCGATCCGCTGCCGCACCGGCCGCGGGTCCCACGGCGACTGGTTCACGAACTGCTGCAGGGCCTGCATGTTCCTGTCCGGCAGCCGTGCGGCCATCGGCTGGATCGACTTGCGCCGCCCGTCCAGCATCAGCCCCCGCAGGTAGCACTCACCCCACCGACGCTGATCCCGCCGCCGTACCGACGCGAACACATCACCAACGAACTCCGCCAACTCACCACGTAAACGTTCGATCTCACCAAGCCTCATACCAACACCCTGCCCACACCCAGCCAAGATCGACCAACCTAACGAAGCACTACTAGGCGTCTCGGCGTCGGTCCCGGGTCTCGGGGAGTTTCCGGAAGCCGGCCGACTCGTAGGTGGCGACGGCACCGGTGTTGGCGCTCGGGGTGCAGACCATCGCGCTCGACGAGCCCAGCTCCTGGAGTGCCGCCGCCGCGGCGATGGTGATCGCCTTGCCGTGGCCGTGACCGCGATGCTCCGCGGGCACGCCCATCGGCTCCAGCAGCCCCGGCTTCCCCTGGCCGGCCGACCACACCGTCACCGCCGCCACCGCGTTGCCCTCGTCGTCGTACGCGACCAGACACCGGGCGTCGGCGTACGGCGACCCGGCCGCCATCGCGTGCCAGCGCTCGTCCGTGAACGTCGATCCGCCGAACGACGACCGATGTGCGGCGGTCCGTACATGCGCCCGCTCCGGCCCGATCACCTCGATCCGCACGCCCGGCTCCGCCACCGGCTCCGTGAGGTCCCGGCGCAGCGGCGTCCACGGCTCGTCGGTGCTCCAGCCGGCCTCGAACAGCAGATTCTGGACCAGTGCGCCCATGGGTGCCTCGATGTGGGCCCGCCCCTCTCCCAGCACATCGCGCTCCGGCTCGGTCATGTCCTCGACCAGCTGCCGCGCCAGCTCCTCGTCCCGCTGGGCGTCCGGCGCGATCGTCAGCCGCAGCAGCTCGGGACCGTCCAGCAGCCCGACGGCGAGGATCTGTCCGTTCCGGCTCCAGGTCCGGACCGCCGCGGCAGTCGCCTCGGCACCGAACCGCCAGAACCAGCCCAGGTCCCCCGGATGCAGTTGCATCGGCGCCCCGTCGTACTGCCACTCCCGCAGCGCGCCCACAGACTCGCCCAACCCGTCGACTCCCGGCCTGCCCAACGCAATCGTCATACTCCCGATCACACATGAACGCGCCGGGAGTCCGCACCCGGTTTCCGGCCGCTGCCGGTACCGGCAGCGGCGCACAGCCGGCCGCCCCTGACCGAAGTCGTCGCCGGACCGGTCGCGGATCTGCTGGGGTTCCCCCGTCAGGGCCGCAGCCTGGCCGCCTTCAGTGCCATGTGCAGCAGCAGCCGGTCCGCACCCGAGCCGAGGTCGAGGCCGGTGAGCCGTTCGACGCGGGACAGCCGGTAGTACAGCGTCTGCCGGTGGATGCCCAGGGCCGCGGCCGTTCGGGCGGCCTGCCCGGCGTGGTCGAGGAACGTCTCCGCGGTGCGCGCCAGCTCCCGGTGCCCGGGGGCGAGCAAGGGCGCCACCGCCGGATCGGGCGCCCCCTCGGGCAGTGCGGTCAGCAGCCGGTAGGGACCGAGGGCCGCCCACGCGGCGACGGCGCCGAGCCGGTCCTCCGCTCCCGCGGCGCGTGCCGCGGCCAGCGCCTGGCGCCAGGCGCCGGGCAGGTCCTCGGGGCCATGTCCGGTGCCGCCGATGCCGGCGGTGGCGCCGCCGCGCAGTCGCTCCGCGACCGCGCGCGCCGTGCCGGGGCGCGTCAGCGCGGCGAGCGCGGCCGGCGCGGCCGGCGCGACCCGGCCGTGTGCCTGGCCCCCGGGCATCAGGCATAGCGCGAGGGCGCCCGGCGGTGCCGTCGGCACGTCGGCCGGCTCCCCGCGCTGTGTGACCGGCCAGGGAGTCACCGCGACCAAGGTCAGCGGCCCTTCGGCGGCGGGCCCGAGCGCCTCGGCCAGCGCGTCGGCCGCGCCCTGCCCGGCCTCGGCCAGCAGGGCGTGCAGCAGTTCGCCGAGCCGCGCGCCGGCCCGCGCCTCCTCGGCGAGGAGCGTTCCGATGCGCCCGGCCGTGGCCATGGCGTCGTCGAGCCGCGGGTCGTCCAGCGTCAGCACGTCGTCGTCGAGCAGCCAGATGTAGCCGTACACCACCGACCCGTGCCGCACGGGCAGGCAGATCCGCCCGGTCAGCACGCCAGCGGCCGGCTCCGGCGGGATGCGCACGGGGGCGCGCGCGGTGGCGATGCCGAAGCGTTCGAACCATGCGCGCACCGCGGGCGGGGAACGGCGGCGCAGGATGGAACGGGTGCGCACCGGGTCCATGACCCGGTCGTCCTCACTCTCGTGCGCGCCGAAGGCGATCAGCGCGAAGTCGCGGCCCTCCAGCGTCGCCGGGGTGCCGAGCAGTGCGCTGACCTCGTCGATCAGCTCCTGGTAGTCCGCTCTCATGCCTCGTCCTTCACCTCCTCCACCTCCTCACCACCTCCCATTCTCGCCCGGTCTCATACAACTGTCTGAGATCGGGGACACCGATGCAGGACACCTGTCGATGGCCGTGAACCCGGGCGATCCTTACCTTCTCGGGTAACTCGCCTTGATACCCGGAGGTGGCCCGTGCTGGGACCCGTTCTTCTCGCCGCGGCGCGCAGCGACGGCATTCGCCGTGCCGTGTCGGCCGCCCCGGTGACCCGTTCCGTCGTGGCCCGCTTCGTCGCGGGAGAGCAGCTGCCGGACGCCGTGGCCGCCTCGGCCGGGCTGGCCGCGCGCGGCCTCGGCGTGACGCTCGACCACCTCGGCGAGGACGTCACGGACAAGGCGCAGGCCGAGCGCAGCCGCGATGCCTGCCTGGCCCTCGTCGAGGCGCTGGAGCGCGCGGGTCTCGCCGGGGACGCCGAGCTGTCCGTGAAGCTGTCCGCCTTCGGCCAGGCCCTGCCCGGCGGTCATGACCTCGCGCACCGGAACGTCCTGCCGGTGGTGGAGGCCGCGACGGCGGCGGGCACGACGGTCACGCTGGACATGGAGGACCACACCACGACGGACTCCACCCTCGCCATCCACCGCGATCTGCTGACGCGGTTCCCGGCGACCGGCGCGGTGGTGCAGTCGTACCTGTTCCGCACCGAGGAGGACTGCCACGCGCTGGCCGCCGCGGGGGCGCGGGTCAGGCTGGTCAAGGGCGCCTACCGCGAGCCGGCCGCCGTCGCCTACCAGGACCGGCGGGACGTGGACCGGTCGTACGTCCGCTGCCTGCGGATTCTGCTGGCGGGGGAGGGCTACCCGATGGTGGGAACGCACGATCCGCGCCTGATCGCCGTGACGCAGGCGCTGGCCGCCCGCCTCGGCCGGGCGCGGGACGCCTACGAGTTCCAGATGCTGTACGGCATACGCGAGGAGGAGCAGCGCAGGCTGGCGGCCGACGGGCACCGCATGCGGGTCTACGTTCCGTACGGCACCGACTGGTACGGCTACTTCATGCGCCGCCTCGCCGAGCGGCCCGCCAATCTGGCCTTCTTCGCGCGCTCCCTCGCCACCAGGACCTGACCGCGCCCGCCGCCCGGCCCGTCCCGGGCGGTGCCCCGCCGACCGCCGCAATCAGCCGCAGACACCGAAGGAGTTGACGGCCATGGACGCCGTGACCCAGGTTCCCGCACCGGTGAACGAGCCCGTGTACACCTATGCCCCCGGCTCCCCCGAACGCACCCGCCTGGAACGGAAGCTGAAGGAGCTGGCCGAGAACCCGATCGAGCTGCCCATGACCATCGGCGGCACGGAGCGGCTCGGCGGCGGCGAGCGCTTCGACGTCGTGCAGCCGCACAAGCACGAGGCGCGGCTGGGCACGGCCGCCCACGCCACGGAGCAGGACGCCCGGGACGCGATCGACGCGGCCCTCGCCGCGGCGCCGGCCTGGCGCGCGCTGCCGTTCGACGACCGGGCGGCGGTCTTCCTGCGGGCCGCGGAGCTGCTGTCGGGGCCGTGGCGGGAGACGATCGCCGCGTCCACCATGCTCGGGCAGTCCAAGACGGTGCAGCAGGCGGAGATCGACGCGCCCTGCGAGCTGATCGACTTCTGGCGGTTCAACGTCCACTTCGCCCGCGAGATCCTGGCCGAGCAGCCGCCGGTTCAGCCGAAGGGCGTGTGGAACCGCATGGACTTCCGGCCGTTGGAGGGCTTCGTCTACGCGGTGACGCCGTTCAACTTCACGGCCATCGCGGGCAACCTGCCGACCGCCCCCGCCCTCATGGGCAACGTCGTGGTGTGGAAGCCGTCGCCCACCCAGACGCACTCCGCGGTGCTGCTGATGCGGCTGCTGCACGAGGCGGGCCTGCCCGACGGCGTCATCAACCTGGTGACGGGCGACGGCCGCGCGGTGTCCGAGGTGGCGCTGCCGCACCGCGACCTGGCCGGCATCCACTTCACCGGTTCCACCGCGACGTTCCGCCACCTGTGGCAGCAGGTCGGCACGCACCTGGAGAACTACCGCGGCTACCCGCGGATCGTGGGGGAGACCGGCGGCAAGGATTTCATCGTCGTGCATCCCACCGCCGACCCGGCGGCGGTCAAGACGGCGATCATCCGCGGGGCGTTCGAGTACCAGGGCCAGAAGTGCTCGGCGGCGTCGCGTGCCTACGTGCCGCGTTCGCTGTGGGAGGGCGGCCTGCGGGACGCCGTCGCGCAGGAGGCGGACGGCCTGTCGATGGGCGACCCCACGGATCTGTCGCACTTCATGGCCGCGCTCATCGACGAACGGTCCTTCGCGAAGGTGACGGCGGCGCTGGAACGGGCCAAGGCCGACCCGTCCTGCGAGATCGTCGCGGGCGGCACCTGGGACGACTCGGTCGGCTGGTTCGTCAGGCCGACGGTGCTCACCTGCTCCGACCCGGAGAACGAGGTGTTCAGCACCGAGTACTTCGGACCGGTTATCGCCGTGCACGTGTACGAGGACGACACGTTCGACACGATGCTCGACCAGATGGAGTCGGTCGCTTCATACGCCCTCACTGGCGCGTTCTTCGCGCGGGACCGGGCGGTGGCCGCGGCGGCCGGTGAGCGGCTGCGGTTCGCCGCGGGCAACTTCTACCTCAACGACAAGCCCACGGGCTCCGTCGTCGGCCAGCAGCCCTTCGGCGGGGCGCGCGCCTCGGGGACCAACGACAAGGCGGGCTCGAAGTTCAACCTGCTGCGCTGGGCCTCCCCGCGCGTCATCAAGGAGACGCAGGTGCCGCCGACCGACCACCGGTACCCGCACATGGGCTGACGTGCGGGGGTGCCCCCCGGCCCCGCACGTCCCGGGCTCCCCGTCCGCCACAGGCGCAACGGACGGGGAGCCCGGTCGTCTCAGATAGTAGGACGCCCAGGTATTTGGCGAGACATCACGGCGGATCACCGCTACTTTTGTGGAGGTCGCACTTCGGGCACCGTCGCCCCCTGCCGTCACGTCTCCCTCACTGGAGCTGATCCGTCATGGATGCCACAGTCACCCTTCCGCAGCGCGGCACCACCCCCCGTCCCGGCGCGGGATCGGCCCTCGGCCGCGCCAGGGCCGCCGCCCGCGAGGCCCGGGAGGCCAGCCGCAGGCAGGCCGCCGCGGCCCTCCAGCGCGCGCTCGACCGCAGGGACAACGGCGGGGCGGGGGAGCGCTGACCCGTCCGCATCGTGGACGCGCCGTGTCAGCTCCTGGGACGCGGCGTAGGGTCCCCTCCATGGCTCGGAGCATCGATCTCGCAGTGATCCCCGGCGACGGCATCGGCCCGGAGGTGGTGGCCGAGGGACTGAAGGTCCTGACGGCCGTTCTGCCCAGGGACGTCAAGCTGGAGACCACCGCCTACGACCTGGGTGCCGCCCGCTGGCACGCCACCGGCGAGACACTGCCCGACGCCGATCTCGGTCGGCTCAAGGGCCATGACGCGATTCTGCTGGGCGCCATCGGCGACCCGTCGGTGCCCTCCGGCGTCCTGGAGCGCGGCCTGCTGCTGAAGCTCCGCTTCGCGTTCGACCACTACGTGAACCTCAGGCCCAGCCGCCTCTTCCCGAACACGGCGACCCCCCTGGCCGGCCGCCCCGACATCGACTTCGTCGTCGTCCGCGAGGGCACCGAGGGCCCCTACGTCGGCAACGGCGGCTCCATGCGCACCGGTACGCCCGCCGAGGTCGCCACCGAGGTCAGCATCAACACCGCCTACGGCGTCGAGCGCGTCGTGCGCGACGCCTTCGAGCGCGCCGCGGCCCGCCCCGCCCGGAAGCTGACGCTGGTCCACAAGAACAATGTCCTGGTGCACGCCGGCCACCTGTGGAAGAACACGGTCGATCGCGTCGGCGCGGAGTATCCGCAGGTCACCACCGACTATCTGCACGTCGACGCGGCCACCATCTTCTTCGTCACGCAGCCGGAGCGCTTCGACGTCATCGTCACCGACAACCTCTTCGGCGACATCCTCACCGACCTGGCCGCCGCCGTCACCGGCGGTATCGGCCTCGCCGCGTCCGGGAACATCAACCCGACCGGCACGTACCCGTCGATGTTCGAGCCGGTCCACGGCTCCGCGCCCGACATCGCCGGCACCGGCAAGGCCGATCCCACGGCCACCGTGCTGTCCGTCGCCCTGCTGCTGCGCCACCTCGGGCACGAGGCCGAGGCTGCCCGCGTCGAGGACGCGGTCACCGCCGACCTCGCCGAACGTGACGCCGCGACCCCCCGCACCACCGTGGAGACCGGCGACGCCCTCGCCCGACGAGTAGCCAGGTAGGTCCCGCCGGCCGCACGTGCCGCCGGGCTCGGGTGCCCGGCGGCTTACGCAAGTCCGCCGCGGGGTGCCACCATCGTTCTCAGGGCCGCCTGAACCTCCGCACCGTGCGGCGGGACCACCGAGCAATAATCGACGCGGGGCCGTCGTCCCCCGATGCTCGGACGTCCTACTACCGCGCGGGCGGCGGGCAGACAGCCCGCCCGACCCTGACGTGAAGGACGCGTAATCCATGACCACCCGCATCCCGTTCGACCTCAAGCCCGCCGCCCAGCCGCTGTCCGATGAGGAGCGCGCCGCCGCCCTCGCCAATCCGGGGTTCGGCCGCTACTTCACGGATCACATGGTCACCATCCGGTGGACCGAGGGCCGCGGGTGGCACGATGCCCGGCTCCAGCCGTACGCCCCGGTCCCGATGGACCCGGCCACCATGGTCCTGCACTACGGGCAGGAGATCTTCGAAGGGCTGAAGGCGTACCGGCAGCCCGACGGCTCGGTCGCCGTCTTCCGCCCGGACGCCAACGGCCGGCGCTTCCAGCTCTCCGCGCGCCGGCTCGCCATGCCCGAACTACCCGTCGAGACCTTTGTCGAGGCCATCGACCTGCTGGTCGCCCAGGACAAGGCGTGGGTCCCGACCGAGGGGGAGCAGTCGCTCTACCTGCGGCCGTTCATGTTCGCCACGGAGGTCGGCCTCGGCATCAACCGGCCCGCCAACGAATACCTCTTCATGATCATCGCCTCGCCCGCCGGGGCGTACTTCCCGCGCGGCATCAAGCCCGTCTCCGTCTGGCTGTCCCAGGAGTACGTGCGCGCCGCCCCGGGCGGCACCGGCGAGGCCAAGTGCGGCGGCAACTACGCCGCGGCCTTCGTCGCCCAGGCCGAGGCCACGCGCCAGGGCTGCGACCAGGTCGTCTGGCTCGACTCCAACGAGCGCCGCTGGGTCGAGGAGATGGGCGGCATGAACCTGTACTTCGTCAGGGGAACGGGCGCAGGCGCCGCCATCGTCACGCCCGCGCTGACCGGCACGCTGCTGCCCGGCATCACCCGCGACTCGCTGCTGACCATCGCCGGTGACCTCGGCTACGCCACCGACGAGGTCCGCATCTCCACCGAGGACTGGGAACGCGGCAACGCGGACGGCAGCATCAACGAGGTCTTCGCCTGCGGCACCGCGGCCGTGATCACGCCCGTGGGCTCGGTCAAGTCCGCCGATGCGGCGTGGACGGTCGGCGACGGTCAGCCGGGCGCGATCACCATGCGGCTGCGGGAGCAGCTCCTCGGCATCCAGACCGGAACGGTCGAGGACCGCCACGGCTGGATGCACCGCATCGCCTGACGGCCATGCACCGCATCGCCTGACGGCCATGCACCGCATCGCCTGACGGCCATGCACCGCATCGCCTGACGGCCGGCCGCGGTCCGGATGGTGAGACGGCGGGTGGCACAGGCCCGTGCCTGTGCCACACTGCCCCCATGCTTTGCTTCGCCATGATTATTGGTGACCGGCGCGCCGGTCCTCGGTAAACCTCCGGGACCCGCGTGCAGACCTCTCGCATCCGCGAGGGGTCTTTTCGTTTTCCGGCACGCTCCCGGGCCCCCGATTCCCCGACCTCCCTCATCACAGGAGCACGCACCGCCATGACGACGGACGATCCGGACACCCAGGCCGTGAGCGACGCCTTCCACGTCTTCGACACCACGCTGCGCGACGGCGCGCAGCGCGAGGGCATCAGCCTCACCGTGGGCGACAAGCTGACCATCGCCCGCCACCTCGACGAGTTCGGCGTCGGGTTCATCGAGGGCGGCTGGCCGGGCGCCAACCCCAGGGACACCGAGTTCTTCCGGCGCGCCCGCGAGGAGATCGCGTTCCGTCACGCCCAGCTCGTCGCGTTCGGCTCCACCCGCAGGGCGGGTGCCGACGCGGCCGAGGACCCGCAGGTGCAGGCCCTGCTCGACTCGGGTGCCCCGGTCGTCACGCTGGTCGCCAAGTCCCACGACCGGCACGTGGAGCTGGCGCTGCGCACCACGCTGGAGGAGAACCTCGCGATGGTCGGCGACACGGTCGCCCACCTGCGGGCCCACGGGCGGCGCGTCTTCGTCGACTGCGAGCACTTCTTCGACGGCCACGCCGCGAACCCGGGCTACGCCCTCGACGTCGTGCGCACCGCCCACCGGGCCGGCGCGGACGTCGTCGTGCTGTGCGACACCAACGGCGGGATGCTGCCCGCGCAGGTGCAGGCCGTCGTGCGGACCGTCGCGGCCGACACCGGCGCGCGCATCGGCATCCACGCGCAGGACGACAGCGGCTGTGCCGTCGCCAACACCCTGGCCGCCGTGGACGCGGGCGCGACGCACGTGCAGTGCACCGCCAACGGGTACGGCGAACGCGTCGGCAACGCCAACCTCTTCCCGGTGGTCGCCGCCCTGGAACTGAAGTACGGCCGGCGCGTGCTGCCGCCCGGCGCCCTGACCGAGATGACCCGCATCTCGCACGCCATCGCCGAGGTCGTCAACCTCGCCCCCGCGACCCACCAGCCGTACGTCGGGATCTCGGCCTTCGCGCACAAGGCGGGGCTGCACGCCTCCGCCATCAAGGTCGACCCGGACCTGTACCAGCACATCGACCCGGAGCTGGTGGGCAACTCGATGCGCATGCTGGTGTCCGACATGGCCGGCCGGGCCTCGGTGGAGCTGAAGGGCAAGGAGCTGGGCTACGACCTGGGCGACCGCGAGTTGGTCGGCCGTATCGTCGAACGGGTCAAGGAGCGGGAACAGCAGGGGTTCACCTACGAGGCGGCCGACGCCTCGTTCGAGCTGCTGCTGCGCGAGGCGGTGCACGGCGGCCCGCAGCGCTTCTTCTCGCTGGAGTCCTGGCGCGCCATCGCCGACCAGCGCGCGGACGGCTCGGTGGACAACGAGGCCACCGTGCGGATCTGGGCCAAGGGCGAACGGATTCTCGCGACCGGCGAGGGCAACGGTCCGGTCAACGCGCTGGACCGCGCCCTGCGCACGGGGCTGGAGCGGAGCTTTCCGCAGCTGGCCAGGATTCAGCTGGTGGACTACAAGGTGCGCATCCTGGAGGGCAGGCACGGCACCCAGTCGACCACGCGCGTCCTGATCACGACGGGCGACGGTGCCACCGAGTGGTCCACGGTCGGCGTCGCGGACAACGTCATCGCGGCCTCCTGGCAGGCGCTGGACGATGCCTACACCTACGGCCTCCTGCGCGCCGGCCTGCGGCCGAGTGACTGAGCCCTCACGCTGAGCCGAGCGGCACTGTAGAAAGCCAACAGTGCCGCTCCAGCTCCGCTGTACGGTGCATGCACCCGGCCTCCGCCCGTACTCGCGTTCTGTCCAGCGCGGCCATGAAACACCTGCGGAGACTGTACGGATCTGACGAGAGCCAAGTGCGGCCGCATTTCGTAGGGTCTATACATGACCGATCATGCATCGACGGACGCGTCAGAAACGGCCGCTCCCGCCGACACGCGCGGCCGGGTCGCGGAGTTGCGTGCGATTCGGGAGGAGGCGTGGGCGGGGCCTTCGGAGCGGGCGACCGCGGCGCAGCATGGGAAGGGGAAGCTGACGGCGCGGGAGCGGATCGCGCTGTTGCTGGATGAGGGGTCGTTCCGTGAGGTGGGGGTGTTGCGGCGGCATCGGGCTTCGGGGTTCGGTCTTGAGGCGAAGCGGCCGTATACGGATGGTGTGGTGACGGGGTGGGGGACGGTGCATGGGCGGACGGTGTTCGTGTATGCGCATGATTTCCGGATTTTCGGGGGTGCGCTGGGTGAGGCGCATGCGGCGAAGATTCACAAGATCATGGATATGGCGTTGGCGGCGGGGGCGCCTTTGGTGTCGCTGAATGATGGTGCGGGGGCGCGTATTCAGGAGGGTGTGTCGGCGCTTGCGGGGTACGGGGGGATTTTTCAGCGGAATACGCGGGCGTCGGGGGTGATTCCGCAGATTTCGGTGATGCTGGGTCCGTGTGCGGGGGGTGCGGCGTATTCGCCGGCGCTGACGGATTTTGTGTTCATGGTGCGGGAGACCGCGCAGATGTTCATTACCGGTCCTGATGTGGTGCAGGCGGTGACCGGGGCGCAGGTGACGCAGAACGGTCTGGGTGGTGCGGAGGTGCACGCGGGGACGTCAGGTGTGGCCCACTTCGCCTACGACGACGAGGAGACGTGTCTGGAGGAAGTCCGTTACCTCCTCACGCTGTTGCCGTCCAACAACCGGGAGAATCCGCCGGTGGTGGCGTCGAAGGACCCGGCGGACCGGCGGTGCGAGGCGCTGGTGGACCTGGTGCCCGTCGACGGGAACCGGCCGTACGACATGCGGGCGGTGATCGAGGAGCTGGTGGACGACGGGGAGTTCCTGGAGGTCCACGAGCGGTGGGCGGGGAACATCATCTGTGCGCTGGCGCGGCTGGACGGTCAGGCGGTGGGGGTGGTGGCGAATCAGCCGCAGTCGCTTGCGGGGGTGCTGGATATTTCGGCGTCCGAGAAGGCGGCGCGGTTCGTTCAGATGTGTGATGCGTTCAATATCCCGATTGTGACGCTGCTGGATGTGCCGGGTTTTCTGCCGGGTGTGGACCAGGAGCACGGGGGGATCATCCGGCACGGGGCGAAGCTGCTGTATGCGTACTGCAATGCGACGGTGCCGCGGATTTCGCTGGTGCTGCGGAAGGCGTACGGCGGGGCGTATATCGTGATGGATTCGCAGTCGATCGGGGCGGATGTGACGCTGGCCTGGCCGACGAACGAGATCGCGGTGATGGGTGCGGAGGGCGCGGCCAACGTGATCTTCCGCAGGCAGATCGCCGCGGCCGAGGACCCCGAGGCCATGCGGGCGCGGATGGTGAAGGAGTACCGCACCGAGCTGATGCACCCCTACTACGCGGCGGAGCGCGGCCTGGTGGACGACGTGATCGAGCCGGCGGAGACCCGCGAGGTCCTGATCGGCGCGCTGGCGATGCTGCGCAACAAGCACGCCGACCTGCCCGCCCGTAAGCACGGCAACCCGCCCCAGTGACCAACAGGACAGCAGCGGCAGCGCGTTCCAGTGCGAGTCCCAGCGCGCGTTCCAGCGAAGGAGAGTTCACGATGAGCCCCGAGACGATCACCGCCCCGCACCTGGTCCGGGTGGAGAAGGGCAGGGCCAGCGACGAGGAGCTGGCCGCGGTGACCGCCCTGCTGCTCGCCCGGGTCGCGCGGCAGCCCGCCCCCGACGACGCCGGCCCCGGCCACAGCCCCGCGGCCTGGCGCCGCCTGGAGCGGGCCCGCGCCTACAGCGCGCCGCACAGCTGGCAGGGCTGAGGCCCGCGCGCCCCTGGGAGCCGGGAGCGACGAAGCGAGAACGGGGAAGCCCCCGGCCGGGACCGGCCGGGGGCTTCCGCTGCGTGCGGTGCGCGTCCTTGCGCCGTCCCGGCGCCGCTTACTGCGCGGCGGCGAGCTCCTCGTCGAGAACGGTGCGGCGCGGGTTGGCCGTCTGCGGCGGCAACTCCTGCGCGGGGTCCGCCGGGCGGACGGCCGGGGCGAGATCACCGGCGTCCGCCAGGTGTGCCAGAGTGGTACGGCGGGGGTTGGCGATGGAACGCATGTGCAGGGTGGTCTTCACGAGTGGTCTGCCTTGGGTCGCTCGTCGCTGGGTGGTTTGCCGCTTGTCGTTCTCCGCGGCTCTGTAAAGCTGAGGCTAGGTCCCGCTTACCCATCCGACGCCCGCGATCCGTCACAGTCTCGATGTGAGTTTCCTCACGAGGACCCTGTCAAAACGGTCATTCTGGGTGAGTTCGTTTTTCCGGCGAAGTGCCCATGGGTGATATAGGCGGATGTTTCCCCTCGCGCATTGCGTGGTGAGTGTGCTGATTCAGTGACGGTCGTGCGGGTAAAGGTCCGTTTCCTCCGCACCTGCCGCGTACCCGTCGTGATCATGCATCTCCGCAGCGTCATACATGTCACGGGACCCCTCCTGGCCCTTGTTGGAGTACGGCCACTGTGCTGGAATTCCACGGACCGCCGCGGGTCAGCCTCCTGAGTGGAGGGCGCACACCAGCGTCACACACCGGTTGATCACATACGCGTCGGTTGCCCAAACGACCGAAACGGGGCTCGCGTGCCCCCGCTCGAGACCGTCACGCCGCAGTGTGCGGCGGGCGCTGAGGTCCAGAGGTTGCGACGCTAGTGCAGGGACGTTTCAAGAGGGAAGGCAGCGCTGCGGGGGATGCGGAGCTGAGCGGCAGAGGTAACCGCAGCTCCTCCGCGGGGCCTGCCCTGGGCGGCGACCCGGCGCGGGCGGCGGCGGGCGGCGAGGAGCCCTCCCGCGAGCGTGCCGCGCAGGACGCGGCCGACTCCCCCGCACCACCCGCCCGTCCGAGCCAGGCGGGCTCCAGGCTCGCCCTGCGCAACTGGCGCATCAGCAGCCGCCTGGTCTCCCTGATCGCCCTGCCGGTGGTCGCGGCCACCATCCTGGGCGGACTGCGCATCCAGGGTTCGATGGACGACATCGAACAGCTGGATGACATGCAGCTGCTCACGGACATGTCGCAGCAGGCCACCCTGCTCGCCGCCGCCCTCCAGGAGGAACGTGACGGCTCGGCCGGCCCCCTCGTCAGCGGGCGCAGCGACAAGAGCGACGAGGTCGCCGGGCCGCGCGAGCGCACGGACGAGGCGATCCGCGCGTTCAGTGACGCACGCCTCCAGATCGACGGCAGCGACGAGGCCATGCGCAGCGTCGAGGCCACGGTGGTCGACATCGGCACCCGGCTGAACGAGATCAGCCAGATCCGCAACGGCGCCTACGAGGACCCCGAGTACGTCTCGCAGACCGTCAGCCGGTACAACGAGCTGATCGCCGCGCTGCACGGCCTCTCGCAGGACATGGCGCAGGCCACCAGCAACAGCGAGATGATCCGCAGCACGCGCGCGCTGGCCACGTTCTCCTCGGCCAAGGAGCACGCCTCCATCCAGCGCGCCGTCATCACCGCGGGTCTCGCCCGCGACGAGATCGACGGCCAGATCGCCGAACTGTCCGACAGCGACTGGCGGTTCGGCCGCACCCACCAGCAGGCCGAGGAGGCCGCGCTGGACAGCTTCTCCCTCATCTACGGCGACGAGGAAGCGGTCGAGGAGCTGCTCAACCCGCTGGAAGGCGGCATCGCCAACGTCGTCGAGGCCGACCAGTTCGCCCTCCAGGTGTTTGCCGCCGAGGAGGGCATCCGCAGCCAGGACCGTTCATACCGCGACTGGTACGAGCAGGACCGCACGAAGATCGACGCCATGGAGCGCATCGAGCGCACCCTGCTCGACGAGATGGAGAAGCAGGCCAGCGACCTGCGCGACGAGGCGCAGCGCGACTCCTTCATCAACGGCGCCATCGTCCTGCTCGTCCTCGGCATCTCGCTCGTCGGTGCGTTCGTCGTGGCCCGCTCCATGGTCCGTTCGCTGCGCAGGCTCCAGGACACCGCGCAGGAGGTCGCCCGCACGCGGCTGCCCGAGGTCGTCAAGCGCATGTCGGAGGCCGAGCCGGAGGAGGTCGAGACCGACGTCGAGTCCGTCGGCGCCTACACCCGCGACGAGATCGGCCGGGTGGCGCAGGCGTTCGACGACGTGCACCGCGAGGCCGTGCGCCTCGCCGGTGAGCAGGCCCTGCTGCGGGGGAACGTCAACGCGATGTTCACCAACCTCTCGCGCCGCAGCCAGGGCCTCATCCAGCGGCAGCTGTCCCTCATCTCAGAGCTCGAATCGCGCGAGGCGGACCCGGACCAGCTGTCCTCGCTGTTCAAGCTGGACCACCTGGCCACCCGCATGCGCCGCAACGGTGAGAACCTGCTGGTGCTCGCCGGTGAGGAGCCGGGCCGCCGGTGGACGCGGCCGGTGCCGCTGGTCGACGTGCTGCGCGCCGCCGCCTCCGAGGTGGAGCAGTACGAGCGCATCGAGCTGAGCGCCGTGCCCAAGACGGATGTCGCCGGACGCGTCGTCAACGACTTGGTGCACCTCCTCGCGGAGCTGCTCGAGAACGCCACGTCCTTCTCCTCGCCGCAGACGAAGGTCAAGGTCACCGGCCACGCCCTGCCCGACGGCCGCGTCCTGGTGGAAATCCACGACACCGGCATCGGACTGTCGCCCGAGGACCTGGCCGAGATCAACGACCGGCTCGCGAACCCGCCGACGGTGGACGTCTCCGTCTCCCGGCGCATGGGCCTGTTCGTGGTCGGCCGCCTGTCCCTGCGCCACAACATCCGCATACAGCTGCGGCCCTCCGACTCCGGCGGCACCACCGCCCTGGTCATGCTGCCCGCCGATGTCGCCCAGGGCCCGGGCCGGCCCCGGCCGACCGGGGGCCCCGCGGGCGGCCCGGCGACCGCGACGCTGCAGCGCGAGGCGCCCGCCGCCCGCGCCAGGCCGGGCGACTCCGGCCGCGGCCCCGGGCCCGACACCGCGCAGCTGCCCGGCTGGAACCGCAGCCTGGAGCGCACCGCGGAACAGCAGACCCGCGGGCAGGTCGGCGGCGGGCAGGACCGCCCCGCACTGCCCTCCCGCCCCGTCGGCCCCGGCGGACCCACCGGGCCCGGGTCCGGGTCCGGGTCCGGTGAACGCGATCAGGACGCGGCGCGCGAGCCGTTCGTCTCCGCCGAGGGACCGCCCCCGGCGCGGGACAGGAGCCGCGGCCCTGCCCCCGTTCGGCCGTCGCACGACCCCGCACCTGCCCCCGCACCCGTCGCGCCGAACGAGCCGCGGCAGCCGCAGGCGCCCTCGGCGGGCGCGGGCGGGCGGCCGAGCTGGGCGTCCGGCGCGGAGGACAGCGGGCGAATACCCGTCGCCAGGGACGCCGCGGACGGGCCACGCGGTCACGACGAGGCCGAGTCGACCGGCGAGTACGCCAGGCCCGGCTACGTCGGGGCGACCGGCGGGCCTGGGCACTCGCCGATGTCGTCGGCGTTCGGGCACCGGCAGCAGCGCCGGCAGGAGCCGGACGAGACCACCGAGTTCGGCTTTCCCATGCCGGGTGCCGAGGCGCCCGCCCAGTCGCCGCAGGACACCGGCGAGTACCCGGTCGGCTCCGACTTCCGCCAGCCGCCGCAGCGGCAGCCGCACCAGCCGCAGCCGCACCAGACGCAGGAGACCCGCAGCCCTTACGCGCCGCAGGCCCCGCAGCAGCAGCAGTCGCCGCAGCAGCCGCGCCGGCCCGACGAGCTGAGCGACCCGCTGCCCGCGGCCGCGCAGGAACGCGTCTCCGAACGCACCCCGATCTTCGAGGAGATGGAGTCGACGTGGTTCGGCCTGCGCCGAGCTCCCGCGCCGCCTTCCGCTCCTCCCGGCGAGCAGGCGGGGCCTCCCCCCACAGCCCCCGCGCCGCCACCCGCCCCGCGGCAGGACCCCGTACCGGCCGTCCCCCAGCAGCAGCCGCCGCAGCAGCCGCAGTACCCGCAACAGCCGCCGGCCCGCGCCGCGGCGGGTCCAGGGGAGCCGGGAGCGCCGTGGCGCGCGTCGCCCAACGACGAACGCTGGCGCCAGGCCGAGCAGCTGCGCCAGCCGACCGCCGGCGGCGTGACCACGTCGGGCCTGCCACGGCGGGTCCCGCGCGCCAACCTGGTCGCGGGCGCCGCCCAGTCACAGTCGCAGGCCGCACCCACGGGCCCGCAGGTCTCCCGTCGGCCCGACGACGTAAGGGGCCGGCTGACCAACCTCCGCAGGGGCATTCAGCAGGGGCGCCAGGCCGGTACTTCGGCCGACCGCACGGACCGGGGCTTCGGCCCCACGTACCAGTAGTAGGAGCGTTAGTGTGAGCCCGATGAGCCAGGCGGCGCAGAACCTGAACTGGTTGATCACCAGTTTTGTGGAGAACACCCCGGGGGTGTCGCACACGGTGGTGGTGTCGGCCGATGGTCTTCTTCTGGCGTTGTCCGAGGGGTTTCCGCGGGATCGTGCTGATCAGTTGGCGGCGGTGGCTTCGGGGCTGACGTCGTTGACGGCGGGTGCGTCGCGGATCTTCGAGGGTGGTGCGGTGAATCAGACGGTGGTGGAGATGGAGCGGGGGTTCCTCTTCATCATGTCTATTTCGGATGGTTCGTCGTTGGCGGTGCTCGCGCATCCGGAGGCCGATATCGGTCTGGTCGGTTACGAGATGGCGCTGCTTGTCGACCGTGCCGGTACGGTGCTGACGCCTGATCTCCGGGCCGAGCTTCAAGGAAGTCTGCTTAACTGACCCCCAGCTCCCCCCACATGAGCACCACCATCCGCCTCGCCGACCTCATGTAATGCTCGGAGGAGCTATGATCACCCCGCCACCCTCGCAGGGCTCGTACGGCGCTCAGCATCATTACGGCTCGTACGACGACGACGGCGACC
Organism: Streptomyces johnsoniae; assembly: GCF_031845565.1. Lineage (NCBI taxonomy): Bacteria > Bacillati > Actinomycetota > Actinomycetes > Kitasatosporales > Streptomycetaceae > Streptomyces > Streptomyces johnsoniae. Next base: position 179,975 of record NZ_JAVREV010000001.1, on the reverse strand, counting down.
AGCCGCTGGTACGTCCGTATGCGATGACCGGTGGCAGGACCCGGCCGCGCTACCAGCTGGCGATCGAGGCGCTGGTGAGCACGACTGCCGAGCCGGTGCAGCTCCAGGGGCTCCTGCCCGAGCACCAGCGGATCTGCCAGCTGTGCCTGGAAGTGAAGTCGGTGGCGGAGGTGTCCGCACTGCTCGGCATGCCGCTGGGGGTGGCGCGGATTCTGGTGGCCGATCTCGCCGAGGCCGGGCTCGTCGCCATCCACCAGCCCGGTAACGACGCCGAGCCGGGCGGCCAGCCAGATGTGACGTTGCTCGAAAGGGTGCTCAGTGGACTTCGGAAGCTCTAGCGCCGCGGGCCGTCCGGCTCCCTCCCAGTCGACGACGTCCGCGAAGATCGTGATCGCCGGCGGATTCGGGGTGGGGAAGACCACGTTCGTGGGGTCGGTGTCGGAGATCAACCCGCTGCGGACGGAGGCGGTGATGACGTCGGCGTCGGCGGGGATCGACGATCTGACGCACACGGCGGGCAAGACCACCACGACGGTGGCGATGGACTTCGGCCGTATCACGCTGGATCAGGACTTGATTCTGTACCTGTTCGGCACCCCGGGGCAGGACCGTTTCTGGTTCATGTGGGACGACCTCGTCCGTGGCGCGATCGGGGCGATCGTGCTGGTGGACACGCGGCGGCTGGCGGACTGTTTCCCGGCGGTCGACTACTTCGAGAACAGCGGACTGCCGTTCGTGATCGCGCTGAACGGCTTCGAGGGCCATCAGCCGTACGCGCCGGAAGAGGTGCGCGAGGCACTCCAGATCGGCCCCGACGTCCCGATCATCACCACGGACGCCCGCCACCGCACGGAGGCCAAGAGTGCACTGATCACCCTCGTCGAACACGCGTTGCTGGCCAGGTTGCACTGACTCCTCCCCGCGCCGCTCCGTCTGTGTTCTTCAACACGTCCTCTGCCGACCGTGCCAACATTCTTTTGCGTATTGCGCACCGAATGGGTACGCCTCGCGAGTGATCCGTGCCTCTCCGCATACGAAACTCCGGCTATTTGCGTCCCTCGACCACAATGCCCGATTTCGTGCGGCCGCGACCGGCCGAAATCTGCGGCCCGCGGGGGATTGGAAAGTCATCTCCCGACGTGCTGGAATCCTGGCAACTCCGCAGTCGTGACCGTCGGCAGCGGCGGCCCGCCGACGCCGAGAGCCGATGCCGAGAGGTGAGAGCCCAGTGAGGCGCAAGCGCGCGACCCCCGAGACAACGGCAGAACCGGGCCCGTCCCGGGCGTCAGGACGGGGCAACTTCACACCGCCGCCGGGTGCCCGAGAGGCCCCCGGCGACTCCGCCGCGCCCGCGGCCACCGGCTCCAGACTCGCCCCCCGCAACTGGCGGGTGGCCACCAAGCTGTACGCGATCCTGCTCATACCCGTGCTGGTCGGCCTCGTCCTGGGCGGCTTCCGCGTCTACGGCGCGTACGACACCTGGCAGGAAGCCGACGACGCCGAACGCACGGCCGAGCTCGTCCGCGCCTCCACGGCCTACGCGCACGCCCTCATCGACGAACGCGACGTCTCCGCCGCCGCGCTGCTGCGCGGCAACAGGGACGATCCGGCCGTGGCGGAGGTGCGCGCCAGGACGGACGAGGCGCGCGCGGAGTTCCGGGCCCGCGTCGAGGAGGCCCCGCAGACGGACAACCTCGAACGCCGCCTCGACGCCATCGCCGAGGCCGAGCCGCATCTCGACGCGCTCAGGGAGCAGGCGTACACCGAGGAACTGCCGGGCGTGGAGACCGAGGAGGGGTACGTCGACGTCCAGCACCCCCTGATGTCGCTCGCGAACGAACTCGGCCTCGGCACCGGCAACGTCACCTCCTACGGCCGTACCGTCTACGCCATTTCCCTGGCCAAGGCCGCCAGTTCCCTCCAGCGCGCCATCGGCACCCACCTCATCGTCGCGCCGGGACCCGGCGCCGAGGCCACCGAGCTTCAGCTCACCGCCTTCGGCTCCTACGCCTATCTGGAGCGCATCGCCCAGGCCGAGTACGCCTCGGCGGGCACCGAGGAGGACACCCAGCGGCTCTCCGAGGCGATGGCCGGGGCCGCGGAGAGCGTCGCGAGCAACGCGCCCGACGCCCCCGCACTCGCCGAGATGGTCTCGCTCATCGGCGCGGGCGGCGACGCCGACGCGCTCGCGGCGAACGGTGTCACCGAGCAGAGCTGGTTCACGGCGGCGACCGCGGAGTTCGACGCGTACCGCACCATCGAACGCGACCTGGTCGACGCCGCGCTGGACGAGGCGCACGACATCGCCGCCACCGCCCGCCGCGACATGATCGTGAACGCCGCGGTCGTCCTCGGCTCCCTGATCATCGCCGTCGTGCTCGCCTCGCTGATGGCCAGGTCGATGAGCCGCAACATGAGCCGGCTGCGCGGGGCCGCGTTCGACGTGGCCGAGCAGCGGCTGCCGGCCATCGTCGACCAGCTCTCGCGGACCAGGCCGGGCGACGTGGACACCCGCGTGGTCCCCATCCGCATCAACAGCCAGGACGAGATCGGCGAGGTCGCCCGCGCGTTCGACCAGGTCCACCGCGAGGCCGTCCGCCTCGCGGCGGAACAGGCCCTGCTGCGCGGCAACGTCAACGCCATCTTCACCAACCTCTCCAGCCGCAACCAGGGCCTCATCGAGCGGCAGCTCAGCCTGATCAGCGAGCTGGAGAACAACGAGGCCGATCCCGAGCAGCTGGAGCACCTGTTCAAGCTGGACCATCTGGCGACCCGCATGCGCCGCAACGGCGAAAATCTGCTGGTGCTCGCGGGCGAGGAGCCCGAGCACCGGTGGAACCAGCCGGTGGCGCTCGTCGACGTCATGCGCGCCGCCGCCTCGGAAGTGGCGGCGTACGCCCGCATCGAGCTGTCCGGCGTGCCCGAATGCGACATCCACGGCTCGGTCGTCAACGACCTGGTGCACCTCCTCGCGGAGCTGCTGGAGAACGCCACCACGTTCTCCTCGCCGCAGACCAAGGTCAGGGTCACCGCGACCCGCCTGCCCGACGGCCGCATCATGATCGAGATCCACGACAAGGGTATCGGCCTCACCCAGGAGGACTTCGCCGAGATCAACAAGCGGCTCGCCGACCCGCCCGCCGTCGACGCCGCCGTCTCGCGGCGCATGGGGCTCTACGTGGTGGGCCGCCTCTCCGAGCGCCACGGCATCAGGGTCCAGCTGCGCCCCTCGGGCGAGCAGTCGGGCACCACCTCGCTGGTGATGCTGCCCGAACGGATCACCCACGGCGGCAGCGCCCCCGTTCCCGCGCAGGCGCCCGAGGAGTTCACCGTCTCGCGGATCGCGCCCCACGGGCAGCACATCACGCAGGCGGATCTGGAGGCCGGCGCCCGCACGGCCGCGGAGCTGGGCTTCGACGACTCCAGGTACGAGGTGCCGCAGGTCACCGGCGACACCGTGCGCCTGGGCCGCGCCGACCTCGACCGGATACGCGAGGCCCCCCGGGCCGATCCCGGCCCGCGGACACCGCTGGGCCCGCCGCCCACCCGGCATGAACCGGCCACGGCACAGCCCGGGTTCGGCACCTTCCCGCCGCCCGCGGATAACCCCCTGGGTGGTCCCGGGAACGGCCCGCACCGCGTAGGCTTCAGTCCACCAGACCGGGTCGCGACGGGATACGAGTCGACGACCAGCGCGGGGCTTCCCCGGCGCGAACGACAGTGGCAGCAGCCCGAGGAGGAACCGGCACAGCGACTGCGGGAAGAGCCCCCGGCTCCGCAGGCACCGGCAGAGACCCAGTGGGACCGGGGGCCGCGCCGGGAGGAGCGCACGGGCGGCACGACCTCTTCGGGCCTCCCCAAGCGGGTGCCCCGGGCCAACCTCACGGAGCACCCGGCCTCGGAGCCCGCCGCGGGCGGGCCGCAGGTGTCACGGGACCCGACGGAAGTCCGTGGGCGGCTGAGCAGCCTGCACCGCGGTGTACAGCAGGGCCGCGGCGCACGTACGGGCCGCGGCACGCGAAACGACGATCAGGAGCGTTAGTGTGAGCCCGATGAGCCAGGCGGCGCAGAACCTGAACTGGTTGATCACCAGTTTTGTGGAGAACACCCCGGGGGTGTCGCACACGGTGGTGGTGTCGGCCGATGGTCTTCTTCTGGCGTTGTCCGAGGGGTTTCCGCGGGATCGTGCTGATCAGTTGGCGGCGGTGGCTTCGGGGCTGACGTCGTTGACGGCGGGTGCGTCGCGGATCTTCGAGGGTGGTGCGGTGAATCAGACGGTGGTGGAGATGGAGCGGGGGTTCCTCTTCATCATGTCTATTTCGGATGGTTCGTCGTTGGCGGTGCTTGCGCATCCGGAGGCCGATATCGGTCTGGTCGGTTACGAGATGGCGCTGCTTGTCGACCGTGCCGGTACGGTGCTGACGCCCGACCTGCGAGCGGAGCTCCAAGGGACCCTGCTCAACTAGCAGACGACTTGTGCGGATTGGGGCCGCGCACCATAAGGTGCCGACATGGTGAGGCACTGAACGCGGTCGCCGCGGATAGCAAAGGCAGTCGGAGGAGGAACTGTGGCAACGCCCCCAGGCGGACCTTACGGCAATGAGTACCCGCCGCAGCCACGCAGCGGGCGCTTCAACTTCCCTTCGGCGCCAAGCGGCGGACACCAGCGGCCCGTGCCGGAGCCGCAGGCGGCGCCCCCGCCGCGGCCGGGCCCGGAGCCCGAGGCTCGGCGCACACCTCCCCCCGGCGCCGGCCGCCCGCCCTCAGGAGGCAACGGACCCGGCCAGCCCGAGCGCGAGGAGTGGAGCCCGCAGCCGCCGCCGCAGGCGCGGCAGCCGGGCCGCCCCCGGCGCCCGGGCGAAGGCGAAGCCCCGCAGCCGCTGGTGCGCCCGTATGCGATGACCGGCGGCAGGACCCGGCCGCGCTACCAGCTGGCGATCGAGGCGCTGGTGAGCACGACCGCGGAGCCGGCGCAGCTGCACGGCCAGCTGCCCGAGCACCAGCGGATCTGCCAGCTGTGCTACGAGGTCAAGTCCGTCGCCGAAGTGTCCGCACTGCTCGCCATCCCGCTGGGGGTGGCGCGGATTCTGGTGGCCGATCTCGCCGAGGCCGGGCTCGTCGCCATTCATCAGCCGGGCCACGACGCAGAGCCCGGCGGCCAGCCAGATGTGACGTTGCTCGAAAGGGTGCTCAGTGGACTTCGCAAGCTCTAACGACGCCGGTCTCACCGCGCCGTCCCGCTCCACGACCTCCGCGAAGATCGTGATTGCGGGGGGGTTCGGCGTGGGGAAGACCACGTTCGTGGGGTCGGTGTCGGAGATCAACCCGCTGCGGACGGAGGCGGTGATGACGTCGGCGTCGGCGGGGATCGACGATCTGACGCACACGGCGGGCAAGACCACCACGACGGTGGCGATGGACTTCGGCCGTATCACGCTGGATCAGGACTTGATTCTGTACCTGTTCGGCACCCCGGGGCAGGACCGTTTCTGGTTCATGTGGGACGACCTCGTCCGCGGCGCGATCGGGGCGATCGTGCTGGTGGACACGCGGCGGCTGGCGGACTGTTTCCCGGCGGTCGACTACTTCGAGAACAGCGGACTGCCGTTCGTGATCGCGCTGAACGGCTTCGACGGCCATCAGCCGTACTCGCCGGAAGAGGTGCGCGAGGCACTCCAGATCGGCCCCGACGCGCCGATCATCACCACGGACGCCCGCCACCGCACGGAGGCCAAGAGCGGGCTGATCACCCTCGTCGAACACGCGCTGATGGCGCGCCTGCGCTGACCCCGCGCCGCCGCGGCCCCCCGGACCCGCCGTCCGGGGGGCCGGCCGTCCGACGCGGTGGTTAGTCTTGGCGCCGTGCGCATCGCCAGATTCTCCATTGACGGAACGGTCGGGTTCGGCGTGGTGGAGGCCGACCGGGACCAGGGCGGGGAGCCGGTCCTCGACATCATCAAGGGCCATCCGTTCGCCGCGTTCGAACGGTCGGGCCGACGGGTGCCCCTGAGCAAGGTCAGGCTGCTGCCGCCCGTGCTGCCCAGCAAGATCGTGGCCGTCGCCCGCAACTACCGGGAGCACGCGGCCGAGCTGGGCAACGCCGTTCCCGACGTGCCGGTGACCTTCTTCAAGCCCTCCACGTCGGTCGTCGGCCACGGCGACCCGGTCGCCTACCCCAGGATCTCCTCCGACGTCCACCACGAGGCGGAGCTGGCCGTCGTCATCGGCAGGCTGTGCCGTGACGTGCCGCGCGAGCGCGCCAGGGACGTGATCCTCGGCTACACCTGTGCCAACGACCTCACCGCCCGCGACGTGCAGCGGCGGGAGGGCCAGTGGGCGCGTGCCAAGGGCTTCGACCACTCCTGCCCGCTCGGCCCGTGGATCGAGACGGACCTCGACCCGGCCGACCTCGCGATCATGTGCACCGTGAACGGCGAGCAGCGGCAGCTCGGCCGCACCAGCGAGATGGTGCGCACCGTCGAGGATCTGATCGTGCACGTCACCGAGTCGATGACCCTGCTGCCGCAGGACGTCATCCTCACCGGCACCCCGGCGGGCGTCGGCCCGCTCCACGTCGGCGACGAGGTCGCCGTCACCATCGAAGGCATCGGCACTCTCACCAACAAGGTTGTCAAGCGTGACTGAAGTTCGCGTCCGTTTCTGCCCATCGCCGACCGGCAATCCGCACGTCGGCCTGGTCCGCACCGCCCTGTTCAACTGGGCGTTCGCGCGGCACCACGGCGGCACGCTGGTGCTGCGCATCGAGGACACCGACGCGTCGCGGGACTCCGAGGAGTCCTACGAGGCGCTGCTCGACTCCCTGCGCTGGCTCGGCCTCGACTGGGACGAGGGCCCGGAGGTCGGCGGCCCGCACGGGCCGTACCGGCAGTCCCTCCGGATGGACGTGTACGCGGACGTCGCCGAGCGGCTGCTCGCCGCCGGCCACGCCTACCGCTGCTACTGCTCCGCGGAGGAGCTGGAGGCCCGCAGGGAGGCCGCGCGGAAGGCCGGCCGCCCCTCGGGCTACGACGGGACCTGCCGCTCCCTCACGGATGAACAGGTCGCCGCCCACGTGGCGGAGGGCCGCAGCCCGATCGTCCGCTTCCGGATGCCCGACGAGCCGATCACGTTCACCGACCTGGTCCGCGGCACGCTGACGTTCACCCCGGAGAACGTGCCGGACTACGGCATCGTCCGCGCCAACGGGGCGCCGCTGTACACCCTCGTGAACCCGGTGGACGACGCGCTGATGGGCGTGACGCACGTGCTGCGCGGCGAGGACCTGCTGTCCTCCACCCCGCGGCAGATCGCGCTGTACCGGGCGCTGGCGGACATCGGCGTCGGGCCGGGCGGGGTGCCCGCGTTCGGGCATCTGCCGTACGTCATGGGCGAGGGCAACAAGAAGCTCTCCAAGCGCGACCCGCAGTCCTCGCTCAACCTCTACCGGGACCGCGGCTTCCTGCCCGGCGGCCTGCTCAACTACCTGGCGCTGCTCGGCTGGTCGCTCGCCGAGGACCGGGATGTCTTCAGCCTCCAGGAGATGGTCGCCGCGTTCGACATCGACGCGGTGAACGCCAACCCGGCGCGCTTCGACCTGAAGAAGGCCGAGGCGATCAACGCCACGCACATCCGCGAGCACCTGACCGTCGAGGAGTTCACGGCGGCCTGCGAGCCGTGGCTGCGCGCCCCGCACGCCCCCTGGAAGCCGGAGAACTTCGACCCGGCGGCGTTCGCGGCGCTCGCGCCGCTTGCCCAGACCCGCGTCACGGTGCTGTCCGACATCACCGACAATGTCGACTTCCTGTTCCTCGGTGAGCCGGTTCGCGACGAGCAGTCGTGGAACAAGGCGATGAAGCCGGGCGCCGAGGCCGTGCTGGCGACGGCGCGGGCGCGTCTCGCGGCGGCCGGGGAGTGGGCCGCGGAGGCGCTCAAGGCCGCGGTGACCGCGGCGGGGGAGGAGCACGGGCTGAAGCTCGGCAAGGCCCAGGCCCCGGTCCGGGTCGCGGTGACGGGCCGCACGGTGGGGCTGCCGCTCTTCGAATCGCTGGAAACCCTGGGCCGCGAACGCACCCTGGCGCGCATCGACGACGCTCTGGCCCGCCTCTCCGGCTGAGGCGCCGCGCGGCCGGGAGCGGATCTCGTTTTGGGGCACCGTTCTCGATCGGGTATTGTTTGGCGCGTCGCAAGGGCAGGACGCAAGTCCGGGTCACCGAGCGGCCACCCGAGCAATACCCCCGCGTGGGGTTGCGTTTTGGTGGGGTATGGTGTAATTGGCAGCACGACTGATTCTGGTTCAGTTAGTCTAGGTTCGAGTCCTGGTACCCCAGCGGTCTTTCACAAGATCGAGCCCCCGTTGTGTAGCGGCCTAGCACGCTGCCCTCTCAAGGCAGTAGCGCCGGTTCGAATCCGGTCGGGGGTACTGGTCCGGGACTCCGGGCCTGAGCAAGCCCCCGTTGTGTAGCGGCCTAGCACGCTGCCCTCTCAAGGCAGTAGCGCCGGTTCGAATCCGGTCGGGGGTACTCGGTCACTCGTGATCATCAACGGCCCTCCGCCTCGTGCGGGGGGCCGTCGTTCGTTTCCGTTTCCGTTCCGCTTCCGAAGCGGCGGCCCGCCTCCCGCGCCTGGGCCAGCCGGCGCAGGGCGAGCAGCACCGGCTCGTACAGCACCGTGAGGGCAACGGCCGCCTCCAGCTGGGTGGTCGGGGCGTCGAGATCCTCGATCACCGCGAGCTCGTGCTCGGCGATGGTCGCGGCCGCCCGGCCGTAGGGCAGCACGTGCTCGATGCCGCAGGGGTAGTCGAGGCGGCCGAGCGCGGCGAGAGCGGAGACGAGCATGCCGTGCGCGGGATTCTCCGGGTGGTGGCCCCAGCCCAGCAGGCGCAGCACCTCCTCGGCCGTGTGCTCCGCGGCGGCGGTCGCCGGGTCCGCCGGGGCCGGGGCGGGGCCGTGGGGGAGGGAGCCGACGGCCGCGCCCAGCCGGTCGACCTGGCCGGCCGTTTCGTCCTCCACCGCGGTGAGCACCTCCCGCGCGGTGGCCACCGGTACCCGGCCGACCTGGACGAGCGCCCTGACCAGGCGCAGCCTGCGCAGGTGCTCCTCGTCGTACTCGGCCTGGGTCGCGGTGACCCGCCGGCCGGGCGGCAGCAGCCCTTCCCGCAGGTAGTACTTGATCGTCGCGGTCGAGACGCCGCTGCGTTCGCTCAGCTCGGCCAGTCGCACGTTCCGAATGCCCCTTGCGCTTTGGGTGGGAGAGTGGCACTATCCAATCATGGATAGTGAAGCTATCCAATGAGTGTCGGTGACGGTCGGTGAGGGCCGAGCGAGAGCGGAGTGAGGTGCGGGATGACGGGCAAGATTGCCGAAGGGCGCATGACGGCGGCTGCCGAGGGGGACGTCACGGTCTTTCTGATCGGCATGCGGATCAACAATTTCCGGGCGCTGCGGAGCTGGTGGCCGGTCTTCATGGCGATGCCGCCCATGCTCAGGGAGCTGTCCCGGGACGAGGAGAGCGGACTGCTCGGCTTCCGTATGCTGTGCGGGGGCCTGCGGGATGTCACGATCGTGCAGTACTGGTCGTCCCGCGAGAAGCTGCTGGCGTACGCGTCCGCGCCGGACAAGGTGCATCAGCCGGCCTGGAGCGCCTTCAATCGCAGGCTGCGGGCCGGGCGCGGCAAGGTCGGTTTCTGGCACGAGACCTATCTGGTCCCGGCCGGGGCCTACGAGTCGGTCTATGTGAACATGCCGTCGTTCGGCCTGGGGGCGGCCACCGGCGTCATACCGGTGGGGCGCCGGGGCAACCGGGCGGCCGAGCGGCTGGCCCGCTGAGGCGCTTCGGCGTCCGAGGCGGGTGCCCGGAGGCGGGCCGGGTCAGCCGTTGCGCTTCAGCGCGTCGGTGAGGCGGCCCGCCGCGTCCAGCAGCGCCTGGGCGTGCATGCGGCCCGGGTGGCGGGTCAGCCGCTCGAGCGGCCCGGACACGGAGACGGCGGCGACCACGCGGTTGGACGGGCCGCGCACCGGGGCGGAGACGGAGGCGACGCCCGGCTCCCGTTCGCCGATCGACTGCGCCCAGCCGCGGCGCCGCACGCCGGAGAGCGCGGTGGCGGTGAAGCGGGCTCCCTGGAGGCCGTGGTGCAGCCGCTCCGGCTCTTCCCAGGCCAGCAGGATCTGGGCGGCGGAGCCGGCCTTCATCGGCAGGGTGGAGCCCACGGGCACGGTGTCCCGCAGCCCGGAGAGCCGCTCGGCCGCGGCCACGCAGATCCGCATGTCGCCCTGCCGCCGGTACAGCTGGGCGCTCTCCCCGGTCACGTCGCGCAGTTGCGTCAGCACGGGCCCGGCCGCGGCGAGCAGCCGGTCCTCGCCGGCCGCGGCGGCCAGCTCGGCCAGGCGCGGGCCGAGCACGAAGCGGCCCTGCATGTCCCGGGCCAGCAGCCGGTGATACTCGAGAGCCACGGCCATGCGGTGCGCGGTGGGCCTGGCCAGCCCGGTGGCCCCGACCAGCCCGGCCAGCGTGGCTGGTCCGGACTCCAGGGCTCCCAGTACCAGGGCCGCCTTGTCGAGTACGCCCACGCCGCTGGAGTCGCCGCTAGAGTTGTCCATGCAACGATATTCGCGTCTCACAGTGTGAAACGCAAGCTCAATTTTCGTGGGGACGAGTCAGTCTGGTGCCCGCGACCCGCGTCACGGCCGGGCCGCTCACCGTCCGGTGCGAGGGGAACGGACGGCGGCCATCAGACCGGCTGCGAGCCCGGAAGGAAAAGCGATGGGACGGACACTGGCGGAGAAAGTCTGGGACGACCATGTCGTCCGGCGCGTGGCGGGAGAGCCCGATCTCCTCTACATCGATCTCCACCTGCTGCACGAGGTGACCAGCCCGCAGGCGTTCGACGGGCTGCGCAAGAGCGGGCGGCGGGTGCGGCGCACGGACCTCACCATCGCCACCGAGGACCACAACACCCCGACCCTCGACATCGACAAGCCCATCGCCGACCCGGTGTCCCGCACGCAGTTGGAGACCTTGCGGAAAAACTGCGCGGAGTTCGACGTACGCCTGCATCCGCTGGGCGACGTCGAGCAGGGCGTCGTGCACGTGGTCGGCCCGCAGCTCGGGCTGACCCAGCCGGGCACCACGGTGGTGTGCGGGGACAGCCACACCTCCACGCACGGTGCCTTCGGCGCGCTGGCGTTCGGGATCGGCACGAGTCAGGTGGAGCACGTGCTGGCCACCCAGACGCTGCCCATGGCCCCGTTCCGCACCATGGCGGTCACGGTGCTCGGCGAGCTGCCCGAGGGCGTCACCGCCAAGGACCTGATCCTGGCCGTGATCGCCAGGATCGGTACCGGCGGCGGCCAGGGCCACGTCATCGAATACCGCGGCGAGGCCATCGAGAAGCTGTCGATGGAAGCCCGGATGACCATGTGCAACATGTCGATCGAGGCGGGGGCCAGGGCAGGGATGATCGCCCCGGACGAGACAACCTTCGCCTACCTGAAGGGGCGGGACCACGCGCCCGGGGGCGCCGACTGGGATGCCGCGCTGGACTACTGGCGGACGCTGCGCACCGACGACGACGCCGTCTTCGACCACGAGGTCGTCATCGACGCCCGTGAGCTGGCCCCGTTCGTCACCTGGGGCACCAACCCCGGCCAGGGCCTGCCGCTGTCCGGGTCCGTGCCCGACCCGGCGGCCTTCGAGGACCCGAGCGAGCGGCTGGCCGCGGAGAAGGCGCTGGAGTACATGGGCCTTGAGCCCGGGCGGCGGCTGCGGGACATTGCCGTGGACACCGTCTTCGTCGGGTCCTGCACCAATGGCCGCATCGAGGATCTGCGCTCGGCCGCCGCCGTCCTGGACGGCCGCCGGGTGGCCGACGGGCTGCGGATGCTGGTGGTTCCCGGCTCCGTCCGGGTCGCCCTCCAGGCCGTCGAGGAAGGGCTCGACAAGGTGTTCACCGCGGCCGGCGCCGAATGGCGGCACGCGGGCTGCTCGATGTGTCTGGGGATGAACCCCGACCAGCTCTCGCCCGGGGAGCGCTGCGCCTCCACCTCCAACCGCAACTTCGAGGGCCGGCAGGGCAAGGGCGGGCGCACACACCTCGTCTCGCCGCAGGTCGCCGCCGCCACCGCGGTCGCCGGCCACCTCGCGTCCCCGGCCGACCTGGCCGACGTCCCGACCGCCGTGGAGGTCTGAGTCATGGAAGCGTTCACCACCCACACCGGGCGGGCCGTTCCCCTGCGCCGCTCCAATGTCGACACCGACCAGATCATTCCCGCCCACTGGCTGAAGAGGGTCACCAGGGACGGCTTCGAGGACGGCCTCTTCGAGGCGTGGCGCAAGGACCCGGAGTTCGTGCTCAACCGGCCGGAGCACCGGGGCGCCTCGGTGCTGATCGCCGGACCCGACTTCGGCACCGGCTCCTCCCGCGAGCACGCCGTGTGGGCCCTGCAGAATTACGGCTTCAAGGCGGTCGTCTCCGCCCGCTTCGCCGATATCTTCCGCGGCAACTCGCTGAAGAACGGCCTGCTGACCGTCATGCTGCCGCAGGAGACCGTCGAGGAGCTGTGGCGGCTGGTCGAGAGCGACCCGACCGCCGAGGTCACCGTGGACCTGGTCGACCGCAAGGTGCGCGCCGAGGGCGTCGACGCCGGATTCGACCTCGACGAGAATGCGCGCTGGCGCCTGCTCGAAGGGCTTGACGACATCAGCATCACGCTGCAGGACGAGGACGCGATCGCCGCCTACGAATCCCGCCGCCCCGGCCACAAACCCCTTACGAAACAAGCAGTCTGAGTGACCGTCACCAGATGCCCCCGCCGGCCCCGCCGGCGGGGGCATCTTCGCTGACAGCCCGTCACGACACGGGCGTTGAGGGCTTAGGGGGCGATAACAGGCCCAAGGTGGCACAATCGGCCGCATGGAACGCGACGGTCAACTCGAACTCTACGACCGCGTCGCCGCTCGACTGAGGGACGCGCACCGCGCGGTGCGGGCCCTGCAAGTGCCTGAGGATGTACGGCAGGCCCTCACCCGGAAGCTGCTGATCATCACCGCGGCCACCAAGCACGACCTGCCTGGAGCCGCCCGCCGTCTGGACCGGCTGATGGAGGACGTTGACGCGGGGCGGCTTCCGGCGGGCCGGCCGGCCGGCGAGCGTGACGGAAGTCCGTGATGGTCGAGTTCGTTGCGACACAAGGGTGATTCGCCCGTTTCGCGTTTGATTTGCGGAATATATCTGCCTAACGTGCGAAAAAGCTTGAACACATTCGTTCCAGCAAGGCCTGCGAAGGGGAAGACGTGAACAAGGCGCAACTCGTAGAAGCGATTGCCGACAAGCTCGGTGGCCGCCAGCAGGCGGCCGACGCGGTCGATATCGTGCTCGACGCGATCATCCGCGCGGTGGTCGCCGGTGAGCGGGTCTCCGTGACGGGCTTCGGCTCGTTCGAGAAGGTCGACCGGCCCGCCCGGTACGCGCGGAACCCTCAGACCGGCGAGCGGGTCCGGGTCAAGAAGACCTCGGTGCCCCGCTTCCGCGCCGGTCAGGGGTTCAAGGATCTGGTCGCCGGGACCAAGAAGCTGCCGAAGAACGACGTCGCGGTGAAGAAGGCCCCCAAGGGCAGCCTTTCCGGTGGCACGACCACCAAGAAGGCGACGACGAAGAAGGCCACCGCCAAGAAGGCGTCGGCGGCGAAGAAGACCACCGCGAAGAAGACCTCCGCGGCAAAGAAGGCGACGGCGAAGAAGGCGTCGCCGGCGAAGAAGAGCACTGCCAAGAAGTCGACCGCCAAGAAGGCGCCGGCGAAGAAGACCACGGCCAAGAAGGCGCCGGCCAAGCGGGCATCGTCCCGTACGACCACCGCCAAGAAGGCCACCTCGCGTCGGAAGTGACCAGGGGGCCCAGCGGGCCGGACTCCTCACCGGGAGCCCGGCCCGCGGCCGTTCCCGGCCCGCGGCACGCCCGCTAGGCTCGCCGCATGCAGGCCACCGCGTACACCTTCGACCCCGCGACCCGCTCCGGCAGTGTCCTGCTGGACGACGGCACGCCCGTCGACTTCGCCGCCGATGCCTTCGACGCCGGCGGCCTGCTCCTGCTGCGGCCGGGACAGCGCGTGCGGATCGAGGTGGCGGGCGAGGGCGAGTCCCGCCACATCACCTTGGTGACACTGCAGACGCTGTGAGGCGGCGCGCACCCGCCGCGGTGTGCCGCCCGACCCCCAGCGCGAGCGCGGCCCGCAGATCCGCCCCCGTGTCCACGTCCTGCCGCACGCTGTCCACGCCCTCGAGCGTCAGCTCCACCGCGCCCGACGCCCGGTGTGCGGCCCGGGAGGCCCCGCCGAACTCCGGCTGGAGCGCCGCCCCCGGCGCCGCGGCGAGCAGCGTCGTCCCCACGCCCGCCGCGTCCGCGAGGAAGCTTCGCCGGTGTCCGCCCGCGGCGGCCAGCACCCGCGCCAGCTCCGCGGCGCGCAGCGCGGGCAGATCGGCGTTCAGCGCGGCCACCGCCACGGAGGGCGCCGCCGCCCTGACGGCCTCCGCGCCGTGCGCCAGCGCCGCGTTCAGGCCGCGGCCCGGCACGTCGGGCACGATCCGCGCCCCCGCGGGGGCAAGCCGCCGCGCGGCGAGCGGGTCGTCCGTCACGACGGTCACGTCCCGCACCGCCGCGCACGCCAGCGCGGCACCGACCGTGTCCTCGGCGAAGGCCAGCGCGAGCGAAGGCCGCAGCGCGTTCCCGGCAACCGCCGCCAGCCTGCTCTTGGCCAGCCGCAGCGGCTTGAGGGGAACGATCAGCGACCACCTGGTGTCACGCATCCCGCCATTCTCCTCCCGTGAGCCCCGGACGCGGCGGGCGCCCCGGGCCCGCGGCCCACGCCTTCCGGTGCCCTCCGGGTCGCGCCGGAAGGCTGCGCATTAGGGTGCAAAGGGATCGTCCTGGCGGGCAGGCCGTCCGCTGGACAGCCCCAGACCCCGGGGCGACACTTGTGCGGCTGTCCGCAGCGGACCGCGCCGCAGCAGTGCAAGAGGAGATGGTGTCCGAGTGTCTCGCCGCAGAATCGGCTTCTGGTACCGATTGGCCGCTTTTCTCGTTAAACCGCCGCTGCTGGCGCTGTTCAACCGAGACTGGCGGGGAATGGAGCATATTCCCGCCGAGGGGGGATTCATCACCGCGGTGAATCACAACTCGTATCTCGACCCGCTCTCCTACGCACACTTCCAGTACAACACCGGCCGCGTCCCCAGATTCCTCGCCAAGGTGGCCCTGTTCCACACGGGCGTGGTCGGCAGGTTCATGCGCGGCACCGGACAGATCCCCGTCTACCGCAACTCCTCCGACGCCGCCGACGCCTTCCGGGCCGCCGTGGAGGCGGTGCACCGCGGCGAGTGCGTCGCGTTCTACCCCGAGGGCACGCTCACCCGCGACCCCGGGCTGTGGCCCATGGAGGGCAAAACGGGCGCTGCCCGCGTCGCCCTGCTGACCCGCGCGCCCGTCATCCCGGTCGCCCAGTGGGGCGCCCACGAGGTGATGCCCCCCTACGCCGGGAGCAGGCGCCTGCGCCTCTTCCCGCGCAAGACGCTCGTCGTGGTCGCGGGACCGCCGGTGGACCTCGGCAAGTTCTACGGCATAGAGCCGACCACCGAGGTGCTGCGCGACGTCACGGACACGATCATGGATGCCATCACCGCGCTGCTCGCCGACGTGCGGAACGAGCCCGTACCCGACGAGCGATTCGTGCACCGCAGCACCACGCCCGAGCTGGGCGGCGATTCCAGCGCATCCGAGGAGGAGAAAGCGGAGTGACACGTGCCGCCGTCTACGGAACCGGCTCCTGGGGGACCGCGTTCGCCATGGTCCTCGCGGACGCCGGCTGCGACGTGACGCTCTGGGGCCGCCGCCCCGAGCCCGTCGAGGCCATCAACGCCGCCCGGGAGAACCCGGACTATCTGCCGGGGGTCCGCCTCCCCTCGGGCGTGCGGGCCACCACCGATCCGGCACAGGCCGCGAGCGGCGCGGACTTCGCCGTGCTCGCCGTGCCGTCCCAGACTCTGCGCGGCAACCTTGCCCGCTGGGCAGGACTGCTGCCCGCGGACACCGTGCTCGTCTCCTTGATGAAGGGGATCGAGCTGGGCACCGCCAAGCGCATGAGCGAGGTCATCGAGGAGGTCGCCGGTGTCGCCCCCGGCCGCGTCGCGGTCCTGTCGGGCCCCAACCTCGCCCGCGAGATCGCCGAACGCCAGCCCGCGGCCTCCGTGGTCGCCTGCCGCGACGAGTCCGTCGCCCGGCGACTCCAGACGGCCTGCCACACCGCGTACTTCCGCCCCTACACCAACACCGATGTCGTCGGCTGCGAACTCGGCGGCGCCGTCAAGAATGTCATCGCCCTCGCGGTCGGCATCGCCGACGGCATGGGTCTCGGGGACAACACCAAGGCGTCCCTGATGACCCGCGGGCTGGCCGAGACCACCCGCCTCGGCCTGGCGATGGGCGCCGACGCGCTGACGTTCGCAGGCCTCGCCGGCATGGGCGACCTCGTCGCCACCTGCTCTTCGCCGCTCTCCCGCAACCACACCTTCGGCACCAACCTCGGCCGTGGCATGACCCTCCAGGAGACCATCGCCGTCACCAAGCAGACCGCGGAAGGCGTCAAGTCCTGCCGTTCCGTGCTGGACCTGGCGCGCCGCCACCGGGTCGACATGCCGCTGACGGAAACGGTGGTGGGCATCGTTCACGAGGGCACTTCCCCGCAGACCGCCGTGAAGGAGCTGATGGCGCGAACCGCCAAGGCCGAGCATCGCTGACTCCGGCCCCCGCCTCGGAGTAGCCTCAGGGGGTTATGAGCAGCGAGTCCACTCCTCAGCACCCCAAGCCCCGCGTCGCCGTCGTGTTCGGCGGGCGCAGCTCCGAGCACGCCATCTCCGTCGTCACCGCAGGTGCCGTGCTGCGGGCCATCGATCGCACCCGTTACGACGTGCTGCCCATCGGCATCACCACGGACGGCCGTTGGGCCCTCACCGCCGACGATCCCGACCGCATGGCGATCGCGGACCGCAGGCTGCCCAGCGTCGAGCACATCGCCGAGCCGGGCACCGGCGGGGTGCTGCTGCCGGTGAACGCGGGCAGCAGCGAGGTCGTGTACGCCGAGGCCGGTTCGGTGCCCAAGGACCTCGGCGAGGTCGATGTCGTCCTGCCGCTGCTGCACGGCCCCTACGGCGAGGACGGCACCCTCCAGGGCCTGCTGGAGCTGTCCGGTGTGCCGTACGTCGGCGCCGGCGTGCTCGCCTCCGCCGTCGGTATGGACAAGGAGTACATGAAGCGGGTCTTCGACTCCTACGGCCTGCCCGTCGGCCCGTACACCGTCATCAGGCCCCGCGCATGGGAACGTGATCCGGCCGCCGCCCGCGCGCAGATCGTGGACTTCGCCGCCGAGCACGGCTGGCCGCTGTTCGTGAAGCCGGCCCGCGCCGGCTCCTCCATGGGCATCTCCCGGGTCACGGGGCTCGACGGGCTGGACGCGGCCGTCGAGGAGGCCAGGCGTCACGATCCGAAGGTCATCGTGGAATCCCTGCTGACGGGCCGGGAGATCGAGTGCGGCGTGCTGGAGTTCGAGGACGGCCCGCGCGCCAGTGTGCCCGCCGAGATCCCGGCGGTCTCCAGCCACGACTTCTACGACTTCGAGGCCAAGTACATCGACTCGGCCGAGGGGATCGTTCCCGCGCCGCTCACCGAGGAGCAGACCGCGCGGGTCAGGGAGCTGGCGGTGGCCGCGTTCGACGCCGTGTCCTGCGAGGGCCTGGTCCGCGCGGACTTCTTCCTCCAGGAAAACGGCGAGTTTGTCATCAACGAGATCAACACCATGCCGGGCTTCACCCCGATCTCGATGTTCCCGCGGATGTGGCAGGCCACCGGCGTCGACTACCCCGAGCTGGTCGACCGGCTCATCCAGGCGGCGCTGTGCCGCCCCACGGGCCTGCGCTGAGGCCGCCTCGGCCCGCGGCCGGCCCGGGGCGGCGTACCGCGCGCTACTCCGGGTCGGCGTACAGCGCTTCGAGCGGTATGTGCCCGTCGATCGCCGTGGCCACGTCCAGCAGCGGGTTGACCTCGGGTGCGTAGGAGTCGGGAACGGTCATCTCGACGAACACCTCGCGTTCGACCGTGGTGAACCGCGCGCCGTCCGACTCCTCCTCCAGCAGCCAGGACACCTCGTTCACGCCCACGAACTCGGCGCCCACCGGGTCGTAGGTCTCGCTGCCGGGCGTCAGCACCTGCGGCTCGTCGACGCCGCAGCGCAGCACGATCTCCGGATCGCCCCACACGGCCGTGAACGGGCTCTCCCGGTCCGGCTCGCCGCGCTCCGCCCCGTCCACCCGCTCCGGCAGATCCGCGGTGAGCGCGCGGCACGCGTCCGCGGCCTCGCCGACCGGGGCGGGCGGCTCGATCCGCGGCCCCTGGTCGGCGGAGGTGCACGCGGTGGCGATCAGCACGGCGCAGACGACCGGCGGAACACGGCGTACGGTTGGACTCACCCGGCGAGCATACGGGGTGTCACAGATGAACGACCGGGCAGGTCAGAGTGCGTGTGATTCCGGCCACGCGCTGCACCTCCGCGACCACGAGACGGCCCAGTTCGTCAACGGTGCTCGCCTCCGCGCGCACGATGACGTCGTAGGGGCCCGTGACGTCCTCGGCCTGAAGTACCCCGGGAAGCTTGGAGATGACGTCGGCCACGGTGGACGCCTTGCCCACCTCGGTCTGGATCAGGATGTACGCCTGTACCACGGGTCCTCCACAGCGGCTTCGAGGAGTGGGGGCGCTACCGTAGCGCGTCATGACCAGCACCGGGAGATGCCGGGGTCGCCTTGAGGCCACGGCGGACCGGCGGACGGGCGGCGAGACGAGCATGAGGAGAGCTGAGTGAAGGGCAGTGTGGGGGAGCTGGGGGAGTTCGGGCTGATCCGGGAGCTGACGTCCCGGATCAGCGGTGCCCCCGCGGTGCGGCTCGGCCCGGGCGACGACGCGGCGGTGGTCGCCGCCCCGGACCGGCGGGTCGTCGCGAGCACCGATCTCCTGGTGGAAGGGCGGCACTTCCGCCGCGACTGGTCCACGGCCTACGACGTCGGCCGCAAGGCGGCCGCGCAGAATCTGGCCGATGTCGCCGCCATGGGCGCCGTGCCCACCGCCGTCCTGGTCGGGCTCGTCGTCCCGGCCGAACTGCCCGCCACCTGGCCCCTGGAGCTGATGGACGGCATCAGCGACGAGTGCCGCGTCGCCGGCTCGGGCGTCGCGGGCGGTGACGTGGTCCGCGGCGACGCCGTCACCATCGCGGTCACGGCCCTGGGCGACCTCGCCGGCCGCGAACCCGTCACCAGGACGGGGGCCAGGCCGGGCGACGTGGTGGCCGTCACCGGCTGGCTCGGCTGGTCCGCCGCCGGACACGCGGTGCTCTCCCGCGGGTTCCGCTCGCCCCGCGCGTTCGTCGAGGCGCACCGCAGGCCGGAACCGCCGTACGAGGCGGGCCCGGCCGCCGCGGCGCTCGGCGCGACCGCGATGACCGACGTGAGCGACGGCCTCGTCGCCGACCTCGGGCACATCGCCCAGGGCAGCAAGGTCCGCATCGACCTCTCCTCCGCCTCCCTCGACGTCCCCGCGCAGATGTCCGACATCGGGCAGGCCGTCGGCGTCGATCCCCTGCACTGGGTCCTCACCGGCGGCGAGGACCACGCGCTGGTCGCCGTGTTCCCGCCCGAGACCAAACTCCCCGCCCGCTGGCGGACGATCGGCGAGGTGCTGCCCGCCCGCGGCAGAACGGCCCCGCCGGTCACCGTCGACGGCGCCGCCTGGGACAAGGCCGGCGGCTGGGACCACTTCGGCTCCTGAGCGCACCGCCGTTCCCCGCCCGGCAGCCGCCGACCGGGGTGGGTACTGTCGTATCCATGCAGGCTCCTCCACGCGTGCTCACGGTCGCCGGCTCCGACTCCGGCGGTGGCGCGGGCATCCAGGCCGACCTGAAGACGATGCTCGCGCTCGGCACGCACGGGATGAGCGTCATCACGGCCGTCACCGCGCAGAATTCGCTGGGCGTGCAGGGCGCCTGGCAGCTGCCCGCGGCGGCCGTGACCGCGCAGTACCGAAGCGTTGTCGACGACATCGGCGTCCAGGCCGTGAAGACCGGCATGCTCGCCTCGGCGGAGCTGGTGGAGACCGTCGCGGGTCTGCTGGCCGCCACGGGCGCACCGGTGGTCGTCGACCCGGTCGGCGTCTCCAAGCACGGCGACACCCTGCTCGCCACCGACGCACTGGACGCCGTGCGCACCAAACTCCTTCCGGCCGCCACCGTCGCCACGCCCAATCTGGCGGAGGCCGCGCAGCTGACCGGCGTGCGCGTGACGGGGGAGGCGGACCTGCGCCGCGCGGCCGCCGCGGTGCTCGCCCTGGGCCCGCGGTGGGCCCTGATCAAGGGCGGCCACCTGGCGGGCGACGCCGTGGACCTGCTCACCGACGGCACGTCGGAGCACTGGCTGCGCGCCCCGCGGCAGGACAACCGCCACACGCACGGCACCGGCTGCACCCTCGCCTCGGCGATCGCGGCCAGGCTCGCGCACGGCGACTCCGTGCCTGAGGCGGTCGGGGCGGCCAAGGACTACGTCACCGGCGCCATCGCCGCGGGCTTCCCGCTCGGCGCGGGCATCGGGCCCGTCGACCACGGTCACCGCATGGCCCGGGGCACGCAAGAAGCCGGCCCACCGTGACCGGTGGACCGGCTGGAAGCGGCCGAGGGCCTAGCGCGAGACCTTGCCCGCCTTGATGCACGAGGTGCAGGCGTTCAGGCGCTTCGGCGTCCCGTTGACCACGGCACGCACCCGCTGGATGTTGGGGTTCCAACGGCGGGGGGTACGGCGGTGCGAGTGGGAGATACTGTTGCCGAAGCCCGGCCCCTTGCCGCAGACATCGCAGTTGGCAGCCACGGGTCACTCCAAAGACAGGTCACCCCGCCGGAACGGGGAGACGGAAACGTACGTGGGACCCACGAGGTCGCTGGGCCTCGTGGGAGGCACCCGGTACGTCACGACAACACCGGGCAACCGGGGCAGCATACCCCGGGCGTTCCCGGCGGGCGAAATCGCGTCCCCCCCACCGGCCGAAGCCTTAAGCTGCACCCGCCGCCCACCGCCCGTATCGGAGGTACTCCCGTGCCGCAGCCGCTCGACGCCGCAGCGGTACGGCGCTGGTGCCGCAACGCCCTGGACGCCGTGGGCCGGGCCCGCGAGGACATCGACGCGATCAACGTCTACCCCGTGCCCGACGGCGACACCGGTACCAATCTCTACCTCACTGTGGAGTCCGCGGCCCAGGCCGTCGCCGCCGCCGACACCGCGGCGCCGACCCTGGCCCAGGCCGTCCGCGCCATGGCGCACGGCGCCCTCATCGGCGCCAGGGGCAATTCGGGCACCATCCTCGCCCAACTGCTCCGCGGCATGGCGGAGGTGATCGCGGCCGAGGCGGAGCCGGCCGGCCCCGGCACCCTGCGCCGCGCGCTGCGCCGGGCCGCGGGGTCGGCGTACGAGGCGGTGGCCCACCCCGTCGAGGGCACGATGCTCACCGTCGCCGTGGCGGCCGCCGACGCCGCGGAACGGGCCGACGGCACCACGGCCGAGGTGATGGCCCAGGCATGCGCGGGCGCACGCCGCGCGCTCGACGAAACCCCCGCGCAGCTCGCCGTTCTGGCGGAGGCGGGTGTCGTCGACGCCGGTGGCAGCGGCCTCGTCGCCGTCCTCGACGCCCTGGACGCGGCGCTGTCCGGCCGCGCCCCCGACGCCTCCATACGCGACCGCCTCGGCCGACCGCCCGGAGCGCACGGCGCACGGACCGGCGCGCCGGAGCCCGATTGCGCGGCGGCGGACGGGGCGCCGGGCGACCAGCTCTACGAGGTGATCTACCTGCTCGACGCGGGGGACGCCGCGGTGCCCGCGCTGCGGACCCGCCTCGACGCGCTCGGTGACTCCCTCGTGGTCGTCGGCGGCGACGGACTGTGGCACGTCCACGTGCACACCGCCGAGCCAGGCGCGGCCGTCGAGGCCGGCATCGAGGCCGGGCGCCCGCACCGCCTGCGGATCACCGGCCTGCCCGCCGGCCCGCCGCGCAGGCCACCGCACGCGGCCCGCGCCGTCGTGTCCGTGCTGCCGGGCGAAGGGCTCGCCGGCCTGTGCGAGGAGGCGGGCGCGACCGCCCTGACCGCGCACGCCGACGAGGCGCCGGGCGGCGGCGAACTGGCCGCGGCCATCCTCGGCACCCGCGCCCGCGAGGTCGTCCTGCTGCCCAACGACGACGGCCTGTGGCACGCCGCGGCCGCCGCAGCGGAGCAGGCGCGCGCCGAAGGCGTGCGGGTGGCCGTCGTGCCGACCCGTTCCCCGGTCCAGGGCATCGCGGCGCTGGCCGTGCACGCCGCCGAGCGCAGGTTCGACGAGGACGTCGTCGCCATGACCGCCGCCGCCGGCGCGACTCGCTTCGGGGAACTGGCCGTCGCGGAACGGCAGTCCTGGACCACGGCCGGCATCTGCCAGGCCGGCGACGCCCTCGGCCTGATCGACGGCGACGTGGCCGTGATCGGCGGCGACCTCGCGGACGTCGCGGGGGACGTGCTGGAACGGATGCTGTCCGCGGGCGGTGAACTCGTCACCCTGGTCCTCGGCGCCGCGGCGCCGCCCGGCCTCGCCGCCCGCCTTCAGGCGCAGGTCCGCGGCGGGCACTACGGAGTCGACACCCTCGTGTACGAGGGACGGCAGGACGCGCCGCTGCTGATCGGCGTCGAGTGATCCGGCCGCCCCTGATCCGGCCGCCCCTGATCCGGCCGCACCTGATCCGGCCGCCCCTGATCCGGCCGCACCGCCGCGCCCGTCCGCGCGGCTGTCGGTGCCATGGTGTGCAATGGGCAGCGTGACCGCGCTGAAGGAGCCCCTCGCCAAGGCCGTCGGCGGCACCACCGCCAAGGTGATGGCCGCCCACCTCGGCCTGCACACGGTCGGCGACCTCCTGCACCACTACCCGCGCAGGTACGCCGAGCGCGGCGAGCTGACCCGCCTGTCCGAGCTGCCGCTCGACGAGCACGTCACCGTCGTCGCGGAGGTCGCCGACACCCGTTCCCACACGTTCAACCGCGGCCGGGGCGTGCGCCTTGAGGTGACGCTCACCGACGGCAGCGGGCGGCTCCAGCTCGTCTTCTTCGGCAGGCGCGCCGTCCACCACCACGAAAAGGTGCTGCTGCCCGGCCGGCGCGGGATGTTCGCGGGCAAGGTCTCCCTGTTCAACCGCAAGCTCCAGCTGTCGCACCCCGCCTACGAGCTGCTCGACGAGGACAGCGGCTCCGCCGCCGTGGCGGACTTCGCCGGCCGCCCGCTGCCCCTGTACCCGGCCTGCAAGCAGCTGGAGTCCTGGCGGATCGCCAAGTCGGTCGGCGTCGTGCTCGACTCGCTGGCCGCGGTCGGCTGGGAGGGCCTGGTCGACCCGCTGCCCGAGCCGCTGCGCGCCCGGCGCGGTCTGCTGCCGCTGCCCGAGGCGTTCGAGAAGGTGCACAGGCCGCGCACCAGGCGGGACATCGACGATGCCAGGGCCCGGCTGAAGTGGGACGAAGGCTTCGTGCTCCAGGTCGCGCTCGCCCGGCGGCGCGCCGCCGCCGCCCAGCTGCCCGCGGTGCCGAGGCGGCCGGCCGCGGACGGGCTGCTGCACGCGTTCGACGCGCGGCTGCCGTTCACGCTCACCGCCGGCCAGCGGCGGGTCAGCGACGAGATCTTCGCGGACCTGGCGGCCGACCACCCGATGCACCGGCTGCTCCAGGGCGAGGTCGGCAGCGGCAAGACGCTGGTGGCGCTGCGCGCCATGCTCGCCGTGGCCGACACCGGCGGGCAGTCCGCGCTGCTCGCGCCCACCGAGGTCCTGGCACAGCAGCACCACCGTTCGATCACCGAGAT
Organism: Streptomyces johnsoniae; assembly: GCF_031845565.1. Taxonomy (NCBI): domain Bacteria; kingdom Bacillati; phylum Actinomycetota; class Actinomycetes; order Kitasatosporales; family Streptomycetaceae; genus Streptomyces; species Streptomyces johnsoniae. Next base: position 156,029 of record NZ_JAVREV010000001.1, on the reverse strand, counting down.
GATGGGCGACCTCGCCGAGGGCGGCATGCTGGGCGGCGCCGAGCGCGGTACCAAGGTCACGCTGCTCACCGGCTCGATGGGCGCGCGGGCCAGGCGCGCGGCGCTGCTGGACGCCGCGACCGGCGAGGCCGGAGTCGTGATCGGCACGCACGCGCTGATCGAGGACGTCGTGCAGTTCCACGACCTCGGCCTGGTGGTGGTCGACGAGCAGCACCGGTTCGGCGTGGAGCAGCGCGACGCGCTGCGCGCCAAGGGCGAACGGCCGCCGCACCTGCTCGTGATGACCGCGACGCCGATTCCGCGCACGGTCGCCATGACGGTCTTCGGTGACCTGGAGACCTCGGTGCTCGACGAGCTGCCGCAGGGCCGCTCGCCCATCGCGAGTCACGTCGTCCCGGTGCGGGACAAGCCGCACTTCCTCACGCGCGCCTGGCAGCGGGTGCGCGAGGAGGTCGCGGACGGCCACCAGGCGTACGTCGTCTGCCCGCGGATCGGCGACGAGGGCGGGCCGGCGGCCCCCGGGGCGGCGCCTGCGGAAGCGGCGGACGACGTGGACATGGACGCGGGCGCGGGCGCGGGCGACGACGGGGACGGGGACGGGGCCGACGGCGGGGCGGCCGACGAGGGCGGGGCGCAGCGCCCGCCGCTCGCCGTGCTCGACGTGGCGGCCCGGCTGGCCGAGGGACCGCTGCGGGAGGTGCGCACCGAGGTGCTGCACGGCCGGATGGCACCGGACGCCAAGGACGACGTGATGCGCCGCTTCGCCGCGGGCGAGGTGGACGTGCTGGTCGCGACGACCGTGATCGAGGTCGGGGTCAACGTGCCGAACGCCACCGCCATGGTGATCATGGACGCGGACCGGTTCGGCGTCTCCCAGCTCCACCAGCTGCGCGGCCGGGTCGGCCGCGGCTCCGCGCCTGGCCTGTGCCTGCTGGTGACCGACGCGGCCGAGGGCGGGACGGCCCGCGCCCGCCTCGACGCCGTGGCCGGGACGACGGACGGCTTCGAGCTGTCCCGGATCGACCTGGAGCAGCGCCGCGAGGGCGACGTTCTGGGGCAGGCACAGTCCGGGGGCCGCAGCAGCCTGCGGATGCTGGCCGTCATCGACGACGAGGAGCTGATCGCCGAGGCCAGGGCAGAGGCCACCGCGCTGGTCGCCGGGGACCCGGATCTGGCGGGCTCGCCGGACCTGCGCACCGCCCTCGACGCCCTCCTCGACGCGGAGCGCGAGGAGTTTCTCGACAAGGGCTGACGGGCCCCGGACGACCCGTCAATTGTCAGTGTCACCTGGGAGAATGGACCCTAGTCCGCGGCAATCCATACGGGATTGATCGCAGTTGGACCATTGGGGGTTGCTCGATGGCATTCCGGCACACCAACGAACTGCCGCTCGGCGACAAGATCTTCCGCGTCGAGCTGGCGAGCGACGACGACCTCACCCTCACCCTGACCCTCACCGGCTGGCGCGAGGCCCAGCCGGACGTCCCGCTGGCGTCCGGCGTGCTGACCATGCCGCTGGCCGACGTGCCCACGCTGCGCATCGCGCTCAACCGCGGGCTGCGCGCGCTGGCCCTCGCGGCGGACGTCGCCGAGCCCATCCCGGACCGGGACATCCTGCGCGAGCTGTTCCCCGGCCACGGAGCGCCCTGGATACCGCAGCACGAGGAGGATCTGACCCGCCGGTTCCACTCCGGCGAGACCATCGCCCGCATAGCCGCCCGCTTCGGCCGCACCCCCGACTCGGTGCGCACCAAGCTGCGCGAGCTGGGCCACGACCCGCGGCGCCCGGAGCACTGCCCGCCGGACGGCTGCCTCTCCTGGTCGAGGTACGCCTCACCGACGCTCGTCGGCGCGGTCGGGGAGCCCGCGGAGAGCTGACGCGCCCGCCGGGGGAGCGGGATTCCCGTCCGATACGTCCTAGAAGCGGCTGCGTGTCCGCGAGGAGGAGCTGGCATGACCAACCGCCGGGAAGCCGGACGGGACCCGCTTGTCGTCCCCGGGACCCGGGTCCGCGGTGCGCGGACCTACCCCGGGGACGACCCCGCCGCGCACGCCGGGCGGCTGCTGCGCCGCGCCGTCAATGCCGACCGGCCGGGGGAGGGGACGCTCCAGCGCCTCGCCGCCGCCGGCGGCTACGCGATCGAGCGCCTGCCCGACCCCAGGGGGCAGGGCGGCGGCCGGGGCTGGATCGCGCTGTACGAGCATGCGTTCCTGCTGGCGGACGACACGGAGCTGTGCCTGTACGAGCTGGAGCACGACCACGCTCCCGACGGCGGTCTGGTCAGCGAGGTGCACGCCGACGAGGCCGCCGCGGCCCTGGCCGCGCGGCGGCTCGGCCGGCCAGGACCGGCCGGGCGGCCGGTGCCGCCCGACCTCGGCACGTGGCGGCGCGGCGGCCCGTATAGCGTGGAGCGCGACGGCTGACCGAGTAGCGCTGTGAGGACCCCATGACCCGCGTGATCGCCGGGACCGCAGGCGGCAGGCGGCTGGCCGTGCCGCCCGGCGGCGGCACCCGCCCGACCTCGGACCGGGCGCGCGAGGGCCTGTTCTCGTCCTGGACCGCCCTGTGGGGTCCGCTCGACGGCGCCAGGGTGCTCGACCTGTACGGCGGTTCCGGCGCGGTCGGCCTGGAGGCGCTGTCCCGCGGGGCCGCGCACGCCCTGCTCGCCGAGTCCGACGGCAGGGCGGCCAGGACCATCCGGGACAACATCACGGCCCTGGGGCTGCCCGGCGCCGAGTTGCGCACCGTGCGCGCCGAGCAGCTGGCCGCCTCGCCGCCCGCGGGTGCGCCCTACGACCTGGTTTTCCTCGATCCGCCCTATGCGGTCGGCCATAGCGATCTTCGAGAGATCCTGCTCACACTCGGATCGAATGGCTGGCTCACCGATGACAGCGTCGTCACGGTGGAGCGGAGCACCCGCGGGGGTGCCTTTCCCTGGCCGGCCGGATTCCAGGAGCTGCGTTCGCGTCGCTACGGCGAGGGAACGCTCTGGTACGGCCGGTTCGCCGTCCACCACGTAAGCGACCGGTCATGAGCGACCGGGAGAGCGAGGAAAGACCGTTGCGTCGCGCCGTCTGTCCGGGGTCCTTCGACCCCGTCACCAATGGGCATCTCGATATCGTGGCCAGAGCCTCGAAGCTCTATGACACCGTCCACGTCGCCGTCATGATCAACAAATCGAAGCAGGGGCTGTTCACCGTCGAGGAGCGCATCGCGCTGATCCGGGAGTGCACCGAGAGTTACGGGAACGTGGTGGTGGAAGCGTTCCACGGCCTGCTGGTGGACTACTGCAAACAGCGCGACATCCCCGCGATCGTCAAGGGACTACGGGCGGTCAGTGATTTCGACTACGAGCTCCAGATGGCGCAGATGAACAACGGGCTCTCCGGCGTGGAGACCATGTTCATCCCGACCAACCCGGTCTACAGCTTCCTGTCCTCCAGCCTGGTCAAGGAGGTTGCCGCCTGGGGCGGTGACGTCTCTCACCTCGTGCCCGAGCCCGTCCTGTCCTCGCTGGTCGCGAAGCTGGACCGCGGCTAGGCCAGGACCTGGGCCGCCACGCCCGTCACCGGGCCGGGCGAACCGGTGCCCGCGGAGCGCCCGTTGGCCGTACAGTCGCCTCGTGGACGTACAGCAGAAACTTGACGAGATCGTCGCGGCGGTCCGGAGCGCCAAGGGCATGCCCATGTCGGCGTCCTGCATCATCAACAGGTCAGATCTGCTCGGTGGCCTTGAGGAGGTGCGGCAGGCGCTGCCCGGTTCGCTGGCCGAGGCCCGGGAAGTGCTGGGCGGGCGCGAGCAGGTCGTGGCCGACGCCCAGCAGGAGGCGCGCCGGATCGTGGAGGCCGCGCACGCCGAGCGCGGCTCCCTCGTCGAGGGCACCGAGATCGTTCAGCGTGCGCAGGACGAGGCGTCCCGCCTCCTGGCGGAGGCCCGCAGGGAGGCGGAGGCGGTCAGGGCCGAGGCCGACGACTACGTGGACAGCAAGCTGGCCAATTTCGAGGTGGTCCTCGGCAAGACCATCGGCTCGGTCGACCGCGGCAGGACCAAGCTCCTCGGTCCGGACCGCGGCGACCCGCAGGAGCTGCTGGCCCAGGCGGACTCCTACGTCGAGGCGCAGTTCGGGGCCATCGAGGCGGTCCTGAAGAAGACGCTGGAGGCGGTCGGTCGCGGCCGGCAGAAGCTGACGGGCCACCGGCCGATCGACGAGCTGGCCGAGCACGTGGCCGCCCAGGAGACGGACGGCGGGGTGCCGGGCGACTCCTACTTCGACTCGCACGCCGAGCAGGACACCTACGACTACCTCGGCGTGCCCCAGCCCCAGCCCCAGCCGCCGGTCCAGCAGGTGCAGCAGGTGCAACCGGTGCAGCAGATGCAGCCGGACCTGCCCCCGGTTCCGCCGCAGCCGCCGGCCCCGCCGGAGCCCGCCGTCGAGCGTTACGACGCCCAGGACCCGTACGGGCTCGGGCAGCCCGTTCCCGCGGCGGCAGGCTACGGCGCGCAGGATGGCTACGGACAGCAGATGTACGGGCAGGACGCGTACGGCGGCGAGCAGCGCCAGGGCTACGGCGACGACCCCTACGCCGTGGGCGGTTACTCCCAGGACCCGTACGGCGGGCAGCAGCAGGCACCGCAGGGCTATGGGTATCAGCCGTCCGGGGCGCTGGACGAGACGAGCCTGTTCGACACCGGCATGATCGACGCCGAGCAACTGCGCCGTTACCAGCAGGGGCAGCCCTGATCGCTCCGATTGGGTGCGTGGCGGCCCGTGAAGTATGCTGGCCCTTCGGTCGCCCCACCCTCCGTGGTCGCGGCTGCCCGCCCGACCCCTCGTCGAGGAGCCGACGTGCGCGGCTTGACCGCTGTCGGCCCCGCCCTCGTGAGAAAGCAGAAAGCCCTGAACGCCCCGCTGGATCGCCGAGCCCCCCTCGTGTTCGACACACGTGAGCTGGGGCGGCGTCCCGGTGCGCTGAAGCGGCTTTCCCGCACGGTCCCGGCCCCTGACGATCTCGGCACCGAGGTCATCGGGGTGCGGAAGGGCGCGGAGCTTGAGGTGGAGCTTCGCATGGAGTCGGTCATGGAGGGTGTGCTGGTGACCGGCACCGTCCGTGCACCGCTCTCGGGCGAGTGCGTAAGGTGTCTGGAGCCGCTGACCCTTGAGGGCTTCGCGGACTTCCAGGAGATGTTCTCCTACCCCGATACCGATGGCCCGGCCCGCCGTCCGGCGGAGACGGGCGACGAGGAGGGGGACGAGGAGAGGCTGTTCCTTCAAGGCGACCTGTTCGACCTTGAGCCCGTGCTGCGGGACGCGGTGGTGCTGTCACTGCCACTGCAACCGGTGTGCGAGGAGGACTGCCCGGGTCTGTGCCCCGACTGCGGGGTGCCGCTCGCGCAGAATCCGGACCACCAGCACGGCGAGGCCGTCGACATCCGTTGGGCGGCCCTTCAGGAGTTCGCCGGGAGTATGCGTCCCGACGGGCCCGCCGGGCAAGACAAGCAAGACAAGCCACCTCGCGGCAGCGGGGACGATCCACAGGAGAAGTAGCCGTGGCTGTTCCGAAGCGGAAGATGTCGCGCAGCAACACGCGCCACCGCCGGTCGCAGTGGAAGGCTGCGGTCCCCACCCTGGTGCGCTGCGAGCGCTGCCAGGAGCCGAGGTTGCAGCACACCGCGTGCGGCAACTGCGGCACGTACAACCGCCGTCAGGTCCTCGAGGTCTGATCGGCGGGTGACAGGCTTCATGTCACACGCCAGGAGGTCGCAACCCCAGGCGTCGGTGGACACGGCCTCGTCCCTTGCGATTCTGGAAGGGCGGCTCGGCTACCGGCTCGAGCCCGCCCTTCTGGTGCGTGCGCTGACCCACCGCAGCTATGCGTACGAGAACGGTGGGCTGCCCACCAACGAGCGGCTCGAGTTCCTGGGGGACTCAGTCCTCGGCCTCGTGGTCACCGACACGCTGTACCGCAAGCACCCGGACCTGGCCGAGGGCCAACTCGCCAAGCTGCGGGCCGCGGTCGTCCAGGCCAGGGCCCTGGCGGAGGTGGCCCGCGGTCTCGACCTCGGCGCCTTCGTCCGGCTCGGGCGGGGCGAGGAGGGCACCGGCGGACGGAACAAGGCGTCGATCCTCGCCGACACGTTGGAGGCCGTGATCGGCGCGGTCTACCTGGACCAGGGACTCGCGGCCGCGGACGCGCTGGTGCACCGGCTGTTCGACCCGGTCATCGAGCGTTCGTCCAATCTGGGCGCGGGGCTCGACTGGAAGACCAGTCTTCAGGAGCTGAGCGCGGCGGAGGGTCTCGGGGTGCCCGAGTACGTGATCACCGAGACCGGTCCCGATCATGAGAAGACCTTCACCGCTGCGGCCCGTGTCGGTGGCGAGACCTACGGCACCGGCACTGGCCGCAGCAAGAAGGAGGCCGAGCAGCAGGCGGCGGAGACCGCCTGGCGTTCGATCCGGGCGGCGATCGACGGCGAGAACGGCAAGGCGGCCGCGGACGGAGCGCCGGTTGCCTGAGCTGCCCGAGGTCGAGGTCGTCCGGCGCGGCCTCGCCCGCTGGATCGGCGGCCGGACCGTGGCGGGTGCCGAGGTGCTGCATCCGCGGGCGATCCGGCGGCACGTGGCGGGCGCGGGCGATTTCGCGGACCGGCTGCGCGGCACCGCCGTGACGGACGTGCGCCGCCGGGGCAAGTACCTGTGGCTGCCGCTCGGTGACGAGTTCGCGCTGCTCGCGCACCTGGGCATGAGCGGGCAACTGCTCGTGCAGCCGGAGCGGACCCCGGACGAGAAGCACCTGCGCATCCGCATCACGTTCACCGATCTGGCGCGGGGCGAGCTGCGCTTCGTCGACCAGCGCACCTTCGGCGGGCTTTCGCTGCACCCGCTCGATCCGGCCGGCCTGCCCGACGTCATCAGCCACATCGCGCGCGACCCGCTGGACGAGGACTTCGACGAGGACGCGTTCCACGTCGCGCTGCGCCGCCGCAGGACCACCGTCAAGCGGGCCCTGCTCGACCAGTCGCTCATCAGCGGGGTCGGCAACATCTACGCGGACGAGGCGCTGTGGCGCGCCCGTCTGCACTACGAGCGCCCGACCGCCGGCCTGAGCCGCCGCGGGACCGCCGAGCTGGTGACGCACGTGCGCGAGGTGATGACCGCGGCCCTGGCGGTCGGCGGTACCAGCTTCGACAGCCTGTACGTCAACGTCAACGGCGAGTCCGGGTACTTCTCCCGCGCGCTCGACGTGTACGGCCGGGAGGGCGAGCCGTGCCGCCGCTGCGGAACGGCCGTTCGCAGGCGTCCCTGGATGAACCGGTCGAGCTACTTCTGCCCGCGCTGCCAGCGCGTGCCCCGCCTGCCGGTCCGGTAGGCGCTAGAAGCCGAAGTTCTGCGTCCACCAGGGCCCGCCCCCGGCGAAGTGCACGCCGAGGCCCAGGGTGGTGAAGTCGCAGTTGAGGATGTTGGCCCGGTGCCCTTCGCTGGACATCCACGAGTCCATGACGGCCTGGGCGTCCTGCTGCCCGCGGGCTATGTTCTCGCCGCCGAGGTTGTCCACGCCGGCTTCGGCCGCGCGGTCCCAGGGGGTCCTGCCGTCCGGGTCGGTGTGGTCGAAGTAGCCGCGTTCCGCCATGTCTTCGCTGTGGCCGGCGGCCAGGGCGTTGAGGGCGGGGTCGAGGGTGAGGGGCGCGCAGCCGGCGCGGGAGCGCTCGTCGTTGACGAGCGACAGGACCGCCTCGGCCTCGGCCGAGCCCGGCTCGGGGCTCGGGTCCGGCTCCTCGGACGGCAGGGGCGAGGGCACGGTGGGCTCCGGCTCCGGCGGCGCGGTCTCCTGCGCGGGCGGGTCGGTGGGCTCCGGCTCCGGCTCCCGGGCGGGCTCCTCCGTGGGCTCGGCCGCCTCCGTGGGGGACGGGTCCTCGGTGGGCTCCGGCGTCTCCTCCGCGGGCTTCTCCCGCGGTGTCCGCTCCGGGTCCGGCGTGGGGGAGGCGGGGGGCTCGGTCCTGGAGCGCTGGTCCTGGGCCCGCACGTCGTCGTTGTCGGTCAGCGAGAGGCTGTCCCCGACGCCGGGCAGCAGGCCCGTGCCGACGGCCACCGCGCCCACAGCCAGTGCCGCGGAGGCACCGATCAGACCGGTACGCGCGTGCCCCCGGCGGCGGCGATGGCGTCCCATCGGCAGCACCGTCCTCGTTCACTCGAAGATCATAAGTTCACCCAAACAGGTGAGTTTCATCGCGTGACTGTACGGCATGAGGACGTGAGCGCCAGTGTCCGGAACGGGAATGAGGGGATAGCGTGCGTCACATGTGCCCGCCGTCACCCCCTGTTCCGCCGGCCGCCGACAGCCGGGAGCCCGTCCGGATGACCGCCTGGGTGCGGGGAATGGTCCAGGGGGTCGGCTTCCGCTGGCACACCAGGGCCCGCGCCCTCGCCATCGGAGATCTGTCCGGTTTTGCTCTCAATACGGCGGACGGCCGGGTCCAAGTGGTCGCCGAGGGCCCCGCGGAGCGGTGCCTGCGGCTGCTCGGGTGGCTACGGGAGGGTGACACGCCCGGCCGCGTGGACGGAGTCACCGAGATTTGGGACACACCGCGGGGCGGCTACGAGGGATTCGAGATTCGCTGAGGGCGCGTCGTCCGGCGGCGGGAAAGTCGCCATGACCGCTTGCCATCCCCGCTCCGACGTGCAAGGCTGCGGCAACTAACCGCGCCAGGCGATGCCGCCGGATCTCCCCGAGCCGCCGCCGCCACCTCCGCCCACCGGATGCCGAGTGCCGTGGCGCCCGGGGGATACGCGGTGTGATCGTGTTGACCGGCCAACTTTTTGGTGAGACGCTGAAAGTCCCGCGCTTCTCCGCATTGACGCCCTGGAAAACAGGTCAGAGCGGACGCCGCGGGTTCAATCCCTCACGACCTACCAACGGCTTCGGTCGGTCACTCAGTGTGGAGGACCATCCATCATGGCAAAGGCGCTTCTCGGTCACGTCGGCGGCTCCGACCCCCGAGTCCTCGCCGAGATGCGACGGCTTCAGCAGCGCGTACAGGACCTGGAGACCCAGCTCATCCGGGTCCAGGCGGAGAACGACGCGCTCGCCGCCGCCGCTCGTCACGGCGACTCGTTGCTCGACGGCATCGACGTGTCCAAGGGGGAGCCCGCCCTTACCTGACCTCAATGAAGAGGGCAGACCCCAAGAGGGCTCCCGCCTGCGGAGTTAATGCGAGGGACGCTTCGGCGTCCCTTCGTCATGTGCGGGGGTCCCTACCACCCCTGCGTGGCTTACTGACTGATGTGCCCTGCATCCCCCGCGTCGAAACGGCGAATTGCCGAGGAGCGCCGGGTAAAGTCGCACGGCGTGCACCTCAAGAGCCTGACCCTGCGCGGGTTCAAGTCCTTCGCCTCCGCCACGACGCTGCGCTTCGAACCCGGCATCACCTGCGTGGTCGGCCCGAACGGGTCGGGTAAATCCAATGTGGTGGACGCGCTTTCGTGGGTCATGGGGGAGCAGGGTGCCAAGTCGCTGCGCGGCGGCAAGATGGAGGACGTCATTTTCGCCGGGACGACCGGCCGCCCGCCGCTCGGCAGGGCCGAGGTCTCCCTGACCATTGACAACGCCGATGGTGCACTTCCCATCGACTACGCCGAGGTCACCATTACGCGGACGATGTTCCGCAACGGCGGCAGCGAATACCAGATCAACGGCGACACCTGCCGCCTGCTGGATGTGCAGGATCTGCTCTCCGACTCCGGTATCGGACGCGAGATGCACGTCATCGTGGGACAGGGCCAGCTCGATTCGGTGCTGCACGCCGACCCCACCGGCCGCCGGGCGTTCATCGAAGAGGCCGCCGGCGTTCTGAAACACCGCAAGCGCAAGGAGAAGGCGCTGCGCAAACTGGACGCCATGCAGGCCAATCTGGCCCGCGTCCAGGATCTCACCGACGAGTTGAGACGGCAGCTCAAACCACTCGGACGGCAGGCCGCGGTCGCCAGGAGGGCCGCCGTCATCCAGGCCGACCTGCGGGACGCGCGGCTGCGGCTGCTCGCCGACGACCTGGTCACTCAGCGTGCCGCGCTCCGCGCCGAGGTCGCCGACGAGGCGGCCCTCAAGGAGCGCAAAGAGGCGGCCGAAGGGCGCCTGAAGGAGGCCATGCGCCGGGAGTCGGAGCTTGAGCAGGAGGTACGGACACTCGCCCCGCGCCTCCAGCGCTCCCAGGCGACCTGGTACGAGCTGTCACAACTGGCCGAGCGCGTCCGCGGCACCGTCAGCCTTGCCGACGCGAGGGTTGCCTCCTCCCGCGCCCAGGTCCCGGAGGAACGCCGCGGCCGCGAGCCGGAGGACATGGAACGCGAGGCCGCGCGCATCCGCGAACAGGAGGCCGAGCTGACCGCGGCGCTCGAAGCGGCGGGGCGCGCCCTGGAGGACACCGTCGACCACCGTGCCGAGCTCGAACGCCGGCTGGCCGGGGAGGAAAGGCGCCTGAAGGACGTGGCCCGTGCCCTCGCCGATCGCCGCGAGGGCCTGGCCCGCCTGCACGGCCAGGCGAACGCCGCCCGCAGCAGGGCCGCTTCCGCCCAGACACAGATCGACCGCCTCGCCGCGGCCAGGGACGAGGCCCTGGCCCGTGCCACCGGGGCCCAGGGGGAGTACGAGGCGCTCCGGGCCGAGGTGGAAGGGCTGGATGCCGACGACTCCGAGCTGGCCGGGGAGCACGAAGCGGCCAAGGGCGAGCTGGCCGCCGCGGAGGCCGCGCTCGCCGAGGCCCGCGAGGCCGCCACCGCGACCGAGCGGGAACGGGCAGCGGTCTCCGCGCGACACGACGCGCTCGCGCCGGGGCTGCGCCGCAAGGACGGTTCCGGGGCTCTGCTCGCCGCCGCGGACCGGCTCACCGGGCTGCTCGGGCCCGCCGCGGAACTGCTGACCGTCGTTCCCGGCCACGAGGTCCCCGTCGCCGCCGCGCTCGGCGCGGCCGCCGACGCGGTCGCCGTCGAGGGGCCCGCCGCCGCGGCCGATGCCCTGCGCATGCTGCGCAAGGACGACGCGGGCCGGGCCGCCCTCCTGCTCGGCGGCGCCCCCGAGGAACCGGGGGAGCCCCCGCGGTTCGCCGCGGGCGAGGGCCGGGCCCCGGCCGCCGAGTTGGTGCACGGTCCTGAGACCCTGCTGCCCGCCGTGCGCCGCCTGCTGCGGAACGTTGTCGTGGTCGGCACGCTTGACGACGCGAGGGAACTGGTGGCCGCGCACCCGCGGCTGACCGCCGTCACCGCGGACGGTGACCTGCTGTCCGCGCACCTCGCCCAGGGCGGTTCGGCCGGCGCGCCGAGCCTGCTCGAGGTGCAGGCGTCCGTCGACGAGGCGGCGGCGGAGCTGCGCCGCCTGGCGGAGCGGGCCGAGGCGCTCGGCGCCGCCCAGCAGGAGGCGGCGCGGCGGCGCACGGCGTGCGCCGCCGCGGTGGAGGAGCTGGCGCAGCGGCGCAGCGCGGCCGAACGGGCCAAGTCGAAGGTCGCTCAGGACCTGGGCCGCCTGTCCGGCCAGGCCAGGGGAGCGGCGGGCGAGGCGGAACGCGCCGAGGCCGCGGTGGAGCGGGCCAGGGAGGAGCTGGCGCGCGCCACGGAACAGGCGGAGGAGCTGGCCGAGCGGCTCGCGGTCGCCGAGGAGGCGGCCGACGGGGAGGAGGAGCCGGACACCACGGTCAGGGACCGGCTGGCCGCGGACGGCGCGAACGCCAGGCAGACGGAGATGGAGGCCAGACTTCAGGTCCGCACGCACGAGGAGCGGGTCAAGGGGCTCTCCGGCCGGGCCGACTCTCTGGACCGCGCCGCACGCGCCGAGCGCGAGACGCGGGCGCGCGCCGAGCGGCGGCGCGCCCGGATGCGGCACGAGGGCGAGGTGGCCGCCGCGGTGGCCTCGGGCGCCAGGCAGCTGCTTGCCCACGTCGAGGTCTCACTGGAACGTGCGGTCGCGGAGCGGGAGTCGGCCGAACGGGCCAAGGCGGAACGGGAACAGGCGCTGGCCGCCGAGCGGAACGCGGGGCGGGAGCTGAAGGAGGAACTGGACAAGCTGACCGACTTCGTGCACCGCGGCGAGGTGCTGGGCGCGGAGAAGCGCCTGCGCATCGAGCAGTTGGAGGGGCGGGCTCTGGAGGAGCTCGGCGTCGAGCCCGAGGTGCTGGTCCGTGAGTACGGGCCCGACCAGCCGGTGCCGCCGTCGCCGCCCGCCGAGGGCGAGGAGCCCGCGGAGGGGGCGGGCGCGGACGGGGCGGGCGCGGAGGGCGAGGCGTCCCGCCCGTTCGTCAGGGCCGAGCAGGAGAAGCGGCTGCGCGCGGCCGAACGGGCCTACAAGCAGCTGGGCAAGGTCAACCCGCTGGCCCTGGAGGAGTTCGCGGCCCTGGAGGAGCGCCACCAGTTCCTCAGTGAGCAGCTCGAAGACCTGAAGAAGACGCGCGCCGACCTGCTCCAGGTGGTGAAGGAGGTGGACGAGCGGGTGGAGCAGGTGTTCACGGCCGCCTACCACGACACGGCGCGCGAATTCGAGGGCGTCTTCTCCCGCCTCTTCCCCGGGGGTGAGGGACGGCTGCTGCTCACCGACCCGTCGGACATGCTGACCACCGGCGTGGAGGTGGAGGCGAGGCCGCCGGGCAAGAAGGTGAAGCGGCTCTCGCTGCTCTCCGGCGGCGAGCGCTCGCTGACGGCGGTGGCCCTGCTGGTCTCGATCTTCAAGGCCAGGCCGAGCCCGTTCTACGTCATGGACGAGGTGGAGGCCGCGCTGGACGACACGAACCTCCAGCGGCTCATCCGGATCATGGAGGAGCTGAAGGACAGCTCCCAGCTCATCGTGATCACCCACCAGAAGCGGACGATGGAGGTCGCCGACGCGCTGTACGGCGTCTCCATGCAGGGCGACGGTGTCTCGAAGGTCATCAGCCAGCGCCTCTCCGCCTGACACCGCCGCCCGGGTGCCTTCACTCCTCGAACGGTCCCGTGCGCGTTTCTCGGTGCCGCGTCCCTTCTCTCCTGATTTGACTTGAAGGAGTGGCGCCCTACCCTCGACAGGGCCACTTCTGGGGTTCACCGGTGGCACGGGCGCGGCAGGTGTACCGACCGGCCGTGCGAGCACTCGTAGTCCGGCACTGCCGCCGGACACCCGGGAGAACAACGTGACCAGTTCCGCGCATGCGGGTACGGGCCAGCGGGACAAGCGCCCGCCCCACCTCAGCTACGTGATCTACATTGCCGCCACCGCGGCGCTCGGTGGCTTCCTCTTCGGCTACGACAGCGCCGTCATCAACGGAGCGGTCGAGGGCATCCGCGGAAAGTTCGACGTCTCCTCCGGGCGTCTCGGCACCGTGGTGGCCATCGCCCTGCTCGGCGCGGCGCTCGGCGCGGTCGTCGCCGGCCGGCTCGCCGACCGCCTCGGACGCATCCGCGTCATGCAGATCGCCGCCGTGCTGTTCCTGGTCAGCGGCATCGGATCGATGCTGCCGTTCTCCGTGTGGGACCTGGCCTTCTGGCGCACCCTCGGCGGAGTCGCCATCGGCATGGCCTCCGTCATCGCCCCCGCCTACATCGCCGAGGTCTCGCCGCCCGAGTACCGCGGCCGGCTCGCCTCGTTCCAGCAGGCCGCGATCGTGCTGGGGATCGCCGTGTCCCAGCTGGTCAACTGGGGTCTGGTCACCCTCGCCGACGGGGACCAGCGCGGTGCGCTGCTCGGTCTTGAGGCGTGGCAGATCATGCTCGGCGTGGAAGCGCTGCCGGCGTTGCTCTACGGGCTGATGACCTTCGGCATCCCGGAGTCGCCGCGCCACCTGGTCGCAAGCGGGCAGATCGAGGAGGCCAAGCGCGTGCTCGCCGATGTCGAGGCCGAGGGCACCGACCTGGATGCCCGGGTGGCCGAGATCGACGAGAAGATCCACAGCGAGCGCAAGACGAACTGGCGCGACCTGATCGGCGGCCGGGCCGGGCTGCTGCCCATCGTCTGGATCGGGATCGGCCTCTCGGTCTTCCAGCAGCTCGTCGGCATCAACGTGATCTTCTACTACTCGAACTCGCTCTGGCAGTCCGTCGGTATCGACCCGGGCGACTCGTTCTTCTACTCCTTCACCACGTCCATCATCAACATCGTCGGCACCGTGATCGCGATGCTCTTCGTGGACCGGATCGGCCGCAAGGCCCTCGCCCTCATCGGCTCCATCGGCATGGCCGTCTCGCTCGGCCTGACGGCCTGGGCGTTCTCCTTCAAGGAGGGCACGGGCGAGGACATCAGGCTGCCCGACGCGCAGGGCGTGGTCGCGCTGATCGGCGCCCACGGCTTCGTGCTCTTCTTCGCGCTCTCGTGGGGCGTGGTGGTGTGGGTGCTGCTCGGCGAGATGTTCCCCGGCCGCATCAGGGCCGCCGCGCTCGGCGTCGCCGCGTCCGCGCAGTGGATCGCCAACTGGGCCATCACCCAGAGCTTCCCGACCCTCTCGGAGTGGAACCTCTCGGGCGCCTACGTGATCTACACCTGCTTCGCCCTCCTCTCGATCCCGTTCCTGCTGGCCTTCGTTCCGGAGACGAAGGGCAAGAGGCTGGAGGAGATGGGATAGCAGGGGCCGGAACGGGACGGCGGTACGTTAGGAGCCGTTGCCCCTCCGCCAGGTCCACCAAGGGAACCGATGGACATTCTGATCCTTGTCGTCATCATCGCCGTGGTCGCGGTTGCCGTGATCAGCGGGCTCGTCGTCACCAGCCGCAGGAAGCAGGCGCCCCCGCCGGACGACCGGGCGGCGGCCAGGCCGGCGCCCCCGCCGGACGACCGGGCGGCGGCCAGGCCGGCGCCCCCGGGCGAACCGCAGGTCGGCGACGACGCCGCGCCCCCCGTGACCGAGGAGGAGCGCCGCACCGTCGAGGAGGTCACCCTCCCCGGCCCCGAGGCACCGCCCGCGCCGCCGGCCCCGGAGATCGAGGTGCCGGAGCCGGCCGCGGGCCGGATGGTCCGGCTGCGCGCCCGGCTCGCCAGGTCGCAGACCTCGCTGGGACGCGGTCTGCTCACCCTGCTGTCGCGGGAGCGGCTGGACGAGGACACCTGGGAGGAGATCGAGGCCACGCTGATCTCGGCGGACGTGGGTCCGGCCCCCACCGTCGAGCTGGTCGAGCGGCTGCGCGAACGGGTTCTGGTGCTCGGCACCCGCAGCCCCGACGAGCTGCGGGATCTGCTGCGCGAGGAGCTGCTGGCCCAGATCGGCACCGACCTGGACCGCACCGTGCACACCGAGGGCGGGGTGTCCCCGGAGGGCGAGGAGCGCCCGGCGGTCGTCCTGGTCGTCGGCGTCAACGGCACCGGCAAGACCACCACCACGGGCAAGCTGGCCCGCGTTCTGGTCGCCGAGGGCCACTCGGTGGTGCTCGGCGCGGCCGACACCTTCAGGGCGGCGGCCGCCGACCAGCTCCAGACCTGGGGGACGAGGGTCGGCGCGCTTACCGTGCGCGGGCCCGAGGGTGGCGACCCGGCCTCGGTCGCGTTCGACGCCGTCAAGGAGGGCATCACCCAGGGGGCCGACGTGGTGCTCGTGGACACCGCGGGCCGACTGCACACGAAGGCCGGGCTGATGGACGAGCTGGGCAAGGTGAAGCGCGTCGTGGAGAAGCACGGCCCGGTGAACGAGGTACTGCTCGTCCTCGATGCCACCACGGGGCAGAACGGCCTGACGCAGGCGAAGGTCTTCGCGCAGGTCGTCGACGTCACCGGCATCGCCCTGACAAAGCTCGACGGCACCGCCAAGGGCGGCATCGTGGTCGCCGTGCAGCGTGAGCTGGGCGTGCCCGTCAAGCTGGTCGGGCTCGGCGAGGGGGCGGACGACCTGGCGCCGTTCGAGCCCGAGGCGTTCGTGGACGCGCTCATCGCCTGAGCCGGGGCCCGCGCCTGGCTGGGCCTGGGCCCGGCCTGGGCCGGCCGTGGCGCGGGGGCCCGGCCGCGCGTCAGCCCGAGCCGCGGCCGGCCCCGGCCGCCGGGGGGCCGGTCCGGTGGCAGGCGTAGGCCAGGGTGCCGAGCAGCAGCCTGGCCGGGGGCGGTGACACGGCCGTCTCCAGACCGGGCGCGCGCAGCCAGCGCACCGGGCCGAGGCCCGCGTGGTCCGAGGGGGGCGCGGTGATGTGGTGGCCCGCGCCCAGGGCGCGCAGATTCAACCGGGCGCCGTCCCAGCCGAGGCGGTACAGCAGCTGCGGCAGGCCGGCCGCGGCGTCCGGCGCGACGAGGAACCATGCCCGCCCGTGCGGCGCCAGGGCGACGGGGCCGACAGGGATGTTCATGCGCTCCAGCCGGGGGAGCGCGCACCGGGCGGCGGTCTCGGGGATCTCCAGCACGTCGAAGCTGCCGCCCGCCGGCAGCAGCACGGCCGCGCCGGGCGTGCGCGCCCAGGCCCGTGCGGCCTGGTCCAGGGTGGCGCCCGCGGGAACGGTGCGCTCCGGCGCGAGGGGGTGTGCGCCGGGGGCGGCGCAGTCGCGGTCGCCGCAGGAACAGGTGACGCGTCCGTGCGGTCCGGGGCCGCGCCTGGCGCGCGCCCCGGGGACCACGTCCCAGCCCCACAGACCGGTGTACTCCGCCACGGCCGTGGCGGCGGGCGCCCGGTCGGGCCGCCCGGGCCGCCTGGCGGCCAGCCGCAGCTCCCGGATCTCCCGCATGCCGACGATCGTGAAACCCATACACTCTCCAACTGGTCGGCTCCGCCGATGGTTACGAACCTGGTACCGAGCGTGAAGGGGGGTGCGCGCGTCTGCGTGCGCCCCCGGCGTGCTTCAGCTCATCCGGTTTCGAACATCGCGCGCACTAGTGAAGCGTGCGCGGCGGGCAGAAGTGTTCACGCGAAGGGGTGGCGAATGGTGGCGATTGCGGGTGACCCCCTCGCCATGCCGGTGATCGTAGGATTACTTTCGGTGCATTCGTAGACGCGGTGTCAGCAGACGTCCGTTACTTCGTATGCCAGGCCAACTCCCGGGATTGGGGGCGTAACTGTGGACGGCAACGGCAGCGGTACCTCTGTCAGGCGGCCGAACGAGCGGCTGGAGTCGTGGTTCCGGCGAAGCGGCTGGTCGAAGGGCGAGCTGGCCCGCCAGGTCAATCGGCGCGCCCGCCAGCTCGGCGCGCATCACATCAGCACGGACACCTCCCGGGTGCGCCGCTGGCTGGACGGCGAGCAGCCGCGCGAGCCGATCCCGCGCATCCTCTCGGAGCTGTTCTCCGAACGGTTCGGCTGCGTCGTCGGCATCGAGGACCTCGGGCTGCGCTCGGCGCCGACGTCGGCCGCGGTCTCGGGGATCGACCTGCCCTGGGCCGGGCCCCAGACGGTCGCGCTGATCAACGAGTTCTCCCGCAGCGATCTGATGCTCGGCCGCCGCGGCTTCCTCGGCACCTCGCTGACGATGTCGGCGGGGCCCGCCCTGATAGAGCCCATGCAGCGCTGGCTGGTGCCGACCCCGGGCGCCCCGGACACCGCGGGGGCGCGGCTGACGTCACTGCGGCCGCAGGAGCGCGCCGCCGGGCGGCGGGTGGCCGGGCTCTCCGAGCCCGAGCTGTCCCAACTGGAGGCGTCGACCTCCCAGTTCCGGCGGTGGGACGCGCAGGCCGGCGGCGGGCTGCGGCGCAAGGCGGTCGTCGGCCAGCTGCACGAGGTCACCGACCTGCTCCAGGAGGCCCAAGGCGAAACGGTCCGCCGCAGGCTGTTCCGCATCACGGCCGAACTGTCCGAGCTGGCGGGCTGGATGAGTTACGACATCGGGCTCCAGCCCACCGCGCAGAAGTACTTCGTGCTCGCGCTGCACGCCGCCAAGGAGGCGGAGGACCGGCCGCTCGGGGCCTACGTCCTGTCGAAGATGAGCCGGCAGATGATCCACCTCGGGCGCGGCGAGGACGCGCTTGAGCTGATCCACCTGGCCCAGTACGGGAGCAGGGAGCGGGCCACGCCCCGCACCCAGGCGATGCTGTACGCGCTGGAGGCCAGGGCGTACGCCACCCTGGGCCAGCCGCCCAAGTGCCACCGCGCGGTCCGGATGGCGGAGGACGCGTTCGCCGAGGCCGGCCGCGGCGACCAGGACCCGGACTGGATCGGCTTCTTCTCCGAGGCCGAGCTGTTCGCGGAGAACGCCCACTCCTACCGCGACCTGGCGTACGTCGCGGGCCGCAGCCCCACCTACCTCTCGCGCGCCAGGCCGCTGATGGAGCAGGCGGTGGAACTGTTCGCCCGGGAGTGCGCCGCGGACCCCTCCGGCGGGCACCAGCGTTCGTATGCACTCAACCTCATCGGAATGGCCACCGTGCACCTGCTCGGCCGCGAGGCCGAGCCCTGTGCCGACCGCGCGAACCACGCCATGGGGCTGGCGCGGCGGCTGCGCTCGGAGCGGGTGAACAACCGGCTGCGGAAGACCTGGGCCACCGCCGGGCGGGTCTTCGGGCAGGTGCCCGAGGTGACCGAGATGACGGAGCGACTCACCGCCGAACTCCCGGAGAGCGAGGCCAGCAGGGCGGTCTGAGCGGATCGCCCGCCCCTGAGCGCCGGCCGCGCCGGCCGCCCCGGACAGCCCGACTCGGCTCCCCCATGCCAAGTCACCCCGGGTGGCCGCCGCGGCCGGCTTCCGGGCCACGGCCCCCGGCCGCGGCCTCGTGGCGCGGTGCCGCACACATTAACCCGACGGCGCTGAGTGACTGACCGATTTCATTGCGGCGTAACACGTCATGCGCCATCGTCACATCGGCGAAACAAGGGGGTCCATCGACCGAAACGGCTCTCGGAGAGCCTGTGGCGCATCCTGACCCGATCCCGCCCGCACGGGTCGCAACTCCGAGGAGACGTTCACGTTGGAAGCAGCGGATATCGCTTTTGTAGTGATCTGTGCCGCCTTGGTCATGCTGATGACCCCCGGGCTGGCCTTCTTCTACGGCGGCATGGTCCGGGTCAAGAGCGCCCTCAACATGCTGATGATGTCGTTCATCGCGCTCGGCATCTCCAGCGTGCTGTGGGTGCTCTACGGATTCACCCTCGCCTTCGGCAGCAACTATTCGGACGCCGATGACGGCGGCCTCATCGGCAACCTCGACTTCCTCGGCTTCCAGGACATCACCGCGGAGAACAGCGACATGCTGGCCTTCGCCGTGTTCCAGCTGATGTTCGCCGTGATCACCCCAGCCCTGATGAGCGGTGCGCTGGCCGACCGGGTGAAGTTCAGCAGCTGGGCCCTGTTCATCGCGCTGTGGATCACCGTGGTCTACTTCCCGGTCGCCCACTGGGTCTGGGCCGCCGACGGCTGGCTCTTCGAGCAGGAGGTCATCGACTTCGCCGGCGGAACGGCCGTCCACATCAACGCGGGAGCCGGTGCACTCGCGGCCGTCCTGGTGATCGGCAAACGGGTCGGCTTCAAGAAGGAGCCGATGCGCCCGCACAACCTGCCGATGGTCCTGCTCGGCGCCGCCCTGCTGTGGTTCGGCTGGTTCGGCTTCAACGCCGGCTCCGCGCTCTCGCCCAACGGCACCGCCGCCCTGATGGCGCTGAACACCCAGGTCGCCACCGCCGCCGCGATCCTCGGCTGGCTGATCTACGAGCGCGTCCGCCACGGCGCGTTCACCACGCTGGGCGCCGCCTCCGGCGCCATCGCCGGCCTCGTCGCCATCACGCCCTCCGGAGCGCACGTCAACCCGATGGGCGCCATCCTCATCGGCGTCGTCTCCGGCGCGGTCTGCGCCTGGGCCGTCAGCTTCAAGTTCAAGCTCGGCTACGACGACTCCCTCGACGTCGTCGGCGTCCACCTCGTCGGCGGCCTCGTCGGCACCCTGCTGGTCGGCTTCCTCGCCACCGACGGCCTCGGCGGCGTCGAGCAGTTCGGCAAGCAGGCCCTGGGCGCCTTCTCCGTGCTGGCCTACTCGTTCGTCGTCACCTACATCCTGGCCCAGCTGATCCAGCGCACCGTCGGATTCCGTTCCTCCGAGGAGGAAGAGGTCGCCGGTCTCGACCTGGCGTACCACGCGGAGACCGGGTACGACTTCAGTCAGTCCGGGACCGGTTCGGTGCCCGTCAGCAGCGTTCCCGAGACCGCCGACGTGGCGGCCGGTGAGAAGAAGGTGGACGCATGAAGCTCATCACCGCGGTGATCAAGCCGCACCGGCTCGACGAGGTCAAGGACGCCCTTCAGGCGTTCGGGGTGCAGGGCCTGACGGTCACCGAGGCCAGCGGCTACGGCCGCCAGCGCGGCCACACCGAGGTCTACCGCGGCGCCGAGTACACCGTCGACCTCGTGCCCAAGATCCGCATCGAGATCCTGGTCGAGGACTCCGACGCGGAACAGCTCGTCGACGTCGTGGTCAAGGCCGCGCGCACGGGCAAGATCGGTGACGGCAAGGTGTGGAGCCTGCCCGTCGACACGGCCGTGCGGGTCCGTACCGGCGAACGCGGCCCCGATGCCCTTTAGACCGCACCAGGAGTTGGGGACCGCATGACGTCGGACACGACATCCGCCACCGGCGACCAGGCGGGCCCCAGCGGTGGCTACGCGGCGGCCCGGCTGCACCTCCTGACCCAGGAGGCGCAGCCCGGGCCGCCGCGCCGCGCCGGGCTCGCCAGGCTCACCGACCAGTGGCTCGCCGACCTGCTGGGCGCGGGCCCCCGCCCCGGCCGCGTCGCCCTGCTCGCCGTCGGCGGCTACGGCCGCGGCGAGCTGTCCCCCCGCAGCGACCTCGACCTGCTGCTGCTGCACGACGGGACCGCGCCCCGCGCCGCGATCGCCGCCCTCGCCGACCGGCTGTGGTACCCGGTCTGGGACCTCGGCATCGCCCTCGACCACTCCGTGCGCACCCTCGCCGAGACCCACGAGACCGCAGCCGCCGACCTGAAGGTCCACCTCGGCCTGCTCGACGCCCGCCACGTCGCGGGCGACGCCGCCCTCACCGCCGAGCTGCGCACCGCCCTGCTCGCCCGGTGGCGCAGCCAGGCCCCCGCCCGCCTTCCCGAACTGCACGAACTGGGCCGCGAACGGGCCCGCCGCCACGGCGAACTGCCCTTCCTCCTCGAACCCGACCTCAAGGAGGCGAGAGGCGGCCTCCGCGACGCCACCGCGCTGCGCGCCGTCGCCGCCTCGTGGGTCGCCGACGCCCCGCGCCAGGGTCTCGAAGCCGCCCGCAACACCCTGCTCGACGTGCGCGACGCCCTCCACCTCACCACCGGCCGGGCCACCGACCGGCTCGCCCTCGAGGATCAGGACCAGGTCGCCCGCGCCCTCGGCGTCCTGGACGCCGACACCCTCCTGCGGCAGGTCTACGAGGCGGCCCGCACCATCTCCTACGCCTCCGACGTCACCTGGCGCGAGGTCGGCCGCGTGCTGCGCTCCCGTTCCGCACGCCGCCGCCTGCGCGGCCTGCTCGCCTCCCGCACCGCCAGACGCGGACCCGCGGCGGAGGAACGCACCCCGCTGGCCGACGGTGTCGTGGAGCAGGACGGTGAGGTCGTGCTCGCCCGCACCGCGCGCGCCGGCCGCGACCCGGTGCTGCCGCTGCGCGCCGCCGCCGCGGCGGCCCAGGCGGGTCTGCCGCTCGCCATGCCCGCGGCCCACGCGCTCGCCGCCGCCGAGGCCGCGCTGCCGGTGCCCTGGCCCGCCGAGGCGCGCGAGCAGTTCATCACCCTGCTCGGCGCCGGGCCCGACACCGTTCCCGTCTGGGAGGCGCTGGAGGCGGCCGGGCTGATCACGCGGCTGCTGCCCGACTGGGAACGGGTCCGCTGCCGCCCCCAGCGCAACCCGGTGCACCGCTGGACCGTGGACCGCCACCTGGTCGAGACCGCCGTCCGCGCCGCCGCCCTCACCCGCCGGGTCGGCCGGCCCGACCTGCTTCTGGTCGCCGCGCTGCTGCACGACATCGGCAAGGGCTGGCCAGGGGACCACAGCGTCGCGGGCGAGACCATCGCCCGGGACATGGCGGCCAGGATCGGCTTCGGCCCCGCCGACGCCGACGTGCTCGCCGCGCTCGTCAGGAACCATCTGCTGCTCATCGAGACGGCCACCCGCCGCGACCTGGACGACCCCGCCACCGTCGAACTCGTCGCCGAGGCCGTCGGCAGCCAGTCGACCCTGGAGCTGCTGCACGCCCTCACCGAGGCGGACGCCCTGGCCACCGGCCCGGCCGCCTGGTCGAGCTGGCGCGCCTCGCTGCTCGCCGACCTGGTCAAACGTGTCGCCGCCCGCCTCCAGGACGGCGGCGCGCCCGCCCCGGCCGCGCCGTCGGGAGCGACGGTGGCAGGCGAACGGCTGGCCGTCGAGGCGTTCCGGACCGGCGGCCCTGTCCTCGCCCTGCACCCGCGCGCCGAGGTACGTCCCGCGCGGGACGGGCGGGACGGCGCGGACAAGGTCACCTCGGAGACCGGGGAGACCGGGGAGACCGGCGAGACCCCGGAGCCGGAGCCCGTCGGCGTCGAACTGGTCGTCGCCGTTCCGGAACGGCCGGGCGTGCTGCCCGCGGTCGCCGGGGTGCTCGCGCTGCACCGGCTGACCGTGCGTTCCGCCGAGCTGAGCATCGTCGACCCCGCGGGGCAGGGCCCGGTGCTGCTGCTCGACTGGCGCGTGGCCGCGGAGTACGGCTCGCTGCCGCAGGCGGAACGGCTGCGCGCCGACCTGATCCGCGCCCTGGACGGGTCCCTCGACATCGCCGCCCGGCTCGCGGAACGGGAGGCCGCCTACCGCAGGCCGCGGCGCAGGATGCCCCTGGCCCCGCCGGCGCGGGTCACCGTCGCGCCCCTCGGCTCCCGGGTCGCCACGGTCATCGAGGTGCGGGCCCAGGACGCCCCCGGGCTGCTGTACCGCATCGGCCACGCCCTGGACGCCGCCGGGGTCGTCGTGCGCAGCGCGCACGTCAGCACGCTGGGGGCGAACGCGGTCGACGCGTTCTACGTGACGCGGCCGGCCGGCGAGCCGCTGCCCCCGGAGGAGGCCGCCGGCCTCGCGCGCACCCTTCAGGACGCGCTGGCCGACCAGACCCGTGCGCCCGCGGGCTGACCGCATCGTCGGCGGGCGGATACGCTGGAGGGCACCGCCGACCCGTCCGCCGATGTGTAAGGAACCGCCAGCGCCGTGTTCGACACTCTCTCCGACCGCCTTGCGGCAACGTTCAAGAACCTCAGGGGCAAAGGCCGTCTGAGCGAGGCGGACATCGATGCCACGACGCGGGAGATCCGCATCGCCCTGCTGGAGGCGGACGTCGCGCTGCCCGTGGTGCGCGCGTTCATCAAGCAGATCAAGGAGCGGGCCCAGGGCGCCGAGGTGTCCCGGGCGCTCAACCCGTCGCAGCAGATCGTCAAGATCGTCAACGAGGAGCTCGTCGCCATCCTCGGCGGCGAGACGAGGCGGCTGCGGTTCGCCAAGACCCCGCCGACCGTGGTGATGCTCGCGGGTCTCCAGGGCGCGGGCAAGACGACGCTGGCCGGCAAGCTCGGCCGCTGGCTGAAGGCGGAGGGCCACACCCCGCTGCTGGTCGCCTGTGACCTTCAGCGGCCGAACGCGGTGAATCAGCTCGCCGTCGTCGCGGAGCAGGCCGGGGTGGCGGTCTTCGCGCCCGAGCCGGGCAACGGGGTGGGCGACCCGGTCAAGGTGGCGGAGGACTCCCTGTCCTACGCCAGGGACAAGCAGTACGACGTCGTCGTCGTCGACACCGCCGGACGGCTCGGCATCGACGAGGAGATGATGCGGCAGGCCGCCGACATCAGGGACGCGGTCAGCCCCGACGAGGTGCTGTTCGTCGTGGACGCGATGATCGGCCAGGACGCGGTCAGCACGGCGGAGGCGTTCCGCGACGGCGTCGGCTTCGACGGCGTGGTGCTCTCCAAGCTCGACGGCGACGCCCGCGGCGGTGCGGCCCTGTCCATCGCGCAGGTCACCGGCCGCCAGATCATGTTCGCCTCCAACGGCGAGAAGCTGGACGACTTCGACGCGTTCCACCCGGACCGCATGGCGTCCCGCATCCTCGGTATGGGCGACGTGCTCACGCTGATCGAGCAGGCCGAGCGCACGTTCAGCCAGCAGGAGGCCGAGAAGCTGGCCAGCAAGCTGGCCAAGGGCCCCAAGGAGTTCACGCTTGAGGACTTCCTGGCGCAGATGGAGCAGGTCCGCAAGATGGGCTCCATCTCCAAGCTGCTCGGGATGATGCCGGGCATGGGGCAGATGCGCGAGCAGATCAATAATCTCGACGAGCGCGAGGTCGACCGCACCGCCGCCATCATCAAGTCGATGACGCCCGGCGAGCGCGCCGACCCCAAGATCATCAACGGTTCGCGGCGGGTCCGCATCGCCCGCGGCTCCGGAGTCGACGTCAGCGCGGTCAAGGGGCTCGTCGAGCGCTTCTTCGAGGCCAGGAAGATGATGTCGAAGATGGCGCAGGGCGGCGGCATGCCGGGGATGCCGGGCATGCCCGGCATGGGTGGCGGCGGCAAGCGCAAGTCCAAGCCGCAGAAGAAGGGCAAGGGCGCGCGGCGTTCGGGCAACCCGATGAAGCGCCAGGCCGACGAGCAGGCCGCCGCGCAGCGCGGCGAGGGTGCGGGCGCGGACCCGGCCGACTTCGAACTGCCCCAGGAGTTCAGGGACATGCTGCCGCCGAAGTAACCCAATTCACGTTTGAGGAGCCGGGAGCCGTACCATTCCCGCCATGACCAAGGCTCCCGTGCTCACTCCCCAGGCGGACGACTTCCCGCGCTGGTACCAGGACGTCATCGCCAAGGCGGAGCTCGCCGACAACGGTCCGGTCCGCGGCACGATGGTCATCCGGCCCTACGGGTACGGGATCTGGGAGCGGATGCAGCTGGAGATGGACGCGCGGATCAAGGCGGCCGGCGCCCGCAACGCCTACTTCCCGCTGTTCATCCCGCAGTCCTACCTGGCCAGGGAGGCCGAGCACGTCGAGGGCTTCGCACCCGAGCTGGCCGTCGTCACGCACGGCGGCGGCAAGCAGCTCGACGAGCCCGTGGTCGTCCGCCCCACCTCGGAAACGATCATCAACGAGTACTTCGCCAAGTGGGTGCAGAGCTACCGCGACCTGCCGCTGCTGATCAACCAGTGGGCCAACGTGGTCCGGTGGGAGATGCGGCCCCGCGTGTTCCTGCGCACCACGGAGTTCCTGTGGCAGGAGGGGCACACCGCGCACGCGACCGCCGAGGACGCCCGCGACTACGCCGCCCGCATTCACCGGGACGTCTACGGCGACTTCATGGTCAACACCCTGGCCATCGACGTGGTCCTCGGCCGCAAGTCGCCTGCCGAGCGCTTCGCCGGAGCCATCAACACCCTCACGCTCGAAGCGATGATGAGTGACGGCAAGGCGCTCCAGATGGGCACCAGCCACGAGCTGGGCCAGAATTTCGCCCGCGCCTTCGACACCCGCTACCTCGCCGCGGACGGCGGCCGTGAGCTGGTCTGGCAGACCTCCTGGGGCTCCTCGACGCGCATGGTCGGCGGCCTGATCATGTCCCACGGCGACGACAACGGGCTGCGCGTTCCGCCCCGACTCGCCCCGGTGCAGGCCGTCGTCCTGGCGATCAAGGACGACGAGGCCGTGCTCGCCAAGGTCCGCGAGATCGGCGCCGCGCTCACCGCGGCAGGCGTCAGGACCGAGGTCGACGACCGGACCGACACCCCGTTCGGCCGCCGCGCCGTGGACTGGGAGCTGAAGGGCGTGCCGGTCCGGGTCGAGGTCGGGCCGCGGGACCTGGCCGCGGGCACCGCGATGCTGGCGCGCCGCGTCCCTGGCGGGAAGGCGCCCGTCGCGATCGACGCGCTGCCCGGGCTGCTGCCCGGCCTGCTGGAGGAGGACCAGGCGCTGCTGCTGCGGCAGTCGCGGGAGCGCCGCGAGGCGCGTACCGCGGAGGTGCGCACGGTGCGGGAGGCGGTGGAGGTGGCCGCGGCCGGGGGCTGGGCGCGCATTCCGTGGGCCGATCTGGGCGCCGAGGGGGAGGCCAGGCTCGCGCAGGACGCGGTGTCCGTGCGCTGCCTCGTGGCCGAGGACGGCTCCGTGCCCGAGTCGGATGACGCCCCGGGCACGATCGCCGTCGTAGGCCGCGCCTACTGAGCTTTCGCGGGCTCTTCGCCCCGTTTCGCGGGGCCGCATTGACGGCGAACTGACCAGTAGGTGCAAATTCGTGGACTTGCCCCGGAATCGGAACACCTCGGGGTGCTCGCTCGTTAGCTACGACGTGAGCACGACACAACCAGTTCCAGTTCTCGCCGCCGAGCTGGCGCACGCGTGGGCCGACATTCAACGGCACCATCCGGAGCTGCCTGACCTGGCGACGCCCGAATCACTGATCGGAGAGTCCTCGTCCGCCTGCGGCTCCGAGCTCTCCTTCGAACGGCTGCTGCACGAGGCCGTGCACGGTATCGCCGCTGCCCGGGGGGTCAGGGACACCTCCCGCGCCGGCCGCTACCACAACCGCCGCTTCCTCGCGATCGCGGAGGAGCTCGGCCTCGACCACACCGACGACCCGCATCCGAGCAGCGGCTTCTCGCTGGTCACGATGAACGCCGAGACCAGACGGCGCTACCGGCCCACGGCCGAGCGGCTGCAACGGGCGCTGAAGGCGCACGTGGTGGCCAACGCCACGGACACGAAGCGGAGCTTCCGCGGGCCCGCGGCCCGGCACGGTTCCTCCGGTGGCGGGGTGCGCGTCAAGGCGGTGTGCGAGTGCGGGCGGAATGTCCGCGTCGTACCGTCCGTCCTGGCGCAGGCCCCGATCGTATGCGGTGCGTGCAAGAAGCCCTTCCAGATCGCCGAGGCCCTGACCGTGGCGGCTTCCGCCTGACGGGCTATGGCAGAATGGGCCGTTGAACTCGGCAGTCGTACAGGACCCCTCTCTCCTCCGGCTGACGCGTCCATCGGACCCCCGGCGCCGCAACCCCACGCGGCCGCCCCGGCGGTCCACCACGTCAACACGCAGGAGACACCACACCCGTGGCAGTCAAGATCAAGCTGAAGCGACTGGGCAAGATCCGTTCGCCGCACTACCGCATCGTCGTCGCCGACTCGCGTACCCGCAGGGACGGCCGTGCCATCGAGGAGCTGGGCCTGTACCACCCGGTGCAGAACCCCTCCCGCATCGAGGTCGACTCCGACCGCGTCCAGTACTGGCTGGGCGTCGGCGCGCAGCCGACCGAGCCGGTCATGGCCATCCTGAAGGTCACCGGTGACTGGCAGAAGTTCAAGGGTCTGCCCGCCCCGCCGCCGATGAAGGTCGCCGAGCCGAAGCCGGACAAGCGCGTCCTTTTCGAGGCCGCGGCCAAGGAGTCCGGCGGTGAGCCCCGGGGTGAGGCCATCACTCCGAAGGCGAAGAAGGGCGAGAAGAAGGCCGACGCCGAGGCCGCCGCGGCCCCGGCAGAGTCGACCGAGGGCTGAAATGCTCGAAGAGGCCCTGGAGCACCTGGTGAAGGGCATCGTCGACAATCCCGATGAGGTCCAGGTCGCCTCGCGTACCCTGCGCCGCGGGCGAGTCCTCGAGGTCCGGGTTCACCCCGACGACCTCGGCAAGGTGATCGGCCGCAATGGCCGTACCGCGCGCTCGTTGCGCACGGTCGTGGGCGCACTCGGCGGCAAGGGCGTCCGCGTCGACCTCGTCGACGCGGACGAGGTCCGCTGACGGCGCCATCGGCATCGCACCCAGGGCCGGAGCGGCGGTTGCCGCTCCGGCCCTCGGTGCCTCCTGAGAACGGACATACAGTGCAAGTCGTCGTCGCGCGCATCGGCCGCGCCCACGGCATCAAGGGCGAAGTCACCGTCGAGGTCCGCACCGACGAGCCGGAGCTGCGGCTCGCCCCCGGTGCCGAGCTGGCGACCGACCCCGCCGGGACCGGCCCCCTGACCATCGAGTCCGGCCGCGTGCACAGCGGTCGGCTGCTGCTGCGCTTCGCGGGCGTGCACGACCGCACGGCCGCCGAGGCCCTGCGGAACACGCTGCTGATCGCCGAGGTGGACCCGGCGGAGCTGCCCGACGACCCGGAGGAGTTCTACGACCACCAGCTGGTCGGCCTCGACGTGGTCACCGCGGACGGCACGGCGCTCGGCAGCATCGCGGAAGTCGCCCACCTGCCGGGCCAGGACCTGCTGATCGTGGCGCGCACCGGGGGCGGGGAGGCGCTGATCCCGTTCGTCTCGGAGATCGTTCCCGATATCGACCTCGACGCCGGGCGCGCGGTGGTGAATCCGCCGCCGGGGCTGCTCGACGGGGGTGACGAGACGTGAGGCTGGACGTCGTCACCATCTTCCCCGAGTACCTGGAGCCGCTGGGCGTCTCGCTCGTCGGCAAGGCGCGCGCCGCCGGGCTGCTGGACGTGCGGGTGCACGACCTGCGCGGGTGGACCCGCGACCGGCACCACACCGTCGACGACACCCCCTACGGCGGCGGTCCCGGCATGGTGATGAAGCCGGAGCCGTGGGGCGAGGCGCTGGACTCCGTGCTCGGCTCGGGACCGTCCGGCGCGCAGGAGCCGCCGGTGCTCGTCGTGCCCACGCCCAGCGGCCGGGCGTTCACGCAGGAGGTGGCCCACGAGCTGGCGGCCAAGCCCTGGCTGATCTTCACCCCGGCCCGCTACGAGGGCATCGACCGGCGGGTCGTGGACGACTACGGCGAGCGATTCGACGTGCGCGAGCTGTCCATCGGGGACTACGTGCTCGCCGGCGGCGAGGCCCCGGTGCTCGTGATGGTCGAGGCGATCGCACGGCTGCTGCCGGGCGTGCTCGGCAACGCCGAATCGCACCGCGACGACTCCTTCGCGCCCGGCCCGATGGCCGGGCTGCTGGAGGGGCCGGTCTACACCAAGCCCCCCGAGTGGCGCGGCCGGAGCGTGCCCGAGGTGCTGGTCAGCGGGCACCACGGAAGGATCGCGCGCTGGCGCCGCGACGAGGCGCTGCGCCGCACCAGCGGCACCCGCCCCGACCTGATCGAGGGCGGCGACCCGGCCGCGTTCGACAAGCACGACCGCGCCACGCTGGCCGAGCTCGGCTGGCGACCGGGTGCGGACGGCCGATTTGGGCGCGCGTCGGCGGACGTGGAACAATAGGCCGCTGGCCCTTTCCGTATCCGGCGCGCGACCCTGCCACAGGGGGACCGACGCCGCCGACGCGGCCGGGCCGTTCCCTTTCCACCATCACGATCATTTCCGCTGATGACCTGTGGCATCGGCGAGGAGAGCAGCAAGCCATGAACCTCCTGGACAGTGTCGACTCCGCTTCCCTGCGGGACGACGTCCCGGCCTTCCGCCCCGGTGACACCGTGAACGTCCACGTGCGCGTCATCGAGGGCAACCGGTCCCGTGTGCAGCAGTTCAAGGGCGTGGTCATCCGCCGCCAGGGCTCCGGGGTCCGGGAGACCTTCACGGTGCGCAAGGTCAGCTTCGGCGTCGGCGTGGAGCGCACGTTCCCCGTGCACACTCCCGTCGTGGAGAAGATCGAGCTCGTGACCCGCGGCGCGGTGCGCCGCGCCAAGCTCTACTACCTGCGCAACCTGCGTGGCAAGGCCGCGAAGATCAAGGAGAAGCGGGAGAACTGACCGGCCCGCGCCGCCGGTTACCATCGCGGCGTGACCGATTCCGACGCACGCCCCCCGGAGCGCGACCGCCCTGCCAGACCCGTCTGGGTATGGCGGCGGTGGTCGCGTTCGGTGCGTCTGTGGGTGGTGGTGGCGCTGAGCACGGTGGTGCTGACGGTGCTCACCAGCTCCTTCGTGATGCAGCCGTTCCTGATCCCCAGCGGCTCGATGGAGGGCACGCTCCAGGTCGGCGACCGCGTCATGGTCAACAAGCTGGCCTACCGCTTCGGCGGGGAGGTGCAGCGCGGGGACGTCATCGTGTTCGACGGCACGGGCTCCTTCGTCGCGGAGGAGTCGGACCCGGGTCTGCTCGGCGGTCTGCTGCGCGGCGCCGGCGCGGCGATCGGGCTGTCCCGAGGCTCGGAGACCGACTACGTGAAGCGCGTCATCGGGATCGGTGGGGACCGCGTGCGGTGCTGCGACAGCCAGGGGCGGATCGAGGTCAACGGCGAGCCGCTGAACGAGCCCTATCTGTATCCGGGGGACAAGCCTTCGCATGTCAGGTTTGATATCCAAGTGCCCGAGGGACGGTTGTGGGTAATGGGCGACCACCGTTCTGATTCGGCGGACTCCAGGGAGTACCTCGGCTCCCCGGGGGGCGGCACCGTCCCCGTCGACAAGGTGATCGGCCGGGTGGTGCTGATCGGCTGGCCGGTGGACCGCTGGGGCTGGTTGCGGTCGGATCATGGGTGAGCGCGGAAAGCCTCGGGACGGTCGCCGTCGGAACGGCGGGCCCGAGGGCGCCGGGGACGGCGCATACCCCGCGGGTGCGGAGCAGCCAGCGGGCGAGGAGCCGAGACCCACGCTGCGCGGCCCCGGCGAGGGGCGCGCGGACCGGCGGCGGGCCGCCAGGCGCATCAGGCGCCGCAGACGGCTGCGGGCCACCCGGGAGATTCCCATACTCATCGGCACCGCGCTGCTGATCGCGCTGGTGCTCAAGACCTTCCTGGTCCAGGCGTTCGTGATTCCCTCCGGGTCGATGGAGGAAACGATTCGCGTGGACGACCGGGTCCTGGTGGACAAGCTCACGCCGTGGTTCGGCTGGGAGCCGTCCCGGGGCGACGTGGTCGTCTTCACCGACCCGGGCGGCTGGCTGGAGACCGAGCAGGCCGGCGACACCGACGAGGACGAGGGCCCGTTCGGCATCCGGCACGTCCAGGCGGCGCTGACCTGGATCGGCCTGCTGCCGAGCGACGACGACCAGGACCTGATCAAGCGGGTCATCGGCGTCGGCGGCGACACGGTGGTGTGCTGCGACGCGGACGGCCGGATCACGGTGAACGGGACTCCGCTGGACGAACCGTACCTGTACCCCGGGAACCCGCCTTCGCAGATCGAGTTCGAGGTGACCGTTCCCGACGGTCGGGTGTTCGTGATGGGCGATCACCGGTCGAATTCGGCCGACTCCCGGTATCACCTGGACGAGGAGGGACAAGGTACCGTACCGGTGGACTTGGTCGTGGGCCGGGCCGTCGTGATCGCATGGCCCTTCGGGCACTGGCAGCGTCTCGGCGGCACGGAGGCGTTCGCGGACGTGCCCGCCCCCGGCGCGGGCGCGGTCGACGCGCGTGTCACGGGCGGCGACAATGCTGTCCGTACCGACAATCAAATAGCGCGGCTCCCGATCCCTGCGGAACTCCCGCTCGTTATGGGAGTAGTGGGCCTGCTGCGGAAGCCGGGCGGGCCGGAGCGGAGCGTGAGGAGCGAATGTGGGGGATGTAGCGGTGGATGCGCGATCCGGCTCGGACGACGACCCGGAGAACCGCCCGCAGCATCCGGATGGCGCGGCGTCCGGCGACGATCCCCCCGGTGTGCCGGACGGCTCCGCGAACGCCTCCGCGGACGGCTCCGCGGACGGCTCCGCGGGCGCCGGAGCGGCCGCGAACGAGACCGCGGAGAGCCCTAGGCAGCGCCGCAGGCGCGCGGCGAAGCAGCGTTCCTTCTGGAAGGAGCTGCCGATCCTCATCGGCATCGCCATCGTTCTGGCGCTGCTGATCAAGACGTTCCTGGTGCAGGCGTTCTCCATCCCGTCCAACTCCATGCAGAACACGCTCCAGCAGGGCGACCGCGTGCTGGTGGACAAGCTCACCCCCTGGTTCGGCGCGGAGCCGGAGCGCGGCGAGGTCGTGGTGTTCCACGATCCGGGCGGCTGGCTGGGCGAGAGCCCGTCCTCGGGCGGCGGCGTCGGCTCCGCCGTGCAGGAAGCGCTGAGCTTCATCGGGCTGATGCCCTCCGCGGAGGACCAGGACCTGATCAAGCGTGTGATCGCGGTGGGCGGCGACGAGGTGGCCTGCGAGGAGAACGGCCAGGTCACCGTCAACGGCGAGGCGCTGGACGAGAGCGACTACCTCTACCCGGGGAACACCCCGTGCGGGGACCGGCCCTTCGGGCCGATCACGATTCCCGACGGTGAGCTGTGGGTGATGGGCGACCACCGACAGGATTCGCTCGACTCGCGCTTCCACCAGAATCTGTCGGGTGGCACCGTGCCCGTGGACGACGTGGTCGGCCGGGCCATCGTCATCGCCTGGCCCGTGACCCGCTGGAGCACGCTGCCCGTGCCCGACGGCTACGACTCGGTGGCCGGTGCCGCGGCGGCTGTGTCGCCGGCGGCGCTCGGCGTGGCCGGGGCGCTGCCGCTGGTGCTGTGGCGCCGGCGCAGGCTGCTCGACAGGGCGGTGGCCGAGGCCGATGCCGCGGTCGCCACGGCCGCTCCCGCGGCCGACCGGGACGAGGGCACCGGGGCAAAGGGCTGACCTGCCACCCTGCCGCTGGATAGGGTCGCCTCCTGAAGCCGATCGGGAGGGGACCCACATGGGCGGAGTGGTGCGTCGCCGGGGGCGGCTGGGGCGAGCGCTTTCCGGGGCCGCCGTGGCCGTCGGGTGTGTGCTGTTGCTCGGCGGGTTCGTCCTGGCCGCCGTGCTGTACCAGCCCTACACGGTGCCGACCAGCTCCATGGCGCCGTCGGTGACCTCGGGGGACCGGGTGCTGGCGCAGCGGATCGACGGCGGTGACGTGCGGCGGGGCGACGTCGTGGTGTTCCGCGACACCTCGTTCGGCGAGTCCTTGATGATCAAGCGCGTGGTCGGGATCGGTGGCGACACGGTCGCCTGCTGTGACGAGCGCGGACGCCTCACGGTGGACGGCGAGCCGGTCGACGAGCGGTACCTGGACGAGGAGTACGGCGCCGCGCCGAGCGGTTTCGAGGCCGAGGTGCCGGAGGGGGAGCTGTTCCTGCTCGGCGACGACCGGGCGGATTCGCTCGACTCCCGCAGCCTGCTGTCCGAGACCAGTGCCGGAACGGTTCCTCTCGACGCCGTCTCGGCTCGCGTCGAGGCGACGGTGTGGCCGCTGGATCGTTTCGGCCTGCTGCCGAGGCCGGGCGGCTTCGAGGGGCTTGAGGGCGGGATCTCCGGTGCCGGGCCGCTGCGGCCGCTGTTCTATGCCATCAGCGCCGGTGCGGTGCTGATCCTCGCGGGTGCCGCGTACGCGCCACTGGCCCGCCGGGCGGGAAGGAACCGACCGCCACGGCGTGCGGATGTCCCGGGTGACGCACAATGAGGGGACGCACGGCTGAAGGGGATCACGCCATGAGTGCCGAAGACCTCGAAAAGTACGAGACCGAGATGGAGCTCAAGCTCTACCGGGAGTACCGGGACGTGGTCGGGCTATTCACGTATGTGATCGAGACGGAGCGCCGCTTCTACCTCACGAACGACTACGAGATGCAGGTCCACTCCGTGCAGGGCGAGGTGTTCTTCGAGGTCTCCATGGCTGACGCCTGGGTCTGGGACATGTACAGACCGGCTCGTTTCGTCAAGCAGGTGCGGGTGCTGACGTTCAAGGACGTGAACATCGAGGAGCTGAACCGCAGCGAACTCGACCTGCCGGAGGACTCCGGCTTCGGTGGCGGCGAGCGGAACGCCTGAGCGAGCGCCCTCACCCGATTGGGGGGCGAAGTTATCCCCAGAGCCTGACTTGTCCACAGATTTCATCTCCGGTCCCCGCGGGGGCCCGCGGCACGGCAGGCTGGCGGTATGACGGTAGTGACCGCTTTGCTCTCCGTGATCCTGCTCACTGTTCCGGCGACCCAGCCCTCGGGGGTCTGGCCGGTGCCCGGCACCGGCGGGGCCGCGCGCCCGCTCGTCGGCCGGTTCTGGGAGCCCCCGCCGAAGCCGTGGTCGGCCGGGCACCGCGGGGTCGACCTGATCACCGTGCCCGGGGCGATGGTGCGGGCGGCAGCCGCGGGGACGGTGGTGTTCGCCGGGCAGGTCGCCGGGCGCGGGGTGCTCACCATCGAGCTGACGGACCGGTCGGGCGCGCCCTCCGGGCTGCGGACCACGTACGAGCCGGTGCGGGCCTCGGTCGCGGTGGGGGCTTCGGTCGCGCCAGGCTCGCCCGTCGGCACGCTGGCCGCGGGCCCGTTCCACTGCGCGGCGCCCTGCCTGCACTGGGGGCTGCTGCGGGACGAGACCTATCTCGATCCGCTCTCCCTGCTGCCGCGGGAGCTGCTACGGGGCCCCTCCCGGCTGCTGCCCGTCGACGGCGTCCCGCTCCCGGAGGAGGCCGCCGGCGACTCCGTCGAGGGCGATGCGCAGCGCGCTCGCGGCGACGTGGTCCGCAGGCGGGGCGGCGGGGGACGCCGCGCAGCGGACGGCCGCGTCCACGACGCCCTGGAGGAGCGCCGCCGCCACCCGCGGCTCGGGATGTCCCAGCTCGGCCATGACCCCGACGACCATGTCGAGCAGGCCGCCGTGCGCGGCCCTGATCCTTGCCCAGGCGGCGTCCGGCGGGATGCCGGCCCGCGCCGTGGCATCCCGGTCGGCCGCGGCGATCGCCATGACGGCCCGGTGGCGCCCGTCGGAGGCCAGGGCCAGTTGGTGGGTGACATACGCCGCCACCTTGGCGCGCGGGCCGTCGGCCGCTTCCATCGCGGCCTCGATCTCCGCGGCCCAGAGCGGCAGATCGGCCGTGCACAGCTCCTCGACCAGGGCCGCCCTGGAGGGGAAGTACTCATAGACCGAGGACCGGGCCAGGCCGGTGCGCCGGGCCAGGGCGGGGAAGGTCAGTGCCTCCACGCCGCCCTCCGACAGCAGTGACCTGGCCGCGTCCAGCAGGGCGGCGCGCTGCATCTTGCGGTGCTCGGCCACCGTGGCCGCTCGGATTCTGGGCACCTTTTCACTCTAGAGCGTGGCCGCCCCGGGATCGGCCCCCTCGTCGTCAGCCGTTGACGTCCGCGAGCTTGGCGCGCAGCTGGAGCACGGACTTGGTGTGGATCTGGCTCACCCGGCTCTCCGTGACGCCGAGCACCTCGCCGATCTCCGCGAGCGTGAGTCCCTCGTAGTAGTAGAGGGTCACCACGGTCTTCTCGCGCTCGGGCAGCGTGTTGACGGCGCGGGCCAGCAGCCGCCGCAGCTCGCGGTCCTCCGCCACCTCCACCGGATTGTCCGCGGCGGTGTCCTCCAGCGTGTCCATCAGGCTCAGCCGGTCGCCGCCCTCGGAGCCGGCGTGCAGCAGCTCCTCCAGGGCCACCACGTTTGCCAGGGACAACTGTCCGAAGACCGTGTGCAGTTCATCAAGGGTGACGCCCATCTCCGCGGCCACCTCGGGCTCGGAGGGGGTGCGTCGCAAGGACGCCTCCAGGGTGGCGTAGGCACGCTCGATCGCGCGGGCCTTCTGCCGCACCGACCGCGGAATCCAGTCGAGCGCCCGCAGCTCGTCGATCATGGCGCCGCGAATGCGGGTGATGGCGTACGTCTCGAACTTGATGGAGCGCTCCGGGTCGAACTTTTCGATGGCGTCGATGAGTCCGAACACTCCCGAGGAGACGAAGTCGGCCTGCTCCACATTGGGCGGCAGCCCCACGCTGACCCGGCCGGCCACGTACTTGACCAGCGGGCTGTAGTGCAGGATCAGCTGCTCCCGCAGCCGTTCGTCGCCGGTGGCCTTGTAGGAGCGCCACAGCTCGGCGAGCGCGGTGGGGGCGGCGGCGGTTGTGGCGCGGTCCGCCGCGGCCGGCGCTGCCGGAGCCGCGTGCTTGGGCCCCAGGGAGTGCTGTGGCATGCGTCGTCTTGAGCCGTTCTTCGGGTGTGCGTGCGGGGGGTGCTGGTCGAGGGCGGCGAAAACCCTGTGAGCGTAGCGTGACTGAAGGGTTGCTTTGTGCACGCGGCGGCGCCGTCGGCATGCGCAGATACGTTCCGCTGGGCGCACCGTGGTGTTATGCGCCGACGCCTGCGCGGGCGTCGCCCTCGTCCGCGTGTCGGGGATCGCCCCGGCACAACTGCCAGCGATCGGCCACGCGTTCGACGAAGCCGAGGCAGCTCAACTCCCGCAGCCTCGCCTCCGCCGCCTGCGGGCTGGTGCAGGCGCCCCGGGCCACCTCCTCCGCCGTGGCGGGCCCGGAGGCGGGCAGCGCGTCGAGCACCTGCCCGGTCCGTGGCGCCAGAAGATCCCGCGGCACGGCGGGACCGGCCTCCTCGGCGGCCAGCTCGCCCATGTCCCCCGCCAGCTCGACGATGTCGGCCGCATCGCGGACGAGCGTCGCCTCCGACCGGATCAGCCGATGGGCCCCGGCGGAGAGACCGGAGGTCACCGGGCCCGGCACGGCCATCAGATGCCTGCCGAGCCGCCGCGCGTGTCGCGCGGTGATCAGCGAGCCGCTGCGCCGGGCCGCCTCCACCACCACCGTGCCCCTGGTCAGCGCGGCGATCACCCGGTTCCGCTGGATGAAGCGCCCGCGGGTCGGATGGTCGCCGGGGGCCAGCTCGGCCACCAGCAGCCCGCGCTCCGCGATACGGCCGAGCAGCTCGCGGTGCGTGGCCGGGTAGCTGACGTCGACCCCGCACGCCAGCACCGCCACCGTCGAGCCGCCGACCGCGAGCGCGCCCCGGTGCGCCGCCCCGTCCACGCCGTATGCCGCGCCGGAGACCACCGTCCAGCCCCGCTCCGCCAGCGCGGTGGCCAACTCGGCCGCCACGTGCGCCCCGTAGTCCGTGCAGGCCCGCGCGCCCACCAGCGCGACGGAGCGCAGTGCGACGAACCGCAGCGAGCACGGACCCCGCACCCACAGGCCCACCGGCCGCGCGGCGCCCAGATCGTCCAGCTGACTGGGCCACTCCCGGTCACCGGGACACAGGAAGCGCCCGCCGAGATCCGTGATCCGGGCCAGATCCGCCTCGGGGCGGGCGTGCCGGGCGCGCAGCCGGAGCCCGTCCCACCGGTCGGCCGGCGCCCGCACCGGCCGGGGCCCGCCGTCCCGCAGGGCTCGCCACGTCCCCACCGGCCCCAGCTCGGCCAGCCACCGCCCCACCAGCTCGTCGCCCGGCTCGGCGACCCGCGCGAGCGCCGCCCTGGCCAGCCTGGTCTCCGCGTCGGGCCCGCTCACGGCAGGCTGCCGGCGACACCCGCGCCGCGGCGCACGCCGGTCCGCAGCTCCAGCGCGGCGTCGACATCCTGAGCGGTCGGCCGCCCGCGTCCCGCGAGATCGGCCACCGTCCACGCCACGCGCAGCACCCGGTCAAGACCCCTGGCGGTGAGCAAACCGCGGTCCAGATCCTGCTCCGCCCTGGCCAGCGCGCCCGGCTGCGGCACCCAGCGGGTGCGCAACTCGTGCCCCGGCACCTCGCCGTTGGTGCGCCAGCCCGCGTCGGCGTACCGGACCCGGGCCCGCTCGCGGGCCGCGTGCACGCGCTCGGCCACCACCGCGGTCGACTCGCCGCCCCCGGCCGCGACCAACTCGGCCCGGCTCACCGGGTCCACCGGGACCCGCAGGTCGACGCGGTCGAGCAACGGCCCCGAGAGCCGCGCCCGGTAGCGCCTGACGACGCTCGGCAGGCACTCGCAGTCCCCGCCGGGCGAACCGTGTCTGCCGCAGGGGCACGGATTGGTGGCGAGGACGAGGAGGACCCGCGCGGGCATCCGGACCGTACCGGCCGCCCTGGCCACCACCACCTGCCCCGACTCAAGGGGCTGCCGCAGGGCGTCGAGGACCTGTCCGCTCATCTCGGCCGCCTCGTCGAGGAAGAGGACCCCGTGGTGGGCGAGGGACATCGCGCCCGGGCGGGGCAGGCCGCTGCCGCCGCCGACGAGGGCCGCCATCGACGCCGAGTGGTGCGGCGCGCAGTACGGCGGGCGGTCCACCAGCGGGCGGCCCGGCGGCAGCGAGCCGCCCACCGAGTGCACGGCGGTGACTTCCAGGGACTCCTGCCGGGTCAGGGGCGGCAGGAGCCCGGGCAGCCGCTCCGCGAGCATCGTCTTCCCCGCGCCAGGCGCCCCCTTGAGCAGGAGGTGGTGCCGGCCGGCGGCCGCCACCTCCAGGGCGCGGCGGGCCACGCGCTGGCCGGAGACCTCCGCCATGTCCGGCGGTGCCTCGCCGGCCGGCGGCCCAGAGAGGTGGCCGGACGGCGGGTGCCCCCAGCCGGCGCCCGGCGCCGTGGCGTGCGGGCCCAGCTCCTCGGGCGCGGGCTCCTCCGGCACCGGCTCGTCGGCGAGCACCGCGATCAACTGGCGGAGACTGCGCACCCCGAGGACCGCGACGTCCGGCACGAGGGCGGCCTCGCCCGCCGCCTGCTCGGGCACCACCACCTGCCGGTACCCGGCGTCCGCCGCGGTGAGCACGGCGGGCAGCACCCCGCGCACCGGTCGGACCCGGCCGTCGAGCGCCAGCTCGCCGATCATCATGACGTCCGCGATCACCCGCGGATCGATCCGCTCGGCGGCGGCCAGCACGCTGCACGCGACCGCGAGGTCGAACCCGCTGCCGCACTTGGGCACCGCCGCCGGGCTGAGGCCCACCGTCAACTTCTTCTGCGGCCAGGGCGCACCCGAATTGATCACCGCGGCCCTGACCCGGTCCCTGCTCTCGCTCAGCGACTTGTCGGCGAGGCCGACCAGGGAGAACGCGGCGACCCCGGGCTCCAGATCGGCCTGGACCTCGACGACCACGCCCTCGACGCCGACCAGGGCGACCGCGCAGGTGCGGGCGAACGCCATCACGCCACCCCCCGCGCGTGCTCGACCAGCGGCGCCCCGCGGGCGGGCAGCAGCACCCCGATCAGGTCGATGCGCAGTCCGCCGGGCGGCGGCTGGTCGAACACCGTGAGCCAGCGCTCGCACAGCCACCACTGCGCGAGGCGGCGCAGCCGCTCCGCCTTGTCGGGCGTGAGCGCCGCCATCGGGTGCTGGAACCGGCCGCCGCGCCTGGTCTTCACCTCGCAGACGACCACGGCCCTGCCGCCGGCGGTGCGGTCCTGCGCCACGATGTCGATCTCCCCGGCGCGACATCGCCAGTTCCGCTCAAGGACGGTCATGCCCGCGTCGCGCAGCCGCCGTACGGCCACGTCCTCTCCGAAGCGGCCGAGTGCTCCTCGCTGATTCATCCGCCTCACCTCCGTCACCGACTGTGACGAAGTCGCGCCCAACAAGTGGATCTTGGTGGATAACTCTGCCGTTGTGGATAACTTCCTCACCCCTTCGAGGGAGGTGGTGACCGGTCGCCCGGGCATGTTCCGGTCCCGTACACTGCTCGTGGCGATCCGGAGTCCCGGATCGACCTCGCATGCCCCGCCACTTCGGCACCAGGGTTCTCCCGCGGTGCCGCCGTGGCCGCGTTTCTCGGTCCGTGGAGCAGCCCCGTGTCAGGGGCGGCACTCCACGGCACAGCGCGTCGGGGCGTCAGGAGTGCCGCCCGGCCGGGCGGCACTGACAACCGAGCGTCCACAAGGAGAACGGCCATGGCCGTCGTCACGATGCGGGAGCTGCTGGAGAGCGGCGTCCACTTCGGGCACCAGACCCGCCGCTGGAACCCGAAGATGAAGCGGTTCATCTTCACCGAGCGCAACGGCATCTACATCATCGACCTGCTCCAGTCGCTGTCGTACATCGACCGCGCCTACGAGTTCGTCAGGGAGACCGTCGCCCACGGCGGCACCGTCATGTTCGTCGGCACCAAGAAGCAGGCGCAGCAGGCCATCGCGGAGCAGGCCGCGCGGGTCGGCATGCCCTACGTCAACCAGCGTTGGCTCGGCGGCATGCTCACCAACTTCTCGACCGTGCACAAGCGGCTCCAGCGCCTGAAGGAGCTGGAGCAGATCGACTTCGACGACGTGGCGGCCTCCGGCCTCACCAAGAAGGAGCTGCTGGTCCTCTCCCGCGAGAAGGCGAAGCTGGAGAAGACCCTGGGCGGCATCCGCGACATGCAGAAGGTGCCCAGCGCCGTCTGGATCGTCGACACCAAGAAGGAGCACATTGCCGTCGGTGAGGCGCGCAAGCTCAACATCCCGGTCGTCGCGATCCTCGACACCAACTGCGACCCGGACGAGGTCGACTACAAGATCCCGGGCAACGACGACGCGATCCGTTCGGTCACGCTCCTCACCCGCGTGATCGCCGACGCCGTCGCCGAGGGCCTCATCGCCCGCTCCGGTGCCGCCGAGGCCAAGGGCGGCGAGAAGCCGGCTGGCGAGCCGCTGCCCGAGTGGGAGCGCGAGCTGCTCCAGGGCGCCGAGGAGAAGGCGGCCGAGGAGAAGGCTGCGGAGGACAAGCCGGCCGAGGACAAGCCCGCCGAGGACAAGCCCGCCGAGGAGCAGCCCGCACCGGCCGCCGAGGCGACGGAGACGCCTGCCGAGCAGACCAGCTGACGCCAAGCGATCCGAACGACACCCCGGAAGAGAATCACGTAACCATGGCGAACTTCACCGCCGCCGACGTCAAGAAGCTCAGGGAGCTGTCCGGCGCCGGCATGATGGACTGCAAGAAGGCCCTGGACGAGGCCGAGGGCGATGTCGCCAAGGCCGTCGAGATCCTGCGCGTCAAGGGTCAGAAGGGTGTGGCCAAGCGCGAGAGCCGCACCGCGGAGAATGGCGCGGTCGTCGCCGTTCTCGCCGAGGACAGCACCTCCGGCGTGCTGGTCGAGTTGAAGTGTGAGACGGACTTCGTCGCCAAGGGCGACAAGTTCCAGGCGGTGGCCCAGGCCATCGCCGAGCACGTCTTCGCCACCGCGCCCGAGGACCTCGCGACGCTGCTGGCCTCGGAGATCGAGTCCGGCAAGTCCGTCAAGGACTACGTCGACGAGGCCAACGCGACCCTGGGCGAGAAGATCGTTCTCGACCGCTACGCCCGCCTCGCCGGCGGCTACGTCGCCTCCTACCTCCACCGCACCAGCCCCGACCTGCCGCCGCAGGTCGGCGTGCTGATCCAGCTGGAGCAGGAGAACGCCGAGGTCGCCAAGGACGTCGCGCAGCACATCGCGGCGTTCGCGCCCCGGTACCTCACTCAGGATGAGGTGCCCGCCGATGTCGTCGAGAGCGAGCGCCGCATCGCCGAGGCGACCGCGCGCGAGGAGGGCAAGCCCGAGGCCGCGCTCTCCAAGATCGTGGACGGCAGGGTGAACGGTTTCTTCAAGGAGCACGTCCTGTTGAACCAGCCGTTCGCCAAGGACAACAAGAAGACCGTGCAGAAGGTGCTGACCGAGGCGGGCGTGGCGGCAAAGGGCTTCGCGCGCTTCCGCGTCGGCGCCTGACCTCGGCGGACGCACCGGGCCGCCGCGCCGTCCGCGGCGGAACGGACGTTACCCGGCTATTGTCGGGCGGAAGGCCGTCCGGCCGTGGCATCACACGGTCGGCGCGACCGCAGTTGTGACGAGGAGGCCATTGCCCAGCAGGGGAGCCGCAAGGGTCCACTGGCAGTGGCCTCCTCGGTGTGTGTGCACGAGGAGAGTTCCATGAACCAGGACGACAAACCCCGCCGTTTCCTGCTGAAGCTGTCCGGAGAAGCCTTCGCCGGCGGCGGCGGACTCGGTGTCGACCCCGACGTCGTGCACAAGATGGCCCGGGAGATCGCGGCAGTGGTCCGCGACGGCGCCCAGATCGCGGTGGTGATCGGCGGTGGCAACTTCTTCCGCGGCGCCGAACTGCAACTGCGCGGCATGGACCGGGCCCGCTCCGACTACATGGGCATGCTCGGCACCGTCATGAACTGCCTCGCCCTCCAGGACTTCCTGGAGAAGGAAGGCATCGACTCCCGGGTGCAGACGGCCATCACCATGGGCCAGGTCGCCGAGCCCTACATCCCGCTGCGCGCCGTGCGCCACCTGGAGAAGGGCCGCGTCGTCATCTTCGGCGCGGGCATGGGCATGCCCTACTTCTCGACGGACACCACGGCCGCCCAGCGGGCGCTGGAGATCCACGCCGAGGCGCTGCTCATGGGCAAGAACGGCGTGGACGGCGTGTACGACTCGGACCCGGCGAAGAACGCGGCGGCGGTGAAGTTCGACGCGCTCGACTACGGCGAGGTCATCACCAGGGATCTGAAGGTCGCCGACTCAACGGCCGTCACGCTGTGCCGGGACAACAAGCTGCCGATCCTCGTTTTCGAACTGCTCGCGGAAGGCAATATCGCCCGTGCGGTAAAGGGTGAGAAGATCGGCACACTTGTGAACAGCCAGGGCCGGCGGGCCTGAAGCGCCCTGCGGGCCGCCGCACGCGACGTCATTCACGTCACACACATCGAACCAGGAGCACGTGGTGATCGAAGAAGCCCTCCTCGAGGCTGAAGAGAAGATGGAAAAAGCGGTCGGAGTCGCCAAGGACGACCTCGCCGCCATCCGCACCGGCCGTGCCCACCCGGCGATGTTCAACAAGATCGTGGCCGAGTACTACGGCACCATGACGCCGATCAACCAGCTGGCGTCCTTTTCGGTGCCCGAGGCGCGTATGGCCGTCATCACCCCCTTCGACAAGAGCGCGCTGCGCAATATCGAGCAGGCCGTCCGGGACTCCGACCTCGGCGTCAACCCGACGAACGACGGTCACATCATCCGCGTGGTCTTCCCCGAGTTGACCGAGGAGCGGCGCCGGGAGTTCATCAAGGTCGCCAAGACCAAGGGCGAGGACGCCAAAATCTCCATTCGCGGGGTGCGCCGCAAGGCCAAGGAGATCATGGACAAGGCGATCAAGGACGGCGAGGTCGGCGAGGACGAGGGCCGTCGCGGCGAGAAGGAGCTCGACGACACGACCGCCAAGTACGTCGCGCAGGTGGACGAGCTGCTCAAGCACAAGGAAGCCGAGCTGCTCGAGGTCTGATCCGAGAAGGACGCTGTCATCCGTGAACGAATCATCCTGGGGGCCGCCCCCGGCCGCCGGGTACGTCGGAAGGACCGAGCAGGCCGGCCCCGCCCCGGCGGGTCCCGTGCGCGAAAACCGGCATGCGGCGCAAACTCCCCCTATGTCGATCGTGCCCGACCCCGGCGGCGGTGAGCCGGAGCAGCGTCCAGACCGTGCGGGTCGGCGCCCCAGGAAGCGCGCCGGCCGCAATCTGCGTGCCGCCGTGGGGGTCGGACTCGGCCTCGGCGCCGTCGTCCTCGTCTCGCTGTTCGTCTACAAGCCGGCGTTCCTCGGCGTGATAGCGGTGGCCGTCGTCGTGGGGCTGTGGGAGCTGTCCTCGCGGCTTGCGGACCGTAAGGGAATCCGGGTGCCGCTCCCGCCGCTGGCGGTGGGCGGCGCCGCCATGGTGATGGCCGGCTACCTGCGCGGTGCGGAGGGCGCGTGGGTGGCCGTCGCGCTGACGGCGCTCGCGGTGCTGGTGTGGCGGATGGCCGCGCCGCCGGAGAACTACCTGCGGGACGTGACGGCCGGCGTGTTCGTCGCGTTCTACGTGCCGTTCCTCGCGACGTTCGTGGCGCTCATGCTCGCCGCGGACGACGGCTCCTGGCGGGTGCTCACCTTCCTGTTGCTGACCGTCGTCAGCGACACCGGCGCGTACGCCGTGGGCTGGCGCCTCGGGCGCCGCAAGCTGGCGCCGCGCATCAGCCCGGGCAAGACCAGGGAAGGGCTGGCCGGTGCCGTGGTGTTCGCCATGGCCGCCGGGGCGCTGTGCATGCACTTCCTGATCGACGGCGGCACCTGGTGGCAGGGCCTGCTCCTGGGCCTGGGGGCGGCGGTCAGCGCGACCCTCGGCGATCTGGGCGAGTCCATGATCAAGCGGGACCTGGGCATCAAGGACATGGGCACGCTGCTGCCAGGACACGGCGGGATCATGGACCGGCTCGACTCGCTGCTGCCGACCGCGCCCGTCGTGTGGCTGCTGTTCCTGGCGTTCGTCGGCGCCGAGTAGCCGCGGTATCTGCGACACTGGCCGGACCATGCCTGCACCTGGAGAGCTGACCTTCGTCGCGCCCCGCGGGGCCGCCAAGCCCCCGCGGCACCTCGCCGACCTCGATCCACAGGAGCGCCGGGAGGCCGTTGCCGC
Source organism: Streptomyces johnsoniae (assembly GCF_031845565.1). NCBI lineage: Bacteria > Bacillati > Actinomycetota > Actinomycetes > Kitasatosporales > Streptomycetaceae > Streptomyces > Streptomyces johnsoniae. Next base: position 112,231 of record NZ_JAVREV010000001.1, on the reverse strand, counting down.
GCTCGGCGAGAAGCCGTTCCGCGCGCAGCAGCTGTCGCGCCACTACTTCACGCGCCTGACCGACGATCCGGCCGAGTGGACGGACGTCCCGGCCGCGGCCAGGGAGCGCCTGGCGGGCGCGCTGCTGCCGCGGCTGATGACCGTGGTGCGGCACCTCGCCTGCGACGACGGCGCCACCCGCAAGACGCTGTGGCGGCTGCACGACGGGACGCTGGTCGAGTCGGTGCTGATGCGCTACCCGGACCGGGTCACCATGTGCGTGTCCTCCCAGGCCGGCTGCGGGATGAACTGCCCGTTCTGCGCGACGGGGCAGGCCGGGCTCGACCGGAACCTGTCGACGGCCGAGATCGTGCACCAGATCGTCGACGGCATGCGCGCGCTGCGCGACGGCGAGGTGCCGGGCGGCCAGGCGCGCGTCTCCAACATCGTCTTCATGGGGATGGGCGAGCCGCTGGCCAACTACCGGCGCGTGACCGGCGCGATCCGCAGGCTGACCGACCCTGGCCCGGACGGCATCGGCCTCTCCCAGCGCGGCATCACCGTTTCGACGGTGGGTCTGGTCCCGGCGATGCGGCGGTTCGCCGAGGAGGGGTTCGCCTGCCGGCTCGCGGTGTCCCTGCACGCGCCGGACGACGAGCTGCGGGACACCCTGGTGCCGGTCAACACCCGCTGGAAGGTCGCGGAGGTGCTGGACGCGGCCTGGGCGTACGCCGAGCGGTCGGGCCGCCGCATCTCCATCGAGTACGCGCTGATCAGGGATGTGAACGATCAGGCGTGGCGGGCCGATCTGCTGGGCCGCCTGCTGAAGGGCCACGGCGCCCACGTCAACCTCATCCCGCTCAACCCGACGCCCGGCTCCAAGTGGACCGCGTCGCGTCCCGAGGACGAGCGGGCGTTCGTCGCCGCCCTGGAGCGGCAGGGCGTGCCGGTGACCGTGCGGGACACCAGGGGCCAGGAGATCGAGGGGGCCTGCGGCCAGCTCGCCGCGGCCGAGCGGTAGCCCGCGCTGCTATCGTTGGTTCGAACATCCGATCACATGCCATCACATAGTCCGACAGGGGAGCGCTCGCAGCGCTGAGAGTGCGGCACCGGCCGCAGACCCTCGAACCTCGCCCAGGTCATGCTGGGTAGGAAGTTCGGATCGCTCTCGTGCTGCCCGCGTGCGCCCTGCCCACGCGTCATGAAAGCGGCACGATGAAGCGCAGCCTGATAGTCGTTCCGGTGCTCGGCCTGCTCGCGGTCGCCTGCGGCGGCGGGGAGGCGGGTTCGGGCGGTGACGAGGTCACCCTGGTCACCCATGACTCCTTCGCCGTCTCCGACGAGGTCCTCGACCGGTTCACCGAGGAGACCGGCTACACGGTGCGGGTGCTGCGCGGCGGGGACGCCGGGATCGTGGTCAACCAGGCCGTGCTGTCCCAGGGCAACCCGCAGGGCGACGTGTTGTTCGGCGTGGACAACACGCTCCTCTCCCGCACGCTCGACGAGGGCGTCTTCGACCCGCACGAGGCGGAGGGGCTGGCCGCCGTGCCGGAGGAGTACCGGCTCGACGGCCAGGAGCACCGGGTCACCCCCGTGGACACCGGCGACATCTGCGTCAACTACGACAGGGCCTGGTTCGAGGACCGCGGCCTCGCCCCGCCCGCGACCTTCGAGGACCTCGCCGACCCGGCCTACCGGGACTTGCTGGTGGTGCAGAACGCGGCCACCTCATCGCCAGGGCTCGGCTTCCTCCTCGCCACCGTCGCCGCGTACGGGACGGACGGCTGGCAGGACTACTGGCAGCGGCTCGCGGACAACGGCGTGGAGGTCGTCGACGGCTGGGAGCAGGCGTACAACGAACGGTTCTCCGGGGCGGGCGACGGCGACCGGCCGCTGGTCGTCTCCTACGCCTCCTCGCCGCCCGCCGGCGTGGTCTACGGCGGCGAGGAACGGCCGGCGCAGGCGCCGACGGGCGTGGCGCCCGACACCTGTTTCCGGCAGATCGAGTTCGCCGGGCTGCTGGCGGGCGCCGCCAACGAGGAGGGGGGCCGGGCCCTGCTGGACTTCCTGCTGAGCCAGGAGTTCCAGGAGGACATGCCGCTCCAGATGTTCGTCAACCCCGTGCGCGAGGATGCCGCGCTGCCCGAGGAGTTCACCCGGTACGGGGAGGTCGTCGACGAGCCGTTGACCGTGGACGCGGAGCTGATCGCGGCCCACCGCGAAGAGTGGATCGACGAGTGGACCTCCCTGGTCGTCAGGTGACGCGCACGGCCGCCCTGCGCCGGACCGCCCTGCGCCGGGCCGCGCTGCTCGCGGTGCCGGTGGCGTTCTTCGCGCTGTTCTTCGCCTATCCGGTCGCGGCCATCACCGGCCGCGGGCTGAAGGAGGACGGCGAGTGGCGGCCCGGCACGGTCTTCGAGGTGCTGACCGATCCGGGCGTGGGTCAGGTGCTGTGGTTCACGCTGTGGCAGGCCGCCGCCTCCACGGCGCTCACGCTGGCTCTCGCGCTGCCCGGCGCCTACGTCTTCGCGCGGCTCGACTTCCCCGGCAAGCGGGTGCTGCACGCGGTCGTCACCGTCCCGTTCGTGCTGCCGACGGTCGTGACGGGCGCCGCGTTCCTCGGTCTCACCGGCCGCGGCGGGCTGCTGGACGACCTGTGGGGGGTGCGCCTCGACACCGGCGTGTGGGCGATCCTGCTGGCGCACGTCTTCTTCAACTACGCCGTCGTCGTGCGCACCGTCGGCGGTCTGTGGGCCCAGCTCGACCCGCGGCAGGAGGAGGCCGCGCGGGTGCTGGGCGCCGGCCGGTTCGCGGCGTTCCGGCGGGTGACGCTGCCCGCGCTCGGCCCCTCGGTGGCCGCCGCCGGGCTGATGGTCTACCTGTTCACGTTCACCTCCTTCGGCGTCATCCAGATCCTCGGCGGCCCCCGCTACGCGACGCTTGAGGTCGAGATCTACCGGCAGACCGCGCAGCTGCTCGATCTGCCGACCGCCGCGGTGCTGACCCTGCTCCAGCTCGCCACCGTCGGCCTGCTGCTCGGCGTGCACGCCTGGATCGTGCGCCGCCGGGAGTCCTCGCTGGCGCTCGTCGACGCCGCGCACACCGCCCGCCCGCCGCGCGGCGCGGGGGAACGGGCGCTGCTCGGCGGCACCCTGGCCGTGATCGCGCTGCTGATCCTGCTGCCGCTCGGCGTCCTGGTCGAACGTTCCCTCTCCGGCCCGGACGGCTACGGCTTCGCGCACTACCAGGCTCTCGGCTCCCGGTCCGGCGGCACGTTCGCGGTCGCGCCGTGGGAGGCCGTCGGCAATTCGCTGTCCTACGCCGCCGTCGCCACCCTGATCGCGCTGGCCGTCGGCGGTCTTGCGGCGGCTGCGCTGACGCGGCGCGCGGGCCGGTTCACGCGCGGCTTCGACGCGCTGCTGATGCTGCCGCTCGGCACCTCGGCCGTGACCGTCGGCTTCGGCTTCCTCATCGCTCTCGACGAACCGCCGCTCGATCTGCGCTCCTCGTGGATACTCGTGCCGCTCGCGCAGGCGCTGGTCGGCGTGCCGTTCGTGGTGCGCGTCATGCTGCCGGTGCTGCGCGCGGTCGACGACCGGCTGCGGCAGGCCGCCGCGGTCCTCGGTGCCTCGCCGTGGCGCGCCTGGCGCGAGGTGGACCTGCCGCTGGTGCGGCGCGCGCTGCTGGTCTCGGCGGGCTTCGCGTTCGCCGTGTCGCTGGGGGAGTTCGGCGCGACGGTGTTCATCGCCAGGGCCGACCGGCCGACGCTGCCGGTCGCCGTGGCCCGGCTGCTCGGCCGGGCCGGGGAGCTGAACTACGGGCAGGCCATGGCGCTGAGCACGATCCTCATGGTGACGTGCGCGCTGACCCTCGTCCTGCTGGAGAGCCTCCGACCCGCCCGGCATACGGAACTGGTGGCCTGATGTCCCTGCTCGAACTGTCCGGAGTCCGCGTCGCCTACGGCGCGCGCACCGCGCTCGACGCGGTGGACCTGCGTGTCGACGCCCACGAGACGGTGTGCGTGCTCGGCCCGAGCGGCAGCGGCAAGTCCACGCTGCTGCGCGTGGTGGCGGGCCTGACCGCGGCCGATGCCGGAACGGTCCACCTGGCCGGCCGGGACCAGGCGGGCGTGCCGCCGCACCGGCGCGGCGTCGGCCTGATGTTCCAGGACCACCAGCTCTTTCCGCAGCGGGACGTCGGCGGCAACATCGCGTTCGGGCTGCGCATGCACCGGGTCCCCGCGGGTGAGGCGCGCCGCCGCGTCGCCGAACTCCTCGACCTGGTCGGGCTGCCCGGCGCCGAACGGCGGCCCGTCGCCGGCCTCTCCGGCGGGGAGCAGCAACGGGTCGCGCTGGCCCGCGCGCTGGCGCCGCGCCCCCGGCTGCTGATGCTGGACGAGCCGCTCGGCCAGCTCGACCGCGACCTGCGCGAGCGGCTCGCGGTGGAGCTGCGGCAGCTGTTCCGCCGCCTCGGCACCACCGTGCTCGCCGTCACCCACGACCAGGGCGAGGCGTTCGCGCTCGCCGATCGGGTGGTCGTGATGCGCGAGGGGCGGATCGCGCAGGCGGGCAGCCCGGTCGAGGTGTGGCGGCGCCCCGCCGACGCGTTCGTGGCCCGTTTCCTTGGCTTCCGCAACGTGGTCGCGGCCACCGTGCGGCCGGACGGCCGGGCCGATACCCCGTGGGGGCCCGTGCCGGTGCCCGAGGGCACCCCGCCGGGCGCGTGCCGGGTGCTGATCCGGCCCTCGGGGGTCCGCCTCGGCGGGACGCTGCCCGCCGCGGTGCGGGCGCGGACCTTCCGCGGCGACCACGTGCTGCTGCACCTGGCGCCCGAACGCGGTCCCGAGCTGGAGGCCGCCTGCCCGCTGCGGGCGGCGCCGGGGGAGGGGGAGACCGTGCGGGTGGGCTTCGACGCGGCCGAGGTGGTGACCCTGCCGGCCGGCCCTGACACCGCCGGTCCTTCACCCGCGGGTGGAAGCCGGGAGAAAAGCGGAAGCCGCGAGAAGAGATGAAAGTTTTCATCTAGGCGGGGCGGCGGCGGCGAAGTAAATTATCGGCCGCAGCCACCAACTCCCCCCGGAGGGACCCGTATGAGACGGTTCCTGCCCATCCTGCTCGCCTGCCTGGCCCTGCTCTGCGGCGGTCTCGCCACCGCAGGGCCGGCCCAGGCCGAGGACAACCCGCCAGAACAGTGGCGCAGTTACTGGGTCGACGCCTTCAACGAGGGCATCTACTCGCCGGATCAGGTCAGCACGCTCATCGATGACGCGCTCGCGGTCAACGCCAACGCGCTCATCGTGCAGACCGCCCGCCGTTACGACTGCTTCTGCAACCGCGCCCAGTACCCGCGCACCGACGCCGCCGTCGACCCCGCCCCCTACGACCCGCTGGACGAGGTCATCGCGCAGGCCCACGCGGCCGGACTCGAAGTGCACGCCTGGGTCAACGTCAACACCATGTGGAACAGCACGACGCCGCCGCGTTCCGCGGAGCACGTCTTCAACCGGCACGGCCCGTCCGCGACCGGCGCCGACCGCTGGCTGAACCGGAAGGCGGACGGGACCGAGCTGGTCGGCGCGAACGCCTACGTCGACCCCGGGCACCCGGACGCCGTCGAGTACATCGTGTCCGCGATCCGGAGCATCGTGCGCGAGTACGACGTGGACGGCATCAACCTCGACTACATCCGCTACCCCGACGGCAGCGCGCAGACCACCCACAGCGACTGGGGGTACAACGAGGTGTCGGTGGAGCGCTTCCAGCGGGCGACCGGCCGCACCGACGTTCCCGAGCCGGCGGACCAGCAGTGGAGCGACTGGCGGCGTGACCAGGTGACCGGCCTCGTGCGCCGCATCTACCTGGGCATATGGGAGACCGACCCGCAGGTCAGGCTGTCGATGGACGCCATCACCTACGGTTTCGGCCCGCAGACCACCGGCGGCTGGGAGACCACCCGCACCTACCGCGAAGTCCTCCAGGACTGGGCCGGCTGGCTGGACGAGGGAATCATGGACACGGTGGTGGCCATGAACTACAAGCGCGACTGGGACCAGGACCAGGCGCGGATGTACGCCGAGTGGTCGGAGTTCCTGGCCGACAGCCAGGGCGACCGCCAGGCCGTCAACGGGCCCGCGCTCTACCTCAACTCGGTCTCCGACAGCGTCCGGCAGGCCAACCTCGCCCTCGCCCCCACCGCCGCGGGCAACACCGCGGCCGGGTGGAGCGGTTACTCCTACGCCAACCCCAGCATGGACGTGCCCGAGCAGGGCCGCGAGGCCGAACAGGACCGGCTGGCCGAGGCGTTGACGAACGGGCCGGACGCGCCGTTCGCCGAACGGGCCGCCGTGCCCGGGATGCCGTGGAAGGAGGCGCCGGAGGAGGGCCACGTCACGGGCGCCCTGACGTTGCGTGACGGCACCCCGCTGGACGGCGCGGAGGTCACCCTCACCCCGATCTTCGCCGCGGGCGGGGAACGGACCCTGCGCGCCGACGGCTCCGGGTGGTTCGGCTTCGCCCACGTCGACCCGGGGCTCTACCTGGCGCGCGTCGACCTGCCGCGCGGCGTCGTCGGCGTGCCGGTCGTTCCCCTGAAGGTCGGCCGGGGCGGCATCGCCGAGGCGGACTTCCCCGCCTTCCGCGCCGTGCCCTGACCCGGCCGGACCGCGGCCCTGTCCCCGGAGCCTCCCCGGCGGGGGCCGGGCCGCGGTCCGCTCACTGCCCCGCGGGCAGCGCGATCAGGTAGGCGGCCAGCCAGGTCAGCGGCACCAGTACCCCCAGCAGCGTCGCCGCCCGCAGCATCGCGGCCCCGCGCAGCAGCGTGCGAGGCGCGCCGAGGCGCGCCAGCGCGGCGGTGGCGGACCTGCGGTCCGCCCGCGCCGTGTCGGCGACGGTGGCCACCGTGCCGAGCGCGCAGGCCAGCACCACGCCGGTGCCCAGCGCCCCGAGGGGCCCGAACTCCCGCAGCCCGTCCAGTTCGAGCGCGGCGAGCAGCGCGGCGGACGCGGCGCACAGCGCGCCGAGCGGACAGCCGAGCCTGCGCGCCTCGCCCTGCAGCGTGCGCCCCGCCAGCAGCCGCAGCACGCCGGGCCGCCCGCCGCACAGCAGCCGCCCGCACAGGTACACCAGACCGGGCGCGGCCAGCACGATCCCGGCTGCGATCAGCAGCCAGCCGCCGACCACGCCCGGCGCGGTGCCGCCGAGCACCCCGGGCAGCGGCAGCCAGCCCTCCGCGGCGCCGTCCCGCGCGTCGTTCCCTCCGTATCCGCACAGCGCGATCCCCGCCCCGGTCAGCGCGGTGCCCCAGGGCAGCCCCGCGGGCGGCAGCGCGGGTGCCGCCCGCGCGGGCTCCTCCGCGGCCCGCCGCCGCGGCGCGGCCGTGCCGCGCCGCAGCGCGAGGCCGCTGGCCGCGGCGGCGGCCGCGGGCGCCACGGCCAGCAGCGTGAGGGCCGCACCGACCGGCAGCGGCCGCTCGGCGGCCAGGGCTTCGCCCGCCGCGCCGTCCAGCGGCAGGCCGGAACCGGCGCCGCGCAGGTGCAGGAAGACCAGCAGCGTGAGCGCGCTGCCCAGCAGCCCGGCGACCGCCGTGGAGGCCGCCGCGAGCAGGGGGACCCGGGCGGGGCCCATGCCCGCCATGTCGAGTCCGGAACGGGGCCGCGCCGCCGGATCGGCCCTGGCCACCGCGACGGCCAGCTGGACCGTCGCGGCCAGCGGCACCGCGCACCAGGCGAGGCGCAGCCACGCGGACCGGCCGCCGCCCGGGTGGGCGGTGGCGTACGCCAGCGCGGCCAGCAGCAGGAAGCCGACGCCCGCCGCGGCCCCGGCCAGCAGCAGCCGGCGGCACAGGGCCAGCGGGTGGGCGCCGCGGGCTAGGCGGAGAGTGAGCATGCGGCTTCGTTCGCCGCGCCGGCCTCGCGGCCGTCGACGAGGGTGAGCGTGCGGTCCGCCAGGGTGGACACCTCGGTGTCGTGGGTGGCGAGCACGACGGTGATGCTGTGCGAGCGGCCCGCGGTGGTGAGGGTGCGCAGCGCCTGCGCCCGGTCGGCGCGGTGCAGCGGTGCCGTCGGCTCGTCCGCGAACAGCACGTCCGGCTGGTGCACCAGGGCCCGCGCGATGGCGACGCGCTGCCGCTGCGCCTGGAGCAGCGCGGCGGGGCGTTTGCGGGCGCAGTCGCCGACGTCGAGCCGGTCGAGCCACTCCAGGGCGGTGCGGCGGGCCTTGCGGTGCCCGGTGCCCGCGAGCAGCAGCGGCAGCGCCGCGTTCTCCCAGGCCGTCAGCTCGGCGACCAGCTGCGGGGTGTCCCCGACCCAGCCGAACCGGTCGCGGCGCAGCCGCTCGCGCGAGGTGGCGGTGAGGGTGTGGACGGGCATGCTGTTGAACCAGACTTCCCCGCGCCCCGGCACCAGCTGGCCGGAGAGGCAGCCGAGCAGGGTGGACTTTCCCGAGCCGCGGGGGCCGGTGACGGCGATGATCTCGCCCTGCCGGATGCCGAGGGAGACTCCGAGCAGGGCGGGTGAGCCGTTGTGGGCGTAGTGCACGTCGCGCGCCCAGAGCACGTCGTTGTCGGGTGGGGCCATGTCTGCGGCACCTCCGCTCGTATCGTGGTGACTCCTCCGGCCGGGTGAACGAACGGCCGGGGAAACGGTCACAGCCACTCGGCACCGTGACACGGCGCCGCGGGCCGGTGCCCGCCGACTCGGCGAGTAGTCCGAAGAATCCTCCGAACGGTGCACACCCCCGGCCCGGCGGCGTAAGAAATGCGCCGATCCTGAGGTAGTGGCGCTGTTTTTCCGGGCCGGGGCGGTTGCGGGCGGCGGATCTGTCGTTCGAGGCGGTGTTGTGCGGCAGCGCCCTGGGCATAGGCTGCATAGCCGGAAGGCCCGCAGAAGACCGGACCGGGAAGGCAGGAGGGTGCCGTGACCACCGAGCCGCGCCGTTTGCGCAACTACATCGACGGGGAGTACCGCGACGCCGTGGACGGGCGGACGATGGAGGTGGTGGACCCGGCGAGCGGCCGGCCGTACGGCACGGCGCCCCTGTCGGGTGCGGCCGACGTGGACGCCGCCATGGCCGCCGCCGAGGCCGCGTTCCCCGCCTGGCGGGACGCGACGCCGGCGACCAGGCAGCTGGCGCTGCTGAAGATCGCGGACGCCTTCGAGGCGCACGCGGACGAGCTGCTGGACGTCGAGTGCCGGGACACCGGCAAGCCCCTGGAGCTGACGCGCCAGGAGGAGCTGCCGCCGATGCTGGAGCAGATCCGCTTCTTCGCGGGGGCCGCCCGGATGCTGGAGGGAAAGTCGGCCGGCGAGTACATGGCGGGCCTGACCTCCTTCGTGCGGCGCGAGCCGATCGGGGTCTGCGCCCAGGTCACCCCGTGGAATTACCCGGTGATGATGGCCGTGTGGAAGTTCGCCCCGGCGCTGGCCGCGGGCAACACGGTGGTGCTCAAGCCCTCGGACACCACGCCCGCGTCCACCGCCTACGTGGCCGGGCTGATGGGCGAGATCCTGCCGCCCGGCGTGTTCAACGTGGTGTGCGGGGACCGGGACACCGGCCGGCTGATGGTGGAGCACCCCACCCCGGCGATGGTGTCGATCACCGGCTCCGTGCGGGCCGGCACGGAGGTGGCCGCCGCGGCCGCCAGGGATCTGAAGCGGGTCCATCTGGAGCTGGGCGGCAAGGCGCCGTGCGTGGTGTTCGAGGACGCCGACCTCGCGGCGGCGGCCGAGGGGATCAGGGACGCGGGCTTCTTCAACGCCGGGCAGGACTGTACGGCCGCGGCCAGGGTCCTGGTGCACGAATCCGTGCACGACGCGTTCGTCGACGCGCTCGCCAAGGCCGTGGCGGAGGTGCGGACGGGCGACGTCGCGGACCCCGACTGCTTCTACGGCCCGCTGAACAGCGAGGCGCACCTGGCGAAGGTCGCCGGCTTCGTCGAGCGGCTGCCGGCCCACGCCACCGTCCTCACCGGCGGCCACCGGGTGGGCGAGGAGGGCTACTTCTTCGCCCCGACCCTCGTCACCGGCTGCCGGCAGGACGACGAGATCGTCCAGCAGGAGGTCTTCGGCCCGGTCATCACCGTGCAGAAGTTCGCGGATGAGGCGGAGGCCGTCGCCCACGCGAACGGCGTGGAGTACGGCCTCGCCTCCTCGGTGTGGACCCGGGACCACGCCCGCGCGATGCGCATGTCCAAGGCCCTGGACTTCGGCTGCGTCTGGCTGAACACGCATATCCCGCTGGTGGGCGAGATGCCGCACGGGGGGTTCAAGAAGTCGGGTTACGGCAAGGATCTGTCCGCGTACGGCCTGGAGGACTACACGCGCGTCAAGCACGTGATGACCGCCCTGTAGCGGTGGGGCCGGCCGGGCAGGCCGTTCCCCGCCGTCAGCCGCGCCGCGCGCCGTCCGCCAGGACGGCGCGCAGCGTCGCGATGCGGTTGGTGGTGATGGCGGTGACGCCGAGGGCGGCGAGCCGGCGCATGGTGCGCCTGCTGTCGGCCGTCCAGGCGGCCACCTCGTAGCCCTCGGCCACGGCCCGTTCCACCGTGTCCCTGGTCACCAGGCCGAAGCGGTAGTTGAGCCAGCGGGGCCGCAGCTCCGCGAGCAGCGAGGGGCGCGGGCGCCCGGTGCGCTTCCAGGTGAGCGCGATCTCGGCGGAGCCGTCGGCGGCGCGCACCGCGCGCAGCGCGCCCGGGTCCCCGCAGTAGTACACGCGGTCCGCCGCGCCCGCCGCGCGGACGGCGGCGACGGCGGCCCCGGCGAGGGCGGGGGAACGTTCCGGCAGGTCGATCAGGGTGCGCACGGGGGCGATGACGGCCAGCGCGGCGGCGAGGGTGGGCACACCGCCGCCGGTCAGCGCGGCGACCTCCGCCGCGGTGCGGTCCGCCACCGCGGCCCGGTGGCCCCACAGCCGCTCCAGCGTTGGATCGTGCAGCACCACGGGCACGCCGTCGGCGGTCAGCCGCACGTCCAGCTCGATCGCGTCGGCGCCCGCGGCGATGGCCGAGGTGAAGGAGGCCAGGGTGTTCTCGCGCGCGAGGTACGGGTCGCCGCGGTGGGCGACCGCGGTCACCCCGGCCATGCGGCGAGGTGGGCGTCGATCTCCTCGTTCAGCCGGGCCTTGCCGGTGCCGTCGAGGAACGAGGCGGCCACCGCGTTCTTCGCGAGCGCGGCGACGCCCGCCGCGTCCAGGCCGAGCAGGCGGGCGGCGACGGCGTACTCGTTGTTGAGGTCGGTGCCGAACATCGGCGGGTCGTCGGTGTTGACCGTCACCGTCACACCGGCGGCGACCAGAGCGGGGAGCGGGTGCTCCGCCAGGGAGGACACGGCCCTGGTCGCGACGTTCGAGGTGGGGCAGACCTCCAGCGGGATGCCCCGCTCGGCCAGGAGGGCCATCAGCTCCGGGTCCCGCGCGGCGCTGATGCCGTGGCCGATGCGCTCGGCGCGCAGCGCGGTCAGCGCGTCCCGTACCGTCTCAGGACCCGTGGTCTCCCCGGCGTGCGGCACGCTGTGCAGACCCTCGGCGATGGCGCGGTCGAAGTAGGGCTTGAACTGCGGGCGCGGCCAGCCGATCTCCGGCCCGCCCAGGCCGAAGGAGACGAGTCCTTCTGGGCGCAGCTCGCAGGCCATCCGGGCGGTCTCCTCGGCCGCGGGCAGGCCCAGTTCGCCGGGGATGTCGAAGCACCAGCGCAGCACGACGCCGAAGTCACGCTCGGCGGCGGTGCGGGCGTCCTCGATGGCCTCCATGAACGCGACGTCCGGGATGCCGCGCTTCACCGAGGTGTGCGGGGTGACGGTCAGTTCGGCGTAGCGGACCTGCTGGCGGGCCAGGTCGCGGGCCACCTCGTAGGTGAGCAGCCGGATGTCCTCGGCCTCCCTGATCAGGTCGACGACCGAGATGTACAGCTCGATGAAGTGCGCGAAGTCGCGGAAGACGAAGTACTCGGCCAGCGCCTCGGGGTCCTTGGGCACGGACGTGTCCGGGTGCCGGGCCGCCAGCTCGGCGACGATCCGCGGCGAGGCGGAACCGACGTGGTGGACGTGCAGCTCCGCCTTGGGGAGTGCGGCGATGAAAGCGGTGAGATCGGTCAACGGGGCCTCCGGCGGCTGACGGTGTCCGCTCATCGTAGGCAGGGGGCCCGGGGCGGTGGACGGCGCCGTAGGGTGGGGCGTCTTCCCGTGGAGGCCCCGTGACCGCTGACCCGCAGCCCGTCCCGTTCCGGCCGCCGGCCGGCGCCGTTCCGCTGCCCGCGCAGGCCCCGCCGTTCCCGCGGCCGTACCCTCCGCCGCCGCCGCGGAACGGCGCGGGGACCGCGGCGCTCGTGTGCGGGGCGGTGTCCGCCGCGCTGTGCTGGACGTTCACGCTGAGCGCGCTCGCGCTGCTGCCGGGGCTGCTCGCGATCGTCTTCGGCGCGGTGGGCCTGGTCCGGGCCCGGCGCGGCACGGCGACCAACCGCGGGGTCGCCCTGGGCGGGCTGTGGTCGGGGGCCGGCGGTCTCGTGGTCGGGGCCGTGCTCACCTGGCTGTTCGTGGCCTGGCTGGACGAGGTGGTCCCGGTGGAGTCGGCGGCCGGCGCGGAGTACCTGGCGGCGGCGGGGGAGGAGGTCGTCTTCGGGGACGGCGTGACCGTCACGGTGGCGGAGCCCCGCCTCGACCCGTTCTCCGGCGCGGTGTCCGTGGCCGTCCGCGTCACCAACGAGGGCCGGGGGACGGCGGATCTGCGCGGTTTCGACCTCGCCGCCGCGGCGGACGGGGAGCCGATCGACGGCGGTGACGTGCGCTACGGCGCGGACGACCTGCGCGACCGGCTGGCGCCGGGGGAGCACACGGAGGTGAGCTACCGCGTGGCGCTGCCGGGCCCGGCCACGTACCTCGGCGTCGACTTCTCGCCCGGTGGTGACTACGAGTTCGGCTGCTGGGACCTGTCCTTGCCCGGCGGCGCGGGCGCGGGTGCGGACGGCCCCGGCGGCGGCATCGACGTCTGAACGGCGGCCCCGCCGCCCGCCCGTGCCGCGCCGTGTGACGAGCACCACGAGAAAACCCGGCGAAGTGGCGTAATGATCCGCGCTCCGCGCGGTCTCTCTCCCTTGAGCAGTCGGCCCGGCACGCGGGCCGGGAGTGAGGAGGAGGCCACGATGAACGAAGTCGACCGGACCGACACGGCGATGGCCTGGCTGTCGTCGGCGGCGCCGGAACCGGACGCCTGCCGGTGGGAGTGGGAGCGGCACCCGATGGGGGTGGCTCTGTTGCCCGCCGGTCGCATATGGGATGTGCTCATTCTGCCGGGGGCGCTGGGCTACCCCACCTTCGACGTGCTGACCCGCGTCCTGGACCGGCCGGGGCCCGTGCTGGCGGACCATCTCAACCACCGGATCGGATACTTCGTGCCGCCGGGCACGGCGGGCCGGTGGCTGGGCACCGGGGTGCGCGCGGCGGGCCGCGGCAGCTGGATCGTGGTGCCGCACCCGGCCCGCACGGCGAACGGCGTGCGCTGGCTGGTCCCGCCCGACGGGTCGGGGGTGCTCACCGACCCGGCCGTCCTCGAACTGGCCATGCACGAGGCCGCGGCGGTCGTGGGGCGGGCCCGGGAGGACTGAGCACGACTGCCCCGGAGCCGGGGGGGGGAGAGGGGCTCCGGGGCAGTGCTGTCGTGTTGCCGGACGGGCCGCACGCCCCGGGGGGTGTGGGGCGGGCGGAACCGGTCCGGAGGAGTGCGGGAGTCTGGCTGCTCTCGCTACCGGTTAGACCGTACGGCAGGTCGGCCGGGCGCGGCCCTGCCCGGTGCCGTATCCGCATCACATCCCCGCACGTTCTCCAACACCGTAGGGCGGCATGGAGAACCTCGGTCCACAACGCCGCGGCCTGACTCAGCGATAGTGTCGCAGGGCGCTTCTTCCGCTCGCGTCACGCGAGTGGTGAGCGAAGTAGCATGCCGAGAAAACCGGCCGGGTATCTGGTCGGTCGGCCCTGCAGGCGTAGCTCGTCCTGTGCGGTCCGCGGGAGCGGGGGTGCACGTTCGCCGCGTTCGGTTTCACCGGCTCCGCCGGGATTGACACTCACAAGACGGGTCCTGATGATGACTAGGCATAGCACTGTAGTCAAGCCTTGTGCTCGGCCCAAATTCGATCATCGGCCGCGGCAACCACGTCGAAGCCGCCCCGTCTTGCGAGGACGTCCAGATGACTGCACAGACACGCGATATGGGTGGCCCGATGGCCATCGTGAATCGCTTTACGGTCAAAGAGGACACGCGGCTCTTCGAGCGTGAATTCCTTCAGCATGCCGGGTGGTTCGGAAGTCAGGCCAGTATTGATTTCATGGCGACCTTTCAGGTGATCAAGAGGCCGGAAGTGTACTTGCACTTCGGCTTCTGGCAGACGCTCGCGGCGTTCCTCGATGCGGTGCACGACGAGACCTACCTCCTCCGGGCAGAGCGACTTGGGCGCATGATGGACACACACGCCGACCAGACCGTCAGCGTTCGCCGCGTGCTCGGCGAAAAGTCCTGCGACCTCACCACGTCCACCGCGGTCTTCATCACCCATTTCAAGGTCTCGGGCAACTGCCGGGAGTTCGAGCGGAACCTGTATGAGCGGTGCGACATCTTCGCGGAGGAAGCGAGATGGTGCGGCACCCAGGTGCTGCGTTCCATCATCTCGCCGCGCAGCTACATCAACCTGGAATGGGCGCATGCCTCGGGGCGCCTGAAGCGCGCTCACCATAACGCGCGCTACCGCCGGCTGAGTTCGATGCTCGTCGAGGCGGCGGACGTGGTCACCGAGGAGGCGCGCTGTGTTGCCAGCCAGAGCGGTGACCGCACGCTCATCGCGCCTCCCAAGCCCTCCCGGGAGGCGGTTTCACCCGCCGGGCGGCACCTCGTTCAGTGAGTCTCAGGGTATCCAGCCGGCCTCGGCGGCGATCCGCACCGCGTCCACCCGGTTTCGTGCGTTCAGTTTGGCCACGATGGTGGTCAGATAGTTGCGCACCGTGCCCACGGAGAGGTAGAGACACCCGGCGATTTCGACGGCGTCGGCTCCCTGCGCCACGAACCTGAGCACCTCTGCCTCTCTGGGCGACAGTGGATTCTCCGCCGCGTCCCAGGCGGTCAGGGCGAGTTGGGGATCGATGTAGCGTCCGCCGGCCGCCACTGTGCGAACGGCCCGGCTGAGCTCGGCCGGAGGGGCGTCCTTGAACAGCAGCCCGTGAACTCGGGCGTCCAGGGCTCGTCTGAGGGTGGCCGGCCGCCCCATGGCGGACAGAACGACGGTACGGCAGTCGGGCAGCTCCTCGTGAAGGGCGGCGGCGGCGGTGAGTCCGTTCGGCCCTGGCATGACGATGTCGATCACCGCGACGTCCGGCCGAGTCCTGCACGCCTCCCGCACAACCTCCTCGCCTCTGCCCACCGAGGTCACGACGCGGATATCCGGTTCCAGCTCCAGGAGTGCCACCAGTGCCCCCCTGATCATGTCGACATCCTCGGCCAACAGGACCTTCAAGCGTCGCACAAATTCCCCCAGGTCACGTTCAGGAATGGTCACTTCCCGGAGCGAGATCCCCTGACAGCGGAATCTCGACGGCCAAGAGCATTAGCCGTCTTAGGCGTGCGTGTTCACCTCGCCGTCAGCCGATGCCGACTGGAGGGCAAGGTTTGCAACTCCGTTCCTACTGTGCGGTGACGGCGCACTGCCTGTGGCCCTGACGCCATCGAGGCCCAGCATAAGCGGAACGGAGTCCGCGTGGCAGATCCCCGAGAGCAAACACTCTTCTTTCGGGGCTGTCGCGAGCGGTGAATCGACGACAGGAGGCGGGCTGTCGCGAGACGAAATGTTCACTGCTATGACCATTTCAGGTGATTCGCGGCGACCGCGCCGTGCGCCCGGTCCGCCCGCGGGCGACGGCCGAGTGCCCTGGCCGGAGCAGGACGCCGCAGGTCACGCGCGACGCGCTCGCTTCGACGACCTTGTCGGCTGATCGCAACGTTGCCCCGGCAGCTGGCAGCGGATCGACCACTGAGCCCGAGCCGCAATCCGTCCGCCCGGGCAAGGGGCTCGGGTGCGGATGCCGCGGCAGGAATATCTCCGCGGTAAACCGGTACGAGAAGCAACGGCGTTCAGTTGAGCGTGAGTAAAGACTGGTGACGACGCGGCGCTGCTGCAGAAGAGGCCTGTCACTTCAGAACATCCTCATCACAGAAGCTCCGCTGTCGGAACAGGCTGCCAAAGCGACGACGGATCGGTGAGCTGACCCGGATCATCGCGTTCGGGAGGGCGGGTCGCGCTATACACGGGCCGGGCTACCGACAGGTCCCCGACCGGCGCGCAGCGCGTTGCTGCCGGTGCCCGTCAGCGCACCCGGCCACCGCACCCGGCCACCGCACTCATCCGGCCACGAACGCCGGGAGATCGAGACCGGCCGCACGGTGGGGCCGGGCAGGAGGGCGGGCAGGCCGGCCGCCTGCCAGGCGCTGCGAACCGCGATGACGCCCGCGACGCCCGCGACCAGTTCGTCCTGGCCGCGGGCATCATCGCCGACATCGTCATCGACCTGGCCGGGGTCATCGGAGCACCGCGTCTGACAATGCGACCTGATCCACGAGGACACGAACGTCGGGACCTAGAAGACCTTCCGGCCCTTGAGGCGGGACTTGGCGACGACGGCGTTGTGCCGCATCGTCACCTTGCGCAGGGAGATGTCCGCCCCGTTGAGCAGCCAGCGCATCATCTTCGCCACCGCCGGAGGGCCGGGGTGGATGAACCGCTGCTGCCGTTCGGCGAATCCCAGGTGCTTGGGAACGAAGTCGGCTCGCCCGATGCGCAGGTACAGCGCGTCCGCCGCCTCACGACCGGTTACCTTCCCCAGCCTGAACGCCTCGCACTGGCCGATCGCCTCTTCGACCAGGCGGTGGTACCCGTCGTGGTCGGGCCAGGGCAGCCCGGGGTGGGGCACGTCCTCGGCTTCCTTCAGGCCCCGGTCGTTGCCGTCCTTGAGGAACGCGTCGAGGGCGTTGTACCGCCGCGCGGCACCGATGTTGGCGCCGAAGGCCCAGATCCGGAAGACCGCGCTCCACAGGTCGTGGTCGGCCCAGGAGACATAGGCCGCGTTGACCAGGTCGTTCGTGACGTCGAGGTACTTCTGCTGGAGGAGCTCGGGGTACGCGAAGCGCTGCCTGGAGAACCGGTCGTCCGCGAGGGTGTCGAGCAGCCGCCAGGCGAGGGCGTCCACCGTGTCGGCCGCACCGCACAGGGACTGGGAGAACAGGGGGTCGACGAAGCCGGCCGCCTCACCGAGCAGGAACCACCGGTCGCCCGCGCACTCCCGCGAGGAGTACTGGAGCCGGTCGGTCGCCTCCCACTCCCGTACCGGCCGGGCTCCGGTGAACTGCCGGACGACGTCGGGGAAGCGGGAGGCGTGGTGAAAGAACTCCTCCTCCGGCGTCATGTCCGCGGGCCGCGGGTGGCGCTGCGCGTCCAGGGTGAGCCCGACGCTGCACAGCGGATTCCTGGACCCGGGATGGTTATCGAAGGGGATCACCCAGAACCAGCCGTGCTCGAAGACGTGGTGGACCGTGCCCTCATACCACGGCACGGGCGGGGTGTCCGACGACGGATGGCGGAACAGCTCGTCCGTGCGCGGCACGCCCACCATGTGGTTCCAGATGGTCCGTGATTGGTGGGTGAAGCGGGTCGGCTCCTCGCGCAGCTGGAGCGTCCGCGCCAGCGGGGAGTCCTGTCCGGTGGCGTCCACCAGGAAGCGGGCACGCAGGGTCTCGCCGCTGGTGCCGGTGAGGGTGACCCCGTCGTCCTCCACGGCGATGTCCGCCACGGGGAAGTTCTGCCGCGGCGTCGCGCCGTGACCGATCGCCGCGTAGAACATGTGCGCGTCGGCGTCCTGCCGGTAGAGGTGGCTGGCGTCGTACTGAACCCCCGGGGTGACGCTGAACTGGAGGACCTCCGTTGGGTTCTGCGGGCGGTTCTCCCGGTGGTGGAGGAAACCCAGGTGCTTGCGCACACCGTGCTTGGGGCCGAGTGTCCGGGTGCTGTTGGCGAAGGAGACCAGGCTCTTGATCTCCGGTACGCGGTAGCGCTCGGCCAGCACGCGCAGCGCGACCGGGGTGTAGGGCACGGTCGATTCACCGAGGGCGGAGCGTGGGTGCGTGCCCTCGTCCACGAGCACCACCTTCGCGCCGTTGCGGGCCAGGATGGCGGCGAGCATCGAGCCGACCAGGCCGGAGCCGAGCACGGCGACGTCGTGGGCGGCATTGCTCGTCATCGGTTCTTGTTCCACGAAACCTCTCCTCTGAGCCGAAGAACGGACGGGCGGCGGCCGGCTCAGCGGGGCGCCGGGACCCGGAACGGCTTGCCGATCACCGGCCGGCCGGACAGGGACTGCTTTACCTCTTCCATGACGGCGAACTCGCCGCCGGAGACCCGCTGGCGCAGGAAGGTGCGGACGCCTTCGATGAGCAGCTGGCCGATCTCCGGGGGCGCTTCCGTCCGCGCCCACCGCAGGGCGCGCGCGATCCGGCGCGGGGTCCCGTCGCTCCATCGGTTCTCCGGGTCCTCCCAGCCGAACATCGGGGGGATGAAGTCGGACGTCTGGATGAGGTGCATCAGCTTGTCCCCGGCGGCCTTGGGGTCGGCACCGTCCTCCTGGACCGCGCGGGTCGTGTCGATGACCTCGCGCATCAGGGCGCGCAGCGGCCCGTAGTTCGGCAGGGCTCCGTCGGGCGCCTGGCGCTCCAGCCGCTCCAGCGTGGCGGGGTCCCGGGTGGCGCGGAAACTGGCGTAGGCGCGGCTGGCCTCGAAGGTGCTGAGGATCTGCTGCAGACCCCACATCCGGAACCAGGCGTCCCACAGGTGCCAGTTCCCGAAGGCGGTGTAGGAGCTGGCGACCAGGTCGTCGTTGTAGTCCAGCAGGTTCTGCTCCAGCCGCTGTACGTAGGCGAAGCGCTCGACGTCGAAGTCGTCGTCGCGGATGGCGTCGAGCAGTCGCCAGCCGAGGGCGTTGATGATCTCCATCGAGTTGGACAGCCCCCGGGAGTACAGGGGGTCGACGAAGCCGGCGGCGTGCGAGGTGAGGCACCAGCGGTAGCCGACGGTCTGCTTCGAGGAGTACTGCAGCCGTCCGGTGCGCACCCAGTCGCGCACCGCGCGGGCCTTGGCGAACTGGGGGGCGATGCTCGGGAACGACGCGAGGAAGCGGCGGAACTCCTCCTCCGGGGAGCAGTCCGGCACCGGGTGGACGCGGGGGTCAAGGTTCAGACCGACGCTGCACAGCGGGTTGGTGGCCCGCGGGTTGTTGTCGAACGGGATGACCCACAGCCAGCCGCCGGTGAAGATATGGTGCAGCGTGCCCTGGCTCCAGGGGCTCGGGTTGCCGTGGATGCCCTTGGGCATGGTGTCCTCGAAGGGCAGGACGTTCAGCATGTGGGTGAAAACCGACCTGGAGTGGTGCCGCAGCCGGGTCGGCTGCTGGCGCAGGTCGAACTTCTGGGCCAGCGGCGAGCGGAATCCGCTCGCGTCCACGACGAACTTGGCGCGGTAGGGGTCGCCGGATTCGGGGATGACGGTGACACCCTCGTCGTCGATGTCCACATCGACGACCTTGGTCCGCTGCTTGATCGAAGCACCGTACTTCACCGCCACGGACAGCATGAACGCGTCGACGTCCTGCCGGAAGAAGTGGTTGTCCGTGTAGTTCACGCGTGGCGTGATGAACTGGTTGACCTCCGCCGGATTCTGGCGCATTCCCGGCCTGTGGTAGACGTAGCCGAAGTTGCGCTTGATTCCCACGTTCGTCGAGATGTTCGCGTAGGTCATTTCATAATTGGCAAGCCATTTGATTTCCGGCACCTTGTACCGCTCGCTGACCAGCCGCATCATGAGCGAGGTGTAGGGGATGGTGGACTCGCCTATGGCGAAACGTGGGTGCGTGCCCGCATCGAGAATGAGCACGTCGGCGCCGTTGCGGGCGAGACAGGCGCCCAGGACGGTGCCGGCCAGCCCCGATCCCAGAATCGCCACATCGTACACATGAGCACTTTTGGGCATGCTTTGTCCTCCGGATCAGTGCGTGGACGTCAGGGTCCTGCCAAGCCCTGGGAACGCTAGGACCGGCCCGTGCAGTGCCACTCGTGCGCTGCTCGTGTCGCGATCGACCGGCCGTCGCATGCCACGGTCACGTCCGAATCGACCCGGACTCGAGCAGGAGACGGCACCCTTGCCGACATGGAACCCAGGTCACAGACACCTCAGACGCCATACTCGGTGATCGTCGCCGGCTCCGGACCCGCCCTGCTGCTCGTACCGGGCATGGGCGGCAGAGCCAACTTCGCGCCCGTGATGGACGCGCTCGCCGCCGAACACACGGTCATCGCCCCCGAGTACCCGGGTATCGACGGCACCCCGACCGCCGAAAAACCGCTCAGTATCGACGGGATGGCCGAGTCGCTGGCCGCCACCGCGACCGGGGCCGGGGCCGAGCGCTTCACCCTGGTCGGCTTCTCCATGGGCACGCTCGTGGCGACCCGCCTCGCGGCACGCTTTCCCGAGCGGGTGGACGGCGTCGTGCTCACTTCGGCGCTGGCCCGGCCCGACAACCGGGTGCGGCTCTTCATCGACATCGTCCAAAGCCTGGTGCGCCGGGGCGACACCGAGGGCATGGCGCGATTCACGGCGCTCTGCGGCTTCGGCCCTGACATCGTCAACGGCCTGGGTGCCGCCGAACTCGGCGGCTTCCTCAAGCAGCTTGAGGCCGGGGTCGACCCCTGCGCCCTGGAGATCACCGAGGTCGTCAGGACGGCCGACGTGACCGCGGACCTGGCGCGGATAGCGAAGCCCACACTGGTCGTCGACGCGCTGCGGGACGTGCTGGTCACCTCCGCGCACACCCGGGAGCTCGCGGCCGGCATCGCCGGCGCGGAGTACGCCGAGATCGATGCCGGCCACGTCGTACTGGCCGAGCGGCCTGCGGAGTGGCTTGAGACGGTGAGCCGGTTCCTGACCGAACGGAAACTGTGAGACGGCCGGCTCCGGGGCGGTGACGCACCGGCCGACGGCTCGCCGGGGCGGGCCGTCGGCCGGCGTGTCATCCCTTGGCCAGGAGCGACCGCAGGGGTCTGCCGATGACCGGCCAGCCGGCCGCCGTGTGCTTCAGCTCGGCCATGAGGTCGTACTCGCGCCGGGAGAGCCGTTTCCGCAGGAAGAAGGTGAGCCCCTCGAAGGTCAGGTCGCCGACCTCCTTCGGCGCCTCGTACTTCGCCCACCGCAGGGTGCGGACGATCTTGAGCGGCGAGGTGGTGGTCCAGCGCAGCTCGGGGTCGTTCAGGCCGAAGACCGGCGGTACGAAGTCGGCCCCGCGCAGGTCGGCCATCAGTTCCGCCGCGGTCGCGGCCGGGTCCGCCCGTCCGGCTCGCACCTCGCGCAGCGACTCGTGCACCCTGCGCAGCAGGTCGTGGACGGGCCGGTACTCGGAGACGGTGCCCTCGGGAGCCTGGCGCTCCAGGCGCGCGAGGACGGCCGGGTCGTGGGTGTCGCGATACTCGGCGTACGAGCGGATGGACTCGAACACGCTCATCCCCTGGGCGATGCCCCACATCCGGTAGCAGACGTCCCACAGGTCGAAGTGCTCCCACGAGGTGTAGGAACTGGCGACCAGGTCGTCGTTGAAGTCGAGCAGGCCCTGCTCCAACTGCTGTACGTAGGCGAAGCGCTCGACGTCGAAGTCGTCGTCGCGGAGGGCATCCAGCAGCCGCCAGCCGAGGGCGTTGATGATCTCCAGGCTGTTGAGCAGGCCGCGGGAGTACAGGGGGTCGACGAAGCCGGCGGCGTGCGAGGTGAGGCACCAGCGGTAGCCGACGGTCTGCTTCGAAGAATATTGCAGGCGGCCGGTGCGCACCCAGTCGCGCACCGGCCTGGCATTCCTGAACTGGTTGCCCATGTCCGGGTACTTGGCGATGAACTGCCGGAACTCCTCCTCCGGCGAGCAGTCCGGCACCGGGTGCAGGCGGGGGTCGAGGTTCAGGCCGACGCTGCACAGCCGGCTGGCGGCCCCGGGGTGGTTGTCGAACGGGATCACCCACAGCCAGCCGCCGTGGAAGACGTGGTGCAGGGTGCCCTGGCTCCAGGGCGTGGGCGGGGTGTCGTGACGCCGCTTGGGCACCGTGGCCTCGTACGGCAGCACCCCCTCCATGTGGGTGAACAGCGACCTGGAGTGGTGCCGCAGCCGGGTCGGCTGCTGGCGCAGGTCGAACTTCTGGGCCAGCGGCGAGCGGAACCCGCTGGCGTCCACCACGTACCTGGCGCGGTACGGCTCACCCGCCTCCGGGATCACGTCGACGCCCTGCTCGTCCACGTGCACGTCCACGATCTTCGTCTGCTCCCTGACCGTGACGCCGTACTTCTTCGCCACCGACAGCATGAAGGAGTCGGTGTCCTCCCGGAAGAAGTGGTTCTCCGCGGCGAGTATCTTCGGGATGGGAAACTGGTGCGTCTCCCGGGAATTCTGCCGAAGGCCCTCGCGATGGTAGAGATATCCGAAGTTTCGCTTGATGCCGCCCCTGCGCGTCACGTTCTCCTGGGCGAGCTCGAAATTGGACAGGTACTTGACCTCGGGCACCTGGTAGCGTTCGCCGACCAGCTTCAGCATCATCGACATGTGCGGAATGGTGGACTCACCGATGGCGAACCTGGGGTGTTTCCCGGCGTCCAGAAGCAGCACCCGGACGCCGTTGCGGGCCAGACAGGCTCCTAGGATGGTGCCGGCCAGTCCCGATCCCAGAATGGCCACGTCGTACGCGTGTTCCTTGTGCATCGGATTCCCTCCATGGGGATTCACCGGCTCGGTGCCGGCAGGTAGCCGTCGGTCACCAGCCAGTCGAAATAGGTGCTGAGCAGTCGCTCGTCGAGCGGATCGCAGGCTATGCCCGTGCCCGCAAGGGCGGCCTGCGTGTTGCTCGGGTCGTAGTCGATCGCCTCTTCCCCGCCACCGGCCACGAACGCGTCCAGCAGGTCCATCAGGGGGTGCAGGACGTTCTCCTCCTCCGCGTAGCTGTCCTTGAGCGCTTGCCACCAGTCTTCGATGGGCACCACGTCGAAGTCGTAGCCGTAGGACTTCATGGCGCCGCACAGATCGAGAAAGGGCAGCTTGTTGCTGTTCACCAGGTGGTAGTTCACGCCGAACTCGTGCGGCCGCAGGGAGCAGGCCACCAGGGCGCTGCTCACGTAGTCGGCCGGCGTCATCTCCACCTGCATGTCCAGATCGGGCGCCTTCCCGAGCTGGATGCAGCCCTTGATGATGCGGATGGTGAAGTGGGTGGTCAGGGCGGCGCCAGTGCGCGAGTCGCCGAGGACCCGGCCGGGCCGGTAGACGTCGACCGGGATGCCCCGGGCCCTGCCGTACGCCACCAGCCGCTCCGCGGCCCACTTGCTCTGCACGTAGCCGTTCAGCAGCTCACCGGCCTCGAAGAGGTCGTCGTCCTCGCGGACCACGAGTCGTCCTTCGGGCGGGATCCCCCACACGCCGTAGCTGGAGACGTGGTTGACCGGGGTGAGCGGCCCCTGGCAGGCCAGTCGCAGGATCTCCTGGGTGCCCACCACGTTGGACGCGCGCAACTGGTGGTACGGCTGGTTGAAGTTGACCCAGGCACCGTTGTGGTAAATGGCGTCCATCTGGTGGGCCAGCTCGTCGAACAGCTCGGCGGACAGGCCGAGAAGGGGCTGCGCCAGGTCGCCGGGGACCACCCGGACCCGCGCCTCGGCCCCGTCCCGCCACGGCAGGTACTGCTCGACGTTCTCCCGCAGCCGGGCGAGCCCCGCCGCCTCGTCGCGGCAGCGTACCAGGCAGTGCACGGTGGCCTCGGTGCGGGCCAGCAGGTCGTCGAGGAGGTACGCGCCCACGAACCCGGTCGCGCCGGTGAGGAGCACGTGCCGGGGGTTGAGGTAGCCCTGGCCGTGCGGGCCGGCCGGGCGGATGGACTCGTCGAGCGCCACGTCCGGGTCGATCACCGACGGCAGCGACATGTCCGCGCCCCCGCTCTCCCCGCCCGCCGGGGCCCCGGCCTCCTCGCCTGCCAGCAGCCGATCGAGCAGCGCCGCCCACTCGGCGAGGGTGACGTGGTCGAAGAACTGGTTGGCATAGACCATTACGTCCAGATCCCGCTTGCAGGACTTGACGATCCCCATCACCAGGAGTGAGTCGACGTGGAAATCCATCAGGTTCTGATCCGGCACGATCTCGTCCGGGAGCACGCCGAGCGCCTCGGCCAGCAGATTCCGCAGATATCCGATCAGGATGGCGGTCCGCTCGCCCGGACCGGCCGCCGCCAGCTCCGCCGGCACCGAACGCTCCGCCGCGGCCCGCCCGTTCTCGCCGGTATCCTCCGCGACGGCTCCACGGCCCGCGAACGCGGTGGTGTTCTCGTCGGCCACCGGGAAGAGGAAACGCCGCCGCTGGAACGCGTACGTCGGCAGCGCCACCGGCGGGTCGGCCGGCTTCCCGTGCAGGGCGGCCCAGTCCACCGGCTTCCCCACCGCGTGGAGCCGGCCGAGGCTCTCCAGCGCCTGCGCCGGCTCCGGAACGCCGCGCCGCAGCGAGGCCAGCCACGTCACCTCGCTCTCGGGCAGCGCCTCGGCGCCAAGACCCAGCAGGGTCCGGCCCGGACCCACCTCGAGACAGGCGGCGACCCTCAGCTCCCCGAGCGCGAGCAGCCCCTCGTGGAAGCGGACCGTGCCGCCGGCGTGCCGAGACCAGTAGCCGCGCTCGGACAGCGTGCCGGAGTCCGCCACGGTGCCGGTGACGTTGGAGATCAGCGGGACACGCGGCGGCCGGGTCTCGACCCGCGCGGCGGCCCGCTCGAACTCCTCGAGCACCGGCTCGAGCAGCGGGGAGTGGAAGGCATGCGAGACCCGCAGCCGCTTGGCTTTCACCCCCTGGCCGGCCAGCTCGGCCACGATGGCGTCCACGGCGTCCGCCGCCCCGGACAGCACCGTGGCACGCGGGCCGTTGACGGCGGCGACCGACACCTGCGCGGCCCGGTCGCCGATGGCCTTGCCGGCTGCCGCCTCGTCCAGCGGAACGGCCACCATCGCGCCCGCGTCCGGCACGCTCTGCATCAGGCGCGCGCGCAGCGCGATCAGCCGCAGCGCGTCGGGCAGTTGGAGCACCCCCGCCACCACCGCGGCCACGTACTCGCCGACGCTGTGGCCGAGCACCGCGGCCGGCGTGACGCCCCAGGACCGCCACAGTTCTGCGAGCGCGTACTCCACGGCGAACAACGCCGGCTGGGTGTACGCGGTCTGGTCGAGTGGTGAGGGTCCCTGTCCCTCGGCATCCGCGAACAGCACGTCGAGCAGCGGGCGGTCGAGCTCCGGCCCCAGCAGCTCGGCGCACCGGTCGAGCGCGGCCCGGTACACCGGCTCGGCCGCGTACAGCTCCCGGCCCATGCCGGCGAACTGCGTGCCCTGCCCGCTGAAGAGGAAGGCCACCTTCGCCCGGTGCGGGGGCAGCGCCCGGCTCACCGCGGGGCCCCGCCCCCCGGCGAGTTCGCCGAGGTGCTCGGCCAGCTCCTCCGTGCTGCCGGCCACCACGGCGGTTCTGGCGGGCTGGCGGCTGCGCCCGGTGTTCGCGGTGCGCGCCACGGCGGCGGGTGCGAGGTCCGGATGCGCCGCCAGATGCGCTGCCCAGCGGCCGGCCAGCGCCCGCAGCGCCGGCTCGTCCCTGGCCGTCAGCGTCAGCAACTCCACCGGCCGCGTCCGCTCCTCGCTCGCCGGCGGCGCCTCGCGGCCGGGGGCCTGGGTGAGGATGACGTGCGCGTTGGTGCCGCTGGCGCCGAAGGAGCTGAGCCCCGCCGTCCTCGGGCCCTCCTCGGCCGGCCAGGCCACCGGCTCGGTCACGACCCGCAGGCCGAGCCGGGGCCAGTCGACGTTCGGGTTGGGCTCGTGGAAGTGCAGGCTCGGTGGGATCTCGCCGTTGTCCAGCGCGAGCAGCGTCTTGATCAGCCCGGCGATGCCGGCCGCCGCCTCCAGGTGGCCGATGTTGGTCTTCACCGAGCCGACGTACACCGGTCGCCCCTCGGGCCGGTCCCTGCCGAGCACGGCGTCCAGGGCCCGGAGTTCGATGGGATCGCCGAGCGCGGTTCCCGTGCCGTGCGCCTCCACGTAGTCGATCTGCGAGGACTTCATGCCCGCGTCCCGCAGCGCGGCCTTGATGACATCCTGCTGCGCCTGGCCGTTCGGCACCGAGATGCCGCTGGCCCGGCCGTCGTGGTTGATGGCCGAGCCGCTGATCACCCCGATCACCCGGTCGCCGTCGGCGAGGGCGTCCGACAGCCGTTTCAGCACCACGATCCCGCATCCCTCGCCCCTGGCGTAGCCGTTGGCCGAAGCGTCGAAGGTCTTGCAGCGCCCGTCGGGGGAGACCGCGGTGGCCTTGCTGACCAGGACGTACCCGTAGGGCGACAGGATCACGTTCACCCCGCCGGCCAGCGCCAGGTCGTTCTCCCCGCTGCGCAGGGACCGGCACGCCTGGTGCACGGCCACCAGCGAGGAGGAGCAGGCGGTGTCGAGCACCTGCGCCGGCCCGCGCAGCCCCAGGGTGTGGGCGATCCGCCCGGCGATGAACGCGGCCTCGCCCATGATCTGGTAGCCGTCGATGGCCGCCGGGTCGCCGAAGTGCTGGCGCAGCCGCACGTAGTCGTTGGTGCTGGCGCCCAGGTAGACGCCGGTGCGGCTCTTCTCCAACGAATCCGGCGCGATCCCGGCCCGCTCCAGCGCCTCCCAGGCCACCTCCAGGGCGATGCGCTGCTGGGGGTCCATGCCCAGGGCCTCGGCGAGCGGGATTCCGAACAGCTGCGCGTCAAAGGAATCGACGTCGTCCACGTAACCGCCGTGCAGCACGTACGCCTTGCCGGGGGTGTCCGGATCGGGGTCGTAGTACGGGTCCGCCTCCCACCGGTCGGCGGGGAACGGGCCGATGGCGTCGACCCCGTCGCGCATCATGCGCCACATCCGTTCCGGCGTGTCGGCGCCGCCGGGAAAGCGGCAGCCGATGCCGACGACGGCGATGGGCTGGTGCGCGGCGCCGTCGCGTTCGACCAGTTCGGTGCGGAGCCTGGAGATGGTCTCCAGGGCCTGCGCCAGCTTGGCCCGGTAATCCGGGGCGCTGGTCGCAGCTGTCTGGGCGGTCATCGGGCCTCCTGTCGATCAGCGCGCCAGGCGCGCTGATCTCGTCATCGAGAAGGGCGAAAAGTTCATCCTCCGCCGGGGAAACTGAATTCCGTGCCGCGATCACTCACTGTTCCTCCGCTTAGCGGCCAAGGATGAGGAAGGGAATCGACGGAAGGTCATTCGTGCGAACGGCGCGGACTACACGATCCGCCCGGTCTCTGGAGTCGGCCTCGAACGCCGGTCAAATCGCTATGGGCGGCGGTCAACAATCGGCGGCAAGAATATCGGCGTCGGGAATTGCGGTCCTCAGCCGACGCTCTTTCCGTTCTTCCAGGCCGCCGGGTGCAGCAGCCGACCGTATGCCCCACGCCAGTAGGTCAGCGGCAGGCGTCCGGTCTCCCGCCCGCCGCCCACGATCCGGCCGATCATGAGCGAGTGGTCTCCGACGTCGACCACCTTGTCCAGCACGCATTCGACGTGTGCCACCGTCAGGCGCAGCAGCGGCATCCCCGTGACCTCCCCGGGCTCCCAGGACACCCGGGTGAATTTTTTCCTGGTGTCCGAGGCGAACAGGTCGGAGACATCGCGGCTCTGCGAGTCCAGGACGTTGACCGCGAACCTGCCGCCGTCCTGCACGGCCGTCAGGGTGCCGCTCCGGTTGCTCACCCCCGCCAGCAGCAGCGGGGGGTCGGCCGAGACGCTGCACAGCGCCGAACAGGTGAACCCCCAGGGTTCCCCCTGCCCGTCGAGCGTGGTCACCACGCTGACCCCGCTGGCGACCGAGCCCATCAGGGCCCGGAAGGTGTCCCGGTCGACCGACTGCGGCGAGAACCCCTCCGTGTGCCTCGGGTCGCCCGGCGTCTGCTCGTCCGGTGCCGTCTGCCGTTCGGCCGCCTTGGGCCTGGGTGTCGACTTCGTCGCACCGCCGGCGCGTACCGCCATCACAGTTCACCCGTCTCTGCGTGGGCGGCCAGCAGCCGCCGGTCCAGCTTTCCGTTGTCCGTTCTGGGCAGCTCGGTCCTCACCGAAAGCCGATCGACGATCATGTAGGTCGGCAGCCGCTCCGCGCAGTGCCGCTTGACGCCGAGCAGCGACACCGACCGGCCCTCGGCGGGCATCACGACGGCGTGCAGGTAGGCCGACAGCCCCGTGCCCACCACCACGACGGCCGCCTCGGCGACCGAGTCGAGTGAGGCGATGGCCGCCTCGATCTCACCCAGCTCGATGCGGTGCCCGCGGACCTTCACCATCTGGTCGCGGCGGCCGATGTAGTGCAGGTTCCCCGACGCGTCGCGGCGGGCGAGGTCCCCGGTCCGGTACGGCCCGCGCTGCGGCTCGCGGCCCCAGTAGCCGAGCATCACCGTCGGCCCCGCCACCACGATCTCGCCCTCGACCTCGTCGTCCGGGTCCAGCCGCACCGTGTCGCCTGAGCAGGCCCGCCCGATGGGCAGCGGCCCCTCCTCCTTGAGCACGTCGTCGGTGACCTCGTAGGAGGTGCAGACGTTCGTCTCGGTGGGGCCGTACCAGTTCATCAGCCGCACCGAGGGCCACTCACGGCGCAGCGCCCGTACGTGGTGCGGCGCGAAAGGCTCGCCGGCGAAGAGGCAGGCTCGCAGGCTTGCGGGCGGCGGGCCGTCGAGCAGCCCGCCCTCGCGGATCATGAGGCTCAGCGCGGAGGGTACCGAGTACCAGACGCTGATCTCCCGGGCGTTGAGGAAGTCCACCAGCTGAGTCGGCGCGTAGGCCAGTTCCTGGGGGACCAGGTGCACCGAGGCGCCGGCCAGGAAGGCGGCGTAGAGGTCGAAGACGGAGAGGTCGAAGTTGAAGGGCGCGTGGTTGGACAGGCGGTCGTCCGGGACGATGGCGAGTTCATCCGACGCCCACTCGACGAAGGCCAGGGCGTTGCGGTGGCTGATGCAGACCCCCTTGGGGGTGCCGGTGGAGCCCGAGGTGTACAGGATGTAGGCCGGATCGTCCGGCGCGTTCCGGTACGGCACCGGCCGAGCGCCCTCCGGCGCCCGCGCGCGCAGGTCTCCGAAGCCGAGCAGCCGCGCCGGCCAGTCCTCGGTGCCCGCCTCGGCGGCGCGGCGCAGCGCATTCTCCTCGCCTACCACCAGGGCCGGAGTGGCGCTGGCGACGATCAGCCGCAGCCGGGCCGGCGGGTTGGACCCGGTGACCGGCACGTAGACGGCCCCCACCCGCAGCGATGCCTGCATCAGGCCGATGGCGTCAAGCCCTTTGTGGCTCCATATCACCACCCGGTCGCCGGGCCGCACCCCCTCGTGCACCAGCGCGGCGGCATAGCGGTCGGCCAGCCGGTCGAGTTCGTCGTATGTCGCGGACCCGTCGGGTCCGTGGACCGCGAGCGCCGATGGCGACCGCCGTGCCGAGTTGATGAGCAGGTCGTGAAGTCTCACAGTCCAAGCTCCCTCGCGATGAGTTCCCGCTCGATGTCGGAGGTGCCGGGGAGCGGCGCCGAGGGGCGGACTCCCGGCCCGATGGTGAGTGCGAGCGGCGGCAGAGCCGCTTCTTCCGGGGAACGCGATGATGGACGACAGCCTGCTGAAGGAAGCTTGAGTGACGGTCGCGGTACGGCTGAACGCCCGGGAACGACCGGGTCTCCAGGCATCTTCCAGGGCGCGCTGCCACGCTCCGGCTGATCATCGATGACCAGCTGGACTTCCGGGCACAGCGAGGAGACGCCCATGAGTACCCCATCGAGCCGCGGTCCCGTCGACGGACCCGCCCACGACGTGATCGTGCTCGGCAGTGGCCTGGCCGCCGCGACGCTGGCGGCCATTCTGGCGCGGCAGGGCATCGGCGTCGTCATGGCCGACGACTACAGCCGGCCCCGTCTGCCGAGGGGCGAGATGCTGGGGCGCCAGGCCTCGCTGCTGCTGCGGATGATGGCCACCCGCTACGGCGTCCCCGAACTGGCCTCGCTCACCTCGCTCCGCGAGCTCAGCGAGGCCACGGGCCCCACCGGGGGACAGGAGCGGTGCCACAGCTTCCTTTACCACCGGCCCGGCAGCGCCCTGAACCCGGCCGAGACGCTTCAGGTGAGCCCTCCCAAGAGCGTCCCGCCCGAGCCCATGCTCTACCGGCCCCACGTGGACGCCTACCTGAGGGACACGGCCGTCGCCCACGGCGCCACGGAAGCCGGCGGCTCCGCCGTCACCGGCGTCGAGGTCACGGCCGATGGCGTGCGGGTGACCACGGCCTTTGGCGACACCCTCACCGGGCGGTACCTGGTGGACGCCGGCGACGGCGACTCGGCGTTCGTCGCCGCGTACGGGCTGCGCGAGGAGCCCACCAGGCTCAGGCTCCGCACCCGGTCCCTCTACATGCATCTGTCAGGCGTGCGGACCATCAACGAGGTCTACCCGGGCCCGGAGTTCCAGGCGCCGAACCCCTGGCACGAGGGCAGCACGCACCACCTGTTCGACGGCGGGTACCTCGGCGTCTACTCCTTCGGCAACCGTCCCGAGTCCACCAACGACACCACCGCGGTGTGGCTGAACCTGGACGCCGACCGCTTCCCGCCGGGCGCGTCGCCCACGGCGGAGTTCCGCGCGTTCCTCGACCGCTACCCCAGCATCTCGCCGATGTTCGAGTCGGCGGAACGGGTCGCGGAGTCGGCCACCTCCGCCCGCCAGCAGTACTCCTGCACCACCACCGTCGGGGACCGTTGGTGCGTCATCGGCGAGGCCGCCGGCTTCGTCGACCCGTTCCTCAACAGGTCCCTGGTCACCAGCCTGGAACTCGTCAACGCGGTCGCCTGGCGGCTGGTGGCCGCCGCGCGGGACGGCGACTACTCCCGCGACAGGTTCGAGCCCGTGGAGCGCATGGGGCGCCAACTGCTGGACCAGGACGACCGGTTGGCGTCCCTGATCATGGCGTCCACCCGGGAGCACGTGATGTGGAGGGGCGCGCTCGCGGTGATGGAGACCGGCCTGCGCTTCGGTCAGTTCGTCGTACAGAACGCCGCCAACGTCCTCGTCGAGACCGGCAGCGACGACGCGCTCAGGCAACTGGAGAACATCGAGTACTTCGGCTCGGTCTTCCCGGGCCACAAGGGCTACAACGAGCTGCTCACCTCGGCCCTGACGGAGTACCAGGCCGTCGCGGCCGGTGACAGGGACCCGGACGCCGCCGCCGAAACCGTCTTCCGGTGGCTCGCGGAGGCGGAGTTCATCCCCGGCTTCTTCGTCCTGGAGCCGACCGAACGCTTCCCGCAGCTCTCGCCCGCCGACATCCAGCGGCTGGAGGACTGGGCGCGCGGCGAGGCGCCCGCCGACGTCGGAGCGCTCGCCCTCACCGCCATCGAGACCATCCGCAGGGAGATCGCCCGGGCACGGCGGGCGTAGCGGCCAGGGGCCGGCGGGTACGCCCCCCCGTTCCGGTGCGTACCCGCAGGAGGCATGAGAGCCCTGCCGCCCCTACAGCGCCTTCACGATCCCGCCGTCGATCAGGTAGTCGGTACCCGTGATGTTGTTCGGCGAGGCCAGGAAGACAATGAGCCGCGCCACCTCCTCCGGCGTGGTTATCCGTCCCGTGCTGGGGGCGAACATCTCCGTCAGCCGCGCCTGCAGCATCTTGTGGGGCACACCCCGCGCCGCCGCCAGCCGTCCGATGAGCCCGTCCGGGGCGTTCCACACGCCGGTGCTGACGGGTCCGGGCGAGACGGTGAGCGCGCGCACCCCGTCTCCGCCGAACTGCTCGGCGATGACCTTGGTGAGCGAGGTGAGCGCCGCCTTGGCGATTTGGTAGTCGATGGGCCCCCCGGTCGACTGGCGGGCGGCGGTGGAGGAGACGTTGACGATGGTGCCGCGCCGCTCGATGAGGCTGGGCAGGACGGCCCGGCTGACCCGCAGGGCGCTGTAGAAGTGCAGATCGAACGTGTGCCGCCAGGCGTCGTCGGGCAGTTGGAGCAGGTTCTGAAGGGCCCCCTGTACCAAGTCCCCGCCGTCGCCGACGCCGACGTTGTTCACCAGGATGTCGATGCCTCCGAGTACCTCCGTGGCGCGTTCGACGAGTTCCCTGGCGGCCTGGTCCGTGGTCAGGTCCACGGGGACGTGCACGGCCTTGGTCTCCGCCAGCTCGGGGGTGCTGCGCCGCGAGGCGGCCACCACGCTGACCCCCTCGTCCAGCAGTTGCCGAACGGTCGCCAGGCCGATGCCCTTGCTGCCGCCGGTGACGACGGCGGTCTTTCCGAAAAGGTGCAGGTCCATGACTGAGCCTCTCTGCCGTTCCGTCAGGATGCGTTCACCATAGCGGACTGATCGGTCCGGGACCAGTCGGTCCGTCACTAGATTTCCGCTACTGTGGACCTCGAGGAAGGTGACGATGACATGGCGAGAAAACCCGACCCGGGCGCGCGCGAGCGGATCCTGGCAGCCGCCTCGCGCCTCTTCTTCGAGCACGGCGTGCGCGCCGTCGGACTGCAGCAGATCATCGATGCCTGCGGTTGCGGAAAGAACCTGCTCTACCGCGAGTTCGGCAGTAAGGACGAGTTGGTCGCCGCCTACCTCGAACGCTTCGCCTGCGACTGGCAGATCCTCCTGGAGGAGGCCACCGAGGCGGCTCCTCAGGACCCCGCCGGGCAGTTGGCCGAGATCGTCGAGCGCGTCGCCGTGCGGGCCGGCGGCAACGGCTTCCGGGGCTGCGCGCTGAGCAACGTCCACGCCGAGTTCCCCGACCCCGACCACCCGCTCCACCGCTACGTCGTCGACCACTACGCCGCCCGGCTGGCGACCCTGCGAGACATCGCCCGCCGCACCGCGGCGCGCGAGCCGGACGCACTGGCGCGCCGCATCTCCCTGATCATCGACGGCATCAACACCAACGCCGGCATCCTCGGCGGGGACGGCTCCCTGACCGCTGCCGTCGCCTTCGCCCGCGAGGCCATCACCGTCGCGACCGCGCCCCCTCAGGGCGCGGCCGACTCGCCTGCCGGCAGGTGAAGCCCTCGCCGGCGAGCGGGTTGGCGCCGGTGACGAACGACGCGGCCTCGCCGAGCGGGAAATCGGCGGGGCCCAGCATCTCGTCCACGGTCGCCACGCGCCCCAGCGGCGTGGCCGCCTCGAACGGCCGGACCGGGCCGGTCACTTCGGGCGGCGAGCTCATCGGCGTGGCGGTGTGGCCGGGGCACACGCCGTTCACCCGGATCGATCCCGGGGTCGCACCACTCCGTGGCCAGGCCCCCCGTCAGGTGCGTCACGACGGCCTCGGACGCGTTGTGGTGCGCCTGGCCCGGTCCCCCGGTTGGCGGGTGACGTCGGCCGGCGAGGAAAGGTTGACGAGCGCGCCGCCGCCGTTGCGCAGCAGGACGCATGCCTCGGCCTGGCAGGAGAGGAAGACGCCGGGTGAGGCCGACGTCGGCGACCCCGCTCCACTGCCCGGGGGGCATCGCCACGGCCGCGACCGTGCCGGAAAGGCCGCTGCGCGGCAGATCGAGGCAGCCGATGCCGGCCCCTCTCGGCCGGGCTGATCGCCAGTCGTCGCCCGGGTGCGCCGAGGCTGCCCACGCGCATGATCAGGCGGTGCGCCGCCGCCTCACGCGGTCTCGTCGAAGACGTCCGGGAGATCGCCCGTGAGGAACCGCTGGATGCTGGGGGCGATCACTTGGACCACCGCGTCCAGGCGCATCGTGGGCAGCGGCTGCGTCTTCACGACGTACCTGGCCAGCGCGAGGCCGACGAGCTGCGTGCCCACCAGCGCGGCGCGCGCCTGCGGGTGCGGCCGGCCGATCGCCCGCGTGATGGGGGCCAGCACCTCGCCGACGATGAACGACCGGACCATGGTCGCGGCGGCGTCCCGGGTCACGGCCGACCGCAGCACGCTCAGCAGCTTGTCCCGGCTGGGCTGGGTCTCCCACATCTCGAGGAAGCCGGCCGCCAGCCGTTCCCCCATACGCTCCTCGGCGCCCTCCACCACCATGGCGAAGTCCTCCGGGTGGAACGCGTCCCGCATCACGGCCTCGAAGAGACCTTCCTTGCTGGCGAAGAAGTGACGCACCAGCGCGGGATCGACCTGGGCCTCCCGGGCGATGGAGCGGAGCGAGACGCCCTCGTACCCCGCCTCCGCGAACCGCTTCATGGCCACGCTCAGTATCACGTCGCGGCTGACAGTCTTGCCGGGCCTGCGGCCGGGGCGCTTGCCGCTGCCGCTCACCGGAGCCCTCTCAATGCTCACGAGAACCTCTCCCACACCGGGCGGCCATCACTCCCAGACCGGATGCCGGCCACCCGGGCGCGCGGGGAGAGGGGCAGGCCGACGACATCGGTTCACGCATGGCAGTCACGGAGCCTACCACCGGGCGCGGCCGACGGCTCGTCGGTCCGGTGGAGTACGACGCCGCGGGCGAAGAGGCGGGGCAGCCGGTGGGCGGGGGCGGCGCCTCGCGGTCGGCGAAGTCCCGTCGTGTCTTGCTGTGTTGACGGAGCGTTCACTTGCGCAGCGGGCCTGACTGCGTCATGCTCAGAGAAATTCCACACCTAGGGAAATATCCCGGGCCGGATGGCCCGACTCCTTGAGAAGGAGGAGATGTGTCCGCACAGGAGGGCCAAAGCCGAGCCGCAGCCCGGACGGCCACTGTTCTCGTGGCCGGGCTGTTGATGGCGCAGGCTGTGATGCTCGTGCTGTTCGCCTGGCCGAACGCGCGGACGGAGCCGCGCGACGTGCCCATCGCCTTGGCCGGACCCCCGCCCGCGGTGGAGCAGGTGGCCGCGACGATGGAGGAGCGGCTGCCCGGAGCGTTCACCATCCATCGCGTCGCGGACGAAGAGGCGGCGCGGGAGCGCATCGAGGAACGTGACGACTACGGGGCGCTGGTGCTCGGCGCGGAACAGCCCAGGCTGCTGGTGGCGACCGCCGCGAACAGGCCGATCGCCACCCTGCTGGAGGCGGTCGCCACCCAGGCCGCAGGCGGTCAGGTGGCGGTCGAGGACGTGTTTCCGGCTCCGAGCGACGACCAGCAGGGGGCGGCTCTGACGATGTCGATGCTGCCGATGGTCCTGCTGCCCATGATTGTGGGCATTCTCCTCAGCCAGCTGGTGCCCTACCTGCGCTGGCGGCTCGCGGGTGCGCTGACCTTCTCCGTGGTGGGCGGATTCGCCTGCGCCGCCGTGCTCCAGGGGTGGATCGGAGTCATCGAAGGGTCGTACGCGTCCAACGCGGGCGTTCTCATCCTGATGATGAGCGCCGTCAGTCTGACCCTCGTCGGCGCCGGAGCGGTCGGCCGCACGGTGGGCGTCGGACTGGGAGCGCTCGTGGTCTTCCTGTTCGGCAACCCGTTCAACGGCGTGGGCGCGGGACCGGAGATGCTGCCGCAGCCATGGGGCGAGATCGCGCAGCTGCTCCCCGCGGGCGCCGGCGGTCAGCTGCTGCGGTCCTCGGCGTTCTTCGACGGGCACGGCAGCGGGGAGCAGGTGCTGATACTGGCGTGCTGGGTCGCCTTCGGCGTCCTGCTGACGCTCTGCGCGGGGTGGTTCCGGAGGTCGTCCGCGCGCCGGGGCGGCGAGGCGGACCAGGAGTCCCAGGCGCGTCAGGCGCTCCAGGAGACGCGGACCGCCTGACGGAGCCGCGAAGCTCCGGCGGCGCGGCCATCCAGACGGCACGTGAGGGAGTCGGGTACCCCCCGGTCCGACTCCCTCGCGTGCTTTCGCGCGTGCGTGCGTCCCTGCGGCTCACCGGGCGCTGGACGCTGGACGCCGGGTCAGAACCGCACGTCCGAACGACGTCCCGGACGGCCGGGAGGCCACACCAGCACCCAAGTCTTCAGCGCCGCCCTGCGTACGCGCGTACGCTCACAGGCGGGTCCAGGCCGCCTCCAGGATGTCGAGGCCCTCGTTCAGCAGGTCCTCGCCGATCACCAGCGGCGGCAGGAATCGCAGCACGTTGCCGTACGTGCCGGTGGTGAGCACGATCAGGCCCTCGCGGTGGCAGGCGGCGGCCACGGCCGCGGTCGCCGCCGGGTCGGGGTCCTTGGTGCCCGGCACCACCAGTTCGATTGCGAGCATCGCGCCCCGGCCGCGGATGTCGCCGATGACGGGGTGCTTGTCCGCCATCGCCAGGAGCCGCGGCTTCATGATCTCCTCGATGCGGCGGGCCCTGGCCGGGAGGTCGAGCGCGCGCATCGTCTCGATGGCGCCGAGCGCCGCCGCGCAGGCCACCGGGTTGCCGCCGTAGGTGCCGCCGAGCCCGCCCGTGTGGGCGGCGTCCATGATCTCGCCGCGCCCGGTCACGGCGGCGAGCGGCAGGCCGCCCGCGATGCCCTTGGCGGTGGTGATCAGGTCGGGCACGATCCCCTCGTCCTCGCACGCGAACCACTGACCGGTGCGGCAGAAACCGGACTGGATCTCGTCGGCGATCAGCACGATGCCGTGTTCGGCGGCGAACTCCGCGATCCGCGGCAGGAAGCCGCGGGCCGGGACGATGAAGCCGCCTTCGCCGAGGATCGGCTCGATCAGGATGGCGGCGGTGTTCTCCGCCCCGACCTGCTTGCTGATCTGCTCGATGACCTGCGCGGCGGCCTCCTCCGCGCAGTTCTCCTGGCCGGTGGGCCAGCGGTAGGGGTAGGCCAGCGGCACGCGGTAGATCTCGGGTGCGAACGGTCCGAAGCCGTGCTTGTACGGCATGCTCTTGGCGGTCAGCGCCATGGTGAGGTTGGTGCGGCCGTGGTAGCCGTGGTCGAACGCGACGACCGCCTGCCGCTTGGTGTGGTAGCGCGCGATCTTGACGGCGTTCTCGACCGCCTCGGCCCCCGAGTTGAGCAGCAGCGACTTCTTCGCGTGGTCGCCGGGCGTGAGGCGTGCCAGCTCCTCGCAGACCTCGACGTACCCCTCGTACGGGGTGACCATCGCGCAGGTGTGCGTGAAGCTGGCCAGCTGCGCGGAGGCCCGCCGGACGACGGCCTCGGCGCTGTTGCCGACGCCGGTCACGGCGATGCCGGAGCCGAAGTCGATGAAGCTGTTGCCGTCGACGTCCTCGACGATCCCGCCCCCGGCCCTGGCCGCGAAGACGGGCATCACGGTGCCGACGCCCGCGGCCACCGCCGCCTGCTTGCGCGCCATCAGCTCCTGGGACTTGGGCCCGGGAACGTCGGTGACGAGCCGGCGCCGCTGGGGGAGGGAGGGGCCGCCGGACAGTTCGGTCAAGGCGCTCATGAGTGCACTCCTCGTCGCGAAGGGGCTGGATTGCGTCACTCCTCCGCAGGCTAGGGCCGGTGGCGGCGGGCGGGCATGCGCCGCGGCGGAGTGGTCGGCCGTCGGTGTTGGCCACACTGTCGTGCCCGTGCTCACTCCGCGGCGGGCTCCGCCCGGTGGCGGCGGTGGTGCCGGGCGACGCGCGCCCGGTTGCCGCAGGAGGGCTTGCACCACTCCTGGCGCGGGTGGTCCTTGACGAAGTACCGCACGCAGCGCGGCCCCTGGCAGGCGCGCAGCAGGGCGCGTTCAGGTC
This sequence comes from Streptomyces johnsoniae, assembly GCF_031845565.1. Lineage (NCBI taxonomy): Bacteria > Bacillati > Actinomycetota > Actinomycetes > Kitasatosporales > Streptomycetaceae > Streptomyces > Streptomyces johnsoniae. Next base: position 74,638 of record NZ_JAVREV010000001.1, on the reverse strand, counting down.
CGGTGAGGAAGGCGACCGCCTCCCGGGCCAGGGCCGCCAGGAGGCGCTCCGCCGGATCGCGGTCCGCGGGGACCGCGCTGCGCAGCACCGGGGCCTCGGCCTCCGGTGGCCAGTGCAGCGCCGGTGCGGCCGGGGCGAGGGCCGCCGCCGCGTTGAGGCGGGCCACGGCCACCGGCTCCGGCAGCAGCCGGTGGGCGTCCGCCCGGCTCGGCGGGCCGGGTCGCACGGCCCGCGCGAACAGCGTGCGGACGGCGGCCCGCAGGTCGCGGACCGCGTCGAGGGCGCGGGCGTCGGCGGTGAACGCGGCGGCATCCGGGGCGTCGTGCGGCGGCGCGGCCTGTGCGCGGACCCAGGCGGTCAGGCCCTCGGGCGTGAGCAGGTCGTCGGCGACGCCGCCGTGCCCGTCGTGCCTGATGGTGAGGGCGAGCGCGAGGGCGAGCCGGCCGCCCGGCCCGGCGGGCCCCGGCGTGGTTGCGGACATGAGGCTAATGCTAGCCTCCGATACATCCATTAGTCAGGGGAGGCTGAGCATGACCGGACTGCGGACGATGCTGCGCGAACTCGACGTGTTCGCCGGCGAACTGCCGGACTTCGACCCGGCGGCGGCCCCCGACGACCCGGCCGAGCTGTTCACGCGGTGGCTGCTCGGCGCCGTCGAGGCGGGCGTCCCCGAGCCGCACGCGATGACCGTCTCCACCGCCGACGCGGCGGGCCGCCCCTCGGCCCGCGTGCTGATCCTGAAGAACGTCGAGCCGGGGCCGGACGGCGGCTGGCAGTTCGCCGCCCACGGCGCCAGCGGCAAGGGCCACGACCTCGCCGAGCGCCCGTACGCGGCGCTCACGTTCTACTGGCAGCCGCTGGCCCGCCAGATCCGCGTGCGCGGCCCCGTGGAGCCGGCGGGCGCGGCGCACAGCGCGGCCGACTTCCTCGCCCGCGGCGAAGGCGCCAGGGCCGAGGCGCTGCTCGGCCGCCAGAGCACCCCGCTCTCCGACCTCGCCACCCGGGACGCGGCCCTCGCCGGTGCCCGCGCGCGCCTCGCGCGCGAGCCGGACCTCGTGCCGCCGGAGTGGACGCTCTACACGGTGCGCGCGCGGGAGGCCGAGTTCTGGCAGGGCGACCGCGACCGCAACCACACCCGGCTGCGCTACCGGCGCGCGGTGGACGGCGGCTGGGCCAGGGAGCTGCTGTGGCCGTGACCGCGCCCGCGGCGCCGGGCCGCCCCCGGACCTGAGCGGCCCGGCGGCCCCGGTCCGGTCCGCTCAGGCGGGCGGCCGGGGCCGCCGGGCCGGGGCGGGGCAGATCCTGCGGCCCTCGCTGTCGAACACGTACAGCTGATCCAGGTCGAGCAGCAGCGGCACCCGCTCGCCGACCCGCACCTGCACGTCGGTGCCCGCGCGCACCACCAGGCCGTCGCTGGTTCGCCCCGCCGGGGTGGGCGGTGGGGGGCGTTCGAGCGTCGTCACCGGTGCCCGCCCGCCGTTCAGCGTGCCCTGGCCCACCCGGCCGAGCAGCCGGCCCAGCCGCCCCCGGCCCTGGCGTCTGCCGCGCGACCTGCGCGCCCCGGTCGGCCGCGGCGCCTCAAGACCGTCCACGTCCGCGGGCCGCGCCCCCGTGCTGACGTGCACCAGCGACTCGTGGCCCTGGTACTCCACGTGCTGCACCACCCCGTTCAGCAGCGCCTCGGTGGGCCGCATCTCCTCGGGAGAGGCGATCCGCGCGGCCTCGGAGCGCAGCCCCACCGTGATCTCCCGGCCCATCTGGACGCGCAGCATCTGGTGGTCGGGGCTGAGCGGGTGCGGCAGCAGCATCCGCTGGGTGCCGAAGTCGATGCTCATGCGCGAGTCCAGCGGCGCGTGCACGGTGGCGCGCAGCAGGTTGATCCGCGGGGTGCCGACGAACGCCGCCACGAACACGTTCTCCGGCAGCCGGTAGACGTCCCGCGCGGTGCCGACCTGCTGGATCACCCCGTCCCGCATCACCGCCACCCGGTCGCCGAGCGACATCGCCTCGGACTGGTCGTGCGTCACGTAGACCGTCGTCACGCCCAGGTGCCTGGTGAGCGTGGCGATCTCGGCGCGCAGCCGGTTGCGGAGTTTCGCGTCCAGATTGGACAGCGGCTCGTCCAGCAGGAACGCCGAGGGCCTGCGCACGATCGCGCGCCCCATCGCGACCCGCTGCTGTTCCCCGCCGGAGAGCTGGCGCGGGTAGCGGTCGAGCAGGTCCTCGATGCCGAGCAGCCGCGCCGCCTCGTTCACCCGGGTCCGTTCGTCCGCGTGCGGGGCCTCGATCCGCAGCGGGAAGGAAATGTTCTGGCGTCCCGTCATATTGGGGTAGAGCGCGTAGTGCTGGAAGACCATGGCGAGCTGACGCTGGCCGGGCGGCAGGTGGTTGGCGTAGTTTCCGTCGAGCAGCAGTTCCCCGGAGGTGATGTCTTCCAGGCCCGCGATCATGCGCAGCACCGTCGACTTGCCGCACCCGGAGGGGCCGAGCAGGACGACGAACTCCCCGGGCTCGACGTCGAGGGACAGCCGGTCGACGGCGACGACGTCGCGCGGATAGACCTTGGTGACGTCCCGCAGGGAAATGGTGCGTGTCATGACGGTTTCCGCCCGGATTCCTCTTCGAGCCAGCGGTGGAGCCGCAACGTAGCGCACCAGATGTCCCAGGGGAACGGGTATGCACAGGTTGGCCCGGCGCATATTCGGTGGGCTGTGCTGCACTAGATTTGAACGGCGACGCATAGTCAGCCGATCGCCTGATCAGGGGGCTTGGCAGCGAATGAGTACCAACGGCGCGCGGGACGCGCGGGAGAGCGGTGACGGCGCCCAGGCCGTGCCGCTGGCCAAGGGCGCGCCGCCGGTACCCCGGCAACCGCCCGAGGCCGAGGGGCCGCCGCTGGTCCGCTGGCTGCACGCGCCGCGGCCGTCGGCCCGGCCGGGCGTCTGGCGCCACGGGCACGTGCCGAAGCCGCCGGAGGACCCGGACCGGTTGGGCGACCGGGAGCTGCACGGCACCGCGCTCCTCGCGGCGCTCACCGGCTGGCTCGTCTGGTCCTTCTACGGCAATGGGTACCTCGGCTTCGTCGACTGGCCGATGGACTGGACGGGCGTGAACTCCTGGCGCAAGGACACCGCGTGGATCACCGTGATCTACCTGTACCAACTGCTGTTCGCCTGCTTCCTGGTGTACGCCTTCGGCCGGGCGGGGAACGGGCCCGCGCTGTGGCGCCGCTGGCGGCCCACCGTGCTGCGGCTGCTGTGCGGCCGCCCCGACATCGCACCTCTCGGCCGCCGCACCATCCTGCGGGCGACCGCGGCGCTCGTCGCCGCCTGGGCGGTCTGGGAGCTGTGCTTCAGCGGCGTCTGGGACTTCTGGCTGGAGCCGCTGTACGCGCTCGTGCCCGACGCGTGGTGGGAGGACGGCGACACCACGCAGTACACCGTCAGCTACAACCTCTACTACGTGCTGTGGGCGGTGCTCGTGCTGGCGGTCTTCGCCGCCCTCGGGGACTGGCGCGCCGTCCGGCGCCGCTACCCGCTCGCGCTGCGCCGCGGCTCCGCCGCCGCGACGCCCGCGGAGCGCGCCGAGCTGGCCCGGCTCAGTGACTTCACCGAGCTGCGCGCCGCGGGCGCGGAGGCCGCGGCCGAGCGGCTCGCCGACGAGGTCCGCATCGGCGCCATGAGCGACCTGGACTACGCGCGCATCGCCCACGCCTGGAGCGCGGTGCGCGCCAGGCCGACCGAGCTGCCCGCGTTCTCCGACGCCGCCCGCGTCCACGGCGCCGCCGCGTTCGTCCACCCCTCGGGGGAGCGCGACCTGCCGGTCAGGGCCGCCCGGCACGATCTGCTGACCCGCCAGGTCCGCATCGGTCTCGCCCTCGACGAGGACCGCAACCCGTACCACTACCGCGGCGAGGACGTCGCCCTCGACCCCGCCGTGCTCGGCACCTCGCTGCTCGCCGTCGGCCCGCCCGGTTCCGGCAAGACCGGCCGCGTCGTGCGGCCGGTGACCGAGGCGCTGTGCCTGCACGCCCTCACCGGGCAGGCGGCGGTCGTCGCCGTCGGCACGGCCAGCGCCGCCCTCGGGCCCGACCACGCCTTCGACATCGTCGTCCGCGTCGGCGACCCCGCCGGGACCCACCGGCTCGACCTGTACGGCGGGGCCACCGACACCGACGAGGCCGCGAGCCTGGTCGCCGAGGCGCTGGTGGGCGGCTCCCGCGTCGACCCCAGGGAGGCGGCGGCCGTTCTGGTCCAGCTCATCGGCCCCTACCAGGCCGCCTACGGCCAGCTGCCCGGCGTGCCCGAGCTGCGCGCCATGCTCGACGGCGCGCCCGCGCTGCTGGCGACGCTCCGCGACGACCTCGCGCTGGCCGGGGCCCAGGACCAGCAGCGGGAGCTGGACGCCCGGGCCCGGCAGGCGCAGCGGCCCGACGACCTCGGCCCGCACCTGGCCGACCGGCTCGCCCTGCTTGACCGGGCCGGGTTCTCCCTCGGCGACCGGGACCGCACCACCCGCCCGTTCTCCCTCGGCTCCCTCGTGCACCCGCTGCGGGTGCGGATCGACCTGCCCGCGACCGGGCACGCCGAGGCCGGGCGGATCATCACGCGGCTGCTGCTCGCCCAGTTCACGGCGGCGGTCACCACACGGCCCGACCGGACGCTGTTCGCCTGCCTGGTGCTGGACGACGCGACGGCCGCCATCACCCCGGGGACCGTGCGGGGCCTGACGCAGCTGCGGCCGGCCAACGCCGGGGCCGTGCTGACCCTGCGCACCCTGGACGACGTGGCCCCCGAGCTGCGGACCGGGCTGCTGGGCGCGGTCGGGTGCCGGATGGCGTTCTCCGGGATCACCACGTGGGACGCCGAGCACTTCGCCCGTGCCTGGGGCACGGAGTGGCGGGAGGACCAGGACGTCACCCGCACGCCCGACCGCGCCGGCGGCATCGTCAGGCGCTCGGTGCGCGGGGTGCGGAAGCTGTTCACGGGGCGCGACACCACGACCGAGTCCGTCACCGTGCGCCGGGTGGAGCGGGAACGGTGGTCCGCGTCCGAGCTGGCCCACCGCGTGCCGCCGCGGCACGCGGTGCTCTCGCTGACCAGCGTCGCCGGGGAGCCGAGCCCGCCCGTGCTGGTGCGGCTCGGCTGACGTGCGGGGGCGTGGCCGATACCCGCCGCATATGCCGCGGTCGCCGTCGGGGCGCCCCGACCCGCCGCTGTACCGTGAGTACCCGTGTCGTATCGGTACCTCCAAGGTGATCCATGCTTCCGACGCTCGCCGCACTGACCCAGCACACGGGGCTCAAGCTCGCCGTACGCGCGGGAGCTGACCGGCTGGACGCCGAGGTGCGGTGGGCCCACGCCAGCGAGCTGACCGATCCGACCCCGTGGCTTGACGGGGGTGAGCTGCTGCTGACCACGGGGCTGAAGCTGCCGGTGGCCGACGAGGCACTGATGCGCGGCTACGTCGGGCGGCTGGCGGAGGCCGGGGTGGTCGGGCTCGGCTTCGGTGTCGGGGTCAACCATCCCGAGGTGCCGCCCGCGCTGCTCGCCGCCGTCGGGCAGGCGGGGCTGCCGCTGCTCGAAGTGCCGCGGCGCACCCCGTTCATCGCCATCGCCAAGGCCGTGTCCGCCGCCATCGCCACCGAGCAGTACCGCACCGTCACCGCCGGGTTCGCGGCGCAGCGCGAGCTGACCAGGGCGGCCCTGTCCGACGGCGGCCATCAGGCGCTCCTGGACCGGCTGGCCGCCCAGGTCGGCGGCTGGGCAGCGCTGTACGACCTGTCCGGCACCGCCACCGCCGTCGCCCCCTCGTGGGCGGCGCGCAGGGCCGCCAGGCTCGGCACCGAGGTCCGCCGCCTCGGCGCCCGTTCCGCGCCCGCGAGCGCCGTGTGCGCCCACGAGCCGGACGACGACCGCGTCGAGCTCCAGACCGTCGGCACGGGACACCTGCCGCGCGCCGTGCTCGCCATCGGCACGGGCGCGCCGCTCGGCACCGCGGAGCGCTACGCGCTCCAGTCCGCGGTGGCCGTGCTGACGCTGCTGACCGAGCGCTCGCGCGCCTACCAGGCCGCCGAGGCACGCCTCGGCTCGGCGGTGCTGCGCATGCTGCTCAGTGGTGAGCCCGACCACGCGCGGGCGGTGGCCGGGCAGTTGTACGGAACGCTGCTCGACGCGCCGCTGCGGGTGCTCGTCGCCGGGGCGGGCGAGGAGCCGAAGGCGCTGACGGAGCTGGGGAGCGCGGTGGAGTCGGCCGCGGCCCGCGCGGGGGAGTCGGTGCTCGCGGCGGCGGACGGGGACGGTCTCGTGCTGCTCGCCGCGGACGGCGGCGCGGCGCTGGCCGCCGGTGCGGAGTACGCGGCCGGCCAGGAGCCGCGCACCGGGCTGGCCGTGGGCATGTCGGCGCCGACGGGGACCGCCACGGCCGACACGGCCTACCAGCACGCGCGCGAGGCGCTGCTGGTGGCCAGGCGCCGCGGGCGCACGCTGGTGGAGCACGACGACGTCGCCGCCGGGTCCGTGCTGCCGCTGCTCGCCGACGACGCGGTGCGCGCGTTCGCCGACGGCATGCTGCGGGCCCTGCGCGAGCACGACGAAAGGGGCCGCGGCGATCTCGTCGCCTCGCTGCGGGCCTGGCTGGCGCGGCACGGCCAGTGGGACGCGGCGGCGGCCGACCTTGGGGTGCACCGGCACACGCTGCGGTACCGGATGCGGCGGGTGGAGGAGATCCTGGACCGTTCGCTGGACGATCCCGACGTGCGGATGGAGCTGTGGCTGGCGTTGAAGGCGACCGCCCGTTCGCCGCTCGGCTCCTGATGCCGCGGGCCCGCACCGGCGTGCGGGCCCACGGGCGCGGCCTCAGGCGGTGCCGCAGTGCTCGGCCTCGTTGCCGGTGATGCGGTAGGGGCAGTCGGCGTAGTCGAGGAGCGTCAGGACGGCCTCCCGGTTCCTGCTGGTCTCCCGGTCGATCACGTCGCCCGGCGGGTAGAACCCGCCGCCGGAGCTCGATGACGGGTACATCTCGAAGGTGAACGAGAAGATGCCCTGGTCGGCCCACATCCAGTCGTTGACGGTGCCGTCGGTGATGTAGAGGTCGCTGGACTGCTGCGGCGTGTACCCGTTGGTGTCGGCGAGCGCGGTGCCCAGGGCCTCGAACGCGGCCGCGTCGTCGGCGGTGAGGCCGGGCGCGGTGTCGGCGTAGGTGAACCCGTAGGGCCACAGCACCAGTTCGCCGTAGGTGTGGAAGTCGATGTGCGCGGTGATCTGCTGCTCGCCGCCGACGACCCGGCCGCGCACGAAGTCGGCGACCACGCCGACCTCCGTCCCCGATTCGGGTGCGGAGCCGCGGTAGGTGTCGCTGCCGGGCGATCCGGAGGAGCCGCCGCAGCAGCCCCACTCGTGCGCCCAGTTGCGGTTGAGGTCGGTACCGAGGGCGGCGGAGCCGGAGTTGGGCTGCCGGTTCTTGCGCCAGCTGCGGAACGTTCCGGACTCCTGGTCGTAGATCTTCCCGTCGGGGTTCACGGTGGGCACCAGCCACACCTCGCGGGTGTCGAGCAGGGCGGTGATCTCGGCGTCCGTGCCGTACTGGGAGGTCAGTTCGCCGAGGGTGTAGAGCGCCATCTCGACGGTGAGGTGCTCGCGCGCGTGCTGGTTGTGGGTGAACAGCACCTCCGGCTCGTCCTCGTCGGTGGCGGCGTTGTCGCTGATCTTGACGGCGACGATGTCCCTGCCCTCGTACGACTGGCCGATGACCTGGCTGGTGACGAGTCCGGGGTACCGCGCCTCGGCGTCGGCCACGGCGGCGATCACGTCGTCGTAGGTGTGGTAGTCGGAGGGCGCGGCGGCGCGGAGTCCGCCGCGTTCCTCCGGGGCGGTGAGCGCGGCCAGGTCGTAGCCGAGCCCTGTCAGCCGGGCCGCGTGCGCCTCGTCCGCCGTGATCAGTACGGTGTCGGCGCGGATCTCGTCGATGGCGGTGCCGGTGCGGGCGAGTGCCGTCCGCTCGGCGGCGGTGGCGACGCCGGCGACCTCGTACTGCCGTACCGCGGTCGCGGACGGCGAATCGGCCGCCGGGGGAGCGGCGGTGGCCTGGGCCGAGGTCCAGGCGAGTGCCAGCGTGAGAACGGCGGCCGCGGTGGCGGCCCGCCTGCCGTGTCGGGTCATGCGCATCGCATCTCCTGGGTGAGGGTGTGCCAGTGCGACGGGTGGAATAGCCGCTCATGCTCGCGAACGTGGCATGCCCGGGTCAATATGGCGTGCGGGGACCTGCCGGAACGGCGCACGCAACCGGGGCATTCCGCCGCGCCGGACAAGACGCCGCGCGGGAGGCAGCACCTACGGTGGAGGCGGGAAGCGACAGCGTCGACAAGGTCGACAGATCGTCTGAAGGGTGGCACCCGCGATGACCACAGCGACATCCCCGCGCCCGTTCTGGCTCGCCGGCCGTGCGGCGGCCGGCGCGAGCACCCTGGAGGTCACCTCGCCGTGGGACGGCGGCACCCTCGGCAGCGTGGGCGTGCCCTCCCCGGCGCAGACCGAGGAGGCGGTGGCCGCGGCGGCGGCCGTGGCGGGCGAGTTCGCCGCCACGCCCGCGTACGTGCGGGCCGCGGCGCTCGACCACGTGTGGCAGCGACTCACCGAGCGGGCCGAGGAGTTCGCCCGGCTGATCTCCGCGGAGAACGGCAAACCCGTCAAATGGGCGCGGATCGAGGTCAGCCGCTGCATCTCCGTCTTCCGGTGGGCCGCCGACGAGGCGCGGCGCTTCAACGGCGGCGCCGCGCAGCGCCTGGACGCCGACGCGGGCGGCGCCGGCCGGCTCGCGCTGACCCGGCGCTTTCCCTACGGTCCCGTGCTCGGCATCGCGCCGTTCAACTTCCCGCTGAACCTGTGCGCGCACAAGGTGGCCCCGGCGCTCGCGGCCGGCGTCCCCATCCTCCTCAAGCCCGCCCCGGCCACGCCGCTGTCCGCGCTGCTGCTCGGCGAGCTGCTGGCCGGGACCGACCTGCCGGCCGGGTCCTTCAGCGTGCTGCCCGTGCCCAACGACGCGATGCCGGCGCTGGTCCAGGACCCCAGGCTGCCGGTGATCTCCTTCACCGGCTCCGTGCCCGTGGGCTGGTCCATCCGCGATGCGGTGCCGCGCAAGCGCGTCACACTCGAACTGGGCGGCAACGGCGCGGCCGTCGTGCTGGCGGACTACTCCGCGGACGCGGACCTGGACTGGGCGGCGCAGCGCATCGCCACGTTCTCCAACTACCAGGCGGGGCAGTCCTGCATCTCGGTGCAGCGGGTCATCGCGGACGCCGCGGTGTACGAGCGGCTCGTGCCGCGTATCGTCGCGGCGGTGGAGGCGCTGGTCACCGGCGATCCGTCGGACGACGCCACCGATGTGGGCCCGCTCATCAGCGAGGACGCCGCCCGGCGCGTCGAGAGCTGGGTGAACGAGGCGGTCGGCGCCGGGGCCGAGGTGCTCACCGGCGGCACCCGCGAGGGGGCGAGCTACCGGCCGACGGTCCTCACGGGCGTGCCCACGGACGCGAAGGTCTCGTGCGAGGAGGTCTTCGGCCCGGTGCTGTCGGTGACCAGGGCCGAGGGCGAGACGGCGGCCTTCGCGGCGGCGAACGACTCCACGTTCGGCCTCCAGGCGGGCCTGTTCACGCGCGACCTCCAGGCGGCGTTCCGCGCGCACCGGGCGCTCGAGGTCGGCGGCGTCGTCGTCGGGGACGTTCCGTCCTACCGCGCCGACCAGATGCCGTACGGCGGGGTGAAGGACTCCGGCGTGGGGCGCGAGGGCGTGCGGTTCGCGATGGAGGACTACACCTACGAGCGCGTGATGGTGCTGACCGGCCTGGACCTCTGACAGCGGCCGAAGGGCCCGGCCGGGCCGGCCGGGCCCTTCGGCCGGGCCCCGATGGTGCCGCACGGTTCAGGTGTCAGCCGAAAGCGAGCCGTTCCACCCGGACGGGTCCTCGCAGCGTCAGCCGCAGGTCGCGCACGCCGGCCGGGGCGCCGGGCAGCGGCGCCGTCACGGTCGTCCACGCGTAGCGGTCGCCGGTGGACGGCACCCGCAGCACGGCGCGGCTGCCGGTGCCCACCGCCTCCACGGTCACCGTGGCCTCGCCCGGCTCCTCGCGGGCGACCCGCAGCCGCACGGTGGCCGTGCCCGCGCCGAAGTCGCAGGCGCGGTAGAGCAGTTCGCCCGGCTCCTCGCCGCCCGCCGCGACCGCGTCGCCCGACCGCTTGTCGGTGTCGGTGAGCCAGGTGCCGCGGCTGTCGTCGAACGCGGCGGCGGCGAGCCCGGTCACGCGCACCTGGCGGGGCTCGGACGGCTCACCGGCGAGCGTGAGCGTCACCCGGCCGCGCAGATCGCGGGATGAGGCCCCGGCGGCGACCGTGTAGGTGCCGGGCTCGACGGTCCATCGGCCGTGCGCGGTGTCCCAGAAGCCGAACGCGTCGGCGAGCGGCACCGTGAACGTGAGCCGCCGTTCCTCGCCCGGCGCCAGGTGGACGCGGCGGTGGGCGATCAGCGCGCGGTGCGGGCGCGGCACGCTTCCGTGCTCGGCGCGCGCGTACACCTGCACCACCTCGTCGCCCGCGGTGCCGCCGGTGTTGGTGACGGTCACCTCGGCGGTGAGGGTGCCGGACTCCTCGTCGGCGCGCGCGGCGAGCGCGGTGTAGCCGAAGGAGGTGTAGGACAGCCCGTGGCCGAACGGGTAGAGCGGGGTGTCGTCGCAGTAGAGGTAGGTGGCGCGGGAGGCGATGAGGTCGTAGTCGAGCAGGCCGGGCAGCTGATGGTCACCGGCGTACCAGGTCTGCGGCAGGCGGCCCGCGGGCGCGACCTCGCCGCACAGCACGCGGGCCAGCGCGCTGCCCGCGGCCTGGCCGCCGTGCGCGGTCCACAGCAGCGCGGGCAGTTCGGCGTCGGCCTCGGCGACGGCGTACGGGTAGGCGGAGGTCATGACCAGCACGGTGCGCGGGTTGGCGGCGTGCGCCGCCCGCCACAGCCGGTCCTGCTGCGGCGGCAGCGCCAGGGTGGTGCGGTCTTCCGTCTCGCGGCCGTTGATGTGCGGGTCGTTGCCCACGACGACGATGACGACGTCGGCGCCGGCCGCCGCCGCGGCGACGGCGTCCTCGCCACGGCGGACGGTCTCGACGTGGAAGACGTCGCCCGCCTCGGCAACCTTCAGCCCGTCGGCGGCGACAGACACGTGATGCCCGGTCCCCCGATGGCGCAGGAGGTGGCCTCCGCCGTGCGGCTGAAGGCTGAACGTCTCCTGGACCACCCAGCCCCCAGGCTGCTCCGCTGCGGCCCGCACGTAACCGTCGTCCGCGACCGACAGGTAGCGGCCGTCCGGCGCGCGGAGGGTGAGCACCCCGTCGCCCCAGTCGGCGAGCGACAGCGCCGTGGCCTCTGCGGCGCCGGGCACGGTGGTCAGCGGCGGCAGGTCGGTGCGCCCGCGCAGGAGCGCGGGGTCCAGGGCGGCGACGGCCCCGTCCCCGCCCGGCGCCGCGCCGTCGTCTCCGTCCGGCACCCGCACCCAGCCGCGTTCGGTGCGCAGCCGCACCAGATCGGTGCCGTCGGCGTGGACGGCGGAGGCGATGGCGGGGTGGTCGCGCAGTCCGGCGAACGGGGTGGTGCGGTGCAGCAGCGCGCCGCTGTACCAGTCGAGCTTGACCTCGTCCGCGAGCGGCCCGACGACGGCGACGCGGACACCGGGCCGCAGCGGGAGCACCCCGTCGTTCTTCAGCAGGACCACGGCCTGTTCGGCGGCGGTGCGCGCCAGCGTCCGGTGCTCGGGGGTGTCGAAGGCGGCGTCCGCGTCGAACGGGTCGAGGTCCGGGTCGAACTGGCCGAGGCGGAAGCGCATCCCGAGCAGCCGGGCGACGGCCGTGTCGACGTCGGCCTCCGTGATGAGGCCCGCGTCGAGCGCGGCGGTGAGCCGTTCCACGGTGGGCGCGGCGTCCTCGCCGTGGTCGGTGAAACTGTCGACTCCGGCGCGCAGCGCGGCCGCCAGTCCCTCGGCGTGACCGGGCATGTAGCCCTGCGAGCCGGCGATGTTGCTCGGCGCCCCGGCGTCGGAGCAGACCACGAGCGGCAGCGCGGTCCAGGTCCGCAGGTGTTCGGCGAGCAGCGGGGAGAGATGGTTGGGCCGGCCGTTGACCAGGTTGTAGGCGGGCATGACGCCGGCCACCGCCCCCGACCGCACCGGGCCGCGGAACGCGGGCAGTTCGTACTCGTGCAGCACCCGGGCGCGCAGCGAGGTGCTCGCGATGTCGCGCTCGTGCTCGTGGTTGTGCGCCAGCCAGTGCTTGAGCACGGGAGCGGTGCGCCAGTACACGGGGTGGTCGCCGCGCAGGCCGCGGGTGTAGGCGCTCGCGAGGGCGGCGGTCAGGTGCGGGTCCTCGGCGTAGCCCTCCTCGTTGCGGCCCCACAGCGGGTGCCGCAGCAGATTGACCGTGGGGGACCAGACGTTGAGGCCGACCTTCGGGTCCTTGGCGCGCATCGCGCGGACCTCCCGGCCGGTGGCCTCGCCGACGCGGCGCACCAGTTCTTCGTTCCACGTCGCGCCGAGGCCGACGGCCTGCGGGAAGACGGTGGCCTGGCCCATCCACGCGACGCCGTGCAGTGCCTCCTGCCCGGTGCGGAACGCGGGGATGCCGAGCCGGTCGACCGCGGGCGCGAACTGATGGAGCATCGCGATCCGCTCAGGGAGCGTCAGGCGGCCGAGGAGGTCGGCCACGCGCTCCTCGACGGCGGCCCGCGGATCGCGGAAGGGCAGGGGTTCGGCGGTCACGTGCGGTCCCCTCGGGGTGGTGGCGGCTCTCCCCGCGGAGCGATCCGCGAAGTCGATGTTCGAAGCGCTTCGATGCTGGGTTTCCGGTGCCCTCCCTGTCAAGACACCGCTCGGCATTGACTCGTCATCGCCTTGCTTCTACAGGCCAGATCCGCCTCGAAACCCTGCCGAAGTTTCTGCGAAACAGGGCTTGTGCCGCCCGCTGCCGGGTCTTAGCCTCAGCGCAACATCGAAGCGCTTCGACCATGTTCGAACGCCGGCCATGCAAAGACGCAGAGCTTTGAAGGGTTGTCGCCATGACGAACTCACGCCCCGCTCCCAGCCGCAGAAGATTCCTCGCCTCCTCGGCTTTCGCGGCGGCGGCGACCGCGGGCGGCGTGCCACTGCTCTCGGCCTGCGGCGGTGGCGGCGGCGGTGGCGGTGGTCAGGAAGGCGCGGCGTCCGAGGAGCAGGTGCGGAACATCCTCCCGACCTTCCAGGAGTCCGAGGTCGCCGTCGCGCCGGACATCCCCGCCGAGAACGGGTCGAGCCCCGGCTACACCCGCTGGATACCCGAAAGCGAGCTCGGCGTCTCCGTTCCCGAACCCCGCGGGAACGGCGGGGAGTTCACCGGCATGACCCCGCTCTGGGGTACGCCGCCGAGCAGCGGGAACGCGTTCTGGACCGCGATGGACGAGGCCATCGGCGTGCGCATGAACTGGCAGACGCAGGACGGCAACACCTACGGCGACAAACTGGGTGCGGTGCTGGCCGGCAGCGATATCCCCGACCTGGTGTGCATACCCGGCTGGGAGCTGTCCGGGCAGATCCCGCAGGCCATCAGCAGCAGGTTCGCCGACCTCGGCCCGTACCTCTCGGGCGACGCCGTCCTCGACTTCCCGAACCTCGCCGCCATTCCCACCGCCGCCTGGGAGGCGTCGATCTTCGGCGGTGCCCTGCGCGGCCTGCCGATGCCGGCCGCCCCGATCGGCGGCGTGATGCCCTACTACCGGCAGGACATCTTCGAGGCCAACGGCTGGGAGGTGCCCACCGACCCGGACGACTTCATCGCCTTCTGCCGCGAGATCACCTCCGCGTCCGCCCGGGTGTGGGCCTGCGAGGACATGAAGTGGTCGGCGTTCATCATCTACGGCGTGCTGCCCGACAAGCCGCGCTACTGGATGGCGGGCGACGACGGCACGCTGATCAACCGCTATGAGACCGACGCCTATCTCGAAGCCCTGGAGTGGACCCGCAAACTGTACGAGGCCGACGTGGTCCACCCGGACGCGGTCGCGGCGTCCGGCGACTCCACCCAGCGCTTCACCGCGGGTGAGTCCCTGATGTTCAACCAGGGCGACGGCGCCTGGCACAACACGGCCGTCGAGCAGCGGACCGCCAACCCCGACTTCCGCATGAACGCGTTCGACTACTTCGGCGCCGGCGGCAACGACCCCGTCCTGTACACCGCGAACGGCGCCGGGATCTGGACGTTCCTCAACAAGAACCTCTCCGAGGAGCGGATTCGCGAGGCCCTGGAGATCGCCAACTTCACCGCCGCCCCCTACGGCACCCGCGAGCAGCGGCTGCGCGCCTACGGCGTCGAGGGCACCCACTACACCGTCGAGGACGGCCTGCCCGCCCGCACCCCGCAGGGCGAGGAGGAGGTCGTGCCCGAGACCTACCCGTTCATCGCCACCGCGGGCCACGTCGTCGCCCTCCCGGACATCCCGCAGGTCGTCGAGGACTGGACGGGCTGGATGAAGCGGCACATGCGGTACGCCAGGGAGCCGCTGTTCTTCGGCCGGCAGGTCCAGGAGCCGGCCCGGCTGGCCAACATCAACGACGGCTTCGAGGCCCTGGAGGACGACGTGGTCCGCGGGCGCCAGTCCATCCGCGACATGCAGAACGCCGTCTCCGAGTGGCGGCGCAACGGCGGCGACGAGCTGCGCGACTTCTACCAGGGCCTGCTCGACGAGGAGGACGCCGCCGGCTCGTAGGCGCGCAGCCCGCGTCGCCCGCCGCCACGGCAGCCGCCAGCAAGGAGAACCGCGTGTCACAGAGCACGGTCCCCCGCCCTCCCGTGCCACGGGAGAGCGGCGGACAAGCCAACAAGCCCGCCCCCGCGGCGCGGAAGGTACCGCGACGGCGTGGCAGGAAGGACCCCCGCCTGGCGGGCGGCATCGGCCTGCGGCACCGGCTGCGCCGCGACTGGGTCCTGGTCGCGATGACGCTGCCCGCGGTCGTCCTGCTGCTGGTGTTCGCCTACATCCCCATCGCCGGCAACGTCATCGCGTTCCAGTTCTACAGCCCGTACGCCGGCGACGGGTTCTTCGACTCCATGGCGAACAGCGCCTGGATCGGGATGGAGAACTTCCAGCGGATGCTGGACGACAGCGACTTCTGGAACGCGGTGCAGAACACCCTGATGTTCTCCTCGCTCCAGCTGATCCTCTTCTTCCCCATACCGATCGCGCTCGCCCTGCTGATCAACAGCATCCTGCACAGCAAGATCCGCGCCTGGACCCAGGCCGTGCTCTACCTGCCGCACTTCTTCTCCTGGGTGCTGGTCATCACCGTCTTCCAGCAGATGTTCGGCGGCGCCGGCCTCGTCGCCCAGCTCGCCCGCGACTGGGGACTGACCGACAGCTTCGACCTGATGACCGACCCCGGATTCTTCAAGTGGCTGGTCACCGCCCAGGTCATCTGGAAGGACGCCGGGTGGGGCATCATCGTCTTCCTCGCCGCCCTGTCGATGGTCAACTCCGAGCTGTACGAGTCGGCCGCCGTGGACGGCGCGGGCCGCTGGCGCCGCATGTGGCACGTGACCCTGCCCGCGCTGCGCCCGGTCATCGCGCTGCTGCTGGTGCTCCAGGTCGGGAACATGCTGACGGTCGGCAGCGAACAGTTCCTCATCCAGCGCACGGCCGTCGGCCCCGGCGCCTCGGAAGTGCTCGACAGCTACGTGTGGAACCGCGGCATCGCCAACGGGGACTTCAGCTACGCGGCGGCCATCGGCATCGTCAAGGGCGTCTTCAGCCTCGCCCTGGTCCTGGCCGCCAACCGAGTCGCCCACGCGATGGGCGAGCAGGGGGTGTACTCGCGGCGATGAGCGCCATCACCGACACCAGCGTCCTGGTCGAGGACAAGGAGGAGAAGGGCAAGCGCCCCCGGCCCGCCTGGGAGGAGCCGCCCACCCGCGTCGGGCTGACCGCCAAGGGAGTCATCCTCGGCATCGCCCTGCTCGCGATCCTCTTCCCCATCTGGATCGTGCTGATCACCAGCCTCTCCGACGCCGAGACGATCAGCAGCGCCGGCGGCCTGGTCGTCTGGCCCGACGGCATCAGCTTCGACGCCTACCGCGAACTCCTCAGCGGCGGCGAGGTCTCCCGCGCCATGATGGTCTCCATCGGCGTCACGGTCATCGGCACCCTGTTCAGCATGACGGTGTCCGTGCTGGCCGCCTACGGGCTGTCCAGGATCGGCTCGCTGTGGCACCGCACCCTGCTGTTCACCCTGCTGGCCACCATGTTCTTCGGCGGCGCCGGCATCATCCCCACCTACCTGCTCATCCAGAGCCTGGGGCTGATGAACACCTACGCCGCGCTGGTCCTCCCCATGGCCGTCAACGTCTTCAACATCCTCGTGCTGCGGGCGTTCTTCATGAACGTCGGCCAGGAGATCATCGACAGCGCCCGCATCGACGGCGCCGGCGAGCTGCGCATCCTGTGGCAGATCGTGCTGCCGCTCTCCCGGGCCGTGCTGGCGGTCATCTCGCTGTTCTACGCCGTGGCCTACTGGGGCAACTGGTTCGCCGGGTTCATCTACATCACGGACCAGGAGAAGCTGCCGTTGCAGAACATCCTCCAGCAGATCGTTTTGGCGAACGAGCGGCCCGCCGGGATGGCGCAGGTCATCGGCACCGGCCAGATTCCCAGCATCGCGGTCCAGACCGCTGTGATGATTCTCGCACTGCTTCCGGTCGCCGTGCTCTCGCCGTTCGTGCAACGCCACTTCAAAAAGGGCATGCTGATCGGCGCCGTGAAGGGCTGACGGCGAGTACAGGAGGAGATGACCATGGCCGCGCTGCACGACGCCACCCGGGGGAAGCTGCTGTTCGGGGGCGACTACAACCCCGAACAGTGGCCACCCGAGGTGTGGCAGGACGACGTCCGTCTGATGAAGGAGGCGGGCGTCAACATCGCCACCGTCGGCGTCTTCTCCTGGGCCAGCCTCGAACCGCGCCCCGGCGCACGCGACTTCGGCTGGCTCGACCGGGTCCTCGACCTGCTCCATGACCACGGCATCGGCGTCTGCCTTGCCACCCCCACCGCCTCGCCGCCCCCCTGGCTCGGCGCCCGCCACCCCGAGACCCTGCCGCGCGACGAGAACGGCACGGTCGTCTGGTACGGCTCGCGCAACCAGTTCTGCGCCTCGTCGCCGGTCTACCGCGAACACGCCGCCGCCATCGCCGACGACCTCGCCCGCCGCTACGGCGGCCACCCGGCGCTGCGGATGTGGCACATCAACAACGAGTACGGCACCGCCTGCTGGTGCGACACCAGCGCCCGCCACTTCCGGGTCTGGCTGCGCGACCGCTACGGCAGCCTGGACGGCCTGAACACCGCCTGGGGCACGGCGTTCTGGAGCCAGCGCTACGACTCGTGGGAGGAGGTCGTCCCGCCGCGCCGCGCCCAGTACTTCATCAACCCGACGCAGGCCCTGGACTTCCGCCGGTTCACCAGCGACGCGCTGCTGGAGTGCTTCACCGCGGAACGCGACATCGTCGCCGCGCACAGCCCCGGCGTGCCCGTCACCACCAACTTCATGCCGCTGTTCGCCGGGCAGGACGGCTGGCGCTGGGCCGCGGAGGAGGACGTTGTCTCCGTCGACGTCTACCCCGACCCGGCCGCCGGGCCCGACGACTCCGCGGGAGCCGCGTACGGCGCGCTGGTCCAGGACCTCACCCGTTCCCAGGCCGGCGGCCCCTGGATGCTGATGGAGCAGGCGGCGTCCGCGGTCAGCTGGCGGCCGGTCAACCGGCCGAAGTCCCCTGGCCAGCTGCGCCTGTGGTCCCTCCAGGCCGTCGCCCGCGGCGCGGACGCGCTGTGCTTCTTCCAGTGGCGCGCCTCCCGGCAGGGCAGTGAGAAGTTTCACTCCGCGATGCTCCCGCACGCCGGGGAGGGCTCCCGCGTCTTCGGGCACGTCCGGGAGCTGGGCGCGGAGCTGCACGACCTCACGCCCGTGCACGGCACGCACGTGACCGCGGGCGTCGCCGTCCTGCACGACTGGTCCGCGTGGTGGGCCTCCCAGCAGCCGGGCCGGCCCTCCGTCGAGCTGAACTACCCGGACATCCTCGCCGCCTGGCACCACGCCCTGTGGGAGCAGAACCTCACCTGCGACTTCGCGCACCCCGAGGCCGACCTCACCCGTTACCCGGTGGTCGTCATCCCGCAGCTGTACCTCCTCACCGACGCCGCCCTGGACAACATCGCGGCCTACGTGCACGGCGGCGGCACCCTCGTCTGCGGCTTCTTCACCGGCATCGCCGACGCCGACGACCGCGTCCGCGAGGGCGGGATCGACGCCAGGCTGCGCGAGGTCCTCGGCCTCGCCACGCTGCACGAGTGGTGGCCGCTGGAAGCCGGCGTCGCCGTCCGGCTCACCGACGGCACCGCGGGCCGCATCTGGAGCGAGGACCTGGAGCCCGCGGGCGCCGACGTCGTCGCCGCCTACGCGGAGGGCGAGCTGTCCGGCCGCCCCGCGCTCACCCGGCACTCCCACGGCCGCGGCACGGCCTGGTACGTCTCCACCCTCCTGGAGCGGCCCGCACTCGGCGCGCTGCTGGCCGGCGCCGCCCGCGAGGCGGGCGTCGGGCCCGTGCTGCCGGACGCGCCCCCCGGCGTGGAGGCCGTCCGGCGCGGCGCGCACCTCTTCCTCCTCAACCACGGACCCGGGCAGGTCACGATCCCCCTGCACCACCCCCACACCGACCTGCTCACCGGCCGCGGCCACGGCGACGGGATCACCCTGGAACGCCACGGCGCGGCCGTGCTCGCCCCCCACACCGAACGGAGCCGCACATGCAACGACTCGTTCTCACCACCGCCGCCCTGACGACCGCGGTGATCACCGGTGCCGGCCTCACCGCCGGCACCGCGAACGCCGCAGCCGCCTGGGAGTCCTGCGACCAGTGGGGCAACTGGGAGCCCGGCGACGGCTACATCGTCTACAACAACATCTGGGGCTCGGGCGCGGGCAGCCAGTGCATCGCCGCCGACTCGGGCTCGCAGTGGTCCGTGACCGCCGACCACCCCAACACCGGCGGCATCAAGTCCTACCCCAACGCCAAGTGGATCGTCGGCGAGCCGATCGGCGACATCGGCTCCCTCAGCGCCAGCTACGACGTCACCGTCCCGGACAGCGGCGCGTACAACACGACGTTCGACGTCTGGGACGAGAACTACGACCACGAGATCATGCTCTGGATGAACTGGACGGGGCCCGTCGGCCCGCTCGGCAACCCCGTCGGTGAGGCCACCCTCGGCGGCCACACGTGGGACGTCTACAACGGCAGCAACGGTGCGAACAACGTCTACTCGTTCCTGCGTCAGGGCAACTCCTCGCAGGGCGACGTCGACATCCTGCCGATCCTCGACTGGATCACCGAGCAGGGCTGGATGAGCCAGGACACCGTCATCGGGGACGTGCAGTTCGGCTACGAGATCACCTCGTCCGCCGGCGGCCTCGAGTTCGTCACCAACGACTTCAGCGTCAGCGAGGGCTGAGGCCGGTCCAGGACCCGCGGCCCGCAGGGAGCGCCGGGCCGCGTTGCCCCCGCCCACCCGCTCCCCTGCACGGGGCGGGTGGGCGGGGAGCCCATGGCGGGACGGCGCCCGGCTCAGCCCGTGACGGGCAGGCGCGCGCCGTCCCGCAGGAACAGCGGAATCCGGTCAAGCGGCGCGGGCACCACCGCCTCGGCGCCTCCCGGGTACGCGGCGCCGGTCCAGGCATCCGTCCACCGCGCCCCGGCCGGCAGATACACCGCGCGCTCCCGCGCCCCGGCGGCCAGCACCGGCGCCACCAGCAGGTCGGGACCGAACAGGTAGGCGTCCGCCACGTCCCACGCCCGCGGGTCGTCGGGGAACTCCAGGAACAGCGGCCGCATCGGCGGCAGCCCCGCCTCGTGCGCCACCCTCATCTGCTCCAGCACGTAGGGCCGCAGCCGTTCCCGCAGCCCGAGGTACCACTCCAGCACCTCGCCCGCCTCGGGGCCGTAGGACCACACCTCGTTCGGCCCGCCGGTCATCTCAGGCCCCAGCGGCATCCCCGGGTCGCGGAAGCCGTGCAGCCGCATCAGCGGCGAGAGCGCGCCGAACTGGAACCAGCGCACCAGCACCTCGCGGTACTCCGGGTCCTCCGGATCGCCGCCGTGGAAACCGCCGATGTCCGTGTTCCACCACGGAATGCCGGACAGCGAGGTGTTCAGACCCGCCGCGATCTGCCGCCGCAGCGTCGCGAAATCCGTGCCGATGTCGCCCGACCACAGCGCCGCGCCGTGCCGCTGGCTGCCCGCCCAGGCCGAACGGTTCAGCGTGATCACCTCGTCCGCGCCCGCCCCCGAGGCCCGCAGCCCCTCGTCGAACGTCCTGGCGTTCTCCCGCGGGTACAGGTTCCCCACCTCAAGTCCGGGACCGGCGTGGTAGCGCAGGTTGGCCTGGAAACCGGGCTTCAGCTCCGGCTCGCAGGCGTCCAGCCAGAAGGCCGTGATGCCGTACGGCGCCACGTAGTTCTCCCGCACCTTCGACCAGACGAAGTCCCGCGCCCCGGGGTGGGTCGCGTCGTAGAACGCCACCTGCACCGTCTCGGCGACCTCCTTGTCCGGCCAGTCCGCGTGCGCCACCGGACCGTACTCCGTGCCGATGAAGAAGCCCCGCTGCTCCATGACCTGGTGGTTCTCGCTCAGCGGCGAGACCGAGGGCCACACCGAGACGACCAGCCGGATGCCGAGCTCCGACAGCTCCCGCACCATGGCCGCCGGATCGGGCCACTCGGCCGGGTCGAACTTCCACTCGCCCAGATGCGTCCAGTGGAAGAAGTCGCAGACGATCGCCGAGATCGGCAGCCCGCGGCGCTTGTACTCCCGCGCGACGCCGAGCAGCTCCTCCTGCGTGCGGTAGCGCAGCTTGCACTGCCAGAACCCG
Organism: Streptomyces johnsoniae; assembly: GCF_031845565.1. Lineage (NCBI taxonomy): Bacteria > Bacillati > Actinomycetota > Actinomycetes > Kitasatosporales > Streptomycetaceae > Streptomyces > Streptomyces johnsoniae. The sequence continues at coordinate 53,668 of NZ_JAVREV010000001.1, read as the reverse complement.
GCCGCCCACTCCGGCAGCATCGGCGAACGGCCCGTCACGGCCGTGTACCTGCCTTGCGTCTGCGCGGGCGTGCCCGCCGTGATCCAGTAGTCGATCTGCCGGGCGCTGTCCGCGACCCACCGCGTCCCGTTCCGCGCCAGCTCCACGCGCCCGATCGCCGGGTTGTTCCACAGCAGCAGGTAGCCGCGGTTCGAGGTCAGCACCGGGATCGACACCTCGGCGTTGCGCTGCACGAGGTCGATCACGGCGCCCTTCTGGTCCAGCATCCCGTGCTGGTGCTGCCCGAGGCCGTAGAGCCGTTCCCCCGGATAGGCCGCGAACCGCTGCTCCAGCCGGTGATAGCCGTTCCCCGTCGCGGTGTAGAGCCGCGGCCCCGGCCACCAGAAGTGCGCCCGCTGCTCGGCCAGCAACTCCGTGCCGTCCGCGGTGCGCAGGAACCTGACCTCGCCCTCGACGCTCACCTCCGCCGTGATGGACCCGCACGTCAGCGTCGCCAGCCGATCGCCGGTCTTCACCACGGCGGGGCCCGTCTCCTCCGGCGCGTCCGCCAGCGCCCCCGGCAGCCCGTCCAGCAGGGGGCCGCCGACCCCGGCCCGCACCCGGATGCCGTCCGGGCCCCAGGGTTCCAGGCGCAACGTCTCCTGCCGGCCGCTCCACTCCAGCGCGCCCGCGCTGCTCCGGAACGTCCCGACGGTGGGGGAGGACTGGGCGAGGGACACGGCGGACGAGTCGTTCACGGCGCTCCTGTCGGGGTGGGGGCCGGGCCGGTGCTGGCCCGGACGGTCAACTGCGGGGGAAGCAGCTCGATCAGGGTCTCCGTTCCCGCCCCTGCCCTTGCCCCTGCCCCCGCCCCCGTCGGCGCGCGGCCGTCCGCCGCCCCGGCCTTGGCCATCACCAGCTCGACCGCCCGCCGGCCCATCTCCTGCGCCGGGATGGCCACCGAGGTCAGCGCGACCGACTGCTGGGTGGCGACCTGCTCGGGGCACACGGCGATCACGGAGATGTCCTCGGGGACCGCCCGCCCCTGCTGCCGCAGCAGGCTGAGCATCGGGCCGATGGCGGCCTCGTTCTGGACGATGACCGCGCTGGTGGCGGGGCGTTCGTCGAAGATGCGGGCCAGTGTGCCGGCCGTCGACTCGTAGCTGCCGTCGCACGGCCGGTGCAGCACGCGCACGCCCAGCTCGGCCGCCCGCTCGCGCACCCCCTGGAGGGTGCGTTCGGCGAAGCCGGTGCGCCGCTCGTACACGGCCGCGGCCTCGCCGACCACGGCGACGTCGCGGTGCCCCAGCTCCGCCAGGTGCTCCGCGCACAGCCGGCCGGTGGCGGCGAAGTCCAGGTCCACGCAGGTGAGTTCGCTGGGGTCGGCGGGCAGGCCGATGAGGACCGCGGGCCGGGGGGACTCGCGCACCAGCGACAGCCTGGTGTCCTCCAGCTCCACGTCCATGAGGATCATCGCGTCGGCGAGCCCGCTGCCGACCACCCGCCGCACCGCCTCGGGGCCCTCCTGGCCGGTCAGCAGCAGGACGTCATGGCCGCGTTCGCGGGCGGTGGTGGCCACCGCGATGGCGATTTCCATCATCACCGGCACGTACATGTCCGTGCGCAGCGGCATCATGAGGGCGATGATGTTCGACTTGTTGCTCGCCAGCGCGCGGGCGCCCGCGTTGGGGTGGTAGCCCAGCTCCCTGATGGACTTCTCGACACGTTCCCTGGTCCTGGTGGAGATGGTCCGTTTGCCGCTGAGGACGTAGCTCACCGTGCTGGCGGAGACGCCGGCATGCCGGGCGACCTCGGCGAGAGTGACCATCTGCTCTCCCGTGGGAATGAGGTGTTGTGAAGCGCTTCGACAGCGGCTGTCTATGTAATCGCGTTGACCTTAGACCGGCAAGTGGGCTGTGTCCAGAGATGTATCGAAGCGCTTCAACAATGTTTTCACCGGCGCTTTCACCCGGTCGGAAACGGGTACATACTCACCAGTAGTGCTCATCGGGACGAGGTGTGTGGACATGACCGTCTCCGAACGGGAAGCCCGCCGGGTCGCCGAGGCCGCCCGGCAACAAGACTGGCACCAGCCAAGCTTCGCCAAGGAATTGTTCCTCGGCCGGCTCCGGCTCGACCTCATCCACCCCCGCCCGGACCCGGAAGGGCCCGCGGCGCGGCGGGGCGAGCGCTTCCTCGGCCGGCTGCGGACGTTCTGCGCGGAACACATCGACGGCGGCCTGATCGAACGCGAGGCGCGCATACCCGACGAAGTCGTCGCGGGGCTGCGCGACCTCGGCGCGTTCGGCATGAAAATCGGCGAGGAGTACGGCGGCCTCGGCCTCGGCCACGTCCACTACAACCGCGCCCTCGCCCTCGTCGGCACCGCAAGCCCCGCCGTCGGCGCCCTCCTCTCCGCGCACCAGTCCATCGGAGTACCCCAGCCGCTCAAGCTGTTCGGCACCGAGGAACAGCGGAAGGCGTTCCTGCCGCGCTGCGCCCGCGGCGCGATCTCGGCCTTCCTGCTGACCGAGCCCGACGTCGGCTCCGACCCGGCACGCCTGGCCACCACCGCGGTCCCCGACGGCGACAGCTACCTGCTGGACGGCGTGAAACTCTGGACCACGAACGGGGTCGTCGCCGACCTGCTCGTCGTCATGGCGCGCGTGCCCGGCCGCGGCATCACCGCCTTCGTCGTCGAGGCCGACTCGCCCGGCATCACCGTCGAGCAGCGCAACGCGTTCATGGGGCTGCGCGGCATCGAGAACGGCGTGACCCGGCTCCGCGGCGTGCGCGTGCCCGCCGCCAACCGCATAGGCGCCGAGGGGGCCGGCCTCAAGATCGCCCTGACCACCCTGAACACCGGCCGCCTCTCGCTCCCCGCCCTGTGCACCGGAGCGGGCAAGTGGTGCCTGAAAATCGCCCGCGAATGGTCGGGCGCGCGCGAACAGTGGGGACGCCCGGTCGGAAAGCACGAGGCGGTCGGCGCCAAACTCTCCTTCATCGCCGCCACCACCTTCGCCATGGAGGCCGTACTCGAACTCTCCGGCGAACTGGCCGACGAGGAACGCCACGACATCCGCATCGAGGCCGCGCTCGCGAAGCTCTACAGCAGCGAGATGGCCTGGCGGATCGCCGATGAACTCGTCCAGATCCGCGGCGGACGCGGCTACGAGACCGCGGCCTCCCTGGCCGCCCGCGGCGAACGAGGCATCCCCGCCGAACAGATGCTGCGTGACCTGCGCATCAACCGCATCTTCGAGGGCTCCACCGAGATCATGCACCTGCTGATCGCCCGCGAGGCGGTCGACGCCCACCTGAAGGTCGCGGGCGGGCTCATCGACCCCGACTCCTCCTTCACCCAAAAGCGGAAGTCCGCCACCGCCGCCGGCCTCTTCTACGCCCGCTGGCTTCCCACGCTGGCCACCGGCCGCGGGCATCTCCCCCTGGCCTACGGGGACTTCCACGTCTCCCGCCACCCCAACCTGGCGGCACACCTGCGCTTCGTCGAACGCGCCTCCCGCCGCCTGGCCCGCGCCACGTTCATGGCGATGTCCCGCTGGCAGGGCCGCCTGGAGACCAAACAGGTCTTCCTCGGCCGCGTCGTGGACATCGGCGCCGAACTCTTCGCCATGTCCGCGGCCTGCGTCCACGCCGAACGCCTCCGCTCCCACGAGGACCACGGCCGCGAGGCGTACCAACTGGCCCACGCCTTCTGCCGCCAGTCACGCCTGCGCGTCGACGACCTGTTCCACAACCTGTGGCACAACACCGACACCACCGACGCGGCCCTGGCCTCCCACGTGCTGTCCGGCGACTACACCTGGCTGGAAGAAGGCATCCACGACCCCTCGACCCCCGGCCCCTGGATCGCCGACCCCACCGAGGACACCGCCCGGCACAAGAACGTCCACCGCACGATCGAATGAGCCCCGCCCCGGCACGGGCGGAACGTTCAGACGTCGCACTCCAGTTTCTCCGACAGCCCGGCCATATAGCTGCGCGCGAAGTCGGCAATGAGATCCCGCCGGTCGTCGCCGTCGGCATGGTCGCTGAACACGTGAATCACGGCGAGGACGTTGTTGTAGCTGTCCGCCAGATCCGCCCGGCATGGCCAACCGGCGAGGGCGCCGTGCTCCCACACGGCCCCGGTCCCCCCCTCGATCAGGTCGGCCTCCTCCGGCTCCTCGAATTCGTTGGTCCGGGCGTAGTCCATGGGATCTTCCGGCTCGTAAGGGCTGTGGCCGGTGATTTCGATCTCCAACTCGTCATCGATCCTGATTTCGCAGGTCTCGACATCGGTGTCGCGTGGTGCGGCCTCGATGGTGTCGCCCGGCGACAGCAGCGCGCGCAGGGCCTCGGAGTCGATGGCGGTATCGCAGATTGTGCCGGGCACGCTGTAGTTGTATTCCGCGTCTTCGCCGCATGCGGTGAGACAGGCAGCCAGCGGCAGGAGAAGAAGGGCCCCGGCCACGCTGTTTCTCTTCTGTGTCTTCATTGGTTCTCCGGGTCCCCCTCTGCGGTACCCTTACCATCATTTGCGGCGCCCATGAGAATGTGACGTGCCTCTTGCGAGGAAATCGGGTTGTCCAGGCCGTTTGCCCACTCTTCGTTCTGCTGGTACCAGTAATCTCTGAAGAACTCCAGCTGGGCGTCCCGGCTCTGGCTCAGCTCCACTTCGTCTTGCAGCAGGTTCTCCTCGATCGTTCTGGTCTCCGCTGCGAGCCACGCCTGTGACGCCATGTCCACGGCGCCGCTCATCGCGCCGCCGGCGTGGGGGACGAAGTCGAGGGCCGAGCCGAGGGTGTAGCTCGCCCACGTGGACTGCCAGGTCGCCGAATCGATTTCGCCGGCCGCCTCGCCGGCCATCGCCTCCCGGCGGGCGGCCTCCAGATATCCGACGGTTTCGCCCGCGCGGTGCAGGGCCTCGTCCGGATTCTCCGGCGCGGAGTCCAGGGTGTCGATCAGGGCGTAGTTCATGCCCTCGTTGAGGAGGCCGTACGCCGTTGCGTCCGTCGAGATCTGGCTCACCACGTCGAAGAGCTCGTTCCTGTCCAGCGGCCGTTCGCTCGGCGCGGAACTCACCGTTTCGACCACCGTGTCGCCGTGGTTCACCAGGATGCCGGCCATGGGCTCGCGGTACTCCATCGGGAAGCCGTCGCCGCCCATGGCGGCGAGCGCGTTCACCGCGTTGTTCAGAATGATCTCGTTCTCCCGGGTGTGCTCCGGGGCCGCGACGGCGGGCGTGCCCGGTTCGACGCCGGTGGTCGCGGCGAAGAGAGCGTCGCCGATCGCGTGCCGGAACGCGTATCCGCCGTTCTCGCCGCCCTCGACCGGGAGATGGTCCACGGGGCGGGTGAGGAGATAGTCCATCGTGTCCCGCCTGAGGAACACGTCGGTCGCCGCATCCGGGGTACGGCTGAGCGCCTCCATATAGCCGGTCATCGGGTCACGGGTGAACACCTGCGCCGGGAAGTGGTCGATGGACGAGTTGTTCCAGGCGAGACCGGGCGGGTCCATCGTCTGCTCGTAGGAGATCAGGGCGTCGCCGTAGTCGGTCAGGAAGTCCGCGTCGTACCTGCCGCCGCCCATCAGATCGCTCATCACCTGGAAGCCGAACGGCCCGTTGCCCATCCCGATGTCGATGCGCTGCGGCCCCAGTTCGATCATCTCCCGCTCCCAGGCGCCCATGGCGGCATCGTCGCTGCGCGTGGCCGTGCCCAGTGCGGCGCCGAAGTTGTCGCCCAGCGAGTTGAGGAGATCGTGGCGCCCGCTGTCGTCCAGGGGATACGGATGGGCCGAGAGGTCGGTCCAGAAGCGCAGGGTGCCCTCGGGGCCGAGGCCGGTGGCCAGGGCAACGGCGAAGTGCTCGTTGTCCCCCTGCTCGTTCAGGAGGCGGTCCAGCTCCTGAAGCTCGTCGTCGCTGAGGTCGGCCGGCTCCTGGGCCATGAGTTCCTGTGCCCGTTCGGCATCGGCCAGGCCCTGTACTTCCTCCGCGGACATGGTGTCGTAGTCGGTGGCCCGGAAGGCTCGGTCATCCTCGCCGGCGAGCTCGCGCAGCGCCCGGTCCGCGGTGGCGTCCGACTCGGCCGCCTCGCCGAGAATCCGTTCGATCCTGGCCGTGTACTCGTCGATCAGCGGCTGCTTCTGGCTCCGCAGTTCGTTGACTTCCTCCTGCGCGCGCGGGTCGATGGTGGCGCCGGTCGGGCTCTCACCGGCGACGAGTACCCGGCCGTTGTCCGTCACGAACAGCCCCTGGCCCTCGGCTTCCGCCTTGAGCTCCCTGAGCCGCGAGATATGGCCGCGCAGCGCCTCGCTCAGCTCCTCCAGCACCCGGTGAATGCCGGTGGCCTGTTCGTGGGCGAAGGAGAAACGGTCGGCGACGGTCGTGATGAACTGCTTGGTCACCCCCGCGTTGACGCCCTCCCAGCTGGCCGACTCGGCCTTGTCGCGCATCCCGGTCCTGGCCTCGCCGGCCATGCCGTCCAGGTCGTTCCTGACCGTCAGCCAGTCCTCGACGGCCTGGTCCAGGGTCTGCAGACTCAGCTCGGTCAGCTCCTGATATCTCGGCACGACGCCCCCTATTCGGCCAGCAGGGCGTCGAGAGCCGGGTTCCCGGCGGGCTCCGCCGCAGGCGCCTGGACCGTCCGCAGGCCGGTGAGCAGGTCGTCCTCCAGTGCCGAGTGGGAGGTGACGGTGCCGGTCAGATGCTCCTCGATGCGGGCGCAGTCCTCTTTGAGGTCCATCGTCTTGCGGAAGAAACGCGCCGTCGTGTGACGCAGCCCGTTGCCGCTGTCGAGCCCGGCGTCCAGGAGTACCGGAACGGCCGCGTAGCTGCTGCCGGAAGCCTGTAATCCCTTGTTGACGAGGTCCGCGCCAAGACCCCCGGCCGTTTCCCCGATCCCGGACAGCTCCTCGGAGCGCATGGCCAGGTCGGTCCTGCCGTCTCCCACCCCTGGGTCATTGGTCATGGAATCCCCCACGTGATCCCGCGCGCACGCGGTCCGTGCGCGTGCTGTCCGGCAGCGTAGCAACCGCGGATGTGTGGGGGCCGTCGGGAAGCGTTCGCGGGGCGGGCGACAATGGGGGGATGACCGAGAGTCCCGTCTGTCTTGCCGATCCGCATGCGCGTTTCCCGGCCGAGCCGCCGCCCGAGGGGCCGCGGGAGGTTGTCGTTCTGGGTTCCACCGGGTCGATCGGCACCCAGGCCATCGATGTTGTGCTGCGCAACCCGCACCTCTTCCGTGTCACCGGGCTCTCGGCCGCGGGCGAGCGGCTCGACCGGCTGGCCGGGCAGGCGCACCGGCTCCAGGTGCGGACCGTGGCCATCGCGCGGGAGGACCGGGCGATCGCGCTGCGGGAGGCGCTGCGTGCCCAGTACGGCGTCGGGCAGCCGCTGCCCGAGATCCTGGCCGGGCCCGACGCGGCCACCCAGCTCGCCGCGAGCGAGTGCCACACGGTGCTCAACGGCATCACCGGCTCCATCGGTCTCGCCCCGACCCTCGCCGCGCTGTCGGCGGGCCGGGTGCTCGCGCTGGCCAACAAGGAGTCGCTGATCGTCGGCGGGCCGCTGGTGACCGGGCTGGCCGAGCCGGGGCAGATCATCCCGGTGGACTCGGAGCACTCGGCGCTCTTCCAGGCGCTGCTCGGCGGCACGCGCGGGGAGGTCGAACGCCTGGTCGTCACCGCGAGCGGCGGGCCGTTCCGCGGGCGCGGCCGCGCCGAGCTGGCCTCTGTCACCCCGAAGGACGCGCTGGCGCATCCGACCTGGGCCATGGGCCCGGTCATCACGATCAACTCCGCGACGCTCGTCAACAAGGGGCTTGAGGTCATCGAGGCCCACCTGCTGTACGGAATTCCGTTCGACCGCATCGAGGTCGTCGTCCACCCGCAGTCCTATATTCACTCGATGGTGGAGTTCACCGACGGTTCGACGCTCGCCCAGGCGGGGCCGCCGGACATGCGCATGCCGATCGCGCTCGGGCTCGGCTGGCCGCACCGGGTGCCGGGGGCCGCTCCGCCCTGCGACTGGACCAAGGCGCACACCTGGGAGTTCTTCCCGCTGGACACAGATGCCTTCCCCTCGGTGCCGCTCGCCATGAAGGTCGGTAGCCTCGGCGGTACGGCGCCCGCGGTGTTCAACGCGGCCAACGAGGAGTGTGTCGACGCGTTCCTCGCGGGCCTGCTGCCGTTCACCGGGATCGTGGACACCGTGGCGCAGGTGGTCGACGAGCAGGGCAGCGACGGCTCCGGAACCTCACTGGCCCTGCCGGACGTCCTCGAAGCGGAGACCAGGGCGCGCAGGCGTGCCCGGGAGCTGGCCCGGACGACCGGCCGGACGACGACGGAGGCGACCCGATGACAGCCTTGATGTTCATTCTCGGCATACTCGTCTTCGTCTTCGGCCTGCTCGCGTCCATTGCGTGGCACGAGCTGGGTCACTTTTCGACCGCGCGGATGTTCGGCGTCCGGGTGCCGCAGTTCATGGTCGGCTTCGGCCCCACCATCTGGTCCCGGAAGAAGAAAGAGACCGAGTTCGGCATCAAGGCCATCCCGCTCGGCGGCTACATCCGCATGATCGGCATGTTCCCGCCGGGCGACGACGGCAAGGTCCGCCAGCGCTCCACCTCGCCGTTCCGCGGCATGATCGAGGATGCCCGCGCCGCCGCCTTCGAGGAGCTGCAGCCCGGGGACGAGAAGCGGCTGTTCTACACGCGCAAGCCGTGGCAGCGCGTGATCGTCATGTTCGCAGGGCCCGCGCAGAACCTGCTGCTCGCCGTCGTGATCTTCCTCGGCGTGCTCATGGGCTTCGGCATCAACACCCAGACGACCACCGTCGCCACCGTCTCCGAGTGCGTCATCTCGCAGAGCGAGGAGCCGCGGGACTGCCGCGCCTCCGACCAGCCGGCCCCGGCCGCCGAGGCGGGACTGCTGCCCGGGGACACCATCGTGGCGTTCGACGGGGTGCCCATCGACGAGTGGGGCACCCTTCAGGACCGCATTCGCGACACCACGGGCGAGGCCACCATCACCGTCGAGCGCGACGGCACCACGATGGAGCTACAGGCCGACCTCATCGAGAACCAGGTCGCCAGGACCGACGGCGACGGCGGATACGTCGAGGGCGAGTTCGTCACCGCGGGATTCCTCGGATTCTCCCCGGCCAGCGGCATCGTGAAGCAGGACTTCCCGCAGGCCGTCGAGCGCATGGGCGACATCATGACCACCGGCGTCGAGGCGCTGATCGACATCCCCTCCGAAGTGCCGGGCCTTTGGAACGCCGCCCTCGGCAACGCGGAGCGCGAGCAGGACTCCCCGATGGGCGTCGTCGGCGCCGCACGCGTCGGCGGCGACATCTTCACCCTGGACATCCCCGCCAGCCAGCAGGTCGCGATGGCCCTCTTCCTGGTGGCGGGATTCAACCTTTCACTGTTCCTGTTCAACATGCTGCCGCTGCTCCCGCTCGACGGCGGGCACATCGCCGGGGCCCTGTGGGAGTCCCTGCGGCGCAGGCTCGCCCGCCTGCGCAAACGTCCCGATCCCGGCCCGTTCGACGTGGCCAAGCTGATGCCCGTCGCCTACGTGGTCGCCGGCGTGTTCATCTGCTTCACCTTGCTGGTGCTGGCCGCGGACATCGTCAGTCCGGTGCGGCTCACCGGGTGAAGTGCCGTAGGCTCAAGCCCTGGAGCCCGCCCGTCCACACCGTGGGGTTGCACTGATCCATGACAGCCATCTCGCTGGGAATCCCGTCCGTACCGGCCAAGCTGGCCGACCGCCGCGTCAGCCGCAAGATCCAGGTCGGCTCGGTCGCCGTAGGTGGTGACGCCCCGGTCTCCGTGCAGTCCATGACGACGACACGGACCTCGGACATCGGTGCGACACTTCAGCAGATCGCCGAGCTGACCGCCTCCGGCTGCCAGATCGTGCGCGTCGCCGTCCCGACGCAGGACGACGCGGACGCCCTGCCGGTGATCGCCCGCAAGTCCGGCATCCCCGTGATCGCGGACATCCACTTCCAGCCGAAGTACGTGTTCGCCGCGATCGACGCGGGCTGCGCCGCGGTCCGCGTGAACCCGGGGAACATCAAGCAGTTCGACGACAAGGTCGCCGAGATCGCCAGGGCCGCCTCCGACGCGGGCACGCCCATCCGCATCGGCGTCAACGCCGGTTCGCTCGACAAGCGGCTGCTGGCCAAGTACGGCAAGGCCACCCCGGAGGCCCTGGTCGAGTCGGCGCTGTGGGAGTGCTCCCTGTTCGAGGAGCACGGCTTCCGCGACATCAAGATCTCGGTCAAGCACAACGACCCCGTGGTCATGGTGAACGCCTACCGGCAGCTCGCCGCCGCCTGCGACTACCCGCTCCACCTCGGCGTCACCGAGGCGGGCCCCGCGTTCCAGGGCACCATCAAGTCCGCCGTCGCCTTCGGCGCCCTGCTCAGCGAGGGCATCGGCGACACGATCCGCGTGTCCCTCTCCGCGCCGCCCGTGGAGGAGATCAAGGTCGGCACGCAGATCCTGGAGTCCCTCGGCCTGCGGCAGCGCGGGCTCGAAATCGTCTCCTGCCCCTCCTGCGGCCGGGCCCAGGTGGACGTGTACAAGCTCGCGGAAGAGGTCACCGAGGGCCTGACCGGCATGGACGTGCCGCTGCGCGTCGCCGTCATGGGCTGCGTCGTCAACGGTCCCGGCGAGGCCCGGGAGGCCGACCTCGGCGTCGCCTCGGGCAACGGCAAGGGGCAGATCTTCGTCAAGGGCGAGGTCATCCGCACCGTGCCCGAGTCCAAGATCGTGGAAACGCTCATCGACGAGGCCATGAAGATCGCCGACCAGATGGCGAAGGACGGCACCGAGTCCGGCGCCCCCGAAGTCACCGTGGCCTGACACCCCGCCGCCCCGCGGTGCGGCCCGCGCGGACGACCCTCCGCACGGACCGCACCCGGGGTAGGGTGCGGGACACCCGATCTCCCGACCAACACAAGGCCCGCCGCCCGTGCTCACCACGCCCACCACCCGGGTCCTGCGCCCGTCCGAACTCAAGCCCGCCCTGGCCGTGCTCAACGAGGACCCGGTGGCCAACGCCTTCGTGACCGCCCGCGTCCTGGAGTCCGGACTCCAGCAGCCCTACCTCGGCGGCGACATGTGGGGCTACTACCGCGACGGCAGGCTCACCTCGCTCTGCTACGCCGGTGCCAACCTCGTGCCGGTCCGTGCCGATGCCGCCGCGGTCGAGGCGTTCGCCGAACGGGCCCTGCGCCAGGGCCGCCGCTGCTCCTCCCTCGTCGGCCCCGCCGGGCCCACCGCGCAGCTCTGGGCCCGCCTCGAACCGCGCTGGGGGCCCGCCCGCCAGCTCCGGTCGCGTCAGCCGCTGCTGGCCACCCGCCGCACGGCCCCCGGCATCACCGCGGACCCGCGGGTGCGGCGCATGCGCAAGGACGAGATGGAGCTGGTGTTCCCCGCCGCCGTGGCCATGTTCACCGAAGAGGTCGGCATTTCCCCGCTCAGCGCCGAGGACGGCGGGCTCGCCTACCAGTCGCGGGTGGCAGAGACCGTGGGCTCCGGCCGCTGCTTCGCCCGCGTGGAGGACGGCCGCGTCGTCTTCAAGGCCGAGATCGGGGCGGTCACCCCCGAGGTGTGCCAGCTCCAGGGCGTCTGGACCGCCCCGGACCGCAGGGGCCGGGGGCTGGCCACCGCCGGGCTCGCCACCGTCCTGGCACACGCCCTGGCCGAGACCGCGCCGGTCGTCAGCCTCTACGTGAACGACTTCAACGCACCCGCGCTCGCCGTCTACCGCCGCCTCGGCTTCACCCGGTGCGGCACCCTGATGAGCGTGCTGTTCTGATCATTCGCGGCACCGGGCGCGACTTACCCGGCCGCGCACGTTAGCCTCCCCGCATGACACCATCCGCCGGCCGGGCCCCGGACGCCCGGGACGTCGTGATCACGCCGATCGACCTCGCGACCAAGGTGGACGAGGCGCTGGACGTGCAGGCTCAGGCGTTCGGCCTCACCGCCGACGAGGTCGGCGTGCGCAGGCATATCGTCCTGCGCCACCTCGCCGGCCCCGGCGCCCGCGCCCTCGGTGCCACCAACGGCGACGGCAGACTCGTCGGCTTCGTCTACGGCATGCCCAACGACCGCGCGCAGTGGTGGTCCGGCGTCGTCGAGCCCTACCTGCGCCGCGCCGGCCACGAATCCTGGCTGGACGACTCGTTCACCATCACCGAGCTGCACGTGCTGCCGGACTACCAGCACCGCGGCATAGGCCGTGCCCTCATCACCTCGCTCACGGACAGCGCCGCGGAGCCGCGCTCGATCCTCTCGGCCATCGACACCGAGAGCCCGGCCCGCGCCCTCTACCGCAAGCTCGGCTACGCCGACCTGGCCCGCCGCGTCATGTTCCCCTCCGCGCCCAGCCCCTACGCCGTCATGGGCGCGCCCCTGCCGCTGCGGCGCTGACACCACCCGGCCCCCGGCACCCGTTTGGCGCCCGGCGGCCCCGCACCGTTAGGCTCCGGCCATGCCAGCCCGAGTCCAGTACCTGTCCGCCTCCCTGCTCAAGACGCTGCGCGAGGCCCCCGCCGACGCCGAGACCCTCAGCCACCGGCTGCTGGTCCGCGCCGGATACGTGCGCCGTTCCGCCGCCGGCATCTGGAGCTGGCTGCCGCTCGGCAAACGAGTCCTGGACAACGTGGCGCGCATCGTGCGCGAGGAGATGGACGCCATCGGCGGCCAGGAGGTCCTGCTGCCTGCGCTGCTGCCCAGGGAGCCCTACGAGGTGTCCGGCCGCTACGAGGAGTACGGCGACCTGCTGTTCCGCCTGCGCGACCGCAAGGGCGGCGACTACCTGCTCGGGCCCACGCACGAGGAGATCTTCACCCAGCTGGTCAGGGACCAGGCCACGTCCTACAAGGACCTGCCCGTCATCCTGTACCAGATCCAGACCAAGTACCGCGACGAGGCCAGGCCGAGGTCGGGCATCCTGCGGGGCCGCGAGTTCCAGATGAAGGACTCGTACTCCTTCGACACCGACGACGAAGGGCTCGCGGGCGCCTACCGGCTGCACCGCGAGGCGTACATCAAGATCTTCGAACGGCTCGGCCTCGACTACCGGGTCGTCTCCGCCGTCTCCGGGGCCATGGGCGGCTCCGCCTCCGAGGAGTTCCTCGCCCCGGCCGCCGCGGGCGAGGACACCTTCGCCTCGTGCCCCGCCTGCGGCTACGCGGCCAACTCCGAGGCCGTCACCGTGACCGTGCCCGCCGGCGACCCGGCCGCCCACCCGCCGGCCGAGGAGCTGGACACCCCCGGCACCCCGACCATCGAGACGCTCGCCGCCCACCTCGGCGTCCCGGCCTCCGCCACCCTGAAGAACCTGCTGGTCAAGGTGGACGGCGAGATCACCGCCGTGGGCGTGCCCGGGGACCGCGAGGTCGACCTCGGCAAGCTCGCCGAGCACCTCGCGCCCGCCGTCGTCGAGGTCGTCACCGCCGACGACTTCACCGACCGCACCGACCTCGTCCGCGGCTACATCGGCCCGCAGGACCTGGCGGGGAAGGCGTTCCCCTACCTGGCGGACCCCAGGGTCGCGCCCGGCACCGCCTGGGTCACCGGCGCCAACAAGGCCGACACCCACGCGCGGAACGTGGTCTGCGGCCGGGACTTCGAGGTGGACCGCTACCTGGACGTCGTCGTGGTCGAGCCCGGCGACCCCTGCCCGTCCTGCGGCGCGGGCCTGCGCCTCGAACGGGGCATCGAGATCGGCCACATCTTCCAGCTCGGGCGCAAGTACGCCGACGCCTTCTCCCTCGACGTCCTCGGCCGCGAGGGCAAGCCGGTCCGCGTCACGATGGGCTCCTACGGCATCGGGGTCTCCCGCGCGGTGGCCGCCCTCGCCGAGCAGACCGCCGACGGCCAGGGCCTGTGCTGGCCGAAGGAGGTCGCGCCCGCCGACGTCCACATCGTCGCCGCGGGCAAGGCCGTTCAGACCGAGCTGGCCCGCGACCTGGCCGAACGGCTCGGCGCCGCGGGCGTCCGCGTCCTCGTGGACGACAGGGCGGGGGTGTCGCCCGGGGTCAAGTTCGCCGACGCGGAGCTGATCGGCGTGCCCACCATCCTGATCGCCGGCCGCGCGGCCGGGGACGGACGCGTGGAGCTGAAGGACCGGCGCACCGGGGAGCGCGAGGAGCTGCCGGCGGACGAGGCCGTCGCCCGCCTCGCGGGCGCCTGACCCCGCCTGTCGCGGGGCCCGCAGGGGGCTACAGCCAGCCGGCGCATTCGAGCAGCAGCTCGCCCTCGGCGCGCCGGCCCGCCGCCAGACTCCGCACGCCCGACTCGACGGCGCGGAACAGCGTCCAGCCGCGCAGCCGCTCCGGGTCCACCTCGACCGAATCGGCCAGCCGCTTCACCCGGCGCCGGGTCACGGCGGCGGCGCCGGGCGAGGCCACCAGATCGTGCAGCCGGTCGCGGACCAGCCGGGCCAGGTCGTAGGCACGTTCGCCGGTCACGGGCTCGGGGCCGACCGCCAGCCACGGCGAACGCCCGGCGTCCGACGCCAGCACGGCGCCCTGCCGGAAGTCGCCGTGCAGCAGCAGGTGTTCCCGCGCATCGGCCACCAGCTCCGCCCGCAGCCGCAGTGCCTCTTCCGCCAGCGGTCCGGCCTCCCCGGCGACGGCTGCCCGCAGCGCGGGCACCGCGTGCCCGGTCCGTTCGGCCACCGAGGGGAACACGTCCCCGGGACCGGGGTCCACCCACAGGCGCCGCACAGCGGATACGGCCTCCAGCATCGCCTTCGCCTCCGGCAGCGACCGCAGCGACGTCTCGCCGTGCAACCGTTCCAGAAGCAGCGCTCCCGCCTCCGGCAGCGACCGCAGCACCCGCACCGCGCCGAGCCCGTCCCAGCGGCGCAGCGCCGCCTCCTCCAGGCCCGCGGGCGTTCCGGGCGCGCATAGCTTCAGCACCGCCCGCTCGCCGTCGGCGCACCGCACCAGCACCGTCATACTCGTCCTGCCGCCCGGCTCGGCGACCCGCTCCGCCGTCAACTCCCAGCGGGCGAGCACCGTGTCGACGAGCGCGGGCAAACCGGCCAGCCAGTCGGCCGCGTCGGCCTCCCGCGCCAGCGCGAGGCGCTGCGGAGGAGTCGGGGAGACAATCGCCGCCACCGCGCTCACCGCCCCCCGTCCGCGTACTCGGCCAGCCCGGGGAACGGCTCCCCGTGGCCCCGCCAGCGGGCGGCCCGCACGGCCGCCTCGCGCAGCGCCGCCGCGGCGGCCTTCCTCGCCTCGCCCGTGGTGGCGAGCACGAGGTCCGCGTAGGCGCCGGCCAGCCGCGTCTCCAGCTCCACGGCCAGCTCGACGGCGCCGGTGCTGTCGGACACCTCGAACGGCAGCGCGTAGCCCGCGGCGGCGGCCACCGGGGCGCCCCCCAGGTCGCGGACGGCGCGGTACAGCTGGTCGCGGCGCGAACGGTGGGCCGCGTGCGCCTCGCGCGCCTCCGCACCACGGTCCTCGCCGATCCGGCCGCCGACCACGCCGTAGCCGTAGACGGCGGCGTGCTCCGCGGCCAGCGCCGCCTGCGTGGCGTCCAGTTCCCCGGTGTTCTCGCTCATGCGCGGACCTCGTTCAGCAGATGGGCCGAAACGGCCCCCGCGGCGGCCAGGGCGGCCAGCAGCCGGGCCAGTTCCGGGGGTGCTTCGGCCAGCGCGCCCATGCGCTCGTCGGCCGCCTGCCGCTCCGCGGTGGCCAGCTCCGAGACCGCGCGGGACGCCTCGCCCGGCACCTCGGGAGCCGCGCCCTCGGGACCCGCGCCGCCGGTGTCCGCCTCGGTGAGCGCCGACAGGTGCGCGGCGACGATGTCGCGGAAGGGCGTGAGGGGCCCGGCGAGCGCGGGATGGGCGGCGGCGGTGGCGTCGTACCTGGCCAGCAGGCCCGTACTGGCGCGCGCGGCCCGGCGGCGCAGGCCGGCCGCGCCGGCGGCGGCCCGGCCGCCGGCCCCGGCGCCGCCCGAGGAGGTGCACCCGGTGAGGGCACCGGCCAGGAGGCAGCTCGCCAGCAGGGCGCGCCGTGGCACGCCGGTGGAGACGCCAGAGGACATGCCAGCGGACATGGCTTCCCCGACTCTTGGAATGGACCGTTGGGCAGGCGGCGGCTCACCGCGTCGGCCGCGCCGGGATGCGGCGGGGCGGGGCCGGAGAGATCACCGCCCCGTGAGCGTACCTGTGCGCTGCGCCCATTCCGGCGCCGCCCCTCCTCCGCGGCGTGCCAGGGCGGCCGGTCCCGCCGGTCGGCGTACCGTTCCTCAGGCGATAGGCTGTTGGGCGAGAGCGCCCGAGACGCGCCATCCCACAACAGCACACGCGGCCGAGGAGTCACCCGGATGAGCACGACCCAGATCGACAGGCTGCGGGAGCTCCTGGAGCCGCTGGCGGATGCCCGCGGGATGGACCTGGAAGACGTGCGGGTGACCCCCGCGGGGCGGCGGCGGGTGCTCCAGGTCGTGGTGGACAGGGATGGCGGCGTCGGCCTCGACGCCTGCGCCGAGCTGAGCCGCGAGGTCTCCGCCGAGCTGGATGGCAGCGATGTCATGGGCGGCGCCCCCTATGTTCTCGAAGTGACTTCGCCGGGCGCCGAGCGGCCCCTCACCGAGCCGCGGCACTACCGCCGCGCCGTCGGCCGCCTGGTGCGGCTGCGGCTGCACCAGGGCGGCGATGTGACCGCGAGGATCACGGCGGTGGACGAGGCGGGGCTTGATCTCGAAGTGCCGGGGGAGAAGGGCCGCAAGGCCCAGGCACGCCGGGTGGAGTTCACCGACATCGCCGGGGCCCGGGTGGAGCTCGAGTTCAGCCGTAGGCCGGCTGGTGACCAGAGCCAGAAGGAGGCGTAGCCGTGGACATCGACATGAAGGCCCTGCAGGGGCTCGTGCGGGAGAAGGAGATCTCCTTCGACGTGCTTGTGGAGGCCATCGAGTCGGCACTCCTGATCGCGTACCACCGCACCGAGGGCAGCAGGCGGCAGGCCCGGGTGGTGCTCGACCGCAAGTCGGGGCACGTGACCGTGTGGGCCAGGGAGGACGCCGCCGACCTGTCCGACGCGGAAGAGGACGCGGAGCCGCGGGAGTTCGACGACACCCCGCAGGGCTTCGGGCGGATCGCCGCGACCACCGCGAAGCAGGTCATCCTCCAGCGGCTGCGTGACGCCGAGGAGGACGTGACGTTCGGCGAGTACGCCGGGCGCGAGGGCGACGTGGTGGCCGGCATCGTGCAGCAGGGCCGGGACCCCAAGAGTGTGCTGGTCGACATCGGCAAGCTGGAGGCCATCCTGCCGCCGCAGGAGCAGGTGCCCGGGGAGGACTATCCGCACGGCGCCCGGCTGCGCTCCTACGTGGTGCGCGTGGTGAAAGGGGCTCGTGGTCCTTCGGTGACGCTGTCGCGCACCCACCCCAATCTCGTGAAGAAGCTGTTCGAGCTCGAGGTCCCGGAAATCGCGGACGGCTCGGTGGAGATCGCGGCCATCGCGAGGGAGGCCGGGCACCGCACCAAGATCGCCGTGCGCTCGTTGCGTTCCGGGCTGAACGCGAAGGGTGCCTGCATCGGCCCGATGGGCGGCCGGGTGCGCAGCGTCATGGCGGAGCTGCACGGCGAGAAGATCGACATCGTGGACTGGTCCGACGATCCGGCCGAGCTGGTGGCCAATGCGCTGTCCCCCGCCCGGGTCACCCGGGTCGACGTGGTGGACCAGGCGGCGCGGTCGGCACGGGTGACGGTGCCCGACTACCAGCTGTCGCTCGCGATCGGCAAGGAAGGCCAGAACGCGCGGCTCGCCGCCCGGCTGACCGGCTGGCGCATCGACATCCGCCCGGACACCGAGCAGAACGAGCAGGCGGCGGAGTGAGCCGGGCGGCGCCGCCGGGAATGCCGGTGGCCGCCGCGACGTTCACCTGATTGTCTGCGTGGCCCCGCCCGGTGGGACCGGGCGCACGGGGAGGTAGAATCTTCAGTGTCTGGCCAGACGCGCGCTTCCTGCTGCCCGGAGCGCACATGTGTGGGTTGCCGGCAGCGCTCGGCCAGAGACGGTCTGCTGCGTGTGGTGGTGATCGAGGGTCGCTGTGTCCCCGATCTTCGCGGTACGCTGCCCGGTCGGGGTGCCTATGTGCATCCCACGACGGTCTGTCTCGAGCTGGCGGTCCGCCGTCGCGCGTTTCCCAGGGCCCTGCGGGTCCAGGGGCCGCTCGATGTCGGAGAGCTGCGGCGGGTGGTCGGCCAGACGGCACCGTAGGAAAGAGTCAGGAAAGCAGTGTGCGGAGCGTCCGCACGATGAGGTACCTCGCGAGTCGGAAGTAGGTCGAGATTGCGATGAGCACTCGATGAGTACGCGATGAGTACGCCCGTGAAGTAGCGAAGGTCCGGCGGACGACCGACCCCGGACCGTTAAAGGAGCGAAGTGGCTAAGGTCCGGGTATACGAGCTCGCCAAGGAGCTTGGAGTCGAGAGCAAGGTCGTCATGGCCAAGCTCCAAGAGCTTGGTGAATTCGTCCGTTCGGCGTCCTCGACGATCGAGGCGCCAGTAGTCCGAAAACTGACAGATGCCTTCAGCGCGGGCAACGGCAACGGCGGGCGCAGGTCCCCCAGGCCGGGTGGCCCCGCGCCGAAGCCGGGTGCCCCGAAGCCCGGCGGCATGACCCCGCGTCCCGGCCCCAAGCCGGGTGCGCCGACGGCACCGGCCGCGCCGGCCGCGCCGACGTCACCGACTGCGCCGACTGCGCCGGCTGCGTCGGCCGCGCCGAAGCCGGGCAACGCCCCGCGCCCAGGACCCAAGCCGGCGGCGGCCAAGCCCGGCCCGGCGGCGCCCGAGTTCACCGCGCCGCCCGCGACCGGCGGCGAGTCGGCCCCGCCCCGCCCCGGCAATGCGCCGCGGCCGGGCGGTGGCGGTGACCGGCAGGGCCCCAAGCCGGGTGCCCGCCCCGCCTCGCCTCGTCCGGGCGGCGGTGGCAATGCGCCGCGGCCGGGCGGTGGCGGCGACCGGCAGGGCTCCAAGCCGGGCGGCCCGAAGCCGGGCGGCAGGCCCGCGGGTCCGCGCCCCGGCAACAACCCGTTCACGACCAGCGGTTCCACCGGCATGGCCAGGCCCCAGCAGGCGCCGCGGCCTGGCCCGGGCCCGCGTTCCGGCGGTCAGGACCGTCCGGGCCCGCGTCCCGGCGGCGGTGACCGTCCGGGGCCGCGGCCGCAGGCCCCCGGTGGCGGTCGCGCCACCCCGGGCAACATGCCGCGTCCGCAGGGCGGCCCCGCCGGCCCGCGTCCCGGCCCCGGTGGCAACCGGCCCAACCCGGGCATGATGCCGCAGCGGCCCTCGGCCGGCGGCCGTCCCGGTGGCGGCCCCGGCGGCGGTGGCCCCGGCGGCCGTCCCGGTGGCGGCCCCGGCAGCCGTCCCGGCGGCGGCGGTGGTGGCGGCGGCTTCAGCGGCCGTGGCGGCCCGCGTCCCGGCGGTGGCGGTGGTGGCGGCGGCTTCGGCGGCGGGCGCCCCGGCACGGGCACGCGGCCCGGTGGCGGCGGCTTCGGCGGGCGCCCCGGTTTCGGTGGCGGCCCCGGCGGCGGTGGCCGTCCCGGTGGTCCCGGCGGCCGTGGCGGCACGCAGGGCGCCTTCGGCCGTCCCGGCGGCCCGGCGCGGCGCGGCCGTAAGTCGAAGCGGCAGCGTCGCCAGGAGTACGAGGCCATGCAGGCCCCGTCCATCGGCGGCGTGATGCTGCCGCGCGGCAAGGGCGAGACCATCCGGCTCTCCCGCGGCGCCTCGCTCACCGACTTCGCGGAGAAGATCAACGCCAACCCGGCGTCCCTGGTCCAGGTGATGTTCAACCTGGGCGAGATGGTCACCGCGACCCAGTCGGTCTCCGACGAGACGCTCAACCTGCTCGGCGACGAGATGAACTACACCGTCCAGATCGTCAGCCCGGAGGAGGAGGACCGCGAGCTTCTCGAGTCCTTCGACATCGAGTTCGGCGAGGACGAGGGCGGCGAGGAGGCCCTGGTCTCCCGGCCGCCGGTGGTCACCGTCATGGGTCACGTCGACCACGGCAAGACCCGCCTGCTGGACGCGATCCGCAAGACGAACGTCATCGAGGGCGAGGCCGGGGGTATCACCCAGCACATCGGCGCCTACCAGGTGTCGATCGACGTCAACGGTGAGGACCGCGCGATCACGTTCATCGACACCCCGGGCCACGAGGCGTTCACCGCCATGCGGGCCCGCGGTGCCAAGTCGACGGACATCGCGATCCTGGTGGTCGCGGCCAACGACGGCGTGATGCCGCAGACGATCGAGGCGCTGAACCACGCCAAGGCGGCCGAGGTGCCGATCGTCGTCGCGGTCAACAAGATCGACGTCGAGGGTGCCGATCCGGCGAAGGTGCGCGGCCAGCTCACCGAGTTCGGCCTGGTGGCGGAGGAGTACGGCGGCGACACGATGTTCGTCGACATCTCCGCCCGGCAGGGCACCAACATCGAGGGCCTGCTCGAGGCGGTCGTCCTGACCGCCGACGCGGCGCTCGACCTGCGGGCCAACCCGAGCCAGGACGCGCAGGGCATCGCGATCGAGGCCCACCTCGACCGCGGGCGCGGCGCCGTGGCCACCGTGCTGGTCCAGCGCGGCACGCTGCGGGTCGGCGACACGATGGTGGTGGGCGACGCCCACGGCCGCGTGCGGGCGATGCTCGACGACACCGGGCGGAACCTCGGCGAGGCGGGCCCATCGACGCCGGTTCTGGTGCAGGGTCTGACCAACGTGCCGGGCGCCGGGGACAACTTCCTGGTGGTCGGCGAGGACCGCACCGCGCGGCAGATCGCCGAGAAGCGCGCCGCCCGCGAGCGGAACGCGGCGTTCGCCAAGCGCACCCGCAGGGTCTCCCTGGAGGACCTGGACAAGGTGCTCAAGGCGGGCGAGATCCAGCAGCTCAACCTCATCCTCAAGGGCGACGCGTCCGGTTCGGTCGAGGCCCTGGAGTCCTCGCTGCTCCAGCTCGACGTCGGCGAGGGGGTCGATCTGCGGGTGCTGCACCGCGGCGTCGGTGCGGTCACCGAGACCGACATCGACCTGGCGGCCGGCTCCGACGCCATCGTCATCGGCTTCAACGTGCGCGCCGAGGGGCGCGCCACGCAGGCGGCCGAGCGCGAGGGTGTGGACGTCCGGTACTACTCGGTCATCTACCAGGCGATCGAGGAGATCGAGGCGGCTCTGAAGGGCCTGCTGAAGCCGGAGTACGAGGAGGTCGAGCTGGGCACCGCGGAGATCCGCGAGGTCTTCCGCTCGTCCAAGCTCGGCAACATCGCGGGTGTCCTCATCCGTTCGGGCGAGGTCAGGCGGAACACCAAGGCCCGCCTGGTGCGCGACGGCAAGGTCATCGCGGAGAACCTCAACATCGAGGGTCTGC
Organism: Streptomyces johnsoniae; assembly: GCF_031845565.1. NCBI lineage: Bacteria > Bacillati > Actinomycetota > Actinomycetes > Kitasatosporales > Streptomycetaceae > Streptomyces > Streptomyces johnsoniae. Next base: position 32,282 of record NZ_JAVREV010000001.1, on the reverse strand, counting down.
GCCGCTTCAAGGACGACGTCACCGAGATCAGGGAAGGCTTCGAGGGCGGTATCAACCTCGGAAACTTCAACGACATCAAGATCGACGACGTCATCGCGACGTACGAGATGCGGGAGAAGCCGCGCGCGTGACGCAGCCGGCCGGGGCCGGTCGGCCGGGGGAAACTCCGTCGATCGGCCCCGGCCGTTCCCGTTACGATCATCGGCATGTATACCGGGACGATGTCCTTTGACCTGCTGCTCGGCGACGTTCACTCGCTCAAGCAGAAGCGCTCCGTGGTACGGCCGATCGTGGCGGAACTGCGTCGTTCCTATGCGGTCAGCGCGGCCGAGGTGGGCGATCAGGACCTGTACCGCCGGGCCGAAATCGGGCTGGCCGTGGTCTCCGGGGACGTGGCACACCTCACCGACGTTCTCGACCGATGCGAGCGGTGGATGGCCGCCCGCCCCGAGGTGGAACTGCTGTCCGTCCGGCGGCGGCTCCACGGTGATCACGACGAATAGCACCGCTGCGCGCCAGTGAGCGAGCACGTGAGCAAGGAGATGGACCAGTGGCCGACAAGGCGCGGGCCAAGAGGCTGGCCGACCTCATCCGCGAGGTGGTCGCCGAGAAGCTGCACCGGGACATCAAGGACCCCAGACTGGGCACGCGGGTCACCATCACCGACACCAGGATCACCGGCGACCTGCGGGAGGCCACCGTCTTCTACACGGTGTACGGCGACGAGGCCGACCGCGAGGAGGTCGCCGCCGGGCTGCGCAGCGCCAAGGGCGTGCTGCGGTCCGCGGTCGGCGCCGCCGCGGGCGTGAAGCACACGCCGAGCCTTGAGTTCGTTCCGGACGCGCTGCCGGAGACCACGCGCAATCTGGACGACCTGTTCAGCCGCGCCCGCGAGCGCGACGAGCAGGTCAGGCAGGCATCGGCGGGCGCCGAGTACGCCGCGGGCGCCGACCCGTACGTCAAGGAGAGCGACCGGGACGACGACCCGGCCGGGGACGAGGACTGACCGGCCGATGAGCCGTACCGCAGCGGACGGGCTCGTCGTGGTCGACAAGCCCGCCGGTTTCACCTCGCACGATGTCGTCGCCGTCCTGCGCGGCATCGCCCGCACCCGCCGCGTCGGGCACGCCGGGACCCTCGACCCGATGGCCACCGGCGTGCTCGTCGTCGGCATCGGGCGGGCGACCCGGCTGCTCGGGCACCTCGCCCTCACCGAGAAGGAGTACGAGGGAACGATCCGCCTCGGCCGGACGACGGTCACCGATGACGCCGAGGGCGAGATCACCGGCGGGTCGGGTGCCCGCGATGTGCCCCGCACCGCCCTGGACGCCGAAGTGGCGCGGCTGACCGGCGACATCATGCAGGTCCCGGCCAAGGTCAGCGCTGTCAAGATCGACGGCAAACGTTCCTACCACCGGGTGCGCGCGGGGGAGGACGTGGAGATCCCGGCCCGCCCGGTCACCGTCCGGTCCTTCACCGTGCGCGAGACGCGTGAGCGGCACGCCGACGACGGCACGCCCGTGCTCGACGTGGACGTCACCGTGGTCTGTTCCTCCGGCACCTACATCCGCGCGCTCGCCCGCGACCTGGGCGCGGCCCTCGGCACCGGCGGCCATCTGACCGCGTTGCGACGCACCCGCGTCGGCCCGTACGAGCTGGCCTCGGCGCACCCCCTGGAAGAACTGCGGGAAACCCTCACCGTGCTGCCGCTCGGCGAGGCGGCCGCCGCGGCGTTCCCGCGCTGGGACGTCGACGACAGGCAGGCGGCCCTGCTGGGCAACGGCGCGCGCATCACCACGCCGGAGCTCCCGGCGGGGCCGGTCGCCGTCTTCGGCCCCGAGGACCGCTTCATCGCGCTCATCGAGGCGGCCGGCGAACGGTCGAGGAGCCTCGCGGTCTTCGGCTGACCCGGCCACCCGGCCGGGGAGCCACGGCGCCCGGTACCTTGGACCGGCAGACCCACAGCGGACGGTTCCACAGAAAACACGGCGAGGAGCGAACGGTGCAGCGCTGGCGTGACATGGCGGACATCCCCGAGGACTGGGGACGCAGCGTCGTCACCATCGGTTCGTACGACGGGGTGCACCGCGGGCACCAGCTGATCATCGGCCGCGCCGTGGCGCACGCCAGGGAGCTGGGCCTGCCCGCCGTCGTGGTCACCTTCGACCCGCACCCCAAGGAGGTCACCCGCCCCGGCAGCCACCCGCCGCTCCTCGCGCCGCATCCGCGGCGCGCGGAGCTGATGGCGGCCCTGGGCGTGGACGCGGTGCTGGTGCTGCCGTTCACCAAAGAGTTCTCGCAGCTGCCGGCAGCCGAGTTCGTGGTCAAGGTGCTGGTGGAGAAGCTGCATGCGCAGGCCGTGGTGGAGGGGCCGAATTTCCGCTTCGGGCACCGCGCCGCGGGCACCGTCGCCACGCTCGCCGAGCTGGGCGGCAGCTACGGCTTCGAGGTGCTGGTGATCGACCTGATCGAGCGCGGCGAGGCCGGTCGCGGTGAGCCGTTCTCCTCCTCGCTCGTGCGGCGGCTGATCGCCGAGGGCGATGTGGCCGGTGCCGCCGAGGCGCTCGGCCGCCCGCACCGCGTCGAGGGCATCGTGGTGCACGGCGCCCGCCGCGGGCGCGAGCTCGGCATCCCCACGGCCAACCTCGACACCGTGCCGCACTCCGCCGTCCCGGCCGATGGCGTGTACGCGGGCTGGCTGATCGCGGAGGGGGAACGGATGCCGGCTGCCGTCTCCGTGGGCACCAACCCGCACTTCCACGGCACGCGGCGCACCGTCGAGGCGTACGCGCTCGGCCGCACCGACCTGGATCTTTACGACCAGTGGGTCGCCGTCGAATTCCACTCGTTCGTGCGGGGACAGCAGGCGTTCGACTCGCTGGACGGGCTGCTCGACCAGATGAAGGACGACATCCGCAGGGTGCGTGAGCTGACGCGCGCGGGCTGAGGCGCGAGCGCCGGGCCCGGGCCCGGCGCTCGCGCCTCAGCGCGGGCTGCTCAGCCGCGCTGCGGCGGCTGTGGCGGCTGCCACGGGCCCGGCTGCTGCGGGTACCCGTACGGTGGCTGCTGTGGCTGTGGCTGTGGCTGTGGCTGTGGTGCCGGGTGTTGTTGCTGTTGCTGCGGGTAGCCGTAACCCTGCTGCGGGGGAGTCTGCTGCGGGTAGCCGTAGCCCTGGGGCTGGCCCTGGCCGGGCAGGGGCGGTGCCATGTGCGGCGGCATGCCGCCGTCCTGCGTCCACAGGCCCTGCTCCTGCTGTACCCGGACGAAGTCCTCCGCGATGAGCGCGGCGAGGTCGAAGTACGCCTGCCGCGTGCGCGGCCGCATCATGTCGAGGTCCAACTCGGCACCGGCAGCGAGATGTTCGTCGAACGGCGCGACCACCACGCCGCGGCAGCGGGTCTTGAAGTGGGCCACGATGTCCTCGACCTTGACCAGCTTCCCGGTCTCCCTCACTCCGGAGATCACGGTGATGCTGCGCTGCACGAGGCTGCCGTACCCGTGCGCCGCCAGCCAGTCCAGGGTGGTGCTCGCGCTGCTCGCGCCGTCCACCGAGGGCGTGGAGACGATGATCAGCTGGTGCGCCAGGTCGAGCACGCCGCGCATCGCGCTGTACAGCAGGCCGGTGCCCGAGTCGGTGAGGATGATCGGGTACTGCTGCCCGAGGATGTCGATGACGCGGCGGTAGTCCTCGTCGTTGAACGTGGTGGAGATCGCCGGGTCGACGTCGTTCGCCAGGATCTCAAGACCCGATGGCGCCTGCGAGGTGAACCGGCGCAGGTCCATGTAGCTGTTCAGGTAGGGAATCGCCCCCACCAGGTCGCGGATGGTGGCCCCCGTCTCGCGGCGGACCCGACGGCCGAGGGTGCCCGCGTCCGGGTTGGCGTCGATCGCGATGACCTTGTCCTGCCGCTCGCTCGCGAGCGTCGCGCCCAGGGCGGTGGTCGTGGTCGTCTTGCCCACGCCGCCCTTCAGGCTGATGACCGCGATGCGGTAGCAGGAGAGTACCGGCGTGCGGATGATGTCGAGCTTGCGCTGCCGCTCCTGCTCGGCGGCCTTGCTGCCGATCCGGAACCGGCCCGCGGGCTTGCTCACCGGCTGTGAACGCGCCTTGTTGCGCCGCTTGTCCTGGAGCAGCCGGTCCGAGGACAGCTCGACGGAGGCCGTGTATCCCAGGGCCCCCGGCTGCATCTGCGCCGCGTACTGCTGCTGGTCCGGCCAGCCGGCTCCGGGCGGGCCCTGTTGCTGCTGCGGCGGCGGCTGTTGTTGCGGCTGTTGAGGCTGGGGTTGCTGGTGCTGCTGGGGTCGGACGAAGGGGGCCGGAAGGGCGGGGTTGTGCTGTTCCGGCTGCTGTTGCGGCGGTGCGGGTGGCTGTCCGAACGGCTGCTGATGCTGGTGTTGTTGCTGGTGCGGTGCCGGGGGCTGTTGCGGCTGGGCCTGCGGCGGGGTGAACGGCTGGGGCTGGTGCGGTACCGCCGGCGGCCCCGCAGCGGGCGCGGGCGGTTGCCCGAACGGCTGCTGTTGCTGCTGCGGCTGCTGCGGAACGAACGGCTGCGGCGGTGCCGGCGGCTGTCCGAACGGCTGCGGCTGCTGGTGCTGTTGCTGCTGTGGTGCCGGGGGCTGTTGCGGCTGGGCCTGCGGCGGGGTGAAGGGCGACTGCCCTGCCGCGCGCGGGTCGGGGCGGGCAGCCATCGGCTCCTGCACCGCGGGTGCGGGTGCGGGTGGCGGCGTGGGAGCCGGTGCCGCCGGCTGAGCCTGCGGCACCGGCGCGGGCGGCGGTGCCTGCGCGGCACCCGGCACGGGCGGGAGGCCGAGTCCGAGCGGCGGGGGAGGCGGACCCGATGGCGTCCGGGCGTCGTCCTCCCGGGGCGCTACGGATTTCTCGGGCTCATCCGCCCCGTTTTCCTCGTCGAGCTCCGGCTCGGGCTCCGGGGAGGTGCGGGCGAACTCGACCTGCACGCTTCCACGTTCCTCGTCCCGCGGCTCGTCCGCCGACTCGCTCCGCGGCGGTGCGAACGTGTAGTCGGGCCCCAGCGGCTCGGCGCCCTCTTCGTTGGCCGGCGATTCGGCCGCGGCCGCGGCCGCGGCCGCGGGCGCGGGCGGCGGCGCGGCGTCGGCCGGCTCCTGCGCGGTGGGCGGCGGCGGGAACCCGGGCGGTGCGGGCGGTGCGGGCGGGTCGACCCGGAAGTCCGGCGGCAGCGGCGGCAGTCCACCCGGCGGCGGCGCGGCCGACGCGGCCGGTGCCGCGGGAGTGCGCGGGTCCGGGGGCGGCGTCGCCGTGCCCTCCGCGGGCGCCGGCTCGGGCGATGCCCTGCGCATGGCCGAGGTCGAGATCTGCATGGTGTCCCCGCTCACCACGTCGCCGGGGGCGGCGCCCACCGGCTCGTCCCGCGGTGTGTCGCGCGGCGGCACGGCAGGCGGCTGCTGATCCGCGGCGGAGCCACTGCCCCCGGAATACCAGGCGGGCGGCGTGTAGTCGATGGTGAACTGCCCGGTGCTCTCCGACTCCTCCTCCTGGAGTTCGGCATCGGGGTGCTCGTCGGCGGAGATTTCCTCCGCGGTGCGAACTTTGTCCCGATCGCTGCTCACGACGCCTCCCGCTGCTGGTCCTGCTACCTGATCCGCACCTCTTGAGGCCGCTGTGCGGATGACGGGCCCGATCCCCCGGGCGGTTCCCTCGACACGGATACAGGTCGTTGCCACGGCACTATTCACGCGCCAACCCTCACCCTAAACGCCACCCGCGAACTCGCCCTAGCCCTCCCCGTCCGGCCCGCGCAAGGCCATCCCGCAAAGCGGGGCAAAACACCGCCGCGTCCCGTCGGAAAATGCCGGGCGCTCGTGCGGGCCGCGTGGCAGGGTCTGGGGCATGTCTGAACCGTGGATGCCCGACGAACTGGTCCATGCCGGCCCGGAACACCTCGACCCCGCCTTCGTCGCCGGGTTCGACCGCAAGCAGGGCTATCCGGACCCTGCGGATGACATCGACGCCCTCCGCGAGCGCGGCGTGGGAGCGGACGCGACCGTCGTGGATCTCGGGGCGGGCACGGGCCGCTTCGCGCTCGCCGCCGCCGACACGTTCCGCCGGGTCATTGCGGTGGACGTCTCCCCGGCGATGCTGCGGATGATCGAGGAGCGCGTCGCCGAGGCGGGCCTGGCCCGGGTCGAGACCGCGCGGGCGGGCTTCCTCAGCTACGACCACGCCGGGCCGCCCGTGGACGCCGTCCACACCCGGCACGCGCTGCACCAGCTGCCGGACTTCTGGAAGACCATGGCGCTGGAACGGATCGCGGCGCTGCTCCGGCCCGGCGGCGTCCTGCGCCTGCGCGACCTGATCTACGACTTCTCGCCCTCCGAGGCACCGGCCGTCTTCTCCGCCTGGATGGCGGGCGCCGCCACGGACCCGTCCGCGGGCTACACCGCCGAGGACTACGCGGAGCACATCAGAACCGAACACAGCACCTACCGCTGGCTGCTGGAGCCCATGCTCGACGCGGCCGGCTTCGACATCGTGCACGTCGCCTACGAGGCACGGCTGTTCGGCGCGTACACCTGCGTCAAGCGCTGACCCGGGCCGCCCCGCAAAGCGCCACCCCGCAAAGCGCCGCCCGGCACCCGGCGGCTACGACGGCTGGGACGGCAGGCGGCCCTGCTCATCGATGTCGAACTCGCCGTCCCGCGCCCCCAGGACGAACGCCTCCCACTCGGCGGCGGTGAACCGCAGCACCGTGCCGGGGTCCTTGGAATTGCGCATGCCGACGCCGCCGCCGGGGAGGTAGGCGATCTCCACCTTCTCGTCCTCGGGCCCGCCGGGCGCGCTCAGCCACTCCACGCCAGAAATGTCGAGCGCATACAGCTCATTCTTCTCGCGCTCCTTCCGCGCGGCGATCTCGTCCGGAGTCTCGGTGGCGGCCATCAGCCGTGATCCCTTCGGTCGGCGGAACAGCAAAAGCACAACGCATGCCAGACCGCGATCGTAACGCAGCGCACTGACACGGGTACTGGAGGGAGGCGGCGGCTCAGTGGCCGCGCAGCCACCAGTCGGCGCCGAGGAGGAGCACGAAACCGGCGCCGAGCACCGCCATGCCCAGCCGCGTCCTGCCGCGTCGGCTCATCTCGATCACCGCGCCGGACAGAATGAACGCCGCCCCGTACAGACCTATGGACCGCAGGGACGAGCCGTCGCCCAGCTGTATCACGAGCACGACGGCCATGGCCGTCATCGCGCACCCGGCGATGGCCATGCGCAGCCGCCTGGCCTGGCGGGGAGTGAGCCCCTGCTGTGGTGAAGTCACCAGAGCAGCATAAGCGTTCACATCATCGCCGACCCCGCGTCCGCCGACTGCCCCTCCCGCACCCGATGTGCACCCCTTCTCCCCACTTCTTCCCCTCGCCCGCCGCCTCGCCCAGTCCTCACTCGGCGCCCTGGTCGAGCCGGCTGGGACTGCCGAGCAGCCCCGTCTCGCTGTCCGTCGGCAGCAGTCGCACCAGCCGCCGCGACGAACGGGTGCACCACAGCGTCGCGTTCTCCGCGAGCGTCGGCAGCGCCTCCGCCTGCACCTCGGGCAGCGCCAGTATGCGGCCGAGCACCCGCGCCTCCTCCGGCGAGACGCGTTGCACCCCCACCAGCGAGGCACGCTCCACCAGCCGGTGCGTCGCCGGGCTCAGATAGGGCAGCAGCGTCAGCACCGGCTGCCAGGGCGCCGACGCGACGCGGCTGCGCGGTGGCCGCGTCCCGCAGTCCCGCACGACGAGCACGGGGCTGCCGAGCGTGGCACCCACCGGCGGGACCCGGCCCACCTCGTGCAGCGTCATGCACTCCAGGCCGCCGTTCGCCGCCTGCGCCAGGCGCGTCCACAGCTGCGGGCGCCCCGTCTCCACCACCACGCGCGCGCCGGTCGCGACGGCGCGGAGCGCCAGCACATGCGCCGTCCACAACCCGCCGATCAGCACGACGTCGTACGCCACCGGATGGTGGATGCCGAGCACCGCGGGCTGCGATCTGCTGTCCACGCCGACGATGATCCCGTCGTCCCCGACCGGCAGCGAAAGGGCCGACAGGTCCGCCGCCGCGAGTACGTGCCCCGACCGGCCCATCAGCGCATCCCGCCCAGCGGCAGCGTGGCCTGGAGACCCGGCAGTTGCTGCCGGTCCATCCGCGACAGCACCACGCGCGCACCGCGTGCCGCCCGCAGCAGCTGACGGCCCGCCGCGTGCACCTCGCCCTCCGCGCGCCCGGTGATGCGCACATGCCCGTTGAGCAGCGCGGACTCCCGCCCCTGGCTGCGCAGCGTCAGCGCGAACGTGGTGGCGAACGCGGGCAGCGACGTCAGCAGCGCCACCAGGCCGGGCAGCGGCATCGCCCCCGGGCCGAGCACCGGCCAGCGCGCCACCTGGAACGTCGTGTGCCAGCGGTCGTCGCACCGCCACACCCGCTGCCCCTCCGCCGTCCGCCGCGGCCGGGGCCCGTCGCCCTGGCCCATCAGCGCCGTCGCCGCCGGATTGGAACTCGTGCACGCGGCGACCGCGGACAACAACTCCGCCTCCGTCAGCACCGACGCACGGAAACCCGCCCCGGCCAGCCTGCTCGCCAGCTGGTCCGCGGCGCGTGTCAGACAGCGCTGCACGCCCACGAGTCCGCCACCGCGCTCGGCGACCGCATCCGGGCACAGCTCCGGGTCCAGCCGCAGCGCCACCCAGGTGAGGCGCAGCGCGGGCGCGTCCCCCTGTCCCTGCAGCAGCGCGTAACTCGTTCCCGCCACCGACCGGTCCGGCAGCACCGGCGCGGGCGCGGGCTGCGTGTACTGCACCGCCTGGACCGCGTCCAGCCGTATGCCGTCCGTGTCCAGCGCGTCGTACAGCAGCGACAGCGGCAACGGGCGGGCCGCACGGCCCGGCTGGAGCGGCGCGAGCGCCGCCTCCACCCGCAGCACCGCGGTCAGCGTGCCGCCGTCCCCGGCCATGCCCACCTCCCGCCGCTCCCTGCCGTCCCGCCCGCCGCGCGCCATGAACGGGTAACTGCGCAGCCCGGGACGGCACTCCGCGGCCAGCGCAAGCAGCGGGTCGGTGCCGGGCTCGGGCGCCCGTGCCACCTCCTGCCGCTGCCGTCGCAGAGCCAGTGCGGACCCGATCCACCGGGGCAGCGGCTCGCCACGCCGCCAGGCCACCACGGTCAGCCCGAGCATCACGGCCGGCGCCACGGACAGCGCGGCGACGAGCGGGCTTCCGGCGGCCCACCCGCCCCACAGCAGCGCGCCGACCGCCTGCACACACAGCAGCGGCCCCATCGGGAACGTCCCACCCGGCCCCGACAGAGCCCGCGGCACCACACCCCGGCCGGGGCCCTCGGGCCCCCGCGTCGCAGAGTCCCCCCTCATCACGCCCCCTCCCGACGGTAATCAAAGCGTCACCCGGCATAGTAGGACGCCGGTCTGACGTCCGGTCACCGGCAGGGGGAGGGAGCGGTCGCCCATGGCATCGCGCAAGGATGAACTCAACGCCTACACGTTCGCCAAACGGCGGACCGTCTCGGCGTTCCTCCAGCCGGCGCCCGGCGTGACCGAGGAAGGCGCGCCACGCCCGCTGCGTGCCGTCCTGCCGGGGGCGGTCGTCGGCGCGCTGATCCTCGCGGGGTTCGGCGCGTGGGGCATGTTCCGGCCGTCCGTCCCCGAGAACTGGGACGAGCCGGGCCGCAATGTGATCATCGGCAGCGACTCCACCACCCGTTACGTCGTACTGGAGACGGACGGCCGCGCCCAGCTGCACCCGGTGCTGAACCTGTCCTCCGCGCGTCTGCTGCTCGACGACACCGACGACCTCAGCATCGTGAACGTCGACGAGGACGAGCTGGACAGCGGAACGATCCCGCGCGGCCCCACCCTCGGCATCCCCTACGCCCCCGACCGCCTCCCGGCCGCCGACGAGGTGTCCGATGCCAAGCGCTGGGCCGTCTGCCAGCAGCCGGGCGGCGGCTCCGCCGTGCAGCAGGCGTCGTTCGTCCTGGCCGAACGGGACACCGCCCTCGTCGGGGGCGACGAACGGCTGGCCGGCCGCGACGCCCTGTACGTCCGGGGCGAGGACGGCACCGAGTACCTGATCGACGGCACCGGCACCAAGTACCCCGTCGGCGAGCCCGATCCCGAAGCCCGCGACACACTCCTGCGGCTCCTCACCCGCGGCGACGCGCAGCCCGTCACCGACGAGTGGCTCGCGACGTTCGGCGAGGGAGACCCCCTCGCCTTCCCCGAACTCCCGGTCCCCGCCGGCACCCCCGCCCAGGTCCCGGGGCTCGCCCCGGAGGCCGACGCCGTCGGGACGGTGCTCGTGGCCCCGGCCGGCGGCAGCATGCAGCACTACGTCGTCCTGCCTGGCGTGGTCGTCCCCGTCTCCGACTTCACCGCCCACCTCACGCTCAACCACCCGGACACCGAGGTCCTCCACCAGAACAACCGCGCCATGGAGCTGGGCGCGCAGCACTTCACCCCGGCCCCCGCCGACGAACGCCTCGAACGCGCCTGGCCCGACGGCGTTCCGCAGCAGGTCAACGGAGGCGACCGCACCGCGCTCTGCTCCGTCCTCCTCGGCGTCGACGGTGAGAACGGCAGCACCGAGGTGGCCACCTGGGCCGGCACCTCCTATCCGGCCACCATCGCCTCCGGCTCCGCCAACGCGTACGTCACACCGGGCTCCGGGCTGCTCTACCGCCAGGTACAGGGCGAACAGGCCGAGGCCGGAGGCGTGTTCCTGGTCACCGACACCGGTCTGCGCTACCCCGTGCAGGCGACCGCTCCCGGCGAAGGGGAGCCCGACCAGGCCCATCTCCGCCTCGGCTACGGGGACATCACGCCGGTGCCGGTGCCCGCGGTCTGGTCGGAGTTCCTGCCGACCGGCCCGCGGCTGGACACCCGCAACGCCCAGCAACCGCAGGGGTCCTGACATGCGCCGCGGCCACCGCCCGCTACGCGCGGGCACCGCGCTGGTCCTCGTGGGCCTGGCCACGTTCACCGGCGCCCACGCCGCCTCCGCCGACGGCGCGCGCTGCACGTTCCCGGCCGAGCCCATCGAGGAACGCCCCTGGTCGCTCCAGCGCGTCCTCCTCGACCAGTTGTGGCAGGAGACCCGCGGCGCGGGCGTCAGCGTCGCCGTCATCGACAGCGGCGTCGACACCGCCAACCCCCAGCTCGCCGGCGCCGTCGCGGCGGACCGCGGCGCCGACTTCACCGAGGGCGAGGGCGACAGCACCACCGACACGGTCGGCCACGGCACCAAGGTCGCGGGCATCATCGCCGCGCGCTCCCACGAGGACACCGGGTTCGTGGGCCTCGCCCCCGAGTCGACGATCGTCCCCATCCGGCAGACCGACTCACAGGCCGGCGGCACCATAGGGACGCTCGCCCAAGCCATCGAGCACGCCGTCGAACAGGACGTGGACGTCATCAACATCTCCCAGGACACGGACGCGCCGCCGGCCGGGGACTCCGCCCTCAGGACCGCGGTGGCGGAGGCGGTGAACGCGGACATCGTCGTCATCGCCTCGGTCGGCAACGACGGCGCGGACGGCCGCCGGCGCGAGACCTACCCGGCCTCCTACGACGGCGTCCTGGCCGTCGGCGCCTCCGACCGCAACAACGAGCGCGCGCCCTTCTCACAGTCGGGCGACTTCGTCGGCATCGCGGCCCCCGGCGTCGACATGGTCTCCACCGTGCCCGGCGGCGGTCAGTGCGTCGACAGCGGCACCAGCTTCGCCGCGCCCTACGTGGCGGGCGTCGCCGCCCTGCTGCGCGCCGCGCACCCCGAGTGGAGCGCGCAGCAGGTCGTCACCCACCTCCAGCAGACGGCGGAACGCGCAACACCGGGCCCCGATCCGCACACGGGCTGGGGCGTCGTCGACCCGGTGCGCGCGCTGACGGACGACGACACCGAGCCGGCCGAAGCCCCGGTCCCGGACGAACCGGCACCGGCACCGCCCGCCCCTGAGGTGGCAGCCCTCGATCTGGGCGAGACGCATGCCGAACGTTCGGAACGCCTCGGCACGTTCGTCGTCCTGACCGCGGCGGTGCTGACCGCGGCGGTGGCGGGCGCGGCCCTCATCCTGCGCGACCGGCGGCGGCAATAGCGCATTTCCGTCTCGAAGTTGTGATCGATTTCGCTCCGTAACCACCTTGCATCAATGCGGAGTGATCGGCATAAGATGGTGGCCCACGGTGACTGAGGGGGCACCGGTGGAGGGGAGGGTGGGATGACGGACGATTCATACCGGTCGGCAGGTCGGCCCGATTTGTATTTGCCGGACGGCGAGCTTCCCGACTTTGTCGGCTGGCTGGAGTCCGCGGTGGAAACACTGCGCTCATCACGGCTGTCGCCCGAGCAGCTGAGCGATCTCCGCTCGGAGGCGGGCCAGTTCGGCGAATCATCGGCGGCGGCCGAGTTGTTCTCGCGCTACGAGGAGATCCGGGCACGACTCGAAGGTTTCGTGCGCATCCAGCAGGACGCCATCGAGATGCTGGGAATTACGACAACACTGGTCGAGAACGACTACACCGCGACCGAAATGGAGCAGATCGAGCGGTTGCAGCAGATCACCGCCCACATGGACGAGCTGTATTCGACACCGGGACCTCGTCCGGGTGACGACGGCACCGGCGGTGGCGGGGCTCAGGACATGGCGCAGTGACATGGGGAGGGCACGGCTGTGAGTGAGCACGAGCTTGAAAAGCACGAGGTCCTCGCGGGGTTGGTCGCGCGAGCCGATCCCGGCGCGGTGGAGACCCGGGCACGGGCGCTGCTGGAAATGGTGCCGATGATCCGCGAAGTGGGAGACCTGATCGCGGCCCGCGTGGCAGCCATGGAATGGCGCGGCGAGGCGGCCGAAGTGGTCCGCGCCTGGGGCGACCACTTCAGGCAGGAGTCGGCAACACTCAGCGAGTACGCCGAGCGGGTCGGCGGCGCGATGACGGTGGCGGGCCAGGTCCTGGCCAAGGTGAAGTCGGCCATGCCCCCGACCCGCCCGAGCCCACTGGTCCCACTGGCGGACGCCAGCGGCTTCGAGCAAACGATGGCCGAAGTGGACCGCCAGGAAGCGATCAGACTGATCGACAGCCTGGACTCGGCCTACCGACTCGCAAGCGACGCAATGTCCCGCGCCCCGGAACCCCGCTTCGAGCCGTTCACGGGGCTTGAAGACGACATTCGTCCCCCGGTGGGGGCGTCGGGCCCATCCGGGCCCGCCGGTGCTCCGGCATCAACGCACTTCGGCAGCGCCAGCGTCTATGCGGCAGGGGGTGGCGAATGGTCTCAAGGCTTTTCGACAATGCCACCGTCTACCCCGAGTGTGCCGTCGGAGTTTGTCAGTGGTGCCACCACACCCAACCCGGTGCCGTCGGGTGATGAGTGGATCGGGACATCACTCGACTCCCTCGCGTCTGGGCCGGACACGCGGGCCCCGGTTGGCCCGGCGACTCCTCCGGCGCCGAGCCCGGTGGCGCCCCCTGTCGGCGGTGCGGAGAACATGCAGTTTCCTGTGGCCAACCCGCAATGGAGGGACAGTCCTAGGCCGGCGGGCGGAGGCCCCCTGCGGACGCCGCAGCCGAACACCCAACAGCCCGCATTTCGCCCGACCGTCAACCCGGTGTCGAACGTACATTCTTCGACCGCCCATTCCGGCGGTCATCCCGTGGGAGGCGGCAGCACCCCTCAGAGCCCTATGGCAGGGCGTCCTCCGATGACCGGCTTCCCCGGCAGCCGTATGCCACGGGACACGGAGCACGGTGGAATCCTCGGTGGTGTGCCGCGTCAGCCGGACTCCTACCGCAGAGCGCTTCCGCAGAACGGGATCATCAGTGCCGGTGCGCCCCCGGCATTTCGCGATCCGGCGACCGGCGCCGTCCGTGGCCCAGGCGGCGCCCTGGTGGGCAGACCGGCCAGCCAACTTGGTGATGAGAGTCGGTCCTACGGCAGCAGGACAGGCACTGAGCAAACCACCCCTCGGAGAGGGGCGTTCAGTTCCCCCTCGACCACCTCCGGAATCACCGGCCGTCCTTCGCCCCCGGCGAATGGCCGTCGACGTAAACGGAGGCGGAACGAACGCGAGCAACAGGAAAAGGACCGCTGACCTTATGTCTCTCTTGTCTCCCACGCCTGTACGGTTTCGGGCCGTCGCGTCGTTATTGGCCGGTATGGTTCTAGGCAGTTTCGTGCTGGCGCCCCATGCCACTGCAGAGGGGCCTCAGGACCCCTGGTACATGGAGACCATGCGCATGGAGGAGGTGTGGGAGCGAACGAGAGGCGAGGGCATCACGGTCGCCGTCGTCGACACGGGCACAGATGCGTCACTGCCGACGCTGGAAGGGCGGGTCCTGGAAGGGGTCGATCTCACCCATGGCGCCGAGGGGGCGCATGTGGACCGAGACGGACACGGGACGATCATGGCCAGCCTGATTGCTGGCTCCGGAGCGGAAAGTGGCATCCCCGGTCTGGCTCCGGGCGTCAAAATCCTTCCGATCCGTGTGTCGAGCGTCGAGTACGACTTCGATCTGGAGAATCGTCTGGCGCTGGCCATTGAATACGCTGCCGAATCTGGTGCGCAGATTATCAGTGCTTCCCTGAGCAAAGACGAACTGGGCGTTTCTCCCGAGCTGGATGCTGCTCTCGCGGTAGCGGCTCGCCACGGCACGCTCATCTTCGCTTCGGCAGGTAATACGGGCGACGCCGAGAATACGGTGGTGATTCCTTCCGCTCGTGAAGGCGTTATCGGCGTAGGGGCAGTGGACCGGAGTGGCGAGCATGTGTACTACTCGACTTATGGTCCGCAAGTGGCGCTGTCCGGTCCCGGGAACGAAATTCCAGGGAGTTGCCCGGACGGGCACTACCAACCCGCGTGCATCATGGAAGAGGGCGGGACGAGTTCGGCGACGGCGCTTGCGTCTGCTTCTGCCGCTCTCATCTGGTCGGCGCACCCTGACTGGACGAAGAATCAGGTGTTGCGGGCGATGTTGGAGACCGCGGATGGGCCTGAGGGGGGTCGGGACGACTATGTCGGGTACGGCATGGTGCGGCCGGATCGGGTGATTCTCGATGGCGAGGGGGAGCCGGGGGAGCCGGATGTCAACCCGCTGTTCGAGGAGTACGAGGCCTCACTCGACCCTCCGGTGTCGCCCGCGCCGGAGCCGGAGCCGGAAACGGGGTCGGAGGGGGAGGGTTCCGGGGAATCCGGCGAGGCTGGTTCGGGGGGGCCTGATGAGGCGGCGGAGAATATGGCCGATGGTGATGGCGGGGGTTCGGGGCCGCTGGTCATGGCCGGCGTCGTCGGTGTGGTGATCCTGGGCGGTGTCGCGGCAGCGGTAGTGGTCAACCGCCGGCGCCGTACGGCCTAGTCAGTACGGGAAAGCAATCACAAGGGGAGGGTCTGAATGTCTGAAGCGATGCCGAACAGCGATTTGCGGCAGAGTGAAGAAACCATCCGGGAGCTGCTCAATTCGCTCGACCAGGAGGTCGGGCTGCTCAACCAGAGCCGGACGAAGCTCTCGTCGGCGACCGACCAGGTGGCCGCGGGGTGGACCGGTGAGGCGGCCGGGCAGTTCGCCTCCGGGCAGACCGAGGCCAACTTCAACCTGGACCGGCTGATCAGGGCGCTGGAGAACCTGCGCGAGCTGGTCCGGATGAGCCGCGACGACTTCTCGCAGCAGGAGCAGGAGCAGATCGCGGAAATGCAGCGCGCCCACTCGGGCTTGGGGGACATGTCCTCCCGCGGCTTTGACCATCTTGCGTAACGCCCGTCGGACACGTGTCGCATACGGAAAGGGGATAGACCATGGCTGACTTCAGTCTCAGTTACGCGGCGCTCAGCGGCGGGTCCGAAGGGCTTACCGCCGAGGAGCGGCAGCTTCTCGATCGTCTGGAGGCCCTGCGGGCGGCTCTCAGCTGGGCCGCGGCGGGATGGTCCGGCGAGGCAGCCACTGCCTTCGACGCGAACATGCGGGTTTTCTCCGAAGAGCTGGACAAGCTGCGCGTCGTCCTGGGCATGACCGGCAACGCGCTGGACACGGCGGGTATGAACTACCGGGCCGTGGACCTCCGCAACGCCAACCGCATGGGTACCTGACCCGCGACGGCACCGCATCCGTGCCACGGGGTGTGTGACCGGCCTGCGGCCGGTCACACACCCCGTTCGCATGTGCGGTTACTCCTCGGGCAGCCAACCCAGCTGGACCAGTGGCCTGCCCCGGCGGCGGGAGGCGAACTGTGCTCGGCCGGGTGGGAGGGTGCGGGCGCGAACCGAGGGGAAGATTTCGCCTTCCTTCGGGTCGCCCGACAGAATCAGGCCCTGCCCGCCCAGCTCCCGCAGGCGCTGCACGAACGGTTCGAACATGGCGCGCGAAATGCCGGCTGTACCGCGCGCGATGATGAAATTGACGCCGACGTCCCTGGCGTACGGCAGGTGGTCCGTCAGGTGGCTCAGCGGGTTCCTGTTGCCCGTGGCGACCAGGTCGTAGTCGTCGACGATGACGAAGAGCCGCGGGCCCTTCCACCACTTCCGCGAGCGCAGCTCCTCCATGCTGATGTCTTCCTTCGGTGCCCGCTTCTCGAAAATCTTGTTCAGCGAGACGATGTCCTGCGTCAGCCGGGCTTCCGTCGTCGAATAGCTCGCGATGAACTCCTCGGGCGCGGCCGCCATCAGTGCCCGACGGTAGTCGGTGACGATGAACCGCACGTCGTCCGGCGAATAGCGCTCCGAAAGCTTGCGCATGATCAGCCGCAGCGCCGCGGACTTGCCGGACTCGCTCTCGCCGATGATCAGCAGGAACGGGTCCCGTTCGAAGTTGATGAACACCGGCTCCAGGTCGGTCTCGCCGAGTCCCACGGCGATCCCGGACTCGGGGCGCTCGAAGCCCTTGGGCAGCTCGTCGGCAGGCAGCCGCTCCGGGAGCATGCGGATGACCGGTGCCCGGGCGCCGTGCCACGCGGTGCGGACGGACTCGACCAGAGCGGCCGTGCCCTCCGCGAGGTCCTCGGTACGGGTCACTCCGTCCACCCGGGGGAGTGCCGCCATCCAGTGCATCTTGTCGGGCGTCTGCCCGCGCCCCGGTGCCCCCGGGGGGATGGCCGCTGCCACCTTGCGGTCGAAGTCCGAGTCCAGTGTGTCGCCGAGGCGCATCTCCACCCGGTTCGTCAGCTGGTCCTTCAGCGCCGGGCGCATCTCCATGTACCGGGAGGCCGTCACGATCAGGTGGACTCCGTAGCCGAGGCCGCGCGACGCGATGTCGGTGATGACCGGCTCCAGCGTCATGTCGTAGTCCTGCTTGAACGTGGCCCACCCGTCGATCAGCAGGAACACGTCGCCCCAGGCTTCTTCCGGCAGTTGCCCCGCGTTCCGCATGCGGCGGTAGGTCGCGATCGAGTCGATGCCTTCCCGGCGGAACAGCTCCTCGCGCCGGGCCAGCACGCCCGCCACCTCGGAGACGGCCCGCCGCACCCGGTCCGGGTCCAGGCGCGAGGCCACACCGCCGACGTGCGGGAGACCGGCGACCGCCGTGAGGCCGCCACCGCCGAAGTCGAGCCCGTAGAACTGCACTTCCCGCGGCGTGTGCGTCAGCGCGAACGAGGTGATCAGCGTGCGCAGCAGCGTGGACTTGCCGGACTGCGGGCCGCCGACGATCAGCATGTGGCCCCCTGCCCCGGAGAAGTCGCGGACGAAGGTCTCCCTGCGCTGCTCGAAGGGCTTGTCCACTACGCCGAGCGGGACATTCAACCCGCCCGTCCCGCCCGCCGCCTGGAGGCCTCGCCCCTCCACGACCCGCAGCTCGGGGAACAGCGTGTCGAGCGGCACGGCGGAGTCCAGCGGCGGCAACCACACCTGGTGGGCGGCCGGGCCCTGCCCCTCGAGCCGGCGGACGATCACGTCGAGCACCGAGTCGGCCAGCGGGTCGTCGCCCGCAGGCTGCGCCGGGTCCGCCCGGCCCGCGGGTGCCTCGGGCTCGTCGTACTGCACGGCGACCGGTGCCGCCGTGAACACGACCGGCCTGCGGCGCAGCGGGCGCGGGCCCGAGGACGCGGTCCTCGTCGACGGCTTCCGGTAGGCGCCGGAGACGTACGCCGCCTTGAAGCGCGTCATCTGCTCCGTCCCCGTCTTCAGCAGGCCGGAGCCGGGCACCTGCGGCAGGTGGTATGCGTCCGGAACGCCGATGGCGGTCCTCGACTCGGCGGCGGAGAAGGTACGCAGACCGATCCGGTACGACAGATAGGTGTCCAGGCCCTTCAGCCGGCCCTCCTCCAGCCGCTGCGAGGCCAGCAGCAGATGCACGCCCAGCGACCGGCCGATGCGGCCGATCTGGATGAACATGTCGATGAAGTCGGGCTTCGCCGTCAGCAGCTCGCTGAACTCGTCGATGACCAGGACGAGCGAGGCCAGCGGCTCCAGCAGCGCGCCGGCCGCCCTGGCGCGCTCGTAGTCGTGCAGATTGGCATAGTTGCCCGCCGCCCGCAGCAGCTCCTGCCGCCGCTGTAGCTCGCCGCGGATCGAGTCACCCATGCGGTCGACCTGCGTCAGGTCGTCCGCCAGATTCGTGATGACCGCGGAGACGTGCGGCAGCCCGGCCATGCCCGTGAACGTCGCGCCGCCCTTGAAGTCGGCCAGCACAAAGTTCAGCGTCTGGGAGGTGTGGGTGACCGCGAGGCCGAGCACCAGCGTCCGCAGCAGCTCCGACTTGCCCGAGCCCGTCGCCCCCACGCACAGGCCGTGCGGGCCCATGCCCTCCTGCGCGGCCTCCTTGAGGTCCAGCATGACCGGCTGGCCCTCCTCGTCCACCCCGATCGGCACCCGCAGCCGCTCGCCCGCCGACCGCGGGCGCCACGTCCTGGAGACGTCGACCGACGCGGGATCGCCGAGGCCGAGCAGCTCGGCGAAGTCCAGCTCGGCCAGCAGCGGCTCCTCCTCGTCCGCGGCCGTGCTCAGCCGCAGCGGGGCCAGCTGCCGCGCCAGCGCCTCCGCCGCCTCGGGGGACAGCACGTCCGGCTCGCCGTCGAACACCGAGCCGCCCTGCGCCTCAAGCCGCAGGCTCCCGGGCAGGCACCGCACGGAAAGCCCGCCCCGGCCCGCGTCCCGCTCGCCCGGCGCGATCTCGACGATCGTCACCCCCTGGAGCCCCTCCGCGGCGGCGAAGGCCGAATGCGGCGGAATCCGGTCCCCGTCGACGAGGAGCACCACGTGCGGCTGGTCGAGCACCGGCTTGCCGCCCGGCGAGAAGCGCCCCCGCCCCGCGAGCCGTCCCGACAGCTCCTGCTCCACAGCGGGAACGCTGCCCCCGAACAGCCGCCGCGTGCCCGCCCCGTCCAGGGACGGAAGCTGCGCATGGGGCAGCCACTTCGTCCACTCCCAGTGCCCCGCCGACTCCGCCGAGGTCACCACGGCGAGCGTCATGTCCTCCGGCGAGTGCAGCGACGTCAGCGACCCCACCAGCGCGCGGGCCACGCCGCGCGCCGTCTCCGCGTCGCCGTGCAGCACCAGCCGGTAGAAACTCCGCAGCGAGACGGCCATCGGCAGCCCGTGCACCGTGCTGTGGGTGTCGAGGAACCTCCGCATCGCCCCGGCGGTCAGCGGCTCCAGCTCCTCGACGGGCGCGGTCCGCGGCGCCACCAGCGGCGTGGCCAGCTGATGCTCGCCGAGCCCGATGCGCACCTGCCCGAAGTCCGCCTCGCCCGGCCGCCGCTCCCACACCCGGCTGCCCTCCGCGACGAGGGACCACAACTGCTCGGGCGCCGGATGCAGATAGTGCTGGGCGTCCCGCTGCCGCCGCGCCGTCTCCCGCACCGCCCGCCGGGTCCGCGACAGGTACTTCAGGTAGTCCCGCCGCAGTTGGGCCATCTGTCCCTGCGTGCCCCGCCGGAATCTGACGATCATGGCGATGACCATGGCGGCCGTCGACACCAGCATCAGCATCCCCATGATGCGCATGAAGGGATGCGCGTTCGGCATGAAGAAGAAGACCACCGAGGAGCCCATGCCGAGCATCGGCACGACCTGCATCAGCACGCCCTCCTGCTGCCCCTTGGGCAGCTCGGGCGGCGAGAGCAGCTCCACGGCCTCCCCGGCCGCGGGCTCCGGCAGAGCCCTCGGCGGACGTTTGACGACGATCTGGCTCATTTCAACAACCCCCCGGCCACGGTGTGGTGACGCATTGTCGATCCTAGTGGGCACCACCGACAGCACTCCGGGTAGGGTGTCCGCCGCAGTCCGTGCACAAGGGGAGGGGAGCAACACCGTGAGCACGACCGCGACCGTCGGCTTCTGCCGTGTCACCATCGCCGCGCCCAACAGCCGTACCGACATGGCGCTGCCGGAGGACTTCCCGCTCGCCGAGCTGTACCCGGAGATCCTGCACCTCACCGGCCTCACCCCCGACCCGGGCACCCCCGTCGGCTACCACCTCGTCCGCCGCGACGGCACGGTGCTCGACGGCGCGCGCACCCTGGCGGGGCAGCGCGTGCTGGACGGCGAGGTGCTGGCCCTGCGCCCGTTCGCCGACTCCCTGCCGCCGCCGGTCCACGACGACGTGACCGACGCGGTCGCCGATGCCGTCGCCGGCGACCGGCGGCTCTGGCAGGACCGCATGCTGCGGCTCGCGGGCCTCACCGCCGCCGGCTGCCTCGGCGCGCTCGTCGCCGTCGTCCTGTGGTTCGGCGAGCCGGAACGGCACGAGATGCACGGCCTGCCCGGCGTCATCGCGGGCATCCTCGCCGTGCTCCTCGCCGCCTTCGCCGCCGTCCGCGCCCGCGTCTACGACGACCACGCGGCCGCCGTGACGTTCGGCCTCGCCGCTCTGCCGCACGCCCTCGTCGCGGGCACCGGCGTGCTGCCGCTCGACGCCGGCCACGGGGTGGGCCGCCTGGAACTGCTGCTCGGCTGCGTCGCCGCCCTGCTGGTGTCCGTCGTGCTGATCGCGGCCATGCCCCAGACCGCGGGCTGGTTCGCCGCGAGCGCCTGCGCGGCGACGTTCGGCACGCTCGCGACGTTCGGCGCCATCCTCACCGAGGCGGACCCGGTGCACACGGCGGCCGTCTGTGCGCCCGTCGCCCTCGGCGCGCTGGGCTTCCTGCCCGCGCTGTCGGCGAGCCTGGTGCGGCTTCCCATCGGCTACACCGCCCCGCGCCCCGGCTACGACACCACCGACCCGGAGCAGCCCCAGACCCCGGCCCCGCCCGTCGACATCGAACGCATCGCCGCGCAGGCCCGCCGCGGCCACCAGCTGCTCCTCGGCCTCACCGGCGGCTGCGCCGTACTGGCCACCGTGTCCGTCGGCACGCTCGGCTTCTCGGGAAGCGGCTGGGGCCGGCTGCTCGCGCTGGCCACCGGTGTGGCCCTGCTCACGCGCGCCCGCCTCTTCCGGTACGCGGTCCAGGTCGCGGTGCTGCTCTCGGCCGGGCTCGTCTCCCTCGGGCTGCTCGTCGTCGGGGTCGCGGCGGACACCACGTCCGCGGCCGACGGCGGCTCGCCCGATCTGCGCACCGTCTGGCTGGCCGCGGCCCTCACCGCCGCGGCGGCGGTGCTGGCGACGATCGCCCTGGTCGTGCCGCGTGCCGGGCTGACCCCGTTCTGGGGCCGGGTGCTCGATCTCACCGAAGGGGCCGTATTGTTGTCCCTGATACCGCTGTGCCTCGCGGTGCTGGAGTTGTACGGCGAGGCCAGAGGACTGACCAGCGGCTGATGCCCTCCGAGTGTGCTCAGCTCGCCATCCTGTTGTAGCCTGCTTACCGGCCGTTTGCGTACGCGCCCCCGGAGTCTTCTGGAGGAAGCGCTCAGCGGGCCCCGCCTCCCGAGTTCCGGAAGCTCCCCTGCGGATCGGCCCAGGGGCACTCGGTGGCTACATCGGACACCACCAAGGAGCACGTGTGTCGTCACTCGACGCCGCCACGAAGCAGAAGATCATTGCCGAGTTCGCCACGAAGGACGGCGACACCGGCTCCCCCGAGGTCCAGGTGGCGCTGCTCTCGCGCCGCATCTCGGACCTCACCGAGCACCTGAAGACCCACAAGCACGACCACCACTCCCGCCGGGGCCTGCTGCTCCTGGTCGGCCAGCGCCGCCGCCTGCTGCAGTACCTGGCGCGCAAGGACATCCAGCGCTTCCGGACCCTGGTGGAACGGCTCGGTATCCGCCGCGGCGCCGCGGGCGCCAGGTAAGACGCCGACAAGGGAGCGGTCACCTCAACCGGGGCCGCTCCCTTCGCCGTATCCGGTCCGTCACGGACGGAAACCGCGCCGGGGACCGCCCGCCTTTGTAGGCTGGTCCTCAACGACATAACAGAGAAACCACGACGTATGCACGAGGCGGAGTGCCTTCTCACCGTCGCCGGTCCTCGGTAGTGGCCCCCGGGCTGCTGTCCCGGGAGCTTCGATCGATGGCCGGCCCGTCTGGAGGTGCTCCACCCCGCCGCCCCGCCCCCAGGACGGGGTGCAGAAGAGGAGACTTTCCAAGGTGGAGAACGAGACCCACTACGCCGAGGCCGTCATCGACAACGGCAGCTTCGGCACCCGCACGATCCGCTTCGAGACCGGCCGGCTGGCCAGGCAGGCCGCCGGGTCCGCCGTGGCCTACCTGGACGACGACACCATGGTGCTGTCGGCCACCACCGCCTCGAAGAACCCGAAGGACCAACTCGACTTCTTCCCGCTCACCGTCGACGTCGAGGAGCGGATGTACGCGGCCGGGAAGATTCCCGGCTCCTTCTTCCGGCGCGAGGGACGCCCCTCCGAGGACGCTATCCTCACCTGCCGCCTGATCGACCGCCCGCTGCGCCCCTCGTTCAAGAAGGGCCTGCGGAACGAGATCCAGATCGTCGAGACGATCATGGCGCTCAACCCCGACCACCTGTACGACGTGGTCGCCATCAACGCCGCCTCCTGCTCGACGCAGCTGGCGGGCCTGCCGTTCTCCGGCCCCATCGGCGGCACCCGCGTCGCCCTCATCCGCGGCCAGTGGGTGGCGTTCCCCACGCACACGGAGCTGGAGGAGGCCGTCTTCGACATGGTCGTCGCCGGCCGTGTCCTGGCCGACGGCGATGTCGCGATCATGATGGTCGAGGCCGAGGCGACCGAGAAGACGATCGAGCTGGTCAAGGGCGGCGCCCAGGCGCCGACCGAAGAGGTCGTCGCCGCCGGCCTCGATGCCGCGAAGCCGTTCATCAAGGTCCTGTGCCGGGCGCAGTCCGACCTCGCCGCCAAGGCGGCCAAGCCGACCGGCGAGTTCCCCGTCTTCCTCGACTTCCAGGACGACGTGCTGGAGTCCCTGTCCGCCGCCGTGCGCGACGAGCTGGCGCAGGCGCTGACCATCGCGGGCAAGCAGGAGCGCGAGACGGAGCTGGACCGCATCAAGACGGTGGCCGCCGAGAAGCTGCTGCCGCAGTTCGACGGGCGCGAGAAGGAGATCTCCGCCGCCTACCGCGCGCTGACCAAGGCGCTGGTGCGCGAGCGCGTCATCCGCGACAAGGTCCGCATCGACGGCCGCGGTGTCACCGACATCCGCACGCTGGCCGCCGAGGTCGAGGCGATCCCGCGGGTGCACGGCTCCGCGCTGTTCGAGCGCGGCGAGACGCAGATCCTCGGCGTCACCACGCTCAACATGCTGCGCATGGAGCAGCAGCTGGACACCCTTTCGCCGGTGACCCGCAAGCGCTACATGCACAACTACAACTTCCCGCCCTACTCCACCGGTGAGACCGGCCGCGTCGGTTCCCCGAAGCGCCGCGAGATCGGCCACGGCGCGCTCGCCGAGCGGGCCCTGGTCCCGGTGCTGCCGACGCGCGAGGAGTTCCCGTACGCCATCAGGCAGGTCTCCGAGGCCCTCGGGTCCAACGGCTCGACCTCCATGGGCTCCGTCTGCGCCTCCACCATGTCGCTGCTGAACGCGGGCGTGCCGCTGAAGGCCCCGGTCGCGGGCATCGCGATGGGCCTGATCTCCCAGGAGATCGAGGGGGAGACCCACTACGTCACCCTCACCGACATCCTCGGTACGGAGGACGCCTACGGCGACATGGACTTCAAGGTCGCCGGCACCCGCCAGTTCGTCACCGCGCTCCAGCTCGACACCAAGCTGGACGGCATCCCGGCCTCGGTGCTCGCCGCCGCGCTGAAGCAGGCCAGGGACGCCCGGCTGCACATCCTCGACGTGATGAGCGAGGCCATCGACGTTCCGGACGAGATGTCGCCGAACGCGCCGCGCATCATCACCGTCAAGATCCCGGTGGACAAGATCGGCGAGGTCATCGGCCCCAAGGGCAAGATGATCAACCAGATCCAGGAGGACACCGGCGCCGACATCACCATCGAGGACGACGGCACGATCTACATCGGCGCGGCCGACGGCCCGGCCGCCGAGGCCGCCCGCACCACGATCAACGGCATCGCCAACCCGACGATGCCCGAGGTCGGTGAGCGTTACCTGGGCACGGTGGTCAAGACGACGACGTTCGGCGCGTTCGTCTCGCTGCTCCCGGGCAAGGACGGTCTGCTGCACATCTCGCAGATCCGCAAGCTGGCCGGCGGCAAGCGCGTGGAGAACGTGGACGACGTGCTGGGCGTCGGCCAGAAGGTGCAGGTCGAGATCGCCGAGATCGACCAGCGCGGGAAGCTCTCCCTGATCCCCGTCCTGGAGGAGGAGTCCGCCGACGCCACGGCCGAGGGCGCCGACGAGGCCGGGAAGGACACCGCCGACCAGTGAGGCGCACCCCCCGTTCGACGGCCCGCCCCACCGCTCCGGTGGGGCGGGCCGTGCCCCGTCCGCGGCGCGCGGAGCCGGGCGCGGGCACCGTTCGCAAGACCGTACTCCCCGGGGGCCTGCGGATCGTGACCGAGGCTGTTCCCTCGGTCAGGTCCGTCACGTTCGGCATCTGGGCGGGCGTCGGCTCGCGCGACGAGACGCCGGCGCTCAACGGAGCCACCCACTACCTCGAACATCTGTTGTTCAAGGGCACCGAACGGCGTACCGCCCTGGACATCTCCTCGGCCATCGACGCGGTCGGCGGCGAGATGAACGCCTTCACCACCAAGGAGTTCACCTGCTACTACGCGCGGGTGCTCGACACCGACCTGCCGCTGGCCATCGACGTCGTGTGCGACATGCTCACCGGCTCGGTGATCGCGCCGGAGGAGGTCGAGGCGGAGCGCGACGTCATCCTCGAAGAGATCGCGATGACGGAGGACGACCCGAGTGACGGTGTGCACGACCTCTTCGCCCGGACGCTGCTCGGCGACAGCCCACTGGGCCGCCCGGTGCTGGGCACGGTCGACACGGTCAACGCGCTGACGCGGGACCGCATCGCCCGTTTCTACCGGCGCCACTACGAGCCGACCCGGCTGGTCGTCACCGCCGCGGGCAATCTGGACCATGCCGCCGTCGTCGACCAGGTGCGCACCGCCTTCGAGACGGCGGGCGCGCTGAACGGCACGACGGCCGGGCCCGCGCCGCACCGCACCGGGCGGCGCGGCATCAGGGCCGCGGGTCGCGTCGAGGTGCAGGAGCGGCCGACGGAGCAGGCCCACCTCGTGCTCGGCATGCCCGGCGTCTCCCGGCACGACGAGCGGCGCTGGGCGCTCGGCGTGCTGTCCGCGGCGCTGGGCGGCGGGATGAGTTCCCGCCTCTTCCAGGAGATCCGTGAGAAGCGCGGCCTGGCGTACAACGTCTACACGCACACCTCCGGCTACGCCGACTGCGGCATCTTCGGCGTCTACGCCGGCTGCCGCCCCGACCGGCTGGGCGACGTGCTGAAGATCTGCCGCGAGCAGCTCGCCGACGTGGCGCGGCACGGCCTCGGCGACGATGAGACGCGCCGTGCCATCGGCCAGCTGGCCGGGTCGACCGTGCTGGGGCTTGAGGACACCGGCTCGCTGATGCACCGCCTGGGCAAGAGCGAGGTGTGCTGGGGCGGGCAGCTCTCCGTGGACGAGCTGCTCGACCGGATCTCCGCGGTCACCCCCGACGACGTCCACCAGGTCGCCCGCGAGGTGCTCGGCCACCGGCCCTCGCTGTCCGTCATCGGCCCGCTGGACGACCGGCAGGCCGCGGGCCTGCCGGACGCCGTTGCCTGAACCAGATCCAGGAGCAAGCAGGATGAAGAAGCTGCGCGTGGCCGTGATCGGCGCCCGCGGACGCATGGGAGCAGAGGCCGTCCGCGCGGTCGCCGAGGCCGAGGACATGGAGCTGGTCGCGGCCATCGGCCGCGGTGACGCGCTGACGGAGCTGGTCGACGCGGGCGCCGAGGTGGCGGTCGAGCTGACGCACCCCGACGCGGTGATGGGCAATCTGGAGTTCTGCGCGCGCCACGGCATCCACGGTGTCGTCGGCACCACCGGGTGGACGTCCGAGCGCCTCGACGAGCTGAACGGCTGGCTCGCCGATTCGCCGGGCACCGGCGTCCTGATCGCGCCGAACTTCGGCATCGGCGCGGTGCTCACGATGCGGTTCGCCCAGCAGGCGGCCCGTTTCTTCGAGTCCGTGGAGATCGTCGAGCTGCATCACCCGGACAAGGCCGACGCGCCGAGCGGCACGGCGGTGCGCACCGCCCAGCTGATCGCCGGCGCCCGGCGGGAGGCCGGCCTGGCCGCGCAGCCCGACGCGACCAGCGCGTCCCTGGCCGGGGCCCGCGGCGCGGACGTCGAGGGGGTGCCCGTGCACGCGGTGCGGCTGCGGGGCCTGGTCGCGCACCAGGAGGTGCTGTTCGGCGACGAGGGCGAGATCTTCACCCTGCGGCACGACTCGATGAACCGCGGCTCGTTCATGCCGGGCGTGCTGCTCGGCGTGCGGCGGGTCGGTGGC
The DNA here is from genome assembly GCF_031845565.1 of Streptomyces johnsoniae. Taxonomy (NCBI): domain Bacteria; kingdom Bacillati; phylum Actinomycetota; class Actinomycetes; order Kitasatosporales; family Streptomycetaceae; genus Streptomyces; species Streptomyces johnsoniae. The sequence continues at coordinate 5,482 of NZ_JAVREV010000001.1, read as the reverse complement.
GTGCCGGGCCTCACGTTCGGCCTGGAGCACTTCATGGAGCTGGACGGCTAGCCGTGCGCGACAGGCTGGTGCTGTTCGGGCTGTGCACCGTTCTGGTCGTCTACTTCGGCCTGGTCGGGCACCGCGGGGTGCTGCTGATGCGCGAGGGCACCTGGGTGACGGTGCCGCTGGGCGCGGCGGTGCTGGTGCTGCCGCTGCTCGGGGTGTGGTTCCTGTGGCGGAGCCTGCGGTTCGTGCTCGGCGCGAACCGGCTGGCCCGCGCCCTGGAGGCCGAGGGCGGCCTGCCGGCGGACGATCTGGCGCGGACGCCGAGCGGGCGTATCGACCCCGCCGCGGCGGACGCGGTCTTCGCGGCGCGGCGGGCGGAGACCGAGGCGCGGCCGGAGGACTGGCGGTGCTGGTTCCGGCTGGCGGTGGCCTATCACGACGCGCGGGACACCCCGCGCGCCCGCAAGGCGATGCAGCACGCCATCGGGCTGCACGCCGGCCGGCGGTCCGCCGCGGCCCGCGACTGACAGGCCGCCGCGACGGCCCGCCGCGCCTAGTGGTGCTCGGCGGCCCACGCCTCCAGCACGTCGGCGGCCCGGTTGAACGCCTCGGGCCTGGCCAGGAAGTCGGCGTTGTGGTCGGTCAGCAGCGTGCGCAGGGGCTCGCCGCGGCGCCGTTCGATGAGCAGGGCCTGGCCCTGAACGCTGCGCGGGGTCCCGAGCCACTTCACGGGCTGCTGGACGGTGCTCACGCGGGTGATCTCGCGCCACCGCAGCGTTCGCGTGCGCAGCAGCCCGACGCGGCGCAGCCCGTGCGTGCTGACCCAGATGCCCATGCGCAGCAGGCGCAGAGCGAACGCGATGGCCGCCACCGCGGCCCCGAGCGTGGCCCCGGCGCCGGCCGGGGAACCGGCCATGATGATGATCATGGCCGAGATGAGCATGTAGGCGGCGATGAGCAGCGTCACCGCGGCGGCGGCGACGCGCCAGGGGCCCGGGCGGTACGGGCGGCGCCATTGGTCCTGCTCGGCGTGCGGCAGCGCTTCCTCGGGCGCGTGGCCCGCGGAGTCGTGGTCGGCCGCGAGAAAGGTCAGGGGCACGGCTGGGTCCTCGTTCGTATCACAGGCGGCATCACGGGGGGACGGTGCTGTGAACGGTGAGGCTACCGTGGTCAGTGACCTTCGGCCGCCTCCGGTGCCTCGGGAACGGGCCGGTGTTCCACGTCGAGGGCGGGGCGGGCGAGCAGCAGCGCACCTATGAGCCCGGATATCGCGACAAGGCCGACGAGGGCGCCGCCGAGAAGCCGGGCGACGGAGGGCCGGCCGCGCGGTACGGCGACATTGCTCCGGAAGTCGTCGTGATACGTCATGCGGGCTCTCCTCCCCCGATTGGCTCAAAGTCAAGTTTATCAGCCGAACAATCCGACTCATGGGCCGGAGCCCGTTTTGCCCGGCCCGCCGGACGGGGGTGTCAGTGCCTGGCCGTAGGGTGGAGCCGCTTCGTCCACCGCCCTGCACCTGGAAGGATTCCCGGTGACCGAGACGCCGACATTTCGTAGCGACATCACCGTTGAGCTGGTCAAACACAGCGCTTCTGACGCGGACGTGCTGTTCGCCGCCCGCGTCTCGACGGCGGGGGAGCAGTCCCTGGAGGAGATCGGCAAGGACCCGGCGCGTTCCAAAGGGCTGATCAACTTCCTGATGCGCGACCGGCACGGGAGCCCGTTCGAGCACAATTCGATGACCTTCCTCGTCCGTGCGCCGATCTTCGTCTTCCGCGAGTTCCACCGGCACCGGGTCGGCTGGTCGTACAACGAGGAGTCGGGGCGCTACCGGCAGCTCGACCCCGAGTTCTACCTCCCGGGCGAGGACCGCAAGCTCGTGCAGCAGGGCCGCCCGGGCAAGTACGAGTTCGTGCCGGGGACGGCGGAGCAGCACGCGCTGGTCGGCAAGGTCATGGAGGAGTCGTACCGGCAGGGCTACGCCGCCTACCGGGAGCTGCTGGCCGCCGGTGTCGCCCGGGAGGTCGCGCGCGCGGTCCTGCCGGTCGGTCTCTTCTCCTCGATGTACGCGACGTGCAACGCCCGCTCGCTGATGCACTTTCTCGGCTTGCGCACCCAGGACGAGCGGGCGGCGGTGCCCTCGTTCCCGCAGCGGGAGATCGAGATGGTGGGCGAGCGGATGGAGGAGGAGTGGGCGCGCCTGATGCCGCTGACGCACGCCGCGTTCAATGCGAACGGCCGGGTCGCGCCGTAGCGGACGAGCCGCCGGGCCCAGCCCGAGCGAGGTGTCCGTATTGCGACATTTCGCGAAGTTCATTTAGGGTGAATGAACGGACCCGGCACTGTCTGAACCCCCGAGCAGGCAGTGCCGGGCTCCACCGGTTGAGCGCCCCGATGGGCGCGCGCACGCTGAGCTGCGAGTAGCGTGGAACCTATGGCTCCGACCTCCACACCGCAGACCCCCTTCGGACGGGTCCTGACCGCCATGGTGTCGCCGTTCGCGGCGGATGGCTCGCTCGACGTCGAAGGCGCCCAGCGCCTCGCCGCCCACCTGGTGGATGCCGGCAATGACGGCCTCATCGTCAACGGCACCACCGGTGAGTCCCCGACCACCAGCGATGTGGAGAAAACCCGGCTGGTGCGCGCCGTCGTGGAAGCCGTGGGCGACCGCGCCCACGTCGTCGCGGGCGTCGGCACGAACGACACGCGGCACAGCATCGAGCTGGCCCGCGCCGCCGAGGAGGCCGGCGCCCACGGGCTCCTCACGGTCACGCCGTACTACAACAAGCCCCCGCAGGAAGGTCTCCTGCGGCACTTCACCGCCATCGCCGACGCCACCGCACTGCCCGTGATGCTCTACGACATCCCGGGCCGCACCGGCGTCCCGATCAACACCGAGACCATGGTCAGGCTCGCCGAGCACCCGCGCATCGTCGCGAACAAGGACGCCAAGGGCGACCTGGGCCGTGCCAGCTGGGCCATCGCGACCACCGGCCTCGCCTGGTACTCGGGCGACGACATGCTCAACCTGCCGCTGCTGTCCGTTGGCGCGGTGGGTTTCGTCTCCGTCGTCGGCCACGTCGTCACGCCCGAGTTGCGGGCCCTCGTGGACGCGCACGCCGGCGGCGACGTCGCCAAGGCCACCGAGATCCACCAGAAGCTGCTGCCGGTGTTCACCGGCATGTTCCGCACACAGGGTGTGATCACCTCCAAGGCCGCGCTCGGTTTGCTCGGTCTGCCCGGCGGCCCGCTCCGTCTCCCGCTGGTCGGTCTCACCCCGGAGGAAACCGATCAGCTCAAGCGGGATCTGACGGCCGGTGGGGTACAAATCTAAGAACAAAAACGTTGCCTGTTCGACGCGGCCCACCGCGTCGAGGGTGATAACTGAATACCGACCAATGCACAGAGACACGCGCGCCATGCTGCCCGGATCGAGGCATGTGGCGCGCGTGGTCAGGAGAGTCTCTTGAGTCATCCGCACCCAGAACTCGGCGCGCCGCCGAAGCTTCCTGAGGGTGGCCTGCGCGTTACCCCGCTCGGCGGCCTCGGCGAGATCGGCCGCAACATGACCATCTTCGAATACGGCGGACGGCTGCTCGTCGTCGACTGCGGCGTGCTCTTTCCCGAACAGGAGCAGCCCGGGATCGACCTGATCCTGCCGGATTTCAGCTCCATCAGGGACCGTCTCGACGACATCGACGGCATCGTGCTGACGCACGGCCACGAGGACCACATCGGTGGCGTGCCCTACCTGCTCCGCGAGAAGCCGGACATTCCGCTGATCGGCTCCAAGCTGACGCTCGCCCTGCTCGAAGCGAAGCTCCAGGAGCACCGCATCCGCCCCTACACGCTGGAGGTGCGCGAGGGCCACCGCGAGCGGATCGGCCCCTTCGACTGCGAGTTCGTCTCGGTCAACCACTCCATCCCCGACGCGCTCGCCGTGGCGATCCGCACCCCGGCCGGCATGGCCGTGCACACCGGGGACTTCAAGATGGACCAGCTGCCGCTCGACGGCCGCCTCACCGACCTGCGCGCTTTCGCGCGCCTCGGGGAGGAGGGCATCGACCTGCTGCTCTCCGACTCGACGAACGCCGAAGTACCGGGCTTCGTTCCTCCGGAGCGGGAGATCTCCGGCGTGCTGCGCCAGGTCTTCGCGCGGGCCGAGAAGCGGATCATCGTGGCCAGCTTCGCCAGCCACGTGCACCGCATCCAGCAGATCGTGGACGCCGCGTACGAGCACGGCCGCCGGATCGCGTTCGTCGGCCGCTCCATGGTCCGCAACATGGGCATCGCCCGGGACCTCGGCTACCTGCGTGTGCCCGCCGGTCTCGTGGTCGACGTGAAGGTGCTCGACGACCTTGCGGACCGGGAAGTCGTCCTTGTCTGCACCGGCTCCCAGGGCGAGCCGATGGCCGCCCTGTCCCGGATGGCCAACCGCGACCACCAGATCCGGATCGTCGAGGGCGACACGGTCATCCTGGCGTCCTCGCTGATCCCCGGCAACGAGAACGCGGTCTACCGCGTGATCAACGGCCTGACCCGGTGGGGCGCCAACGTCATCCACAAGGGCAACGCCAAGGTGCACGTGTCCGGCCACGCCTCGGCGGGCGAGCTGCTGTACTTCTACAACATCTGCCGCCCGAAGAACCTGATGCCCGTCCACGGGGAGTGGCGTCACCTGCGCGCCAACGCGGAGCTTGGCGCGGCAACGGGCGTGCCCGCGGAGCGCATTGTCATCGCCGAGGACGGCGTGGCCGTCGACCTGCTGGACGGCAAGGCGAAGATCGCGGGCAAGGTCCAGGCCGGTTACGTGTACGTGGACGGCCTGTCGGTGGGCGACGTCACCGAGTCCAGCCTGAAGGACCGCCGCATCCTGGGAGATGAAGGCTTCATCACCGTCTTCGTGGTCGTGGACAGCAGCACGGGCAAGATCGTCAGTGGCCCGAGCATCCACACCAGGGGCTCCGGCATCGAGGAGTCCGACTTCGCCGCTGTCATTCCGAAGATCGACGAGGTCCTGGCCCGCTCGGCGCAGGACGGCGTGGTCGAGCCCCACCAACTCCAGCAACTGGTACGCCGGACGGTCGGCAAGTGGGTCTCGGACACCTACCGACGGCGTCCGATGATCATGCCGGTCGTCGTCGACGTCTGACCGTCATCTGGCAGCGGAGCGACTGGATTTGCGTCCAGGCGCTCCGCTCCAGTACGTTTACGACACCGCCGCAACGGGAAGCCGGGAGCAGCTGACTGCTCCGGCCCACCAGGCGGTACGAGCAGACGTCCTTCGGAGCGTCCGTTCCTTGAGAACTCAACAGCGTGCCAAAAGTCAACGCCAATGTTTTGTAGGCCGAGATGGTTTCTTGGTCTTTTGTTTTACAGTTCAGCGAGGTTATTGCTCGCGTGGATTGTTTCTTTGAAGCATTCACGGAGAGTTTGATCCTGGCTCAGGACGAACGCTGGCGGCGTGCTTAACACATGCAAGTCGAACGATGAT